>JAFAPC010000170.1 GCA_019247305.1 Pseudonocardiales bacterium
TCGTGAGAGAGTGGTTTCGTCACCTCCTTTCTATCGGTCGGAGAAGCCGTTGCCTGTTATTTCATGCGGCGTGTCGCCAGCTTTCGGAACCAATGACCCCTAACTAAGCCCCGACTGGGAATAATTAGAGTTTTGCATAAGCCTCAGAATATGGAAGGCATGTTGAAGTGCCTATCGGGCACAGGTCAGTGTGACGTGACATCGGCTCGTGGATTGGTGATATGACGATGGCTATTCCCAATTTTCAGGAGACTATGCTGCCGATTCTCGAAGTGGTGTCAGGCGGTGGTGTCCATGCGTGGCATGAACTCCGTGACGTATGTGCGAAGCTGTTCGAGGCAACTGACGAGGAACTCGCGGAGCGGCTGTCTAGCGGTGGCAGCAGGTTCGATAGCCGAGTGCAATGGGCCCTGACGCACCTGGTGCAGGGTGGCCTGCTCACGCGGCCGCGCCGGGGACACGTCCAGATCACGGACCGCGGCAAAGAGGTGCTGGCCGCGAAATCTGACCGTGTCGATACGCAGCTGCTAAGCCGGTTTGAGGAATATCGCGAGTTCCGCATGCGGACGCGGGCAGGTTCCGGCGAGCAGGCAGCGGATGCCGTCGGCTCCCAGGGTGGCGGGCACAACAGTCCAATCGAAGCGATCGCCGAGGCTGTGCGGGAAAGCAACGAGGCACCGGCGACCGATGTCTTGCAGCGGGTGCTCGATCAAAAGCCGGTCTTCTTGGAGCAGCTTGTGCTCGACCTGCTCACGGCTATGGGCTATGGGGGGCGGGCGGGTGCGGCTGAGCATTGGGGCCGTTCCGATGACGGCGGGATTGACGGTGTCGTCCGGCAGGACGTTCTCGGCTTGGATCGGGTTTACGTGCAAGCTAAGCGCTACGCTGCTGACCAAGCCGTGGGCCGCCCAGACAGGGGTTTGTCGGCGCTCTACATGGTCAGCAGGCTGACCGGGGTGTGTTCATCACGACGAGCCGGTTCAGCGCGGAGGCGCGCTCCTATGTCGAGCGCATCCCCAACCGGATCGTGCTCATCGACGGTCGCCGGTTGGCCGAGTTGATGATTTTGCACAACGTCGGCGTGCAGGACGAAAGCACCTTTGTGCTCAAGCGCATCGACGAGGACTTCTTCGATCAGTCATGACCAGCAGCTTCCGTGACGACCATACCCGCGGAGCGCAGCGGTGAGCGTCCACAAAGAGCTGTGCGTCGATCGAGCGGATCCGACCAGAGTCACCACCAGAACGATCACCATAGACAGTGAAGTTGCTGCTAGTAGCCATGGCCAACGCGAATGAGGCGCCTCATAAGCGGTAGGTTCGGGGTTCGAGTCCCCGCGTCGGCTCCCTAAAGGACCACTGTTGGGTACCTAGGACGCCACAGACATGTACCATTAGGTGCATGACAGTGCGCGTCGGCGTCCGTGAGTTGCGTGATCGGCTCAGCGCCTACCTAGACCGAGCACGCGCAGGTGAGCAGATAGAGATCACCGACCGGGGTCGACCTATCGCGATGCTCGTCCCGTTGCCCGAGTCGCGGGCGACGATCGCCGAGCTGATCGCTGCCGGCAAGCTCCGCCTCGCGGAACGCACCTGGCGGCCTGGCGCCAGGCGGGTCAGCGTTCCGGCCGGTGCGCGGCCGCCCAGTGAGCATCTTGAGGAGATGCGCGGCGAGCGGATGTGACCTCCCGAGATGATCATCTACTGCGACTCGTCGGCGTTGGTAAAGCTCGTGATCGACGAGCCAGAGAGCGCGGAACTTGAGGCTTGGCTCGGCTCGCAGCCCGAACCGATGTTGGTGTCTAGTGTCCTCGCTCGTACGGAGGTCGTGCGTGCGGTCGCCCGCACCGACCCGGACGCGGCGCACCGGGCGGTCAATCTGCTCGCTGCGGTGTCAGTAGTCGTTCTTGACGCGTCCCTTGCTGACGACGCGGCCCGGCTGGACCCGGCGGAGCTACGCAGCCTGGACGCGCTCCATGTGGCTGCCGCATTGCGCCTGGGGCCAGCGCTCGGTGTCATGGTCAGCTACGACGAGCGGATACTCGATGTGGCTCAAGAGCACGGTGTCGCTGTCGCGCATCCTGGCTGGCTACCCAAATGATTACTATAGACAGTGAAGTCGCTGGTGGTGGGTATGGTCAACGCGGATGGGGCACCTGGTAAGCGGTAGTTTTGGGGTTCGAGTCCCCGCGTCGGCTCCACTTCTACCAGGCAACCGCTCCCCAGTTTCGATTTCGAACCAATCGCGTGACGCCTCGCGTTGTTGGCGACAGTCGATCACGAAGACGTAGATCGTGTCGCACAGCCGCATTGGTTAGTTTGCGGCGCTGCACACTGTTCTCGGTTCTCGGCAATTCTCTGCGAATCGCCGGCTGGGTTTCCTTCAATGCTGGCGGTCTCTCTGTTACGCGTTGGTACTACGAGCGAGCGCGCGTTGTGGCGCATGGCGCGCAGAATGCAGAACTCGCCCCATGGTGCTGGGGAACTTGAGCCATGCTGCCGAATCATCCGGACAACCGGCTATGTCCGTTGACTACGCCGTTGTCGCGCAAACGTGGGCGGCGCGAGCGCGCCATGCTGGTTTGAGTTCTTTTGTTCCCGACATTGGTGCATGTTCCTTATTTCCCGTATAGAAGTATCAATGTCGCGATGGCCAAATTGGATCTTAGTGTGGCCCACGTGCAAGCGGGTGATATTGATGAAGGCGCGGCTACGCTGGCGGATGCTGGGGACATCATTTTTCAGAATCGTGCCGCTTCACGGGTCCGGGCTGCGCTCGTGATCGAAGGCGCCAGGGGAGTTGTGACGCACATTCGAGAAGCACTCGCGAGGACCGCTCCGACTGGCCCAAGCCCCGCTCTTCCCATCCAGTGCGACCGCGGCCCCCCGTCCCGAATTCCAGCCAGGGGGCCCGGTCGCGATCGCACGCGACTCTGCATCAGGCCGCCATCTCCACTCGGGCAAGCTTCACGACGGCCAGAGCCAGGCTCAGCCCCGGGACGAGGTCCTCGACGAGGTTTTCGACCAGAGGCACCAGCACCGCACCCAGCAGCGGCAGCACAACCGGCACCAACCGGCTAAGCCCTGCCCAGTGGTCACCAGCGGGAAACGTGATAGTGATCGACATGGCAGACCTCCCCACCGCCCCAACCAGGGCGAGGGATCAGCTCGACGACACCCGCCGAGTGAGTCCGCTAATCAGTCGAACCGTGAATCTCGAAGGGTGCGTCAAGAAAATCAGCACAGGACATAGAGCCACTATCGCCAGGTTTCATCCCGCACCACCTCCTTGCCGCCACACCCCGCAGGGCCACCCTCTGATTCATCTGCGCAGCAGCGATACCCACCGCCCACCACCGGGCCAAAACGGGCTCAGGCACCCCCTCGTCAGAGCTTTGGCACTGTCCGGCGTACCCCACCCACCATCCACCTGGGCGGGAAGCCACTTGGGGTCACCCCTTAGGCCGGGGAGAGCTGTCCTGACCCGGAGCGTCTCTCGACGCTGGAGGGTCAGTGGCCTATGTCCGCACAGACGCCTCACCGAACGAGGTGCTGCACTCCCAGTGTACCCCACCCCACCAATCCTGTCAAGTCACCCCTCTTTGGGGGCGCACTGCATCGGCCAGTAAAGCAGGGTGAGAGCCGCTGTACTCGCCGGTAGATCGTCGTCGAAACGTGGTCACCAGAGCCGCGCATAGCAGCCTCGCGCGGTGGATGGAAGAGTCCACGCCCGGCCGTCTGCCGGTTGTTGCTACTACACGGGCAGGAGTCGGCGGATCAGCCGGAGCACGAGCAGCTCGAGCAGAAAGGCGAGGCTAGTGGCGATCACTTTGACGAATAGTTCTTCCACCGCCTCAGAGTAGGAGCTGGTGGTGGCGGCCAGGAGAGGTTTGGGGGACGGCTTGGCGACCTCGACATGAACGGTGGTTGACGGTGCCGGCTGGTCGCGTAGCCAATCTCCGCTGACGCGCTCGACCCGGTTTACCACCAGTTTCACCACCACCAGTTTCACCACCACCAGTTCCACCAGCGTCGGTGCCGCCGAAGGTTCCCTGGCGATGATCATCCGAGCCGCCCCCCACGCGCCTCGAGCCCAGGAGCGCCCCGCTTAACGGGCGCACGACGGCACCGGCCTACTCACCGCTACGGATGCGCGGCCAGCTCTTTACGTACGTCGTCGCGGGCCAGATACTCGGCGACATAGCTGCCCGCGCCCAGCACCAGCGCCACCGGCCACTCGACGACCTCGACAGCCGCTAACGCCGCCAAGCCACCCCACCACAACAACCGCATGGGGTTCACGTCCCCTACTCCAGGCAGCGGGACCCGGAACCCTGCCAAGGCTCCCATGTTGACCGGGCCGCGCCGCCGTCCCTCCACCTCCGCTGGCGCAGCGGTGGCCTCGCCGCTGCTGTCGTACTCAGATTCCGAACGCGAAGAACTAGGCATGTGCTTCTCCTCAAACGGGTACTCCAGGATACCCATCGGGTACCACAACTAAGCAGCTTCCGGTAGGACGTCCACAAGAAAGAGGTAAGGCACCCCGATGAGCGCCACCCAAGACAGCAAAAAATCATCAACCAGCGAGACCACGGTAGCCGGACAACGCGCCGCCGAACACGTGAGCAAGCAGACCTGCCTGTACATCAACCTGCCCGGCCTCGGGTCGATCAGCCTTGGGCCACCAGACCAGCTCGTCTACTTTGCCGGGGTCGCCACCTTGGCCGCGCTGGAAATCATCGAGTGGCCTATCGCGGTCCTCATCGCCGCCGGACACCTGCTCGCTGAGCAACGCCGCAGCAAGACTTTGCATGCCTTCGGTGAAGCCCTCGAACAAGCCTGAGTCACAGACCCCCGCTCTCTGGCGTTTTCTCGGCAGGGCGCGAGTATAGGGATGCGCCCTGAGTGACGCCTCAGCGCGGGGCACGTGAGCACCATGGCCCGGCGGACTGATCGGCGCGGCCACGGACGTACCGTAGCTGCACCGATCGATCCGTTACCGACCGTGCCGCTGGCTAGCTAGAGGTTGCGCCGCTGCTCTTCGGCAGCGGCCCTGTCAGTCTTCGCCGTCGGCCTGCGCGGTTTTCGTCGTAGTTGCCCCCTCGGCCTGCTGTTTTGGCTCCGACTCGAGCTGATCCTGCCGGCCGGCTCGTACTGGGATGCGCTGACGCACACCCGAGGATGCCTTCGGCAGCCGCAGGCGCAGCACCCCATGCTCCAGATCGGCCGTGCAGGCCTCGCTGTTCACCTCCCCAGGCAGGGTCAGCCGGTAATCGAAATGGCCCCTCCGGCGAGTCTGCTGCGCCTCGCCCTCGCCCTTCTCTACGGTGCCGTACTCCCCGCCGATGCGCAGATCCTTGCCCTGCAAATCGATCGTGACGTCGTCCGGACGCACGCCGGGCAAGTCCGCCTCGATCACGTAGTCCTCGTCAGTCTCCTGGATGTCCACCGGGGGAGACCATGAGTTGACGCTGATTCTAGCCACATCCGGAAACGCGCTGGTCAGCATTCGGCTCATCTGGTCGAACAAATCATCGAACCCGGGAAATCCGCCGAACGGATCCCACCGGCGAGGGCTGTAACGGCCCCGCCGCATAGGCAATGTCATCGCAGTTCTCCTTCGTGTCTTTGTCTTCGAGTGAACCGGAGGACAACCCAATCGTATCGAGATCCATCCCCTGGGGCGCGGGAACTGCTGGTCTGCTCCGGCGACGATCGCACGCCGCGGATCGGGGCCCGACCCGACCCTCCCGGCTCGCAGGGGAGCCAGCCTGCACCTTGGGTGCGTTAACACCTTGACCACAGAGGGCACGTGCCCGCATGTGACGCGTGGCCTAATCAGGCATCGTTGCCCATATGAGCAAGTTGCCCGCATCGGGCAACTTGCTGTGGAGGGAAACGACAGTCAAGATTAGGTCCATGGTGGCCCTCGCAGTCGATGAGCGTGCCGTCCTCGAAGCGGGCATAGCTCGACTTGCTGAGCTGCTCGGACCCGACTTCGACATTTCGCCCGTCCAGGCGAGCGGGGGAGAGGACGACGAGCAGGACGCCCTCGCCGCAGATTCTGTTTACACGATCCGAGCACTCACACCTTCTGCGCCCTACGCCCAGGTTGTTGTTGAGGCAAAGGCGTCGTTGACGCCAGCAGCGGCTCGACAGGTCCTCTTGCCGCAAGTCCGGCTCCTGCGTCAGCTCTACAGCCAGGCCACGGTTCTTCTCGTCGCACCCTGGCTCAGTCCGAGGACGAGGGATATCCTGGCGAGTCGCAAAGTGGGTTACCTCGACTTCACCGGCAACGTTGATCTCCGCCTGCCGACAGGTGTGCTGATCAAGACCGAAGGTGCCCAACAGAACCCTGATCCGACGCCGCACCGCCGCAGCCGAGGGCTCTCGGGTGCTGGAGCGGGCGTGATCGTGCGGCTGCTCACCGACTTTGCCCCACCATACCGACAGAAAGACCTTGCTGCGCTCGGGCGGGTCAGTCCCGGATACGTCTCGCGGATCTTCCAGACCCTCGACGATGAGGCTCTTATCACCAGGGAAGGTCCCTACATCGTTGAGGTCGACTGGCCTGCTCTGCTGCGTGCTCGAGCGGAGAATTATGATCTTCTCCGCTCCAACCACGCAGTGCCGATGGTGGCGCGCACAGGTCCCGATGCCCTCTACCGCAGCTTGATTGCTCGGGGCACCGAGAATACCGCCGTGGTCACGGGCTCCTACGCAGCACGTGAGGTGACACCCGTTGCGGTCGGTGGTCCGCTGATGATCTATGTCGATCCGGGTCCGGACATGGTCGATGCCGTGGCCGATGAACTTTCGCTGATGCGTGCTGCCCGCGGCCTAGGAAACGTCATCCTTCTGCAGTCGAGCAACAGCGGGATACTGCTGGACCGGCGCGGCTTCGGGGCTACCGAGCATGTGGCGCTCAGCCAACTGGCGATTGACTGCTTGAGCGGCCCAGATCGGATGCCCGCCGAGGGAGAGGCCGTGCTTGCCCACATGGTCGCCACCGTGGATTCCTGGCGGCGAGACCCTGGCGAGCTGGTCAACGAGGCCGCTGCACTATCGTGAGTCGCCTATGAGCACCTCTGGCTGGATGGCCGATGTCGCGCTTTCCTGATGGCATCTCAGCTGTGGACGCTTTGTCACCGAAGCCCCGCCAACTCAGCCGTCAGATCAGAGAAGGCAACGTGGGAGTGGAGGCACCGGGTCGTCGGTGAGGGGCGTCCGGGGGCGACAGCGGCCTAGCCGTTTGAGGGCAAGCCAGCTGCCGCGCCGGGCGCCGTGGGTCTGCAGCGCCTGGGCGGCGTACTCCGAGCAGGTAGGCGTGAAATGACAGCACGGCGCCCGACGCGGGCTGATCTCGCGTTGGTAGGTGCGGATACCGGCAATCAGCAGTGCGGTGAGTCTCGAGCCTGCCGTGGCATCCCTGCGCCGCAGAGTTCGGGCCTCAGCCAGCAGCGCCGCGATCAGTTGTGGCCAGGTCAGCAACGTCAAGACAAGGCAGTTACCGCTGAGGGCTTCCCCGAGACAGCATCCACCTTCGAGTAGGCACGCGTCTCGAAGACATGATCCGCCTACTGGCCGGGGCTGGTAGGGATAGTCGTAGCGAGGGTCATACCGTCTGCGTCGGAAATGGGCCATGGCGCCAGTGTGCACCGGCTCAGCGTCGCTCGCTGGTGTCGTGCGTCCCGAGTATCCTACCGCCGCGGTCCGAAACCGAACGGGAGTTCGAAGGGGGTGCTCAATGCTCATTCGGAGCCGAAGGGAGGTGTTGTCGCGGCGGACCGCGCTGACGGGGGTGGATCGCGCGGACCTCGTGGCCGCCGGCTGTGCTGGGGTGCTTGTTGCGGTGGCGGCGGCCCTCGGCGCCTGGTTGCTTCACCGAGGGGTGCCGCTGCACGTCGACGCCCCGCCGCTGGGTGCGCAGTGGCTGCCCCATACCGGCCCAGGCACCGTCCCCGCGGTGCTGCTCGCGCTGCTCGTCATCCTGCGCGGACCCGAGCTGGCCGCCCGGCTGCCCTGGCGGCCGTTGCTCGCCGTCTCCGCGGCGACCGCGCTCGCCTGGACAATGAGCCTGGCCTTGATCGACGGGTGGCAGCGTGGGGTGGCCGGACGGTTGACCACCAACACCGAGTACCTGCACGACGTCGGCAGGGTCGGCGACGTCGGCGCGATGGTGCGGACCTTCGCGGACCGGATCCTTGGAGGGCGGCCTGAGTCCTGGGCCACGCACGTCGCCGGTCATCCTCCCGGGGCGCTGCTGGTCTTCGTCGGCCTGGACCGGATCGGGTTGCCTGGCGGGGCGCCCGCGGCGCTGCTATGCGTGCTCGTGGGGTCCAGCGCCGGGATTGCGGTGGCGGTGACGCTGCGGGCCCTGGGTACCGAGGCCACCGCCCGGGCCGCGCTGCCTTTCGGGGTGCTGTTCCCCGGCGCGATCTGGATCGGGGTGTCCGCGGACGGCTTGTTCGCCGGGGTGCTGGCCTGGGGGGTCGCGCTGCTGGCGCTGGGCGCTGCCCGGCCCCGGCTCGACGCTGTGGCCCTCGCCGCGTCGGGGAGCGGCGGGTTGCTGCTCGGCGCGACCCTGTTTCTGTCCTACGGGCTGGTGCTGGCCGGGCTGCTCCCGGTGACCGTCGCGATCACCGCCCGCCGCCTCGCCCCGCTGCTGGTGGCCGGCGTCGGGGTGGCGGCCGTGGTGGCCGCCTTCGCCGCGGCGGGCTTCTGGTGGCTGCAGGGATACCGGCAGGTCACGATCCGGTACTACCAGCCAGGCGAGTACGGCCTGGAGCGCCCGTATGGCTACTGGGTGTGGGCTGACTTGGCGTGCCTGGCGGTGGTGCTCGGTCCGGCCGGGGTGGCCGGGCTGCGGCGGGTGTTCACCCCGGAACGGATGGCCGCCGTTGCAGACCTCCCGAACCGGGGTTGGCGGTCCTTGAAGAGCCCCCAACGGGTGCTGTGCGCAGCGGCGGCGCTGGGGGTGCTGGTCGCCGACCTTTCCGGGTTGAGCAAAGCTGAGGTGGAGCGGATCTGGCTGCCCTTCGCGGTCTGGCTCCTCGCCGCTACCGGGCTGCTCCCGGCGCGGGGAGCCCGCTGGTGGCTGGCCGCCCAGGCGGTGCTCGCGCTGGCCGTCAACCACCTCCTGCTCACCACGTGGTGACCGGCTCCCGCAGCGGGTCGGTGGCGAACCGGGTGACGCCCTCAGCGAAGGACACCCGCGCCCGGTAACCGAGTGTCTCGGCGGCCCGGGTGGGATCGGCCGTCACATGCCGCACATCGCCCGGCCGGGCACCGCCGATGACCTGCGGAGCGGGCCCGCCCATCGCCGCAGCCAGCGCGGTGGCCAGTTCGCCGACGGTGTGCGGCTGCCCGGAGCAGATGTTGACCGGCTCGCACCGCCCGAACGGCGGTGGCGCGCTCAGGGCCAGCGCGTTCGCCCGGGCGACGTCGGAGACGTGTACGAAGTCCCGGCGCTGCCGCCCGTCCTCCATGACCTGCGGCGGCATCCCAGCCGCCAGCGCCGACCGGAAGATCGACGCTACCCCGGCGTAGGGGGTGTCCCGGGGCATCCGGGAGCCGTAGACGTTGTGGTAGCGCAGCGCCCACACCCCCCCACCGGTCTGCCGGGCCCACGCTGCGGCGAGATGTTCCTGGCACAGCTTGGTGGCGGCGTAGGTGCTGCGCGGGTCCAACGGGGCGTCTTCGCCCACCAGCAGCGGATCAAGATCGACATTACAGTGCGGGCACGCCACCTCATAGCGCCCGGCTGCGATGTCCTCGGCCCGTCGTGGTGCAGCGGGGACGACGCCATGATTCGGGCAGGCGTAGCGGCCCTCGCCATAGACCACCATGGAGCTGGCCAGCACCAGCCGGTGCACCCCCGCTTTGTGCATTGCCGCCAGCAGGACTGCGGTCCCGAGGTCATTGTTTGCGGTGTAGGCCGGCGCGTCGGAGGGATCCAGCCCGTGCCCGACCATCGCGGCCTGGTGGCACACCGCGTCCAGGCCGGCCAGTAGGCGACCCAGCATCTCGGCGTCCCGGACATCGCCCCGGACCAGCTCATGTCCGGCCACCCATTCCGGCGGTGCGCCCCAGCCGTGGGCCTGGGGCAGGAACGCATCGAGCAGTAGCACCGAGTGCCCGTCGGTGGCGAGGAGGTCGGCGACGTGCGAGCCAATGAAACCCGCGCCGCCGGTGATCAGAATTCGCACCCGTGCACGCTACGGCACTCCCTCGATGATCTCCAGTTCTCCCTCGGCGGTCCCGGTTACGTACACCCGACCGGTGCTGCTGTCCACGGCGACGGTGTTCGGTTGGCGGACCGTGGGCAGCGGGGTAGCGAGGACGGGCGCCCCGGCGCTGAGGTTGAGCCCGATCACCTCGTTGAGTGCGGTCAGCGTGACCCACAGCCGGTCGCGGACCGGATCGTAGGCGACCCCGTACGGCGTGCCGGGGAGGGTGACCTTCCCGATCTGGTGGACACTGGGCTGCAGCGCATAGCGCAGCACGGCCCCGCCGCGGGTGTCGATGACCGCCAGCTGCCCGTGCTTATCGGCGATCACGTGGGTGGGTCCGGTTCCTGCAGGCAGCTGCGCCACCTGCTGGAGCCGGTGCGCGTCGTAGACCGTGAGGGTGTTCTTCCGGACGTCGACCAGGCCGACGAGGTCCCCGGCGGCCGCCAGCCCGGCCGGCTGGACGACATCGGTGAAGGTGTGCACGATCTGATCGCCGCGGAGTGCGACCACGCTGTGCCCGAGCTCGTTGGACACAAAGACGGTGCCGTCCGCGGCCTCGGTGGCATCGTGCGGGACCACGCCGGTGACCACTTGGGAGGTGATCTCGCCACCGGGCAGCGCCACCCGCAGCAGCCGGTTCGCCCCCTCGTCCGGGACCAGCACCGGGCCGCCGGGCGCGGCCAGCTGCAGGTGCCGCAGCCCGCCGGGCAGCCCTACCGTGCGCAGGACCGCGCCTGTGGTGGCATCCAGCAGGGTCAGCGCGAACGGGTTGCGCACCCCGACGGCCACGATGTGCGTCTGCGGGTCGACGACGACACCCTCCGCAGCGGCGCCCACCGGCACCGTCCGCCCGGCCGGCGGCGCCCTCAGCACGGGAGCGGGAGCCGGTTCGGCCGCCGCTGGCAGCTCCGGCGTCGGTGCCGTCGCAGTCGGGCGAGGCGAGGTGCACCCCGCGAGTAGGGCAGCAGCCAGGATGGTCCCGGTGATCCAGCGAGAGCGCACACCGGGTGATTGTTCAGCGCCCGGTGCGACGCCGCTGCGGCGCCCCGTATTCCTAGCCGCGACCGCTGTCACACCCGGACGATGGCCAGCCCGGTCACGCCCTCCAGGAGATCGAAGTCGTTGTCCTGCGTGATTACGGGCAGGTTATGCGCCGCTGCGGAGGCGGCCGGCAGCCTTTCTTCCTTGCGGGAAGCCAGCGGCGGCGAGTCTGCTGCAGCGGCACGAGCTGGGCGACCGGCTTTCCGTTGACGGTCACCATGAGCTCTTCGCCGGCTTGGACGCGGCGCAGCAGGCCTGCCTGTCGTTGCGCAGCTTCCGGGCCGCAACGTCAGATATGCCACGCTCGTGGGCACCGCGGGGGACCAGCACATCTGCTGCTTTGTGACCATGCATCCAGGTCGGCGGCGTCCTGACGGTCGACGCAGCCGTGGCGATCACCGGGGCAGGTGCCCTGGCGCGACCATTCCCTGTCCCTGGTGAGTTCCTCGGCAATCGTGACTGGTCTGTCCTGCGGAGAGCATCGTTGGTGCGGTAAGCCGAAGCAGCGACAGCTAAGGCACACCTGCAAAAGTCCAGTTGCGCAGGCGCTCAGTCCCCTCTCTGCTGCTCGGTTTATCGTTCGGCCATGAGGGGTAGGTGGTGGTGTCAGCGTCATGTTGGAAGGAGCTATGACATGGAAGAGACGCCAGAGACGCATGTGACGCGGGATATCAGTTCCGGGGCAGCTGGGCAGCCAGGTGTCGCCTATGACACCGAGAGACTGGGAGAGCCTGGAGATCCGGGAGTCCCCACCGGAGACCAATACCCCACCAATGAACGCGAGAACATCAAAGAAGGTGGTTACGGAGGCGCTGGTATTGACGACGTCCCCGGAACCCGTCCTGCTGGCGAGCCTGTTTCTTCTGAACCAACGCCAACAACAGCGCAGCGGGATACGGGGTCACTAGGCGATTTGGCTCAAGACGTTAGTACCTCAGAGATGGCCGCGACTAAACCGCTTGCCGGCTCCGACGATCCCTACAGCCATGAAGACGCCGACCAGCAGCAGGCAGAAAAACACAGCTAAGAACAGTTCAGCCACCGAACCCGGCCCTGTACGAGTAGCGCCCAGGTATGCCGAGTGGCGTATACAAATCAGATGGTGTGCTGGGAGGGAGCTGCAGGTAACGTGGGCGGTCGGGGTCGACATGTGACCGTCACTGTCCGCCGGGACGTTGAGAGGATGTTGTCATGGCCGTTGAGCTCAACCACACCATCGTCCCGGTTCGCGACAAGCAGGCCTCCGCGATGTTCCTGACTAGTCTGTTGGGGCTGCCCGCGCCGACCACGTTCGGCCCGTTCCTGGTGGTAACTCTGAGTAACGGGGTGAGCCTGGATTTCGTGGATACCTCGGACGACATCCGACTGCAGCAGCATTATGCGTTCCTCGTCAGCGAAGCCGAATTCGACACGATCTTCGGCCGGGTCCGGGCGCTGGGCCTGCAGTATTGGGCTGACCCTCAACACCAGGAACCCGGCGAGATCAACACGAGAGACGGTGGTCGCGGGGTGTACTTTGACGATCCCGACGGCCACATCTTGGAGCTCCTCACCCGCCCTTACGGCAGCGGCGCCGAGAGCTGATCGCGACACTCGGCGAGCGCTCTCCCGCTAGCGCGGCGGTGTCAGCGCAGCGCGGTGAACAGGTCGGCGACGTAAGCGTCCCGAGTGGGCTGGCCGTCGGGGCCGCGCAGCGGGGGCAGGCCGAACCGGTGCTCAATGGTGGCCAGGATCGACGTTGTGTCGTGCTGAGTGTGGTCCACTCCGGACCGCAGACCCGGCCAGATGATCAGTGCCGGGATCCGGGTGCCCGGGCCGAAGGCGTCGTGCGGGCCGGGATTGTCCGGTGTGCCGGGCGGCGAGACATGGTCCCACTGCCCGCCGAATTCGTCGTACGTGACGATGACCATCGTGCGCGGGGCGTCCGGCCCGTGCTCAATAGCCTTGATCAGCTCGACCAGACGCGAGTTGCCGTTGGGCTCGCTGGCGTAACCGGGGTGCTCGTTTTCGGCGCCGATCGGTTTGACGAAGCTGACCGCCGGAAGGCCGCCAGGCCGGGCTATGTCCTGCACGAACTGCTGCTCGTCCTTGAGGTGCTGGACTCGGCTCGGGGTGTCGTCGGCGAAGTTGGCGAAGTAGCTCAGCGGCTGGTGGTGGAACTGGAACAGCCGGTCCGGGCAGTACGGGAACACCGCGTTCTTCACCGCTGTAGCCGGGCAGGTGCCGGCGGTGGTGCCCGTCGGGCCGGCGGTCCAGCCCGCGCCGAGCGGGTGGGTGGCGTCGTGTCCGTTGTTGCCCGCGGCGTTGTCCCAGCCGCCGGAGTACCAGGCCCAGGACACGCCGTGGGCTGAGAGCTCATCGCCGATGTTGGGGCTGTGCAGTAGTGGCAGTCGTGCACCCACCGGAGTGTCCGGGGCATAGGGCTGGGTGAAGGGCTGGATGGTGTTGACCGCGTAGTCACCGCAGAGCGTGCCCGCCGGGGCGGCGACCGCTTCGGGGAAGCTCGAGGCGCAGTGACCTGAGGAGTCGGCGGCCTCGGTGAGCTGCTGGTCCTTCACGGTGCCAGCTGGTGGGGTGTAGTAGGGGTAGCTGGTCGGCATGCCGCCTGCGTCCACCGCGGAATGCAGGTCGCAGTCGGCTGTGCCGCTGGCGCAGCCGGTGGTCCGTCCACTGCGGTCAGCGCCGGGAAAGACCGGGGCCTGGGCGGCGATGAGGACCTGATGGTTGAGGAATGAGCCACCGAAGGCGCCCTGGAAGAAACTATCGGCGATCACATAGGTCGGAGCGTCCCCGCTGTGCAGATAGGTGTAGATCGGTAGCCGGGTGGTGTCGTAATGACCCATGGTCAGACCAGCTGCGTCGCTGCCGGTGACGTAGTGATCCTGCTTGCCACCGTCGATCTGGTACTGCTCCTGGTAGAAGCGGTGGACCAGGTCATGGGTGCAGCCACCGGGCGCTCCAGTGCCCGTACGGACATCGTCGTCGGGGACGCCGGAGGTGGCGCAGGTGGTGGCCGTGGCCGCGATCACATCATCGATCCGCCAAGGCTTGTTGGCGAAGGCGCTGTGTACTGGTTGCGGCGTGGCGGGGACGCCGTGGCGCGCCGGGTGAGCGGAGTCAGTGCAGGTGGTGGGCAGCGGGGACGGCGAGGTGAGGTTCACATCATCCTGGTAAAAACACTCCAACGGGCTGCCGTCCTGGGCGAGCTGGGTGGTCCTGGCCGGAGTGGCGTCGGAGAGCCCGTTGACGTGCTGGCCACCGACCTCGCCCCACCCGCCGTAGAGGTTGTCGAAGCTGTGGTTCTCCTGGTAGAGGACCACGATATGGTCGATCTTGTGTGACGGATCATCACGGGTCGTCGTCGGAGCGCACGCAAGGACGCCTGCCATCAGCAAGAGGGCGCCGGTGGCACCAAGGAGTCGGGGCATGCCGGGAACACTACGGTGAGGGACTGACAAAAAAGGAAACGTGACCTCAGGCCGCGATGACCAGCTGACGGAGCACGGCGACTCCCAGGAAGACCAGCGTGAGGGCGAGGTCGAAGGACACTCCACCCATCCAGACCGGTCGGACGACCCGGCGCACCGGGGCGAGCACTGGCTCGGTGAGGCGGTAGACCACCCGGCGTACCGGCCCAAGCCCCTCATCGTAGCGGGGTCTGATGAGGACACCGAGCAGATCGACCACGATTCTGACGAGCAATAGCAGCTCGAACAGCAGCAGCGCAAGTCCGACGAGCCAGAGCAGCGCACCCACTCCCGTAACCTCCTTTACAGACCCCGTTCATCGGGCCCCCTTAGGGTTCATCTAGCCCCGCCAGGATCCGCGCGTGAGATGAGAAAACACTGAGAGTGCCCAGCAGCTCTCGCCGCCCACCCCTTGGGGGTCACGCGGATAGTCAGCGCGCGACGTCGCGACCTGCGGCGCGGAAGGTGAACAACAACAACAACGACGCCACCACCGCCGCGATGGCCGCGCTCAGCCCCAGATAAAGGCCAACCCCGGCACCGCTGGACACCGCGAAGGCGCTACTCAGATCGAAGAAGCCACCGAGCCTGCCCAGCCCCCCACTGGCGTCCGGGAACGTCACCCAGCGCAGCACGAGGGTGACGAGGGCCAGCACCGATATCCCGAGCGTGATCAGCGATGTGGCCGTGCTCCGCCCCAGCCCGCCCAACGTGCTCACGAGCACCACCGTGCTGGCCACCAGCAGGAGCAGCACGGACAAGTATGCGCCGAAGCCCGCGTGCCAGGCGTCCCTGTCCATAAAGCCCGGTGTGCTCAAGACTGAGAAGCTGACCGTGTACCAGGGCAGGAAGCTGGAGATGTACCCCAGCACGCCCGCGCCGACCACCACCCCGTCCGGGGCCGTCATCTTTGCTGCGGTGGGTCCCGCCATGTCTGATCTGCCTCCCCCTCAAGTCTTCAGCCATAGCGTAGGGGCTGGCCGAGCTCCGGTGATGGTATCGGTCGCCGCGATCGAGGCCACCGGGCAGCGCGAGTGGGCCCGGCGCAGCGGGGGACTCCACGCTGCGGGCGACTGAATGGCTGGGGCGACTGGTCATGGGGTCTCGGGGCCGTCGCCGAGTCCGGTGTGTTCCAGATCGAGCGAGCGCTGGATTCGTCGACGGGTGGCATCAGTGATCGCGCCGTCGTGGTAGAGCCGGTCGAGCTCGGCGTTTTCCACGTCAAGGAGATCACGGCGCAGCTGACGGTACAGGGAGGCAGTGGGGGGCGGCTCCTCGCCGCGGTGCTCCTTGATCCGCTCTATGCGGTCCTGCCAGCTGGTGCGCAGCGCCGCAAGCATGAACTCCGGCGCGGCGTGCGTCTCGGTGAGGTGATCGAGGTGCGACAGCCCGGCGCGGGCCAGGGCCAGCCGCGCGGCGGTGTGCTCCTGGGCGACGTCGTCCGGGGCCAGCGCGATTCCCGCTCGCCGGACCAGCGGCGCGAGGGTAAACCCCTGCACCACGAGGGTGATGACGATGACCGTGGTGGTCAGCAGCAGGAGCAGATCCCGATCGGGCAGCGCGGTTGCGCTACCGGCGGAGGTGCCACCGGTGGTCAGCGGGACAGACAGCGCGGCGGCCAGGGGCACGACACCGCGGGTGCCGGCCCAGGACACCACCGCCGGCACCTGCCAGGATGACCGCGCCGCGCCTTCCCGTCGCTGCCGGATCGCCGCCAACGGGAACACCCACGCCACCCGGACCACCATCAACGTCGCGGCGATCGCCAGCGCTTGCAGCGGCCACCGGCTGTCGGTCCCCGCCTGGCCGCGCAGCAGCGCGGGCAGTTGCAGGCCGATGAGCCCGAACACCACGCTCTCCAGCAGGAAAACGACGGTCTGGGACACCGCCGAGAGCTGCAACCGGATGCGCGCGGTGGTGAGCCGGATGGCCTGGGTGCCGAGGATGACGCTGGCCACGACGACGGCGGTGACCCCCGAGGCGTGGATCGACTCGGCCAGCACGTACGCCCCGTAGGGGGTGACCAGGGCGACCACGGTTTCCAGCACGGGATCCTCGGTGCGGCGCCTGATCAGAAAGGCGCCGCTGGCGATGACGGCGCCCACCGCCGTCCCACCGCCGGCTGCGAGGGCAAATTCGGCGAGGGTGTGTCTCCAGGAAACCATGCCGCCGGCGATGGCCACGGACAGCGCCACACGGAACAGCAGCAGGCTTGTTGCGTCGTTGAACAGGCTTTCGGCCTGCACCAGCGCCTGCACTCGGGGCGGCAGGGACAGCCGCCGCGCCAGTGCCGTCACCGCCACCGGGTCGGTGCTGGCTAGCACGGCCCCCAACACGAAGGCCAGGCCCACCGGCAGCGGGGTGAGCGCGATGGTGAGGGCGCCGACGGCGGCCGCGGAGACGCCCACCAGCCCCACGGCTAGCGCGGTGACCGGTCGCCACACCGCCTGCAGGTCACGCCAGGGCAGTTCCTCACCAGCGGCGAACAACAGCGGCGGCAGGACCACCAAGCTCACGACATCTGGGGTGACTACGACGGTAGGCACGCCCGGCAGCAGGCCGACCATCACCCCGGCGAGAACCAGCAGGGAGGGCGCCGGAACCCGCAGCCGCCGGGCGAAGGTGGCCACCACCGTAGCCAGGATGACGAGGAACAGGACCGTCTCGACCCTGCCCATGCCCGGCGCCACCGTCCCTCCAGCCGTGACACGTCACTGCCGACCAGACTTCCCGGCGCGCCTGGGGCGGACTCTACAGGACACCACTCGAAACTACCCGGGACAAGCCGAGGCGTCCGGACCTCATACGATGCGCTGCGTCGAAAAGTGATCATCGTGCGGACCAAGGTACGGATCGTGGTGCGGTGGCTGATAATGCTGACCGCCGTCCTCTGTACCTTCTTTGTGACGTGGTGGCTCACCCAGCATTTCTTTTACCTGCCCCATGAGGTTCCTCTAGCGGTCGCCACCTTGGTGGCTGGGTCCATTGTGAACGTCTTCGGACGGTGGATTCATGAGGAGGAGGAGAAGACAGACAGGCCAGCTACTGCCAATGGCGAGCTGAATGCGCTGCCGGGAAGCTGGGTGTTCAGGATTATGGTCGACGAGATCGGCAACCTGGCGGCCTGGATAAGGCTACAATGGATAACAACCCGTCACAGAGGCATCGCGTTGATGATTCCTGTCCTCGTCGTGGGCTTAGTGGCGACTGCGATCTTTGTATTCCCGCGCCGAGCGCAGCCGCCGGTGACTTCGCCCAGGCCACCGGGAGGACCGCCCGTCGCAACGTCGCTTGCGTCACCGCCAGCACCGGCCGAGCCAACGATGCGGGACGGTGTGGTCAGCGAGATCGTCAGCGCCGAGACAAATCGGTGCGTTGAAGTCCGCGACTTCGAACGGGTCGAGAACGCCATTATCGATCAGGGGACCTGTCAGGGTGGCGCTAACCAGAAGTTCAAATTTCTCGCCGGCGTCGATCCCGGCACCTTCAAGATCCAAGCCGTCCACAGCGGCAAGTGTATGACCGTCACCGACGACAAGAGTGTCGTGCAGCTCACCTGCGCCGACAGCACTCAATTCTGGAGATTCCGGTGGCGCGACACCAAGAGAAACTGGAATTACTGGGAAATCCGTAACACAGCCTACGGCGGCGGGCTCTGCCTGGAGCTTCCCGGGTATCATCACGACGTAGGAACTCCTCTTCAGGCGCGGGAGTGTAATCACACCGACAACGCCAATAACCAGCAATGGCGAACATACACATAAGGCTGGCGCCGGTCCCGGTGCGGCGTGGCGATCGCGAAACGGATCCGCCGATCGCCACCGCTCGCCGCCACGTGGAACCTACTGAGGTGTCGCCTTAGACCGCCCAGCGAGGTGGCTAGCTGGGCCGTTGGCACTGAAGTGGCACGTGCCGGACGCAGGCGTCGCAGTAGAGGCGCCATGATCACTGTTTGGGGTGTGCCACGAGCATGCAGGGAGGTTCGGATGTGAAGGTCTGAGTCTTCGTGTGTGGTGCTGTGCTGGTGATGGAGGTGGGCCCTCCGGGACCGCTCTGCAGGGGGAGGTTCCAAACCACCGCATGCTGCTGCGACTGGAAACGGCGTGGTAGTGAGCGATGCGGAAAAGGCGCAGGCTAGGCGTCAGGTGTGGGTCGAGAAGGCGAACGCAAGTGAACCACTGATGAGGCGTCGTTAAGATTCAGGTGGCATCAAAACCAGGGTCCCGCAAATGCTCTGGGATGAGCCAGGCGGGTGCCTGCTTACTGGCCTGGTGGTGTCCGGCGTAAAGGTGGCGCGAGCTCGGTTCAGGCTCCAGCACGGAACGTGGGAACTCCTCACCCTGTGGGGTGGGTGTGAGGGGGGCGGACTGTCCCGTAGTAGTGGTGAAGCTCCTGTAATGGGGGTGGAGCGAAGGGGATGGGTCGCCCGGGTTGCGCTTTGAGGATCAACCAACATGGGTTGGGAGGAGTCGGATGAGTGAACCGAAGCCGTCAGGGAAGCCTTTTGACATCGATAAGGGTGTCGTGATGGAGGCCTACCGGAGGGTGGCGGCCAACAAGGGCGCGCCGGGGGTGGATGAGGTGTCGATCGCCGAGTTTGAACAGGATTTGAAGAATAACCTGTACAAGCTGTGGAATCGGCTCTCGTCGGGGACGTATTTCCCCCCGCCGGTGCGGGCGGTGGAGATCCCCAAGTCGCACGGGCCTGGGGTGCGCGTGCTGGGAGTGCCGACGGTCGCTGACCGGGTGGCACAGACGGTGGTGCGGCTGTACCTGGAGCCGCTGGTGGAGCCGGTGTTCCACCCGGACTCCTACGGTTACCGTCCAGGTCGGTCCGCGCTGGAGGCGGTGGCGACCTGCCGGGTGAGGTGTTGGGAGCGGGACTGGGTCATTGATCTGGATATCGCCGCGTTTTTCGACACCGTGCCGCACGAGCAAATCCTGGCGGCGGTGGAGCATCACACCGAGTTGTCCTGGATTCGGTTGTATGTGGCTCGATGGCTGTGTGCTCCGATCCAGCAGGTGGATGGGACCCTGCACACCCGGGATCGCGGGACCCCACAAGGGTCGGCGATCTCACCCTTGTTGGCGAATTTGTTCATGCATTACGCGTTCGATGCCTGGATGGCGCGGACCTACCCGCAGGTCCACTTCGAGCGATACTGCGATGACGCCGTGGTGCATTGTGTCAGTTACGACCAGGCCGTGGCGGTGCGGGAGGCCATCGCGCACCGGCTCGCCGAATTCGGACTGGAACTACACCCGGAGAAAACCCGGATCATCTACTGCAAGGACAGCAAACGAACAGGCCGGTACCCGGACATCTCGTTCACGTTCTTGGGGTATGACTTCCGGCCCCGCAAAGCCGTAGGCAAGAACGGGACCCGCTTCACGGGGTTCCTGCCCGCGGTCAGCACAGCCGCCAAGAAAAAGATCGGCAACCACATCCGATCCTGGCGGCTTGGCCGGCATACCGGGTCCACCCTCCAGCAGCTAGCCCGACTGATCAACCCCGTCGTGGCCGGCTGGGTCACCTACTACGGGCGCTTCTACCGCTCCGAGGTGACCAACCTCCTCGCTCGCCTCAACCGCCACCTGCTGCGGTGGGCGACCAACAAACACAAAGGACTAGGCCGCCGCAAAGCCAGACAACGACTCGCCGAGGTCGCCCGCGCCTACCCCGGTCTGTTCGCCCACTGGAAAGCCGGCGCCTACCCCATCGGCTGGGCGACGGGAGCCGTGTGACGCGAGAGCGTCACGCACGGTTCAACGAGCGCCGGGGGGCGCAACTCCCCCCGGCGACTCACCTGAACCCGGAGCTGGCAGCCCTGAGCGGCGAGGCGGGCGCGCAGGGCCTGTTCGCGGCGGTGGCTGTAGCCGCTGACGTCGGCGGCCAGATGGACCTCGGTGACCTGCAGGTCCGCGACGATGCGCTCGACTTGCTGGACCACGGAGCCGCAGCGCAGCACCAGATACCCGTGTCGCTCCCTCAGGTGGGCATCCAGGTCGGCGAGTGCCTCGGCCAGAAAGACCGCCCGGTTCGCCGACATCGAGCCGCCGCGCAGGATCGCCGTGTCGAGCACGAACAGCGGCACGACCTGGGCCGCGGCGCGGCAGGCGGCGTGCAACACGGGATTGTCGTGCACCCGCAGGTCACGGGTGAACAACGCGATCGCCACGGTAGCGGTGCTCACGGCCGCCGCCAGGACCGTCCGGTCTTGGCGATCATCCGGTCCGCCGACGGCGGTCCCCAGGTACCCGCCGGGTAGGGCTCGGGCCCCTCCTGCTTCGCCCAGTGGTCCAGCACCGGGTCCAGGATCGCCCACGACAGCTCCACCTCGCCGTTGACCGGGAACAGCGACGGCTCCCCGAGCAGAACGTCCAGCAGCAGGCGCTCATACGCCTCCGGAGAGGACTCGGTGAACGCCGTACCATACCGAAAGTCCATGGTGACGTCCCGGACCTCCATCGCGGTGCCGGGCACTTTGGAGCCGAACCGGATCGTGACACCCTCGTCGGGCTGAATCCGGATGACCAGGGCATTGTGTCCCAGCTCCGCGGTCATGGTCGTCTCGAAAGGCAGGTGGGGAGCCCGCTTGAAGATCACCGCGATTTCGGTGACCCGCCGACCCAGCCGCTTGCCGGTGCGCAGGAAAAACGGCACCCCCGCCCAGCGCCGGGTGTCCACCTGCAGGGTGATCGCGGCGAAGGTCTCGGTGGGGGAGTCCTGCCGGAAGCCGGACTCCTCCAAGACCCCGACGACGTGGGTCCCGCCCTGCCAGCCGGCCGTGTACTGTCCGCGGGCGGTGGTCTCATCCAACGGCTCGACGAGCTTGGTCGCGGACAGCGCCTTGATCTTCTCACCGCGCAGTGCTTGGGGGGAGAAGGATAACGGCTCCTCCATCGCGGTGAGGGCGAGCAGCTGGAGCAGGTGGTTCTGGATCACGTCCCGAGCCGCCCCGATGCCGTCGTAGTAGCCGGCGCGGCCGGCCAGCCCGATATCCTCGGCCATGGTGATCTGCACGTGGTCCACGTAGTGGCTGTTCCAGATCGGCTCATAGAGTTGGTTGGCGAAGCGCAGCGCAAGGATGTTCTGGACGGTCTCCTTACCCAGGTAGTGATCGATCCGGAACACTGATTCTTCGGGAAAAACGTCGCTGACGATGTCGTTGAGTTCCCGGGCGCTGCGCAGGTCGTGCCCGAATGGCTTCTCGATGACCACCCGGCGCCACCCCTCGCCGTCGCGCGCCGCCAGCCCGGTGCGGGCGAGTTGCTTGAGGACCACCGGAAACATGGCGGGCGGGATGGAGAGGTAGAAGGCGTGGTTGCCGCCGGTACCCCGTTCCTGGTCGAGATTGGAGATCACGGACGCGAGCTGGTCAAAGGCCCCGTCGTCGTCAAAGCTGCCCGGCACGAAGCGGACACCCTCGGACAGCCGGGCCCAGACCTCTTCCCGGAACGGGGTGCGGGCGTGCTCCCGCACCGCGTCGTGGACCAGCTCGGCGAAGTTTTCCTCGTCCCAGTCCCGGCGGGCGAACCCGACTAACGCGAAACCGGGCGGCAGTAGCCCACGGTTGGCCAGGTCGTAGATCGCCGGCATCAGTTTCTTGCGGGACAGGTCCCCGGTCACCCCGAAGACGACGACACCGCACGGGCCGGCGATGCGGGGTAGTCGCTTATCCCGGCTGTCCAGCAGGGAGTTCACCCACCCGTCCGGGACCCTGTTTGTGCTCCTTGTTGTGTTCACCTGCGCTCCTGGCCTCCTTGGGCTCCTGGCCTCCTTGGGCTCACGGGAGGGCGTGCATGAGGGCCACCAGCCCGGCCGCCCGGTCGAGGAAGTGCAGCCGCAGCACCGGACGGCCGCGGGCGGCCAGCACCTGCGCGTCCCCCAAGGCCTGGGCCTGTTGCAGCTCGCCCAGGGTGAACTCGGTCCCCGGCACCGGGATATCCTCCTGGAGCGCCCCGGTGAGTTGCAAAAACGCCCCGTTTTGGTGACCGCCTTTGTGATATTGGCCAGTGGAGTGCAGGAAGCGGGGACCCCAGCCAAACGTGGTTTGCAGCTGGGTGCGACGGGCCAGTTCGGTGCGGAGCACCGCGACGGAGGCGTCGGCGAGACGATCCAGATACGCCTGCACCGCGAGGTAGCCCCGCTGCGGAGTAGCGGTGACCAGGGCCCGCAGCGCCTGCGGCAGGGTGGCGACTCCGGCCGGCAGCCAGTCCCCGACGGGATGCACGGCGACGTCACCGTCGACGAACGCTGGCGCGGGCCCGGGGGCCCCGGTGAGCTGCGCGCGGGCGGCGGCTTTCGCGGCTTCGACGTCTGGCTGGTCGAAGGGGTTGATCCCCAGCAGCCGACCGACCACCGCGATGGCGTGTTCCCAGAGCAGAAACTGCCCGCCCAGGGTGCCGCTGACCGCGATGGTGGCTGTCTCCGGAGAGCCGTTGGTCAGCGCCGGGCCGATCGCGACGGGGGTGGCGTCCGCTCCAGCGTCGGCGAAGCCCGGCGCGGCCGGGTTCGCCACCACCACCGGCAGCAAACCGGTGCCATCCTTGCCGGTGGACTCGGCGATGAGCTGCTCGACCCAGTCGGGGAAGCCGAGGATCGGCGAACCGGTATCGGCGAGCACGACCTTCTCCGCCCCGGCGCCGTGTCTGGCGGCCAGCGCGGCGGCCAGCCGCAGCGCGGGGTTCGCCGGGTCGTCGGCGGCCAGCAGCGTGGCGTGGCGCGCCGCGTCCTCCAACAGGCTCGCGATGTCCGCTCCGGCCAGGCCGGCCGGGACCAGGCCGAACGCGCTCAGCGCCGAGTAGCGCCCGCCCACGTTCGGATCAGCGGTGATGACCGCCCGGTAACGTTGCTCCTCTGCGACCTGCTGCAGCGGCGATCCCGGGTCGGTCACCGCCACCAGGTGCGCCGCTGGGTCCAGGCCGGCTGCGGTGAACGCGGCGGTGAACACCCGCCGGTGGCTGTCGGTCTCCACCGTGGAGCCCGATTTGGACGACACCACGAGCACGCTGCGCCGCAGGTCCCCGGCCAGCGCGTCGGCCACTTGGCCGGGGTCGGTGGTGTCCAGAACGGTCAGCGCCACCTTGTCCGTGGCACAGATCACCTCCGGCGCCAGCGACGAGCCCCCCATCCCGGCCAGGATCACCCGGTCAATGCCCGCGGAGTGCAGCTCCGCCCGCAACGCCTCAATGGTGGCCAGCAGGGGCCGCGAGGTCTGCGGCAGCGAGACCCAGGCCAGCCGCCGGGCGGCCTCGGGCTGGGCCTGCGGACCCCATAGCGTCGGATCCTGGTTGGCCAGCGCGGAGGCCACCTGCTCGGCGACCAGCTTGTCCACGAGGGCTTGTACTTCCCGTGCCACCCCAGAAGAGGCGCGAACGTCGACGGTGAGCTGCGACATCGGCCTCAGGCCTCCGATCCCGGTGCGACCTTGGCCAGCTGCCCGGCCACCGTCTCAGCAAGCTCAGCCCAGGATGCGTCGAACTTCTCCACACCTTCGCGTTCGAGTACGCCGAACACGTCGGGGAAGTCAATTCCCACCTCGGTCAGCGCATCGAAGGTGCGCTGGGCCTGCTCGGCGGTGCCCGACACCTGGTCACCGGGCACCTTACCGTGGTCGGCCAGGGCGAGCAGGGTGTTTTCCGGCATCGTGTTGACCACTCCCGGGGCGATCAGCTCGGTGACGTATTTGGTGTCCGGGTAGGCCGGATTCTTTACTCCGGTGGATGCCCACAGCGGCCGCTGGGGCCGCGCCCCGGCCTGCACCAGGCGAGCCCACCGCGGCGTCGAGAACTCCTGCTGGTAGGCCGCATAAGCCAGCCGGGCGTTGGCGACCGCGGCCTGCCCGCGCAGCGCCAGGGCCGGCTCGGTGCCGATCGCCTCCAGCCGCTTGTCCACCTCGGTGTCCACCCGGGAGACGAAGAACGACGCGACGGAGGTGATGGCCCTCAGGTCGTGCCCGTTGGCCCTGGCTTGCTCCACGCCGGCGAAGAAGGCCGCCATCACCTCACGGTGGCGCTCTACCGAGAAGACTAGGGTGACATTGACGCTGATCCCGTCGGCCAGCGCGCCGGTGATGGCCGCCAGACCCTCCACCGTCGCCGGAATCTTGATCATCAGGTTGGGCCGGTCGACCAGCTTCCACAGCTCCGCGGCCTGCGCGAGGGTGGCCTCAGTCTGGTGCGCCAGCTGGGGGCTAACCTCCAGCGACACCCGACCGTCCACTCCGCCGGTCCTCTCCCAGGTTCCGCTGAACACGTCGCAGGCCAGCTGCACGTCGGCGACGGTGATCTCGCGCACGGCCTCGTCGACCGAGGCACCGCGGGCGGCCAGGGCGCGCACCTGCTCGGCGTAGTCCTCGGCGTGGACCACCGCATGGGCGAAGATCGTTGGGTTGCTGGTCCCCCCGACCACGTGCCGCTCGGTGATCAAACTCGCCAGGTTGCCGGAGCTGATCCGCTGCCGGGACAGGTCATCCAGCCAGATCGACACTCCCGCCGCGGACAGGGCCGCCAGGGTATTGGTGCTGCTCACCAGGGTTTGTCCTTTCACCCGCATCGGGGTCAGTGTCTGAGCCTGCCCGGCTGCGCTTTAGATGCGTTCCAGACTGCGCCGGGCCGCCTCGGCCACTGCCTCCCCGGTGAAGCCGAACTCTCGGTACAGGGTCTGCCAGTCGGCCGAGGCGCCGAAATGCTCCAGCGAGACCACCTCGCCGTGGTCGCCGACAAAGCGGTGCCAGGGCATCGCGACGCCGGCTTCGACGGCCACCCGGGCCCGCACCGTCGGTGGGAGTACCTGGTCGCGGTAGGCCTGTTCCTGCTCGTCGAACCATTCCACGCACGGCATGGACACCACTCGGGTCCCGATTCGCTCGGCCGCCAGGATTCGCTGGGCGGCCAGCGCGAACTGCACCTCGGAGCCGGTGGCGATCAGCAGCACGTCAGGTAACCCGTTGCCGACCTCGGTCGCGGTGTCGCAGAGCACGTAACCGCCGCGGGCCACCCCCGCCGCGTCAGTGCCCTCCAGCACGGGAACGCCCTGCCGGGTCAGGCACAGCCCGGTCGGCCGGGTGCCCTTCTCCAGCAGTGCCTTCCACGCCGCCGCGGTCTCGTTGGCATCCGCGGGCCGAACCACGTCCAGCCCGGGAATGGCCCGCAATGCGGCCAAGTGCTCCACCGGCTGGTGAGTGGGGCCGTCCTCGCCGAGCCCGATCGAGTCGTGGGTCCAGATATAGGTGGTCGGCGCCTGCATGAGCGCGGCCAGCCGTACCGCGGGACGCATGTAGTCGCTGAAGATCAGGAACGTGCCGCCGTAGGGGCGGGTCGGCCCGTGCAGCGCGATGCCGTTGAGGATCGCGCCCATGGCATGCTCGCGCACCCCGAAGTGCAGAATGCGCCCGTAGGGACGCGCGGTCCACATCTTCGTGGAGGTCTTCTCGGGACCGAACGAGTCGGCGCCTTTGATCGTGGTGAGGTTGCTCTCACCGAGGTCGGCGGAGCCACCCCACAGTTCTGGCAGCGCTTCTCCGATGGCGGAGAGCACCTCCCCGGACGCCTTGCGCGTCGCCACGTCTTTCGAACCAGGTTCCCACGTGGGTAGCTTCTCCGCCCAGCCGGCGGGGAGCTCCCGGCGGAGCAGGCGGTCGAACAGCGTGGCCCCGGACGGGTTGGCCGCTCGCCAGGAGTCGAACGCGCGCTGCCACCGCGCGTGCGCGGCCTGGCAGCGGGCGATCACCTGCCGGGTATGGTCCAGGACCTCCGGCTCCACGACGAAGGAGCGCTGGGGATCAAAGCCTAGTATCTCCTTCACGGCGGCCACCTCGTCGGCGCCCAGCGCGGAGCCGTGCGCGGCCCCGGTGTTCATCTTGTTCGGCGCCGGATAGGCGATCACGGTACGCAGCACGATCAGCGAGGGGCGAGTGGTCTCGGCCTTGGCTGCCGTGAGCGCCTCCAGGATGCCGACGACGTCTTCCCCGCCGTGGACGGTCTGGACGTGCCAGCCGTAGGCGCGGTAGCGGGCGGCGGTGTCCTCCGACAGCGCGATCTTGGTGTCGTCCTCGATGGAGATCTCGTTCGAGTCGTAGATCACGATAAGGTGGCCGAGCTCCTGGGTGCCGGCCAACGAGCAGGCCTCTGAGGTGACGCCTTCCTGGATGTCGCCGTCGGAGGCGATGACGTAGATGTGGTGGTCGAAGGGGCTCTCGCCCGGTGGGGTGTCCGGGTCGAACAGGCCGCGTTCCCGGCGTGCCGCCATGGCCATCCCGACGGCGGCGCCCAGGCCCTGGCCCAGGGGTCCGGTGGTGATCTCCACCCCGACGGTGTGCCCGTACTCGGGGTGGCCGGGGGTCTTGGAGCCCCAGGTGCGCAGCTGCTTGATGTCCGCCAGCTCCAGCCCGTAGCCGGACAGGAACAGCTGCAGGTACAACGTCAGGCTGGAGTGACCGGCGGACAGCACGAACCGGTCCCGGCCGGTCCAGGCTGGATCGGTGGGGTCGTGCCGCAGCACCCGCTGGAACAGCGCGTATGCCAGGGGGGCGAGGCTCATCGCGGTGCCCGGGTGGCCGTTGCCGACGCGCTGTACAGCCTCGGCGGCGAGCACCCGGATAGTATCCACCGCGCGGGTATCCAGATCGGTCCAGTCGTCGGGCACCCGGGAGATGGTGCGCTGGGTCAGATCGTCGGTGAGGGACACATCGTGCTCCTGAGGTGTGCTCGGGCCGATCTCTGCGCTCCTAACCCTAGCGAGGTGACGCCACCGATGTGGACTTATCGACCCCACTGCCCCCAGCGAGGGTGACGCACGCCACGCGACTACCCTCAATAAGATGATCCGATCATCAGGAGGGGCGAGGAGTGAGCCCAGCACCCCAGCCCTCACGATCACGGCCTCCTGAGGCGCAGTGAGCAGCGCCGTCCGCCATGCTCCCGCACTGCCGCGAACCGGGACATCGCGAACCGGGCGCTGGCGCCGTGTGCTGCGCAGCTACTTCGCCTTGACCAAGCCACGCGTCATCGAGCTCCTGCTGGTCACCACCATACCGGCGATGTTGCTCGCCGCCCGCGGGGTGCCCTCGCTGTGGCTGATCCTCGCGACGCTGCTGGGCGGCAGCATGGCCGCAGGGAGTGCGAACGCGCTGAACTGCGTCGCTGACGTCGATATCGATGCCGAAATGCAGCGGACCCGAGCCCGGCCGCTGGTGACCCATGAGGTACCCCTCCGCCACGCGCTGATCTTCGGAATCGCGCTCGGGGTGGCTGCCCTCGGCTGGCTGTGGGCCACCACCAATGCGCTCTCCGCGCTGTTGGCGCTGGCGACGATCCTGTTTTACGTCTTCGGCTACACGCTGCTGCTCAAGCGCCGCACGGCGCAGAACATCATTTGGGGTGGTGCCGCCGGATGTATGCCGGTGGTGATCGGCTGGTCGGCCGTCACCGGCACGGTGGGTTGGCCGGCGCTGGTGATGTTCGGGGTGATCTTTTTCTGGACACCGCCGCATACCTGGGCGCTGGCGATGAAGTTCCGTGCGGACTACCAACGAGTGGGCGTGCCGATGCTGCCCGCAGTCGCCTCCCCGGCCTATGTGACCCGCCAGATCGTGGTGTTCAGCTGGCTGATGGTGGCCTGGAGCCTGCTGCTGGTGCCGGCCACGAGCTGGGTCTATGCCGCGGTGGCGGTGCTTGCCGGCGGGTGGTTCGTGGTGATGGCGCACCGGCTACACGCGGCGGTGCGCTGCGGTGCGGTGGCGAGCCCCATGCGGCTGTTCCACCTGTCCAACACTTACCTGGCGCTAGTATTCGTGGCGATCGCCGTCGACTCGGTGCTGGGCTGGACGCCGCTGGCTGTGGCATCCGGGTGGGCGAGCGGGCTCAGTTAGCGAAGCCGGCCGGATGCCCGCTCTCTGCTGCCTGAGGTCAGCGCCTCGTAGGTGATGCGGATGCCGTCGCGCAGCGCGGTGGTGGCTTTCCACCCCAGCGTGTCGGCCGCCCAGGCGGGGTCGAGCGCGCCTCGACGCACCTCACCGAGGCGGGGCGGCGCGAAGCGCGGCTGGATCTGGCGGCCGGCGGCGGCACTGACCGCATCAAGGAGTTCCAGCACGCTGGTCTCGATCCCGGTCCCGACGTTGAACACCCCGTCGCTGTCGTAGTGGATTGCGGCCAGGAACGCTTCGACGACGTCACCCACGAAGACGTAATCGCGGGTCTGCTCGCCGTCACCGTAGATGGTCGGCTGGTCGTTGTGCGCGGCGTGGCCGCAGAAGATTGCCACCACGCCCGCCTCGCCATGCGGGTCCTGCCGGGGCCCGTAGACGTTGCCGAGCCGGAGCGCGACGTGGGCGCTGCGGTGGAGTCTGTTGAACAACGCGAGATACTGTTCCGCACAGTACTTAGCCACCCCATAGGGTGCCTCTGTCCCCGGTAGGAAGTCTTCCGGGGTCGGCAAAACCACACCATCGCCATACATCGCGCCGCCGGTGCTGGCGAAGACGACCCTGGCGTTAACTGTGGCTGCTGCGGTCAGGACGTTGACGGTGCCAATAATGTTAGTTTCGGCGTCGGCGGCCGGATTGGCGATGGAGTGACGCACGCTGATCTGTGCCGCGAGGTGGCAGATCACCTTCGGGGCGAATGTGGTGATGAGGTTGGTAACGGCCGCAGCGTCTGTGACACTGACGTGATGCAGTGTCACCCTGTCCAAGTCAAGGAGTTCTACGCGCCCGCCGGATAAGTCGTCAATGACCATCACCTCCTCGCCACGGGCCACGAATGCATCCACAAGATGAGATCCGATGAAACCGGCGCCGCCAGTCACCACAACACGCATGTCGCCGCACTCCTGCTATCCGGGCGAGCTTTATATCATGGTTCGGCCACCTCGTGGTGCGGCAGGAGCCCTCGCCGGGCGCTACCGCAGGGCGTGTAACGTGCAGAACACTGGTGTCCCCCGGGGACCGGGGGGAGCACCTCGACGGCCGCTGAGGGCATCGTCCAGTTGCAGGAGGATCCGCTGCAGGAGGAGTGGTTGTTCACCGGCCGCCGCGCTGTCTTGGCGCGGATCGTGGCCTGGATTCACGCGGAGACACCCGGTGCCTTTGTGGTGACCGGGTCAGCGGGCAGCGGGAAGTCCGCCGTGGTGGGGCGCATCGTGACACTGTCCGACTTCAGGCAGCGACCAGCGCTGCTGGAGCACGCTCCCCCGGAGCCGGAGGACCCGGACCCAGACGTGGGCACCGTCGATGCGGCGGTGCATCTGCGGGGTCTGGGAGCCCACGAGCTCGCGGCCGTCCTGGCCGATCGTCTCGGGCTGCCCGCGCCGGAGAGCTGCTGGCAGCTGGTTGAGGCCGTGGCGAAGATGCCCTATCAGCCGGTCCTGGTGTTCGACGGGTTAGACGAGGCGATCCCCGAGCGGGCCACCGAAATCGTGACCGACCTGCTGGTCCCGCTCAGTGTGCTGTCGAACGTGCTGATCGCGACCCGGCACCAGGAGTTCGGGTGGCACCAACCGCCCTCCGGCCGGGAGGCCGCTGTCCGGCTCGGTGAACTCTTCGGCGGGAACGTGTCGGTCGTTGATCTCGACGATGAGCCGGGCACCAGGCAAGACATTGAGCAGTACCTGACCCGCCGGCTGCGCTCCGCCGGCCTGGCCGATCTCGTGCCGCGGGTGGCGCCGGTGCTCGCCAGGAAGGCGGCCGCCCAGCAGGGCGGGTTCCTCTACGCCCGCACCGTGGTGTCCCAGATTGTGCGAGGAGTCATCGACGCCCAGGCGCCATCGTGGGAAAAACAGATTGCCGCGACCACCGTCGAGGCGCTGGAGCACGACCTGTCGAGCACGACCCGGGTGCGTGAGGGGGTGGAGCTTCCTGATGCCGCCAAGGACCTGCTGCGTGCGCTCGCCTGGGGAATGGGCCGGGGGCTGCCCAGACACGGGCTGTGGGAGGCCAGCGCCACCGCGTTGAGCCCGAACGGTGTCGAGTATGGCGCCGCCGACCTGGACTGGGTGCTTGAACACCACGGGTCTTACATCGTTGAGGACACCCACGAGGGCGAGGCGGTCTACCGGCTCTCGCACCGTACGTTCGCCGAGTACCTGATCGCTTCTTCCCCGAACGTGGCCGGTGTCGTGGCGAGCCAGGCATTGGCCGAGGCCCTCGTTGCGCTCGCCCATAGGCAGACGACGCCGCCCCGCGAGGGCGATGCGACCGATCTGAGCGGCCGCTACCTGCAACGTCACCTGCCCAGGTACGCCGCGCAGGGCGGCCCCGCCGGGGTGGCTGCGCTGCTCAGGCTGGCCGAGCCCAACCCCGAGTTCTATTTGCCTAGCCTGACGGTAGCGCTGACCGATCTGGTCGTCCATCTGCTCGCGATGGGCAGCCGTGAGGCTGCGCTGGTCACCACCCAGCACGCTGTCGAGACCTACCGGGCGCTGGTGAACGCGAACCCCGCTACCTATCTGCCCGGCCTTGCGGCCGCGTTGGGCAGTCTCGCGGCTCAGCACGGCGAGCTGAAACAGCACGAGGCTGCCCTGATCGTCGCCCAGGAAGCGGCCGAGATCTGCCAGGGGTTATGCGAGACAGCCGTCGAAATCTACTTTCCCTACTTCGTCGTGTCGCTGAAGAACCTCACCTACCACCTCGCGGCACTCGACCGGATCTCCGCTGCTGTCGACGTCTACACCGACTGTATCGAGACCTTCGCCGCGTCGCCGGCCGCCCGAGATGCGTTGATCGTTGAGCGGGCCCAGTTCCACGTCAGCCACGGTGATGTGTTCACTGGGCTCGGCGAGCTGATCACTCTGCTGACGTTGGACGACGGCCAGACACCGGGTGGTGTCATGCTGGCCGCGCGCAACGTCCTGCGCGGCTACCACTTTCGGGACTCAGCCGCCGTGGACCGGGTCTGGCAAGAGGTCGCCGGGACTGAACAACCGGGCTGGCTTAACCTCACCCTGCCGCAGATTGGCCTCGTCACCGAGTGGATGACGGCGTCGAACTGGGCGGAGTCGAGAGATTTCTTCGCCGCGCATGCCGGGGAACTGCTGGACCACCCGGTGGCCCTCGTGTTCGATGAGCTGGCGCTGGTCGCTGCGCCGCAGGTCGATCTGCACCGGCATCTTCTCGGCGGGGTGCGGAAACTGGGCCTGGAAGCGGCCTATCGGCCCCTGCTGCTCAAGGACCTCCTGACAGATTGGATCAAGCTGCAGGACTGGCGAGACTCGCGGTCCTTCGTCGAGGAGCACGCAACTGATCTGCTCAGCGCCGAGGCTGAAGTCGCGTTGATCCATCTCGGGAATCCGCTCGGCACCCTGGTGAACTTCGCGCTCCTGCGTCTCGCCCGGCGAGACGGCATCCGAGCAGCGTACGCCTGCGTGACCGACCGGCAGATCGCGGCCGACCGGATGCAGCGGGCGCTCGCCGAAGTGGAACCGGACCCCATTGCCGAGCTCGCCGCGTTGGAGGGCCAGGTCTTCGGTGAGCGGTTCCTCGCCGCCGCGCACTTGGCCGTCGCTGCGTCGCTCATGGGTGAGTCGGTGATCGACTCCGCACGGCTGGAGGAGCTCGCTGCGCAGGCCGACCCAGCCGATCGTCAGCAGGTGGCAGCCGAAATCGCCGATCTTCTCAACCGGATCCCGGAGCGCGTGGAGCTGTTCGGTCCCCTGACCGAGATCCTGCTCAGCCCCGGCGCCCGCAACGGCGGTCCCGCTGCGACGGAGTCATGCCCTGCCGAGGGTGACTAGTTCTTTCCCCTCGGTGCTCTCCAGCTCAGGGCAGGGTCTCGACCACATCACGCCCCAGCCGGTCGGCGGCTCGCATCGCCTCGTTGATCTGCCTGGATAGGGCTTCCCCACCTGCTTCACGTTCAGCGATGCTACCACGGTAGCACCTTGGTGCTCCAGGTAAGTAACCTCCACAGCTCAGAAGGGAGGCGGTTCGTCAGGCTCGACGGTCGGTGGCGGTGGGTGTGGAATGTCAGGTTCGGGTGGCGGCCGGTACAGGATTGGACAGTTCTCATCAACGGTGACTGGCGGCGCATAGTCGGGATACTGCCCGGGGCGGGGCAGCGGGCTGGGCAGGTCGGTGGTGATGGGCTGGCGCCGTGTGTGGTAGATCCGGCCCAATGGAGTGGTCCAGACGAAGTGGCCCGGCTCGGGCTGGCTCAGCCGCCAGTCTCCGGCGTGTTTGAGCCGATGGTCATGCCGGCACAGCGGGCCAGAGTTGGCCGCGGTGGTAGCCCCGCCGTGAGCGTGCTCGACGGTGTGGTCGAGGTCGGCGTGGCGGGCCGGGCAGCGGCAGCCGGGGTGCACGCAGACCCGGTCGCGGATCTGGACGTGGCGGCGCAGCACCGCTCCGGCGAACCGGGCGGCCGGATCCTGCCCCAGTGCGTCCCGAGCACCCTGGGTGTTCTGGGCGTGAGCGTATCGGGCGTGGGCGGTGGCGTACTGGGCGGCAAGATCAGCTATCACCGCAGCCCACTCGCCGTCCGCGCCGCAGGTGTCGGGATGCGTGGCCAGCTCGGTGAGCAGGGCAGCGGTGATGTGCAGCTCCACGATCCCGCCCCGCCCTGGCGCCGATGCGTCGTCTGCGGCCGGGGAACCCGTCTTGAGCCCGCTGACCGTGGGGATCGCGGGGCGGTGGCGGGTGATCCCGGCCAGGATCAGTTGCCCCTCGGGGTCGACGATGGCGTAGCGCCACTCCCCGGTGCGCTGGGCGGCCACTATGGTCCGGGCGGTCTCTGCGGTGACCGGTCCCCACCCAGGAATCTCCCCGGGGTGCCGGTCATGCCCGAGCAGGGTGGACAGCCCTACGCGCAACTCCACCCCTACCCGCTCTCGTACTGCGGCGGGCTGCTGCTGCGCGGCAGCGGGGCTGGCGTCACCGTCGGTGGGGGCGCCGGCAGTCAGCCGGCAGTCAGATTGTCGTCTGACGTGCCGTCTGGGGTGGGTTTCTGTGCGGCCTCGCCGGGTGTGGCATGGGCCAGCAGATCGGTGATGATCTCCTCCCGCCTCAGCTCCTGCCAGCGTCCCTCAAGCAGGCCAAGGTAGATGTCGGCCCGCAGCGAGCCGATCCGCCCCGGATGCCCAGCGCGTTTCGCGGCCTTGGCGAGATCCTCGATCCGGGCGCACGCGGCAGCTGCCTGATCGGCGGGTAGCCTGCGTCCGGTGACGGTCGCCGTGCCGTCCTCATCCAGGTACCCGATCACGCCCGGTCCTGCACAGCGCTGGCATACCGGCGGGCGGCCCACTCGGGGTCCAACGCAATCGCCAGCTTCTTGATCCGCGCCGCGAGCTCGCCGGTGGTGAGCCCAGCCGCAGCTGGGAGCAGCCGCTCGCACACCACCTGGGCCTGCTCGTCAGTCAACTCGGCGCACAACTGGGTGAACAGCCATGCCTTGCTACGGCAGATCGCCCCGGTGTCCAGCGCGGCGAAAACCGCGGGCAGCACCCGAAGCCACAGCACGACCACGACGTCGGAAGAAAATCCCGCCCAGCACTGGTGGCAGCAGCTGAGTGTCGAGCTACCGGGTCGGTGTCGGCGGGAAACGATCGGCCATGGCCCTGTAGTGGTCGCGGCGGGCGAGGAGCTCCTCTCGGCGGGCTGAGGTGAGGTAGTCGGGTGAGCCGAGGTTGAGCTCACGGTACTGGTCGAGAGGATCGACGCCGATGGCGCGCAGCAGGGTCCCGCTGCGCGCTGAGACGCTGCCCTGGCCGATGCCAAAGTGACTCATCAGATCCTTGACTCGTATCTTGCCACTGAACAGGTCATTCGCTTTCCCGATGCCCCAGCAGATCGCTGCGGCGGCGGTCTCTGGCCGGCTGCGGCGGCGGAAGATCTCCGGATCCGCTGCGGCTGCGCGGCTGAGGTAGCGGCGGCAGGCGGTGCGGCACTCCACGTCGAGCAGCTCGTCGCAGCATCGGTCGACCAACTGGAGTACCTCTCGGACTCGCTCGTGGATGTCAGCCGGAATCGGGTCCCACGCAAAGGGTTCGTCGGGCAGCGGGAGCGCGTCGAGCGTGTTCAGGGCGTCCTCGCTGCCGACGGCACGGCACAGGTTATCGCGCATGATCTCCCAGATGCTCGGCTCGGTTTTGGGCGCTGGCCAGGTGCCGTTGGGAGCGTTGGGAGGAAATGTGTTCATCATGGCCAGCAGCGCGGCCACATCCTGTGGTCGGGGCAACTGAATGGCCCGCAGGTACTCCGGCTCGTACTTATCGACCGCGGCGAGAGTGGCGGCGGTGAGTTCGGCCCGGATCTCGCGCTCGTGGTGACAGAAGCGGATGAAGGCCCGCAGCAGGTTGGGTGCTTTGGCGAGGGCTATGCCAGGGGGCACCTTACGAGGAATCCAGTGCAGAAGCAGGATCTCCACAGCTGCCGGGCTCCAGCGTAGCGGGTCGCCCGGCCCGTAGGCGGTGCCGAACCACAGCAGTGACTCCAGCACGCCGCGGTGGTCAGCGTCGCCCAGACCAATCCCGAATGGGGAGGCGAAGAAGCGCTTGGCGAGTTCGGCCAGCGTGGGCTCATTCCACGCGGGACGCTGGTAGCTCGTGCCTCCCGCGGGGAGCTTGCTGAGGACCCACTCGACGAACGGGCGGCAGGCGGGCCAGGTATCGGTCTCAAGCGGCAGCAGGGCGGTGTCGCTCAGCGTGATCGCCTGGCGGACCCGGGCTCGGGCGTCGGCTAGGGCGAGATCTGCCCACGTCGTGTCCGGGTCGTCGCCGTTAGCAAGGCGCATGCGCTCGACCAACGCCTCGAGCGGCTCGGGGACAGTGAAGGCGTCCTTAATCACTGTTCCCATGTTGTGGTCGATGTAGAACACCAGGGACAGCGCGGAACCGCCGGGCAGGCTCATCCCGATCATGATGTTGTTGCCGTCGCCGAGCACGTGGTTCATCTCGACGGCCCCATCGGCCGTGGCCTGGCCCAGCTCAGTGAGCCATCCGGGCAGAGCGTGTACCCGTTTGGTGATCTCGCGGCGGATCCGGTGGCGCATGATGTCGTCGCCGGACAGTTCAGCGATCACGGCTAGCAGCGCCGAGGTCTCGAGCAGGTTGACCTCAAGGAAGGTCCGCACGAGCTCGTCTCGGGTCGGCGGGTCGGGTTCGAGTGCCCGTTCGAATGGGTTGGTCCGACGCGGTGCGAGCGCGGCAAGCAGCGCGCTGACCAGTGATATCAGGGTGAGTGGGTGCTCATCGGCGAGGGCGGTCGCGACATCCGCTATCAAGCTAGGCTCTTCGGGCCGAGCCGGCGGTCGCCGAGTGGCCTTGCCCTGGCCCGACCGTCGCTTCGCGGGGCTGCGCTTCTCGTCTTCCTCGTCGCGGGTTCGCTTGGACACGTTCGGAAGATTAGACCTTGGCGTCGCTTGGGGCTTCTTGGGGAACTTCTCGCGGCTGTGCGCCAGGGCCGACATTACCCGAGATGCGCCCCCCAGGTGCGTTTCCGTCAGCTCGCACCACCCAGTGCAGGCTTGTCTAGCATAGACGTATACGTATACACTAGCCGCAGATGGAGGTGGTGCAGATGATCAACATTATGGTTGCCGGGTCGGTTGTCTTGCTCGCTGTGGGTGTGTTGATCGGGTCAGGTCTGCACACCCGAGCGGTTGACCGGAGGTATGAGCGGGTGGCCCGACTCGTGCGGGAGCTCTATGAGCGGGAGGAGGCCCTGGCGAGAAGCGATGACCTTCTGGAGCCTCCGCTGGTGACGCTGCCACCGCTCACCGGGGAGGCCGCTGGTCGCCCTGCTGAGGTGCCGCATCTCCGCGGCTACCACCGGTAATACCGGTAATACGGGGCGCTGGGTGGGGACCGCGTTCCCTCGATAACATGCTGGGCACCGTACGGTGGAGCTTGACCGTACGGTGCCCAGTGAATCGGGGTGGGGACAACGATGATTACTGAGGAAGACCGACCCAAGCCGCCAGAACTGCTCAGCCTTTACGCGGCCACCTCAGAGGCGTTCGGGATCCTCAAAGAGGAATTTCAGGTTCCGGATACCTACGAACTCGTGCTGCACCATGTCGATGCGGCGGAACCCGTCCTGAGAAGTACTCTTGATATCGCCGCGATCACTATGCGGAAGATCCAAGCCTTGCGCTGGGTGGCGACGCCTGGTGTCGAGACCGCGAACGACGTCGTCGTCACTCTTGCCGCGGATCTCCTGCGGGCTATCGATCACTTAGTAGGATGCTGTGCTGACGAGGCCAGGGCCGATGCGCTGACCACGTTCAAAAACCACGTTGTGCTCGCCGCGCGACGTGCCGGAGGCGACGGCGGCGTGGCTAGACTGCGCTGAAGCGTTCTTCTCCCGGCTGGTTTCTGTGTCTGTGTGCGAGCCGTGCGTCCCAGGGGTCCCCGGGCCGTCTGGTCATGAAGCAGCCCGGAAGAGTCCCTGATGAAGCGATAACTGTCGTGGTCACTTTGCGGACCACGGCGGGTGGCACCATCTCGGTCAACGAAGGACCTAGCATTCTGGTGAGATGCCAGCACATGAAGTGCCGACGAGAGTCCACACTATCCGCGCGCTCCATGTCGATCAACAGACCCGTGAGGTTGGCTCCCGCGTCGAGGCGAGCCTGACCGATGACGCCCTTGACCGCACTCACGACTGCACGGAATTCCGCTTCGCCGCTGTGGATCATAGCCGCCTCCGGGTCATATGAGGATCAATCGGGTGCTCTGTGGTGGTGCTGGGGGAGTAGCCGTGCGCGGAACTCGTTCACCCGCGCACTCACTTCTTCGGCTCGCCGCGCCTCAAGAGTCTCGAAGTTCTCGAATATCGCCTCGACTCCGTACTCGTCGATGAGGCCTTGGGCGACACGAATCACCGCGTTCCGGACGAAGCCAGAGAGCGTCTGGCCCTGGTGCCGCGCGACCACCTCGAGCAGGCACCGCTCGTCAGCGGGGACGCGGAAGCAGATGGGAGAGGACTCGCTGGCCACTGCGTCCCCCTTCCGCCTAGTCGAAAGATCTTTATATAGCGTCAACTCATGGTGACACTCCTCAGTCTAGGCTTGTATGACCGATACGTCAACACCTGTACTCGGGGCCGCGGACCTGGATGACCACCCCCCTCAGCGTCGAGCACCCACCGCCGCCACGGTCGTGGCGGCGGTGGCTCCCGTGGAGCGGACCGCGCTGGCGCAAGGGTGTAGCCGCCAGCCCGTGAACTCGACGCCACCGACGTTGCGGGGGCCGGTTGACGTCGGTCTGGTCGAGTTCACGGCGCTGAAGTTCATGGCGCTGGGCCGCACTCGTCGTGTCGTCTCGACCCGTTGCCGGGGGTGGGAGGCATCCGTCGGGGTCGCTGGTGAGCCGTCGAGACCCTGTGATCGCCGCACCAGCGTGAGATGGTCGAGCATGCCCTCGAGCAGGGCGCAGCGTCGTGATCCGGTGCGGTCACCGAGGTCACGGGTGACATCGCGGGTGATCAACTCGCGAGGGGGTTGAGTGCAGGCGCGAAGGGCCGGGCTGGCCATGGCCGTTACGCGTGGAGGTGGTGCTCGACCACCGACCCGGTGAAGTCCTCAGGCACGGCGTCCATGATGATCTCGTCACACTGCTGGCCCAACCAGCGCGCGCCCTGGCGGCGCACACCCACAATCCTGAAGCCAGCCTTCTCGTACGCGCGAATGGCAGCCTTGTTCGGCTCCCAGACCTCCAACGTGACATTGCGCAGCCCGACGACGTTGAAGGCCCAGTCCAGCGTCAGCGTGGTGGCCTCGGTCCCCAGACCCTCTCCGCGACGCTCACCGAGCAGGATGACGTAGTCAGCAACCTGCTTGCGCTGGTCACTGTGCACGGTACTCAGCCCGATCGGCTGCCACGCCTCCCCATTCGTCGCATACACCGTGAAATAGGCACCCAGGTCACCGGACTGGCTGGCCAGCCCATACGTGGTGGCCGACTCTCCAGCGTCTCCGGTGTGGTGTGCCCGAGCCCGGCCAACACACCAAGCTGCTGCCGACCTGACCCCAGGATCTCGACACAGTCGCTCGCCACCTGGTGTGGCGCCTCACGGCGGGAGCAGTGACGGATGTGCCAGGAATGGCACCGTGCCACCCACAGGTGCCACCCCTGGCGCATCCACTCGCGGCGATCGCCCTCCCCCCGGAGTTCACCGACACGCAGCGATGCTCCCTGCTACCCTGGTGCGCTGAGCTGATCACGACCCTGGTAAGAGGCCGTTATGCTGCAAGTCGGCCATGAGCGAGGGGAAACGGGGAGGCAGCGATGGGGTCTGGGGAAGAAAATCTGATCGGCAAGCTGGCGGGGAACACGCCGCCGGTGGATCCGGGGTTGTTGGCGCGTCCGGAGGTGCGCGCCGCGCTGGCCAGCCATGACATCGGCACGCTGTTTCGCGTCCTCAACGCCACCGGGTGGAGTCAGCGGGGCATCGCCGGGGCGACGAAAATGCACCAGTCCGAAGTCTCAGAGATCATCAACAAGGGTCGACAGGTGACCAAGCACCAGGTCCTGGTGCGGATCGCCGACGGACTAGGCATCCCCCGCGAGCTGATGAACCTCGGCCCCACTCAGGACGTCAGCGCCTACCCTGGGGGGAGTACCCGTGGTGAGCACACCGAGGAGGAGATCGCCACGAGACGCCGACACATCATCATGGCCGTAGGCACCACCGCCTACGCAGCCCAGGGCAAACCCGTAAAAGACCTTGAGCCGCGACCTGAGCTGCTTGGCCCAGCACCAGCACCAGCATCAGCTCCCCTGCCCTCCCGGATCCAGGGGATCGATGTGGTGCAGGTACGAAAGACCACGCAGGACCTTAGCGCAGCCAGCCGCGCCTACGGCTCTAACCCGTGGATGAGCAGCGCGGCGGTCACCTGGGCCACCGGGCTGCTGGAGCTCCCCGGCACCGAGCAAATCAAACAAGCTCTCATGGTGGCGATCACCGAGCTGCAGCTGCACGCTGCGTGGGCCACGTTCGACGCCGGCCTGCACGACCACACGATCGATCATTGCATCTGTGCACTGGAACTCGCCACCCAGACGGGCGATCCCCACTACCAAACCGTCGCGCTGAACGTCGCCGGGCTGGCCACGGTGGAGCGTGGTCGCCCTAATGATGGGCTCGCGATGCTGCAACTCTCCCAGCTCATCGCTGAGCACATCCCCGCGAACGACGAACGCCCACGAGTCGGCTGGCCTGGTTCCCGGGCGTCCCTGCAGGCCTGCGGGCTAGCGGATTCCGCGACTGCCCTGGCACTCATGGGGGACCACAAGGGGGCGGCGGTCAAGATGGCCAAGGCGCGGGAGCTGTGGCAGCCCACCCCGGCCGACCCCAACGGTGACCTGGACCAGGTAGCTGCGCGTCTGGAGCTGGGCCAGGGACGGCTGGAGAAGGCGGAACCATTCGCCGCAGCGTCGATGCGGCGTTGGGACGGCGCCGGCAGCAACCGGGCCCGCACTCTGTCCGGCATCCTGCTGGCTACCATCCACGTCCGGGCCGGCGAACCTGACGGCCTGAGGCTGGCGCACGAGGCGATCACCAGCGTCACCAAGCTCAGTTCGCAGCGAGCCCGCCAACGCCTCACCCCCCTCGCCGCCGCCCTGGACGCCCGACCCAGCACCGACGCCCACGACCTGGCCCGCACAGCCCGCCACCTCACCACCACCCGCGCCTGAGATACCGGCGCGCAGCCAGCGCTGTCGTGAACTCGACGTCACCGACGTCACAAGGCCGGCGCGACGTCGATCTGAACCGCCCCGAAATCGAGGCTCTTTCGGTGGCTCTCAGGATACTGGTCGGGGACTGATCGGCTGCGGTGTGCGGGTGGCGGGCTGCTGGCATGGCTGGGTGAGCCCGGGCGGTGGGTGTAGCTGCACTGGTGTTTGCCGCTTAATCGTGAGCGACGCAATGATGCCGCCGAGGCCGCACAGCGTCGCGCAGATGAGCATCGCGTGGGCGAAACCGGGTCTGAGGGAGGTAGTGCCGCTGTGATTGAGCCCGACGGCGAGCGGGAGAACGGCGACGGCGAGCAGACTGGCGATCCGGGAGACGGCGTTGTTGGCCCCGGAGGCAGCGCCGACGTGTTTCTCCTGCACGGAGGCAAGCACTGTGGAGGTCAGCGGCGCCACCGTGATGGCCATGCCCAGGCCCAGCACGGCGACGCCGGGCAGTACCCCGCGGAGATAACTCACGCCCGGCACCGCGCGGATTAACAGCGCGTGACCGGCACCGGCCACTAACGGGCCGATGGTCATCGGCCAGCGGGGTCCGACCCGTTGGGCCAACGCTCCGATCCGGCTGGAGAGCAGCAACATGATCATAGTGAAGGGCAGGAAGGCGAGCCCGGCCGCCAGCGCGCTGTACCCCAGGGACTGCTGCAGTTGGAGGGCGAGCAGGAACAGTGTCCCGCCCAACGCGGTGTAGACCGCGAGCGTCACCAGGTTCGCCCCGGTGAACTGCGCTGAGCAGAACAACGACAGCGGAATCAGCGGTGCCCGCTGGCGTCGTTCAATCAGCGGGAAGGCAGCCAGTGCCAACGCCCCCGCGACGACTGCCGTCACGCTCAGCGGGGTCCAGCCCTGCACTGGCGCCGCAATCAGCGCATAGATGATCCCGCCGAGGCCGAGCGTCACACTGCCCGCGCCAGCGATATCCAGGCGTCCAGTCGTAGTGGTGTTGCGACTCTCCGGAACGCGGCGCACAGTCACCACTAGTGCCACGGCGGCGAGTGGCACGTTGATGAAAAACACCCACCGCCACGACGCCGAGTCAACGAGCCATCCCCCCACAAACGGCCCCAGCGCCGAGGCCACCCCGCTCAACCCGGCCCACGTGCCGATCGCCCGGCCCCGGTCCTGCTGCCGGATGCAGGCCTCGATCAGGGCCAGGCTGCCGGGAATCAACAGCGCACCCCCAATACCCTGCACCAGCCGGGCCAGGATCAGGACGCCGCCGCTCGGCGCCAGGCCGCAGCCCAGCGACGCCACCGTGAAGATCGCCAGCCCCACCAGGAACACCCGACGGCGCCCATAACGGTCGCCCAGCGCGCCGCCCAGCAGCAACAGCGCGCTGAGGCTGAGAAGGTACCCATCCAGCACCCACTGCAGCACCGAGAACCCGCCGCCGAGTTCACGGCCGATGGTCGGTAGGGCCACGTTGACCACGGACCCGTCCAGGAACGCCACCCCCGAGCCCAAAGCGGCAGCCACGACCAGCCAGCGCCCCCCTGGTGAGGACAGCGCCAGCGGCGCTGGCGAGGTCCGTGAGTTCACGATGTCCAAGGGGCGGTCAGGTCGCGCACGGCGCATGTTCAGGGAACCGGGGCGGGAAGGGGCAGCTCCCAGCGGAGGGAGGTGTTGTCGGGGTGGCGGTAGGACACCCATTGGCCGGTCGGGGTCACGGCGACCGCAAAGGAGTCCCAGCGTGGTTCGTTCAGTGCGCTCCAGTGGCGGTGGGCGCGCTCAAGCAGCTCGACGAGGCGGCGCGGCCCGGCCTGGCTGGTGGGGTAGCAGCCGTCGCGCCGGTCGTGCCAGATAATGGCCCAGGAGTGGTCTGGAGTGGCGATCTCGGTTCCCAGGCGCGTCTCGTCATCGTCGGCGGTGACCAGGCGGAAAGCGGCGTCGGCCAGGCAGGTTTGGGCGAAGAAGCCCCAGGCGGCGTGGTGGTGCAGGCTGGCGGGGTCAAGGGTGGTCACGCCGTTGGTGGGGTCGGTAGCGGGCCGGGTGATGCGGACGGTGTAGTCGTAGGGCGCGCTGGGGTCGTGGCGTAGCGGCATGAAGATGGCGCCTTCAGATAGCAATGGGCCCGATGCGGTGCCGTCGGGGTGGACGGTGAGCAGCGCCAATGCGCTGCGCATGAGCGGGCCACGCAGGTTGACCATGATTCGTCCACAGGGGCGGGTCTGGGCAATCCACGCATACGGGATCCGCTCGACCGAGCAGGTGGCGATGATCCGGTCATAGGGGGCATGGTCGCTGAGGCCGGCGATGCCGTCGGCGGCCACCAGGTGCGGTCGGTAGCCGTGGGCGGCCAGTCGCCGGGTGGCGGCGGCCACCAGCTCGGGGTCGATGTCGATGCTAGTGACGTGAGTGTCGCCGAGTCGCTCGCACAGCAAGGCGGCGTTGTAGCCGGTGCCGGTACCGATCTCCAAGACCCGGTGGCCGTCCTGGATGTCGAGGTCTTCGAGCATGCGCATCATCAGGCTGGGCATGGTGGAGGAGCTGGTGACGATCGGGTGGCTGCCGCCGCCGCGTTCTGGCGGGATGGGCTGGCCCTTCAGGTCGACGATCAGGGTTGTGTCGCTGTAGACGGAGGTGAGCCATTCATCGTGGTCGTCGGGGTTGGCGCCCTCGACGAGGCGCCACCGCGGCGGGATGCTGCCGGGCTGCTCGTCCTGGAGGTAGCGCGGCAGGAACACGTGGCGCCGCACCGTGGTGAAGACCCGACGCCACGGTGGGCTGCGCAGCGCACCCTGTTCGCTGATCTCGTAGGCCAGCGTCTGCAACCGTCGTCGCGCCTCCTCGTCCAGCACGGCCTCGATCGACTCCACGGTCACGACTCGGGCCCTCCTACCAAAAAATCGGCAATCGCCTCGCTGATCGGGATCCCGGTTTCAGCCTCCAACCAGCCGATTTGTCCCTCAGCGTTACATTCATAGGCCCACCAGCCCTCGGCGGTGACCCCGAAATCGAACGCGCCGAAAGCCAACCCGGCCATCTTCAGGTAGGCGGCCACACCCGCGCGGATATCCGGTGGAGTGTCGATCACTCGGTACTGCAACGCGGCGTAGTCGCTGCGCCAGTCGATGCGGGCTCGCTCGGAGCCGGCATCGATGCGCACCGCGAAGAACTCCTCGCCTACCACGGTCAGTCGCACGCTGAACAGCGCGTCGATGTAGGCCTGGAACAAGTGGGCACTGTAGTCCACCCCGGCGAGGTGGTCGAGGTCTGCTGCGGTGACGCGACGCGTGTAGACGGCGTGTGTGCCGCCTCCGGTGCGCACAACGCCAACCGCGACAGGCTTGCAGATCACCGATCCGACCTGGTCGGCGAAGCCCCGGACGGTCTGCGCGTCGTTGGTGATCACCGTTGGTGGCGTGGCCAGGCCGCAGGCCCGAAAGTCGCGCAGCTGCTTGGGTTTGTAGGCGGCATCGGCGGAGCGGGCGGGCATATTGCACCAGCGCACCCCCTCGAGGCTGGCCAAAATCCCCCCGAGGGCGTAGCGGCACTCGATCGCCGAATGCCACTGCTCGATCGCTGACAGGTGCGTCGGCGGCTCGAACGCCCGCGGCCGCCGTACATACACCGCCCCTACCTCGTCCAAGTCCACCCGGTCCTCGGCGCTGACCAACTCACCGTGCCACGATGTGGTGCCCAGCTCAGCCCGGAGCCGAAGCCGCTGCGGGATGTCCGCGGTGTCAAACCGAAAAAACCGAGCCGCTCGGGCGGCCAACACCGCACACACCCGGTCTGCGGTCGGGTCGGTGACATCGGCCACTACCAGCACCACGTCCCGTGATGTCACGGCGCGAAGTCCGGGAGGTTGAAGTCCTCGCTCTCCTTGCCCGGTTGGCCGTCGTAGCCGGTTGTGGTCTTCGGTGTCGCTCCCGTCTGCGGGTACGCACCCACCCCGACCGGCTCGGCCCCGCGCAGCAGGAACGAACGCCGCTCCGGGGGCGACAACCCGTCCTCGCACACTGGTTCCTCAGTGCCGACTGGGAACCGGCTGCCGCCCGCGATCACCGGGCTGACTGTCTTTGCCGACATCTGGCTTCCTCCTCCCATCCGCTGCTCACAGTAGGCCGAGGGCGACCAGTCGGTGAAGCCTCCGACCAGGTCGCTGTTGTCCCTGGCGGACATGTGGTCCGCTTGCGGAGATCGCGCGGTCAGTGGGGTAGCAGCAGGAGCTTTCCGGTGCTGCGGCGGCCCTGCAGATCTTGGTGGGCGCGTTGGGCATCGGCGAGGGGGTACCGGCCGCCGATGGTGATCCGCAGCGACCCAGCCAGGATCGAGTCGAAGACTTCACCCGCGCGCCAGAGCAGCTCCTCGCGGGTCGCGACGTAGTGACCCAGTGTCGGGCGGGTTAGAAACACCGAGCCGGCTGAGTTCAGCCGCTGGGGGTCCACCGGGGGCACCGGTCCGCTGGCCGCACCGTAGAGCGCGAGCATGCCGCGCGGGCGCAGCGAGCTGAGGCTGGCATCGAACGTCGAGGCGCCCACCCCGTCGTAGACGGCGGCGACGCCGGCTCCACCGGTTAGTTGGCGGACCTCGCCAGCCAGGTCGTCGATCTCGGTGTAGCGGATCACCTCCGCTGCCCCGGCCTCCCGGGCCAGTCGCTCCTTCTCGGGGGTGGACACGGTCCCGATCACCCGGCCGCCGCGGGCGGTGGCCATCTGGGTGAGCAGCAGGCCCATGCCGCCCGCCGCAGCGTGCACCAGCACCGTCTCGCCGGGTTGCACGCCGTGCACGGACACCACGAGATAATGCGCGGTCATGCCCTGCAGCAGGCAGCCGGCGGCGGTCTGGATGGGCAGGTCCGGGGGCACCGGCACGGCCTGCTCGGCGGGCACCACCACCTGCTCCGCGTAGCTGCCGAGGCTAGTCGCCCACGCCACCTGCTCGCCGGTGGCGAACCCGGTCGCGTCGGGCCCGACGGCGGTGACGGTGCCGGCGCCCTCCCGACCGGGGATGAAGGGCAGCGGTACCGGGTACGCACCGCTGCGCTGGTAGGTGTCCAGGAAGTTGACACCGGCCGCGGCGACCTCAACGAGGAGCTGACCAGGCTCCGGCTCCGGATCCGGCAACTCGGCCAGCCGGAGCACCTCGGGGCCGCCGATCTCGGTGACCTGGATCGCCCGCATAGCGGGGAGTCTAGGAGCCGCCGTACCCGGTGCCTGCGCCGGTCAGTGGGCGCGCCGCGCCGACGGGGAGGGCGGGCAGCTCGTCGCGGACTCGGCAGCTCGTCCAGAGCGCGGCCATCGCCACGACCACCGAGGCGGCACCCAGCACGTGCAGGGACACGAGGACTTCCGGCACTCCCGTGAGGTACTGCACGACACCGACCGTGCCCTGCGCGGCCACCACACCGATCAGCACCGAATAGCGCCGCCAGGTGCGGCCCGGTACGCCTGCGGCCCGAAGCGCACATCCCAGACCGGTGAGCAACCCGAGGAAGCCGACGAGCAGATCGGCGTGCAGGTGCACCAGCGCGGGGACGCTGAGGGCGAGCCGGGGAGTGGCGGTATCACCAGCGTGCGGCCCCGCTGCGGTCACCAGCGTGCCGGCGATCAACAGCGCCGCCAGCACCGCGGTGGCGCTGTACAGCAAGCCGCGCAGCGGCCCGGGCAGGTGCCAGCGCGGCGGGGCGTCGCCCTCAGCGAAGGCCGCGACCAGCAGGACCGCCAGCCACACCAGCACCATCGAGACGAGAAAGTGCCCGGCGACGGTCCACCACGTCAACCCGGTGCGCACCGTGATACCGCCCAGGACGGCCTGCGCCACGACGCCGATCGGCATCGTCGCCGCCAGCAGAACCAGCCGAGGACGCCAGGGCCGGACGAGCAGCGCGACAACTAGGCAGGCCAGCCCGACCAGGAGGACCAGGCCGACGAGCAGGCGGTTGCTGAACTCGATCCACTGGTGCAGCGCGGCGACCTCAAAACGCGACCCCGACATCGGGGACTGGGGCACCAGGCTGCCCGGGAAGCATTGCGGCCACGTCGGGCAACCCAGCCCGGAACCGGTAACACGCACCACGGAGCCGGTCACCGCGATCCCGGCCTGCGTGATCACCGCAGCGATCGCGGTAGCGCGGGGCAGGTTTGTCGGTACACGGTCATGCGCGGATGTAACAGGCACACCACCGATGGTAGGCAGCGGCCGCACAGGCGGTCATCACCACTGCGACAGGCCCGAGCACTGTCCTTCGATAGGGTGCATCTGCACGTGCATTAGCATGGGAGGATAGCTGCCGGATGCACGCATCTGTGCACGTGCATGGACGTGAAGGGGGTCGAGTGGACAGTCGTCTCGGCGAGGTGTCACCCACAAGGGTGGTGCAACGGTTGCAGCCAACTTTCGAGGTAACCGTTACTCTCTGCTCTATGGTGACACTCACAAAAACCACAACAACCACAGCGGTTAACAGTTGGTGGATGCTGGGCCCGCAACGCTGTCGCAGCGTGCTGGGTCCGATCAACAGATTGGCTGAAGATGGGGAGTGGCATTGCCAGTTGCTGGAGGGTCATAGCGGTGTCTGCTGCGCTCCCGATGGGACGACGTGGTGAAGCCGGGGTTGGCTCCGGGCATCGCGCGGACATTGACCTATCGGGTGCAGCCGCATGACCTGGTGACCACGCTGTTTGGGGGAGCGGCGGAGTTTGGGCGTAAGCCTGCGGTGTTGGCGACGGGGATCTTGGTGGCGTTGTGCGAATGGCCTGCGATGGACGCGTTGCGCCAGGTGATCGGTGATGACGAGGACAGTTTGGGAACGGGGGTGTGCCTGGCTCATCGGGCGCCGGTGGCTGAGGGGACGAGATTGCTGGTCACGGCGCGGTGTGTCAGCGTGCGGGGGCGGGCGAGCCGATGGGATGTCTGTGTCCGGGATGGGGCCCGGGATGAGGGCCGGGATGGGGCCCGGGACGAGGCGCGGATCGTGGCGGATGGCTGGGTGGAGTTCGCGGTCGTGCGGACGGCGGCGTTCGTGGAGCGGCACATGCTCGCCTCGGGTGGCGCTCCGGCGTTGGGCGGTGCGCGCCGCGACCCAGTTGGGGACTACGCCCGGCCGGCCCGGGAGCGGGTGCTCGCCCCGGGCACCGTGGTCATGACCACGGGTAGCAGGTTGTCGGCCGGCACCGGGAATAGCAGCCGCATCAGCCATCACCCAGCGCGGTGAAGCCAGCGGGGAGTGTCAGCCCACGAACCGTGGGCGGGCCTGCGGTGCTACGGCGGGGGCCCGGATGGCCCGGCAGGCCCATCGTGAACCAACCGTGGACCCCCATCGGGCGGAGTCAGCGAAATCGGCATGCCCACTTTGGACTCGTACCCCGGCAGCGCGACCCGGTAGGCGCACAGGTCGCAGTTCATTCGCACGTCGCCGGTCCGCGCCTCCCGGTAGCGCTCCAGCACCAGCCGGACCAGCCGGGCGTCCGGCCCCAGGTGCCCAGCGCTGCGGACTTCGACCTCGGGGTGCTCCTGCGCCCACGTCGCCGCCTCGGTATAGATCCGGCTCAGCAGCACCCCGGGGAACAGGAAGAACGGGGCAACCACCGCGGTCCCGACCCCGAGCAGCCGCAGCCGCTCCAGCGTGTCGGGGACCGACGGGGTGGCGACGGAGACGAAGCCGGGCTCAACGGTGCCCAGCCCGCGCCCGTCGGCGAGCAACCGGCTGACCTTCCACAGGTCCGCACAGGCGTCGGGGTCGCTGCACCCTCGCCCGATCAGCGCCACCCCCAGCTGCTCGGGGTCGGCATCAGCGGCCGCGTCCCGGATCCGGTCCGTGGCGATCTCCAGAACGTGCGGCTCAATGCCCAGGTCGCGGGCCAGACAAAAGCGCACCGCTGGATGCCGGGCCCGGGCCCGGGCCAGTGCGGCGGGACCGTCGTTCTTCAGGTGCCCGGCGGCCAGCAGCACCAAGGGCACGCTGACGATCTCGGTGGCGCCGCGGGCGACCAGGCTGTCGATGGCCTCATCAACGGTGGGTGCGGCGAGCTCGATGAAGCCGAACCCGGTCATCAGCTCACCCGCGGCAGCGCGGATGGTGCTGGCCAGCGCCCAGAACTCAGCCACCCCATCGGCATCCCGGCTGCCGTGCCCGATCACCAGCATCGCCCGGTTCATCCCAGCACCGTGTCATCCCAGACTGTGTTATCCCACGCCATGTTCATCCCGCCCGACGTGACGTCCAGGGCCGCCACGTCGCCAATCACGACGGTCAGCGGCGCGGGCAGCCGCCCCGAGGGCGGGTGCGCCAGGGTGCCGCGGACGGTGCGCTGGTGCGGGCGGCTTGCGGCGCTGATCGCGGCGACCGGGGTGTGCGGCGACATCCCGCCCGCGCGTAGCGCGGCGAGGACCCGGGGCAGCGCCGCCCGCCCGGTGAGCAGCACCACGGTGCCCCCCAGGCGGGCCAGCGCGTCCCAGTCCACCTCCTCGACGCCGTCGTTGCCGGCGATCACGGTGAGGGTGCGGGTGCGCTGCCGGACCATCACCGGGATCCCGGCCGCCGCCGGTGCGGCCACCGCGGCGGACACCCCGGGTACCACCTCGACGTCCACCCCGGCGCGGGCCAGCGCCACCGCCTCCTCGCCGCCGCGGGACACCACGAACGGGTCACCGGCTTTGAGCCGCACGACGCACGCCCCGGTCCGGCCCAGCCCGACGAGCAACGCGTTGACCTCGGCCTGGGGTGGCGCCGGGGTGGCGCCGTGCTTGCCGACGCAGTGCCGGGTCGCGGTCGGGGCGAGCGCCACGATCTCCGCCATCGACGGGCGGTCGTAGACCACGTGCCGTGCTCGGGCCAGCAGCGCGGCGCCGCGCCGGGTGATCAGCTGGGGGTCGCCGGGTCCGGCACCCACCAAATGCACGGTCACCGCGGCGCACCGAGCGACTGAGCGGTCACCAGCCAGCCGCCGAGCCGGCTCGTGCTGGCCGCGCCGACAATCACCACGGTGTGCATCCCGGCTCTGGCCGGATCCAGGGTGGCCAGCGTGGTGAGCTCCACGCACTCGCCGTCCCGCCCCGCGTCGGTGACCAGCCCGACCGGGGTGTCGCCAGGCCGGTATTCGGCGAGGACATCGCGAGCCCGGAGCAGCTGCCACGACCGCCCGCGCGAGCGCGGGTTGTACAGCGCGAGCACCAGGTCAGCGGCGGCCACCGCGCGGAGCCGGGCCTCCACCGCTGCCCAGGGGGCGAGCAGGTCGGACAGACTCAGGCAGGCGAAGTCGCGCGCCAGAGGGGCTCCCAGCAGCGCGCTCGCCGCGATGGCCGCCGTGACGCCAGGCACTACCCGCACCGCCGGTCGCCGCGCCGGCGGTAGCGCGGCGACGGTGGTCAACGCCCACGAGGCCATCCCGTAGACCCCGGCGTCACCGGAGGACACCAGGGCCACCCGCGCCCCGCCGGCCGCCGCGCGTACCGCGTCCTGCGCGCGCTGCTGCTCAGCGCCGATCCCGCTGGGCACCACGCTCTGGTGGGGGCCGGTGAGGTCGGCGCAGGCCGCCAGGTACGTGTGGTACCCGAAGACGGCCTGGGCGTCCCGGACGGCGTCCTGCGCGGCCGGGGTGCGATGTACCGGAGCGCCCGGGCCTAACCCGACGACGCTGAGCAGGCCGGTCACCGGGGCCTGCGCTTGGCGGTGGGGATGGGCCGTCCCGCGGTGCTGCCCGGCAGCGAGCGGCGGCGGCAGCTGTGCGAGTAGGTGGGGTCATACAGCCGGCTGCGGGCCCTGGCGTGGGACAGCCCTGCGTCGGATCCCTTTGGACCGGATAGCGCCGGTCCTACTAGCACCAGCGCGGTGGTGCGGATTCCGGAGGCGCGCAACGCGCCAGCGAGGCCGTCCACCGTGGTGGTGATCACCGTCTCGTCCGGCCAGCTGGCCTTCGCGACGACGACGGCGGGGGTCTGCGGTGGGTAGCCGGCCAGCAGCTCCTCGCGCATCGCGGCCGGCCGGGCCGCGGACAGGTAGATGGCCATGGTGGTGCCATGGCGAGCGAAGCTGGCGACGCTTTCGGCGGCCGGCATCGACGCCGCGGTCCGACCGCCGCCGAGCCGGGTGAGCACGGTGCTTTGCGCCACCCCCGGCGCGGTGAGCTCCACCCCAGCAGCGGCTGCGGCGGCGGCGAGTGAGCCGACGCCGGGCACGATCTCGAAGGCCCGGCCGTGGCGCGTGCACCAGCTGATCTGCTCAGCCAACGCGGAGTACAGCGAGATGTCCCCGGAGTGCAGCCGCACGATCGCGGCGTCCGGGTGTGCGGTGTAGACCGCGAGCACATCCTCCAGCGTCATGCCCGCCGAGTCGTGCAGCTCGACACCGTCGCGGCAGTGTGCCAACACCGCCGCAGGAACCAGCGACGATGCCCAGATCACCACGTCAGCACCGGCGAGCCGGTGCGCCCCCCGCAGGGTGAGCAGGTCCGGTGCGCCAGGCCCAGCGCCCACGAACGAGATCAGCCCAGGAGCCTTGGACCCAGCGGCCAGTCGCATCAGGCCATCCCATCTCCGGTGCTACGACCGTCTTCACCGCCTGGACAGGGTGAGGCAGGCTATCCGGGCCCCCGCCTGGCCGGCGTGACCGGGAGCCGTCTCGGTCTGCATCGCTTCATGGATCACAATTGAGCCGGGCACCCGGTCGCTGAAGACAAAAGGCACCGTGCTGCGCGAGGTGCTGTCGCCGGCGTCGTCCGTGTGCAGGTCCAGCCAGATTTCGTTGCGCGGGTTGGCGTACTCGGGGTTGGTCGAGGGCGCTTGGGGTGTCGCTGCGGGATCCATCCGATTCTGGTAATGCGGACCAGCTGCCTCGCCGGTGGCACCGCACGCCTTCATGTGCACGTGCGCCGCGTAGCCCCGGTTGGGCAGCAACCCGGAAACCGTGAGCTCCGCCCTGGTGGACCCGTCCGACGACGGGATAAGGGCGGCCGTGACGGCCGCACCGACCGGCGCCAGCTCCGGGTTGTAGGTCATGGCCTTCGAGGTCGGGTTCGGTGCGGTGAGCGTGCCGCTCCCGAAAAGGAAGACCCCAGATGTCGGACTTTCGCTGCTGGCGGATGGCGTGGGCATGGTGACCCCGTGGTACGCGCAGCCAACCGGCATGAGGGCCACGATGGCGCCGACCACGGTAAGTATGAGCCGCCACCACGCTGTGTGATAGGAATTACCCAGGGTGAGTCCCCTCATATGGTTTATTATGCCTGCTTCCCACGCGAGGAGGCGAGGCGGAAGTTATTGATCGTCAGGGTCGCTTTCCATGGCGCAGACAAAGTTCTTTACGTAGCGCAGCGCCAATTCCTGGCGATCCGTTGGGTAGGGTGCCCAAGCAAGTGCATCCCCCGCAAAGCGCAATAACTGATCCTGGTTGAGTCTGGACACGATCAGCCGGGCGAGCTCGTCTCCGTCCAGGTCCGGACGCAGGCGTCGGGCGAGCACATACTGGGTGGCCAGCTCGTCGTCGTGATTTGCCGCGCTCATCCGCGATCTCCGTTCACCCCCGCCGCCGTGGGCGTATGCACCATTGTGACGGCAAGCTGGACGGCATGCTGAGTGCAGAAAAGGCAGAAAGGGGACGATGTGATGCGAACCCAGCATCCGATCGAGGTCGAGTCATATCGGATCCTTCGGGCTCAGGTGGACACCGCGAGGCTGCCACCGGGTACCCGCGCGGTGACCGAGCGGGTGATCCACGCCAGCGCGGACCTCGATTACGCCACTGACCTGGTCTGCGACGAAGACGCGCTGCGCGCGGGGCAGCGGGCGCTGGCTGACGGGGCGCCGTTGGTGGTTGACGTCCAGATGCTCGCCGCCGGCATCACCTCGCGGCCGTGTGTGGTCGCGCTCGAGTTGGCCTCAGCGCTGGCCCCGACACCGGAGCTGACCCAGGGGCTGACCCAGGGCCTGACGCGCTGCGCGGCGGGAATCCGGGTGGCTGCTGCTGAGCACCCCCAGGGTGCGGTGTGGGCGGTGGGCAGCGCGCCGAGCGCGCTGCGCGAGCTGATCCGCCTCGCTGCGGCGGGTGTGCTGCGTCCGGCGCTGGTCATCGGACTGCCGGTGGGCTTTGTCGACGCTGCGCGGGCCAAAGCGGCGCTGCGAGACTCGGGGTTGCCGGCGCTGTCCAACCGCAGCGCCAAGGGCGGCACCGCGGTCACCGCGGCGGCGGTCAACGCGCTGCTGTTCTGGAAGCCGGTGCGGTGAAGCCCTACCTTGTCGGGCTGGACCTGACCGGGCGCCGGGTCGTCGTCGTCGGCGCGGGCACCGTCGCTGGGCGGCGGCTGCCGCGACTGATCGCCGCCGGCGCCGACGTGCTGCTCGTCGCCCCCGAGGCCACCCCAGCCGTCGAGGCGATGGCCACCGCGGGGGAACTGCGCTGGGAGGTCCGAGGCTACCTCGATGGTGATCTTGAAGATGCCTGGTATGCCCTGGCCTGCAGCTCCGAGCCAGCAGTCAACGCCGCAGTGGTCGCGGAGGCGCAGCGGCGCCGGGTGTTCTGCGTGCGGGCCGACGATGCGACCGGTGGCAGCGCTGTCACCGCGGCCACCGGGGAACACGAGGGCTTGCTCATCGGCGTGCTCGCCGGGCGCCGCCCGCGCCGCTCCGCCGCTGTCCGGGATGCGCTGCTTGACGCCCTGCGCACCGGGATGGTGGACGACGCCCCGGACGCCGAAGAGCGCATCACGACTCCGGGAGTGGCGCTGGTCGGCGCGGGACCTGGTGACCCCGATCTGATCACCGTGCGCGGACGGCGGTTGTTGGCCCGAGCCGACGTGGTGCTGGCCGACCGGCTCGCGCCTCGAGAGCTGCTCGACGAGCTCGGCGCGCACGTCACGGTGATCGACGCGGCGAAGGTGCCCTACGGCCGGGCGATGGCCCAGGAACAGATCAACACGCAGCTGATTGAGCACGCCCGGGCCGGCCGGTTCGTGGTGCGGCTCAAGGGCGGGGACCCCTACGTGTTCGGGCGCGGCTTTGAGGAGGTGCTGGCCTGCGCGGCTGCCGGGGTGCCGGTGACCGTGGTCCCCGGCATCACCAGCGCCATCTCGGTACCGGCGGCGGCGGGGATCCCGGTGACGCACCGCGGCGTGACCCATGAGTTTGTTGTCGTGTCCGGGCATGTGGCTCCAGACGATCCCAGCTCACTGGTGGACTGGTCAGCACTGGGGCGGCTGCGTGGCACTCTGGTGCTGCTCATGGCGCTGCGGCGGATCGGCGTGTTCGCAAACGCCCTGCTCACGCACGGCCGACCAGCGGACACCCCGGTCGCCGTGATCGCCAACGGTACCCTGCATGGCCAGCGGGTGGTGCGCTGCACCTTGGCCGAGGTCCCCATCGCCAGCGCCGGCATCCGCCCGCCCGCCATCGTCATCATCGGCCCGGTAGTAGCCCTAAGCGACCCCCCGTCCACCCACGGTCTCATGGATGCTTAAGCACCTTCCCACGTGCCCACGTACGGTCTCATGGATGCTTAAGCACCTTTCGGGGCGCCTGCGCGCGGTCTCATGGATGCTTACGCACCTTTCCCCCTCGATTGTCACGCGGCACGGCGTGCTTGCAGGGCGGCCCGGACTGTCCAGATCACTCGGTGGGGATCGCGCAGGTGCTCCCGTGTGACGAAGACAATCTCCCAGCCCGCGGCGTGCAGGCGGTTGAGTCGTTCTCGGTCCGATCCGACCTGCAGCGGCGTGCCGTGCCACACCCCGTCGTACTCGACGGCGAGCCGGTGGTACGGGAAGGCGAGATCGACGGTCGCCACCCATCGGCCGGCGTGATACACGCGAAACTGCACTTCCGGGTTCAGCCCGTCGAATACCAGGTGGACCCGAAGCTGGGATTCGGGCCGCGACTGCGCCCTCGGATCGGCGAGCTCCAGCGCCCGGCGTGCCTGGACGATGCCGCGGTCGTGCCGCCCGGTCAAGAACAGCTCCAGCTCTGCCCGCCCGACGAGGCCGGCCCGCAACACGGCGTCCAGATCGGCCACCGCGTCCGGGAGCGCACGGTCGAGCAGCAAGTCGAAGGCGGTGCGGCGGGATGTCGCAAGGCGAACCCGCGACCACGGCTGCGCCTCGTCAGGGCGCACCTCGCAGCGCCGCAGGTCCACGCCTGCCCGGCGAAACAACCTCGTCTGCAGACCAGCGACCACCTCGACCGGATCGCCGGGCAACGCCAGCGGGACACCGCGTAGCGTCGCCGCCGACCGCCCCGTGATCACCGCGTCAGCCGGCAGGACCAGCGCCGCGCACTCACAGCGCAATTCGTGAGTCAGGGCCGTGGTCGCGGGCACGTAAACGTCTCGAAACACCCGCTGGTACCGAGCGGACGCCACCTGCTTCCGCGTGGCAAGGCCCGCCGCGATAGCTTCCGAACCGCGAAACGCTCCGCTCAGCTCGCTGGTGCCCCGGTGATGACCCCGCCGTTGATGACCCATAGTGACAAACCCTGCACCACCGCGAAACGTGTGTCGAACGACCATCCACAGATCGCCCGAGTTATCCACAGTGCAGGTCACGGGTGCTCAAGCATCCATGAGACCGTGTGAGGGCGCCCGGGAAGGTGCTTAAGCATCCATGAGACCGGGTGAGGGGGCGTCCGGCCCCCACCCAGGCTGGGGTGGGGGCCGGTGTCGGTTAGTCGAACTGGCCGGCGCGGACGCTGGCGGTGAACGCGGACCAGGCCGCCGGGGTGAAGGCCAGCGCGGGGCCGTCAGGGTCCTTGCTGTCCCGCACGGCCTGGCAATCGTTGGGTAGATCAGCAACTTCAAGGCAGTTCCCGCCCTGATCACTGCTGTAGCTGCTCGTGCGCCACGTTGATCGTGTCATCGCTAGTACCCTCTTTCTATCTCCGTGAGCAGCGAGATCGTGTCGTCGTTGCTGAGCGCGAGGTCACAGAGCCGCTCGAAGGTGGCCTCGTGCACGTCGATGTCCACGGGACGCTCGAGGTAGACCGCGCCACCGCGCTGTTCGACGAACACCACGTCCATCGCTCGCTCGGTGAACCGGAGCATGGTGAACGGCCCGGTCATGCCGGGGTGCGCGCCGAGGGAGAACGGCAGTACCTGCACGGTGATGTTGGGTCGCGAGGCCGCCTCGCGTAACCGCGCCAGCTGCTCGCGCATGACCTCGGCGCCGCCAACCTGCCGGCGCAGCACGGCCTCGCTGAGCACGGCTCGCAGCGTCATCGGCGCCTCGCCGCTCAGTCTCTTCTGGCGGGTGACCCGGACGCGGGCGAATCCCTCGGCGCTCTCGGATGGTCCTGTCCAGCTGACAGCAAGAGTCACGGCCTCGGTGTAGGCCCTGGTTTGGAGCAGACCCGGGACGTACTCCTGCTCGTAGGTCCACACCGCACTCGCCGCGCTCTCCAGACCGATGTACTCGGTGAACCACGTCGGAACGACATCCCGGTAGTCCGCCCACCAGCCGGGTTCTTTCGCCTGCCGGGCCAGCTGCGTCAAGTACTCGGCGTGGGCGGGATCGACCTCATAGAGCTGGAGCATGAGCTTGAGGTGGGGCAGCGGGACGTTGCGATCACCATTCTCGATCTTGCTGATGGTGGTCGAGGGAGTACCGACGTACTTTCCGACTTCGACCTGGGTCTTGGCCGACACGTCACGCAGCCGCTTCAGCTCCCGGCCCAGGCGCCGGGCCGGCACCGTCGGACCGCCATCCACCATCGTCCCGTCCTCTCTCAGCACGCGCCGACCCACATTGTTGGCCCCTCCCGCTTGTCGCATCACATCACCCCTAGCTCTGACACTTGTCATATGACTAGTGTCGCAGTAGAGTTACTCTGACAAGAGTCATATGACACTTGTCAAGTACGCGGCATGGTTGATCGATAAGCCTTCAGCGCAGGGCTGGCGCCAGCTGCCTGACCCCCCGTGGGGGCCGGTCCGGGTGGCATGACCAACCCAGGGAACGAGAAGCCAAGCGCACCTGATCCGCGTGCTCGACTCGCGCGAGTCTCGGAGGTTGGGATGAGGAGCAGGGAGATAACGGTGGGGTGGCGGGAGTTGCGGGAGGCCGCGCTCAGCGCGACCCGGTGGGGTTGGCCGGTGGTCCCGGGTACGTTCCTGGGTCCTGGTCAGCGCTGGTATGGGCGGGAGGGTGCCCGCAGGCTCGGCCCGATCCAGGACGACTGGCGGGAGAACCCGGTCACCGACCCGGCCGAGGCCTATGAGGTCTGGTGTGAGCATCCCTATGGGGTGTTGCTGGTGTGTGGGCGCGGGGTGGATGTGCTGGAGCTGCCGCAGCGGCTGCGGGGGCTGCTGGCGTTCCCCGAGGTACCGCAGGTGCCGCTGGCGATGACGGCGCCACCGGTGCGGTGGTTGCTGGTCACCGCCACCGGCTCAGGTGCCCTGTCCGGTGAGTTGGCTCGGGCGGGCGTGCGGCTGCACACTGCGGGGGCCTGGGTGGCCCTGCCTCCTACGACCGTGGGGTTCCTGTCCCCGCAGCGGTGGCTGGAACCACCCCAGCACCCCGGCACCCGGCGGTTGCGCACCGCGGATGAGGTGCAGCATGGGCTGCTCACCGCGCTACTGCGCTCCCGGCTCGGCACGAAACCGGGTGACGACGATGAGGAGTAGTGCCCGCACGGGTCCCCGGCACCGCGCCCCCTCCCGATGGCGTCGGGTGACCGGCGGTGGCCGCGGCGAGGTGATCATGGTAGCTGTGTTGTTGATCAAGAATCGCAATCAGCTGTTCCAGTACCTGCTTCGCCGGGATCAGCGTGAGCACGTCGGTCAGGCTAGGCGTGCTGCACTGATACCCCCGCCCCGCGTCCCTGAGGATTAGCGCGGGCGCCGCTGAAGGCTCCGCGCCGCGGGCTCTGGCTGCTGGGATGAGACGCTGCTACGGAGTTCGCCCACAACCGCTGTCACCAGGTAGACAGGGCTGGTGGAATTCGACGCGCTGGACCTCGACGTGCTCCGCGCGCGCCGGACGACGAAGTGGTCTCGTTACCCGCCCGACGTGTTGCCCGCCTGGGTCGCGGAAATGGACTTCCCGCTGGCTCCTGCGGTGGTCGAAGCCGTCCGCAGCACACTGGACGCGCACGATTTGGGGTACTGCGAATCGGCGGGTCTGGCCGAGGCGTTCGCCACCTGGGCGGCCCGCTATCAGGACTGGCGGCCCGATCCGGCGCTGGCCTGCCCGGTCGCCGACGTGATGGCCGGGGTGGAGGCGGCCCTAAGGGTACTGACCGAGCCGGGCGAGAGCGTCGCGTTGTTCACTCCCGCTTACCCCCCGTTCTTCACGCTGCTCGAGCAGCTGGACCGGGTGGTGGTGCCGTGTCCGCTGCTGGAGGAGCCCCAGGGGTGGGTGCCTGATCTGCAGCGGCTGGACGACGCGCTGGCCGACGGTGCCCGCGGGGTGCTGCTGTGCCACCCGCACAACCCCACTGGCCGGGTGCTCACCGGCGAGGAGTTGAGGACTGTCGCGGAGATCGTTGACTTGCGGGGCGCCTATGTGATCTCCGATGAGGTGCATGCCCCGTTGCTGGCCACCGGCGTCAGCTTCGTCCCGTACGCCGCGAGCGGGCCTGCGGCCGGAGCCCACTCGGTGACCGTCACCAGCATCTCCAAGGGGTGGAACGTTCCGGGGTTGAAGTGCGCGCTGCTGCAGGCGCAGCCGGCTACCGCGCGGGTCACCGCCGCGGTCCCGGCGTATGAGCGAGGGCGCGCCTCGGTGCCCGGGGTGGCCGCCAGCATCGCGGCCTGGACCGACGACAGCGGCTGGATCGAGGAGTTGCGGGTCCATTTGGACCAGACCCGCGCCGAGCTGGCCCATTGGGTCCGGCGTACCCCCGGGGTACGGACGCATCCGGGGCAGGCCGGCTATCTGGCCTGGCTGGATCTGCGCGATACCGGCCTGGGCGAGGACCCGGCGGCGGTGCTGCTGGAGCGGGGACGTCTCGCGGTGGTCCCGGGACACCACTTCGCCCTGCCCGCTGAGCAGGGCATCGGGCGAATCCGGCTCAACCACGGCACCTCGTTGCCCCTGCTGCGGGAGGCGCTGCATCGCATGGACCGCGCCATCGAGCGCCACCGCCACCCGTGATCGCTGGCACCGCACCCGACATGAGGCACCCGGCGTAGACCTGACCGCGCTGGTAAGCCACGATAGGGTCGTGGCTGACGAGAACGAGAACGAGAACGAGTTTCCCATCGAATGGACCGAGTCGTCGGACGATCCAGGTGTCCGGATCACTGCCTTGAACGGAGCGTCGATCATCGTGCGGGGCGACCCGATGACGCGGCTCACCACCCTGGACTTGGAGGACCCCGAGGGCGTGTTGATCGCGAGCCGCGTCCTGGGCGGGGAGGACCTCCAGCGGCTCGTCGATGCCCTATCGGCCGCCTCAGAGCGGTCCAGGACCTCGGAGGGCCCGGTGGTGGTCGACGTCTCCGAGGTGATCGGGCGGGACTGAGGCCGGTGCCCGGTCTGGCTCCTCTCGCCCCCCGCTAGGCTGCGAGCTGCGCGATCTCACCCGGCCGAGGAGCCCCTGAAGTATGATCACCAGGTTGTCGACGCTACTGCTGCGCACCCTGCGCGAGGATCCGGCGGACGCCGAGGTGCCCAGCCACAAGTTGCTGGTGCGCGCCGGGTACATCCGCCGGGTCGCTCCCGGGATCTACTCGTGGCTGCCGCTGGGTCTGCGGGTGCTGCGCAACATCGAGGCCGTGGTGCGCCACGAGATGGACGTCATCGGCGGGCAGGAGATCCAGTTCCCGGCGTTGCTGCCCCGGGAGCCCTACCAGAAGACCGGTCGCTGGACCGAGTACGGCGCGAACCTGTTCCGGCTGCACGACCGCAAGGGTGGCGACTACCTGCTCGGCCCTACCCACGAGGAGCTGTTCACGCTCACTGTTAAGGGCGAGCTCAGCTCCTACAAGGACTATCCGGTGATCCTCTACCAGGTGCAGGCCAAGTACCGGGACGAGGAGCGCCCCCGGGCCGGGATCCTGCGCGGCCGGGAGTTCTTGATGAAGGACTCCTACTCGTTCGACCTCTCCGATGAGGGGCTGGCGCAGTCCTACCAGGCGCACCGGGAAGCCTACATCAAGATTTTCGATCGGCTCGGGGTGCGCTATGTGATCGTATCGGCGCACTCCGGCGCGATGGGTGGCTCACGCAGTGAGGAGTTCCTCGCGGAAGCCGAGACCGGTGAGGACACCTTCGTGCGCAGCACCGAGTCCTCCTACGCAGCCAATGTGGAAGCGGTGATCACCCCGGCGCCCCCGGAGCTGCCGATCGACGCCTTGGCGCCGGCCCGGGTGCTGCACACCCCGGACACCCCGACCATCGACACGCTGGTGGACCACCTCAACCGGGCGGGTCTGGGTCGCACCTTCAGCGCCGCGGACACCCTGAAGAACGTCATGGTCAAGACCCGGCAACCCGGCGCGGCGCACTGGGAACTGCTCGGCGTCGGGCTCCCCGGCGACCGTGAGGTCGACATGAAACGGCTGGCGGCCTCGCTGGCCCCTGCCGAGGTGGCGCTGCTGGAGGACCCGGACTTCACCGCGCACCCGTTCTTGGTCAAGGGCTACATCGGGCCGGGTGCGCTGGCCCGCAACGGGGTCCGTTACCTAGTTGATCCCCGGGTAGTGCCGGGTACTGCGTGGGCCACCGGCGCCGACCGTCCCGACCACCACGTCGTCGGCCTGGTGTGCGGTCGTGACTTCACCGCTGCGGGCACGATTGAGGCCGCGCAGGTGCGCCCCGGTGATCGCTCACCCGACGGGGCCGGCACCCTGGTCGTTGCCCGCGGTATCGAGATCGGGCACATCTTCCAGCTCGGCCGCAAGTACACCGATGCCTTCGGGCTGGACGCGCTGGGTCCCGACGGCAAGCCGATCCGGATCACAATGGGTTCCTACGGCATCGGGATTTCCCGGCTGCTCGGCGTGATCGCCGAGCAGAGTCACGACGCGCGCGGGCTGATCTGGCCGCGGGAGATCGCCCCGGCCGAGGTGCACCTGGTGGTCGCGGGTAAAGATGATGCGGTCGTCGCCGCTGGCGAGCGGCTGGCCACTGAGCTGGATGCCGCCGGCCTGCGGGTGATCCTTGATGATCGTTCGGCCACTCCGGGCGTGAAGTTCGCCGACGCCGAGCTGATCGGGGTGCCGACCATCCTCGTGGTGGGGCGCGGCCTGGCTTGCGGCGTCGTGGAGGTCAAAGACCGGCTCAGCGGGGAGCGCACCGAGATACCGGTGGACGGCGTGGTGGCGCACGTACAGGAGCTGTGCCGCAAATAGGCGCCGTGAGGAGGCGTTAGCCAGGCAGGAAGCTCAGCCGCACGGTGCGGACCGGGTTGTCCACGTTGATGTCCACCAAACAGATCGACTGCCAGGTGCCCAGCGCGAGTTGCCCGCCAAGTACCGGCACGCTGGCGTAGGGCGGCAGGAGCGCGGGCAGCAGGTGGCATCGGCCGTGGCCGGGGGAGCCATGTCGGTGGCGCCACCGGTCGTCGGCGGGCAGCAGCTCGCGCAGCGTGGTGAGCAGGTCGGTGTCGCTGCCCGCCCCCATCTCGATCACCGCGAGGCCGGCGGTCGCGTGCGGCACCCAGACATGCAGCAGACCATCACCCGCGCTGACCCGGTGGAGGAAGCCGTGGCAGTCCTTGGTGATGTCGTAAACCTGTTCCCGAGAGCCGGTCTGGATCCGAATTTGCTCGGTGTGCACGGCCTTACCGTAATCGCTTGTCTTGTCACTGAGGGGTCTCTATCAGGGGGGTTTCTCCCAGGGTGCGCCGGGCTTAGGGTGCTCCCGGAAACGGCACCGTCACTGGGCTCGTGCCCGCACTTGCCCGCCAGCGGGTCGCCCGCACGGCCGCTCCGGTGAGCGCCTCCAGCGCGGCACCGCGCAGGTCCGGATCCGCCGGGCTGCGTTCGACCACCGAGCGCCACGCCGCAGCCGCGTCGGTCTCCGCGGTGATCGCCAGCCGCAGGGCCGAGGCGGCGTCGGTGACCGGTTCAGGGGTGAGGTAGCCCGGTTCGGGTGGCACCGGCAGCGCGCCTGCGTCGATCAGGACCCGCTCGGTGGCGTCGCGCTGAGCCTGATGCGCGCTCGTGGCCTGCGCCAGCTGAGCACCCAACCGACCCGAAACAAAGGCCGCTACCACCCCATAAGCCCAGATCGCGCCATGCTCCGCCGCCAAGGCGCCCTGCAAGGCATTCACCGGCACTGCGTCCACCGGCACTGCGTCCACCGGCATTGGGCGTCCGCTCATGAGCGCCTCATGACAGCAGCGCCGCGTGGCTCGCGCAGCAGGCCGCTATCGACGCCAGCAGCGCCGCGCGGTATCCGGGTAGTGTCATGACGAGTCCGGCTGCCTCCTCGTGTGCGGCGCGCACCGCCTGGGTCAGGGCTCCGCGAGCGGTGGCCAGGTCAGGATCGGCCTTCGGCGGCGCCACCGGCGGGAAACCACCGGCGGAGGAGCGCCTGGGCCGGACCCGGCGCAGTTCGGCGCGCAAGGTTGCCGCATGCGTCATCCGGTCCGCGGCGAGCGCCCTGGCCGTCGCGGCCAACACCGGGTCGCCCTGCGCCGCCAGCTGGGCCACTGCCGCCGCTAGGGCTGCGTCAGCTTCGGCGCGTCGAGCGGGTGACTCCAGCGGATCGGGCCCCTGGGGTACAAATATGGGCACAGCGCACCCGGTCAGCGCCACTGGGCCGGCCAGGAGCAGGGTGGCTCCAGCGGCCAGTACGCGGCGGCGGTGCGGGCCGTCTGCTGACACGGCTGACCATCTTGCCAGGGCCCTCGTTCGTTGGAGACCAGCACCGTGATCCACTCGGCGCGGGCTCGCCCGATGGCGCGATACCCTAGGTAATCCCGACCGGACTACGCCGTGCTGGTGGGTCCCTCGCCCGCAGCGCCACGTCCTCGGCGGACACTCACTTCTCATCAGGAGGCCACAATGACCGCCCGTCCCGCGAACACCGACTCAGCAACCGAGTCGGTGGTGCGCGAGGCGGTGGCCAGCACCGGGTTCGAGCTTGAGAGCCTGTCGGAGGTGCGCGCAGGCCAGCGCTGGCTGATCCGGGTGGTCATCGATTCCGACGCCGGCGTCGGGTTGGATGACATCGCCACGGTGAGCCGTGCGGTGTCGCTGGCCTTGGATCAACGCGATGAGCTGATCGCGGGGCCCTACACCCTCGAGGTGACCTCACCTGGGGTGGATCGGCCGCTGACCCAGCCACGGCACTGGCGGCGGAACCGGCGGCGGCTGGTCCGGGTCGCCCTGGTAGCCGGGGGAGAGTTCCTCGGCCGGATTGGCGATTGCGATGACGAAGGTGTCACGCTGCTGGTGTCGGGAGCTCTTCGCCGGGTGTGCTACGCGGAGCTGCGCCGCGCGGTGGTGGAAGTGGAGTTTCGCCAGCCGCCGGTTCCTGAGCTCGCCGCGCTCGACGGCGCGAGACGGCAGGATTTGGAGGAACGGTGAACGTCGACATCGCCGCGCTGCGCGCCATTGAACGCGACAAGGACATCTCCTTCGAGACGGTTCTGGAGGCCATTGAGACGGCGTTGCTCACCGCGTACAAGCACACCGACGGTCATCAACCGAACGTGCGCATCGACGTCGACCGCAAGACCGGCCTGGTCCGGGTGCTGGCCCAGGAGCTCGACGACAAGGGCAACGTTCGTCAGGAGTGGGACGACACCCCCGAGGGGTTCGGTCGGATCGCGGCCACCACGGCCCGTCAGGTTATCCTGCAACGGCTGCGCGACGCCGAGCACGAACGCACCTTCGGGGAGTTCTCGGCCAAGGAGGGGGAGATCGTCGCCGGGGTTGTGCAACGCGACGCCAGGGCCAACGCCCGTGGTGTGGTGGTGGTCCAGATTGGCGAGACCGAGGGCGTGATCCCGCCGGTGGAGCAGGTGCCCAGGGAGATCTACCGGCATGGCGAGCGGATCAAGTGTTACGTCGTGGGAGTGTCCCGGGGACTGCGCGGACCACAGATCACTTTGTCTCGCACGCATCCCAATCTGGTCCGCCGGCTGTTCGCCCTGGAGGTCCCCGAGATTGCCGATGGAACCGTGGAGATCCCCGCGGTGGCCAGGGAGGCAGGGCACCGCTCGAAGATCGCCGTCCGGTCGACTGTCGCGGGCGTCAACGCCAAGGGAGCCTGCATCGGACCGATTGGCCAGCGGGTCCGCAATGTGATGAGTGAGCTGGGTGGCGAGAAGATCGACATCATCGATTACGCCGAGGACCCTGCGACGTTCGTGGGCAACGCGCTGTCTCCGGCGAAGGTCGTCTCGGTGCAGGTGGTCGACGCCCGAGCCAAGACAGCCCGGGTCGTGGTCCCCGATTTCCAGCTGTCGCTGGCGATCGGCAAGGAGGGGCAGAACGCCAGGTTGGCCGCTCGGCTGACCGGGTGGAAGATCGACATTCGTAGCGACCGACCCGATAGCGTCCCGGTCGGCCCGCGCTCGGCGCACTGAGGTGCCGGTACCTGATGTCGGTACGTCGCCCGCTGCGCCGACGCGCTAGAATCGTGATGGGCCGCCGTCGGGGGACGGTCCACGCTTGCCCGGACAAGGTCCGGCGCCGCCGGGAGCGGCCCGCCGAACCGGTCCGGACCTGCGTGGGTTGCCGGGCCAGGGCGTCGGCTTCCGGATTGCTGCGTGTGGTGGCGGTGGACGGGGTCGTGGTCCCGGACCCGCGGCGTCGGTATCCCGGTCGAGGTGCGTGGCTGCATCCCGATCTCGGGTGTCTGCGTCTGGCCGAGCGGCGCCGGGCCTTCCCGCGGGCGCTGCGCTTTGCGGGCACGCTCGACACCGCCCCGGTGCACGCCTTTCTCACCCAGCTGTGCGGAGATTAGGTCAGGCCCCCGGTTCGCCGGGGACGTACCCGACGCCCGGGACCGCCCCGGTGCGCGGTCAACGCAGAGAGCAGGTCGATTCCGAATGTACCCGCAGTCGTGAAGCTCTGAGCGCGATGGACATGTACTAGTAACGGGGTCGAGCGGGTATTGCCGCCGGCTCCACCGGTGAGGAGAGCAGTGGCAGGCAAGGCCCGCGTGCATGAGCTCGCAAAAGAGCTCGGTGTCACCAGTAAAGACGTCCTCAAGAAACTCGCTGATCTCGGTGAGTATGTGAAGTCCGCCTCCTCAACGGTGGAGGCACCAGTTGCCCGCAAGCTTCGTGACTCGTTTCCCTCAGGTGCAGGCAAGTCTGACGCCAACAACGCATCGGTGCGCGGCCACGTGAGCAGCGGTGGCTCCAGTGGGAGTGCCCCCACCTCCACCGCTGGTCCGGCTCCGACAACCACGGGGGCGCCGTCCTCCCCTACGGGGACTCCGACAACCACGGGGGCAAAGCCGGGCTCGCTGCCCTCGCCCACCCGCCGCGGGGAACCCGCACCGGGTGGCGCCGTGCCAGGAGCCGTGCCGCCGCCAGGAGCCGTGCCGCCGCCAGGAGTCTCCCCGCTGGGGGTCCCGCAGCGCCTGACACCAGGGCCGCGCCCAGCAGCTCCGGCTCGTCGGGTCGTCGGTGAGCCCCCACCTGCCGGTGAGCGCCCGGCCGCGGTCACCAGCCCGGTGCTCCCCACCCCAGCCGCGACGGAGCGTCGGGGCAGTCCCCAACCTCCGCCAGCCGCTCGGCACCCGGGCCCACGGCGTGAGGATGGCGGCGCTCTCGCTGCTCCCGACGCTGCCCCCGGCCCGGCCCGCCCCCGGTCGCCGAAGCCGGGTCCACGGTCGCCCCGCGTGGGCAACAACCCCTTCGGGGTCGGTGGTTCCGCGCCCCCGCGTTCCTCAGGGCCGCGCCCCGGCCCGGCGGCGAGTCCGGCTGGGCCGGGCAACACGGCGCCCCGTCCGGGCGCAGGCAACCGCCCGAGCGCTGGCCGCAGCGGCCCACCCGGCAGCGCTGGACCGCGGCCGAATCCCGGCATGATGCCGCCGCGGCCGCCCAGCCAGGGGGCCGGGCCGGGCCGTCCGGGCCGCCCCGGTGAGGGTGCACGCGGCGGAGCTGCCGGTCCCGGTGGTGGTCGCGGTGGACCTGGTGGCCGTGGTGGTGGTGGTTTCCGCGGTGGTGGCGGGGCTGCTGCTGGTCCCGGGGGTGCGGTCGCTCCCGCTGGTGGTGGTGGCGGCTTCCGGGGAGGGCCAGCGCGGCCCGGCAGTGGCAGTCGGGGCCGTGGCGGGGCCGCGGCCGGTGCCTTCGGCCGGCCTGGCGGTCCCGCGCGCAAGGGTCGCAAATCCAAGCGGCAGAAGCGCCAGGAGTTCGACAACATGCAGGCGCCGTCGGTAGGTGGCGTCCGGCTGCCGCGCGGCACAGGCGAGATCGTGCGGTTGCGCCGTGGCTCCTCGCTCACCGACTTTGCCGAGAAGATCGACGCCAACCCGGCTGCGTTGGTGCAGGCGTTGTTCCATCTCGGTGAGATGGTGACGGCAACCCAGTCCGTCTCGGACGACGTGCTGGAGCTGCTCGGTCAGGAGATGAACTACAAGGTCCAGGTCGTCAGCCCCGAAGACGAAGATCGCGAGCTGCTGGAGTCCTTCGACTTGTCCTACGGCGAGGATTCCGGTGGCGAGGAGAACCTCGCGTCCCGGCCGCCGGTGGTCACTGTGATGGGTCACGTCGACCACGGCAAGACCCGCCTGCTGGACACCATCCGCCAGGCCAACGTGATGGGCGGTGAGGCCGGTGGGATCACCCAGCACATCGGCGCTTACCAGGTCACCACCGAGCTGGACGGGGTGCAGCGGTTGATCACCTTCATCGACACCCCGGGCCATGAGGCGTTCACCGCCATGCGGGCCCGCGGTGCCCGCTCCACCGACATCGCGGTGCTGGTGGTGGCCGCCGACGACGGCGTCATGCCGCAGACGGTGGAGGCGATCAATCACGCGAAGGCTGCGAGGGTGCCGGTCGTGGTCGCGGTGAACAAGATCGACAAGGTGGACGCGGACCCGGTTCGGATCCGTGGCCAGCTCACCGAGTACGGGCTGGTGCCCGAGGAGTACGGCGGCGACACCATGTTCGTCGATGTCTCCGCTAAGGACAATATCAACATCGACTCGCTCCTGGAGGCGATCCTGCTCACCGCGGATGCCTCGTTGGACCTGCGGGCCAACCCGGAGATGGAGGCCCAGGGGGTAGCGATCGAGGCGCATCTGGACCGCGGTCGCGGGCCGGTGGCCACCGTGCTGGTGCAGCGGGGCACGCTGCACATCGGCGACTCAGTGGTTGCCGGTGATGCCTACGGCCGGGTCCGCAGGATGGTGGATGAGCATGGCGATGACGTCATCGAAGCGCTGCCCTCGCGCCCGGTGCAGGTTATCGGGTTCACCTCGGTACCGGGTGCCGGCGATAACTTCCTCGTCGTCGACGAGGACCGCATCGCCCGCCAGATCGCCGATCGTCGGCGTACCCGGGAGCGCAACGCTGACCTCGCTTCCCGCCGCCGCCGGGTCAGCCTTGAGGACCTGGACCAGGCCCTCAAGGAGACCAGCGAACTCAACTTGATCCTCAAGGGCGATAATTCCGGCACCGTGGAGGCGCTGGAGGACGCCCTGCTGAAGATCGACGTTGGTGACGAGGTCGCGCTGCGGGTGATCTCCCGGGGTGTCGGTGGCATCACCGAGAGTGACATCAACCTCGCCATCGCGGACAACACCATCGTGCTCGGGTTTAACGTCCGGTCCGATGGAAAGGCCACCGCACTGGCCAACCGCGAGGGTGTGGAGATCCGCTATTACTCGGTGATCTATCAGGCGATCGACGATATTGAGCAGGCCCTCAAGGGCATGCTCAAGCCGGAATACGAGGAGGTGACCCTCGGCCGTGCCGAGGTCCGCGAGGTGTTCCGGTCCTCCAAGATTGGCACCATCGCCGGCTGCATGGTCACCTCAGGGGAGATCCGGCGCAATGCCAAGGCCCGGCTGCTTCGGGACAACGTGGTGGTCCGCGAGGACGTCACCATCTCGTCGCTGCGCCGGTTCAAGGATGATGCATCGTCGGTCCGGGAAGGCTTTGAGTGCGGCCTCACGCTCTCGTCCTACCATGACTTCCGGCTCGGCGACGAGATCGAGACCTACGAGCTGCGCGAGAAGCCTCGCACCTAACCGTCCCAGGGTTGGCGGCTCTTCAAGAGCCGCCAACCCCACGGATGGTGCTCTTGAAGAGCGACCAACCCCCGGTGGTGAGTGGTGTACGTCGGTGCGGTGGAGCTAGACGTCCTGTTTGGCGACGTTCATTCGCTGAAGCAGAAACGCTCGCTCCTCCGGCCCGTGATCGCGGAGCTTCGGCGACGTTTCGAGGTCGCGGTGGCCGAGGCTGGGCATGCGGACCTGCACCGCCGGTCGCTGATCGGGGTGGCTGCCGTGGCCACCGATGCCGGCCATGTGCGCGATGTGCTGCAGGCGTGTGAGCGGCTGGTGGCCGGGCGACCCGAGCTGGAGCTGCTGACCGCCCGGTACCGGCTGCTAGGCCCGAACGATGACTAGCTGAGGAGAACGCTGCGATGGCCGATCACCCGCGGGCCCGCCGGCTCGCCAAACGGATCGCCCAGATCGTCGCGTGGGGACTGGAGCACGAGGTCAAAGATCCTCGACTGACGATGGTGACGATTACCGACGCGAAGGTCAGTGGGGACCTTCGGGACGCCACGGTCTACTACACGGTGCTTGGAGAGACCGTCGAGGCGCCGCCGGACACTGCCGGGGCGGCGGCTGCGCTGGCCAGTGCGACCGGTGTGTTGCGGTCCCTGGTGGGCCGGGGAACAGGGGTGCGGTTTACCCCTACCTTGACCTTCCGCTGCGACGACCTCCCGGACGGGGCGCGCCGGATCGAGGAGTTGCTGGCCCGGGTGCACGACGCCGACGCCAAGGTCGCCCGCATCGCGGCGGGCTCCTCGCCCGCCGGTGAGCCGGACCCCTACCGTCCGCCCCGGGACGCGGGCGGGGATATCGGGTCATGAGTTCTGCGCTGGCGCTCGGCGGTGTGGTGGTGGTGGATAAGCCGGCTGGGATGACCTCGCACGACGTGATCGCCCGGCTGCGCCGGCTGCTGCGCATCCGCCGGATCGGGCACGCCGGTACCTTGGATCCGATGGCCACCGGCGTGCTCGTCTGTGGCGTCCAGCGCGCCACCAAGCTGCTCGGCCATCTCCCGTTGGAGCCCAAGGTCTACCGGGGCACGGTCCGGCTCGGCGTATCTACCAGCACTGACGATGCCCAAGGCGCGTGCATCGGCGGCGCTGACGCCTCCGCGCTGGAGGAGCGGGACATCCTCGCGGCCATCGCGGGGCTGCGCGGCGCCCTTGAGCAGACGCCCAGTGCGGTGAGCGCGGTGAAGATCGGTGGTCGGCGGGCTTACGCGCTGGCTCGCGCCGGTGAGCAGGTGCTGTTGGCCGCTCGTCCGGTGTTCGTGTCCCGGTTCGAGCTGCTCGCGCTGCGCTGCGCCGACGCCGTGACCGATCTTGACGTGCTGGTGGAGTGCAGCGGCGGAACCTACGTCCGAGCGCTGGCTAGGGATCTCGGCGCGGCGCTGGGGGTCGGGGGACACCTCACCGCGCTGCGCCGCACCCGGGTGGGTCCCTTTGGGCTTGCGGCTGCCCGTACCCTAGAGGAGCTGGAGAGTGCCCCGAGGTTCTGCGCTGAGCTGGACGAGGTGGTGGCCGCCGTATTCGGCCACCGCGCCGTGGACTCCCAGCAGGTCCGGGTCCTGGCACATGGCGGATCGTTACCGGCGGTGGGGTTGACTGGTACGCACGCCGCGATCGATGGGCAGGGACACGCCATCGCGTTGCTCACCGAGCGTGACGGGCAGGCTCGTCCGGTCCTGGTGCTGCGCCCGGCGGGCGGCTGAGGTTCGCCGCCGGTAGTCCCGATAACCTCAGTCCTTGTGCAGCGCTGGCGTGGGATCGAGGCCATCCCGAATGGATGGGGCCGCAGCGTGGTCACCATCGGTGTGTTCGACGGGATGCACCGTGGTCACGTCCAGCTGGTGGAGCAGGCGGTGCGGCGCGCCCGGGAGATGGGCGTTCCGGGAGTGCTGATGACCTTTGACCCGCACCCCTCGGAGGTGGTCCGCCCGGGCAGCCACCCGGCCCAGCTCACGACCCTGCGCCGCCGGGCCGAGCTGGTCGAACAGCTCGGGGTGGAGGTGTTTTTGGTCCTGCCGTTCACCCTTGAGCTGTCCCGGATGCCGGCTGCTGAGTTCGTCCATACGGTGCTCGTCGAGCGCCTGCACGTGGCGGAGGTGGTGGTGGGGGACAACTTCACCTTCGGGCATAAAGCGGCCGGAAATATCGAGCTGCTCCGAGCCCTGGGCCGGCGGTTCGGTTTTACCGCCGAGGGTGTGGGGCTGCTGTCCCGTGGTGAGCTGACGTTCTCCTCCACCTACATCCGCTCCTGCATCGACGCCGGTGACGTGGCGGCCGCCGCCATCGCGTTGGGTCGCCCGCATCGGGTGGAGGGGATCGTGGTCCGCGGCGATCAGCGGGGCCGCAGCTTGGGATACCCGACGGCGAACCTGTCCACCTCGCGGTATGCCGCGATCCCCGCCGACGGTGTGTACGCGTGCCGTTTCGTGCACCGTCACCGGGACCTGGCGGCGGCGGTCTCGGTTGGCACCAACCCGACATTCTCCGGACGGGAACGCCGGGTGGAGGCATTCGTGCTGGATCTAGACGAGGACTTCTACGGCGAGCGGGTCGCGCTGGACTTCGTCGAGCGACTGCGCGGCATGTGCCGCTTCGACACTCCTGAGCAGCTCGTGGCCCAGATCGACGAGGACGTGGCGCGTACCCGCACGGTGTTCGACCGGACCACGTGAGAGATCACCGTTCGCTGGTGCCAGCGGTGGTTGTTCCTGGGTTCGGGCCTGGTGTCCTGGCAGGATGCCAGTACGGGGCACGGAAGGGGAGTCCTGTGGACGAGCAGCTTGTCGTCGAGCGCAACGTTGCCCTGCAGCGGGAGTGGTACGGGGAGCCCCTTGGCGATCGGGTGCGCCGACTCGTGGTCGCCTTCGATGTCTCCCAGGCACAGTTGGCCGAGGTTCTCGGGTTGAGCGCGCCGATGCTCAGCCAGCTGATGAGCGGGCGCCGAGCGAAGATCGGCAATCCCGCGGTGCTGGCTCGAATGGTGATGCTGGAGCGCCGAGTGCTCACCCCTGAGGTCGCCTCCGGTGATCCAGCCGCGATTCGCGCCGCCCTGGAGCAGGTCCGCGACTCCCGGCCCACCCTCAGCCGGCCCACCGGCAGCTGGGAAACCTTGCCGGTCGAGGAGCAAGGTGACGAGGTGCTTGTCCCGGCGTTGCGGGCGTTGGCCCCTCCAGCTGAGCTGGCTGCCGCGGCCCGTCTGCTGCGGGAGAGGTTCCCGTTGCTCTCCGAGTTGCTTCGGCGTGCCGCTGGCCCCGACCACGACAGCGGTCCGGAGATCGACCTGGGATCGGCCAGGACGCCGAGTAGACCCGGCAGCGGAACCGGATGTGACCCCGGACGCGACCCCAGCCGATCGAGGGCGGTCCCGGACACCGATGAGTGAGCTGGTAATGTCCCGCAAAGTTTGACTGCGGTCCGTGGCGGGCAACGTGAGCCAACAGCAGGCGCAGAATCCTGCGGCCCGCACGGTAGGAGACGACAGGAGAAGATTGACCCGTGGCGCTGTCCACCGTACAGAAAAGTGAGATCCTAGCCGAGTATGGGCTGCGTGAGGGAGACACCGGATCCCCGGAGGCGCAAGTGGCCCTGCTGACCAAGCGGATCATGGGTCTTACCGAGCACCTCAAGCAGCACAAGCACGACCACCACTCCCGGCGTGGCCTGCTCCTCATGGTCGGCCGCCGCCGCAACTTGTTGAACTACCTCGCCAAGGTGGACATCGCGCGTTATCGATCCCTGATCGAGCGCCTCGGCTTGCGCCGCTGACCCCGAGCACCGATCTACAATCACACATCGCTTCACGAGCCGCCTCGTCACCGTCGTCGGGACCGTCGTCCGCCGGTCCTCGGTAGTGGTTCCCGAGAGCAGGTCGCCTGTTCCGGGGGCTTCGATCGAAGACCGGCCTGTCGTCCTCGTTTCCGCGCCGGGGGTGCCATCACCTGGCCCGTGTCGCGAGGAGGAGAAGAATTGACCGACGTTACGACAAGCACCTCGCCTCAGACGGTGCATGAGATCCATGAGACGATCGCGGTACTGGACAACGGCGTCTTCGGTACTCGCACGGTTCGATTCGAGACTGGCCGGCTGGCTCGGCAGGCTGCGGGAGCTGTTGTCGCCTACCTCGACGACGACACGATGCTGCTGTCTGCCACCACGGCCGCCAAAGCGCCCAAGGAGCAGTTCGACTTCTTCCCGCTCACCGTCGACGTCGAGGAGCGGATGTACGCCGCCGGGCGCATTCCCGGCTCCTTCTTCCGCCGGGAAGGCCGGCCGTCCACGGACGCGATTCTCACCTGCCGGCTGATCGATCGACCGCTGCGGCCCTGCTTCGTGGACGGGCTGCGCAATGAGGTTCAGGTCGTCGTCACCGTGCTCAGCCTCAACCCGGCGGACCCCTACGATGTGCTCGCGATCAATGCTGCGTCGGCGTCCACCCAGCTGTCCGGCCTGCCGTTCTCCGGCCCGGTCGGGGCTACCCGGGTGGCCTTGGTCAGCCATGAGGGCACCAGCCAGTGGGTCGCCTTCCCGACCTATGAGCAGATCAACCGTGCGGTCTTCGACATGGTCGTGGCCGGTCGGGTGGTCGGTGAGGGCCCCAGCAGCGACGTGGCAATCATGATGGTCGAAGCCGAGGCCACCGAGGCCGCCTTGGAGCTGATCGCCGGTGGCGCCCAGGCTCCGACCGAGGAGGTGGTGGCCGAGGGCCTAGAGGCCGCCAAGCCGTTCATCCGTACCCTGTGCCAGGCCCAGCAGGAGCTGGCGGTGGCCGCCGGTAGCCCGGCGGTGGAGTTCCCCACGTTCCCCGCCTACCAGCCCGAGGTCCTGGAGGCTGTCCGGGCAGCGGTGGCCGACGAGCTGGCGCAGGTCTTGGCTATCGCCGGCAAGCAGGAACGGGAGAACCAGCTTGAGGAGCTCAAGGCCGGCGCTGCGCAGCGGTTGGCGGAGCGCTTCGAGGGCCGGGAGAGCGAGATCGGCGCCGCGTTCCGAGCCGTGACCAAGTCACTGGTACGCCAGCGCATCCTGCGTGAGCGAGTGCGCATCGACGGCCGCGGTCTCACCGATATTCGCCCGCTCTCGGCCGAGGTCGATATGATTCCCCGGGCCCACGGCTCGGCGCTGTTCGAGCGCGGCGAAACTCAGATCCTCGGCGTCACCACGCTGAATATGCTGCGCATGGAGCAGCAGATCGATTCGCTGGGCCCCGAGACCACCAAGCGCTACCTGCACCACTACAATTTCCCGCCGTTCTCCACCGGTGAGACCGGCCGGGTGGGCTCGCCCAAGCGGCGCGAGGTCGGTCACGGCGCGCTGGCTGAGCGGGCGCTGGTCCCGGTGCTGCCCGGTCGTGAGGAGTTCCCTTACACGATTCGCCAGGTATCCGAGGCGCTGGGTTCCAACGGATCTACCTCCATGGGTTCGGTCTGCGCGTCCACGATATCCATGCTCAACGCGGGGGTGCCGCTCAAGGCTCCAGTGGCGGGTATCGCGATGGGTCTGGTGTCCGGTGAGGTCGATGGCCAGGACACGTTTGTCGCGCTCACCGACATTCTGGGCGCCGAGGATGCTTTTGGCGATATGGATTTCAAGGTCGCCGGCACCAGCACGTTCGTGACCGCATTGCAGCTGGACACCAAGCTGGCCGGGATTCCCTCAGACGTCCTGGCCGGGGCGCTCGCCCAAGCCCGAGATGCTCGACTGACCATCCTTGAGGTGATGGCGCAGGCCATTGACGAGCCGGATGAGATGAGCCCGTACGCCCCGCGCGTCACCACGATCAAGATTCCGGTCGACAAGATTGGTGAGGTGATCGGACCGAAAGGCAAGATGATCAATTCGATCACCGACGAGACCGGCGCGGACATCTCTATCGAGGATGACGGAACAATCTACGTCGGTGCCAGCGACGGCCCGTCCGCTGAGGCCGCCATCGGCCGGATTAACGCCATTGCCAACCCGCAGCTGCCTAAGGTCGGGGAGCGGTTCCTCGGCACTGTGGTGAAAACTGCGGCTTTTGGTGCCTTTGTCTCGCTCATACCCGGTAAGGATGGTCTGGTGCACATCTCCAAGCTGGGTAACGGCAAGCGCATCGGCAAGGTCGAAGACGTGGTGAAGGTCGGCGACAAGTTGCGCGTCGAGGTGGCCGACATCGACAGCCGCGGCAAGATCAGTTTGGTGCCGGTCAGCGAGCCCACCATCACTGATGTCTCTGGCGCCGCTGCCACGGACACCGCTGAGGTCCCGGCCGGCACGTGACACTGCGACACCGGACCTTGGGACACCGGACCTTGGGACACCGGACCTTGGGACGCATGACTCTGGGAGGTGTGGCCCTGGGAGGCGTGACACTGGGGCAGTGCCCGGAGGCTGCCACGCTTGCGCGTAGTGTGTTGCCCTCCGGGTTGCGGGTGGTGACTGAGCAGCTGCCTACTTCCCGCTCGGCTCTGGTCGGGATGTGGGTGGCGGTGGGCTCGCGGGACGAGCCTGCCGCGGTGGCTGGCGCGGCGCACTACCTGGAGCACTTGCTGTTCAAGGGCACCGCCCGGCGCTCCGCGCTGGAGATCGCCCAGGAGATCGATGCGGTGGGTGGTGAGCTCAATGCGTTTACCACCAAGGAGCACACCTGCTATCACGCGCACGTGCTCGACTCGGATCTTGAGCTTGCCGTCGATCTGGTGTGCGACGTGCTGGGGGATGCCGTGCTTGAGCCCGCCGACGTGGACACCGAACGGGGCGTGGTGCTCGAGGAGATCGCAATGCGGGACGACGACCCGCAGGATCTGCTGCATGATGAGTTCTGCGCCGCGTTGTTCGGCTCGCATCCCCTGGGCCGCCCGGTGCTGGGAACTGAGGAGTCGGTCACCGGGATGACCCGCGAGGCGCTGCACCGCTTCTACCGGCAGCGCTACACGCCGGAGCGGATGGTGCTCGCGGTGACCGGCAACGTCACGCACGACGCGGTCCTGGCCGCGCTGTCCCGCAGCTTCGGAGGCCACCTGAGCGGGTGCGCGCCACCCGTGCCCCCGCGCTGCGGCCAGGCCACGGTCACCGACCAGCGCACCCTGGTCCTGTGCCCCGACTCCTCCGAACAGGCCCACCTCATGCTGGGGATGCAGGCCCTCGACCGGCACGACGACCGGCGCTACGCGCTCGGCGTGCTCAACGCCGCGCTCGGTGGTGGGATGAGCTCCCGGTTGTTCCAACAGGTCCGCGAGCAGCGGGGACTGGCTTATTCGGTGTATTCCACGGCGGACTGTTATGCCGACATCGGCAGCCTGTTCATCTACGCTGGCTGCTCCCCGGGCCGGCTGGGTGAGCTGGCGGCGGTGGTCGGTAGCGTGCTGGCTGACCTAGCCCAGGATGGCCTGTCCGACGCCGAGCTGGCGCGTGGCAAGGGACAGCTGCGGGGCGGGCTGGTGCTGGGCCTGGAGGATGCCTCGTCCCGGATGGTGCGGATCGGCACCGCGGAGCTCAATGACGGCGAGCACCGCACCGTCGAACACGAGCTAGGACGGATCGACGCGGTGACCGCGGAGCAGGTCGGTGAGCTCGCCCACGAGCTGCTGCGCCGACCGATCACCGCCGCTGTGGTAGGCCCTTACGCTGATGCGGAAGAGCTACCCGAGCAGATCGCGGAGTTGATCGCATGACCCTCGCGGAGCACGAGTTCGAGGCCAAGGACCGCTCGGAGAAGAACCCGATCCGGGTCGGGGTCCTCGGGGCTCGCGGTCGGGTGGGCACCGAGGTCTGCAAGGCGGTGGACGCCGCCGCGGATATGGAACTCGTCGCGATGGTCGACGCGGGTGACTGGATGTTCAACGTCGCCGACGCGGGTGCGGAGGTGGTCGTCGATTTCACTCACCCCGACGTGGTGATGGACAACGTCCGCTTCTGCGTGGACCAAGGCATCCACGCCGTGGTGGGCACCACCGGTTTCACCGAGGCCCGGCTGACCCAGGTCCGGGAATGGCTGGCCCGCAAGTCCGACCTCGGTGTGCTCATCGCCCCTAACTTTGCCATTGGGGCGATCCTGTCGATGCGGTTCGCGGCGATGGCCGCTCCATTCTACGAATCGGTGGAGATCGTGGAGCTGCATCACCCGCGCAAGGCCGATGCCCCCTCCGGCACCGCGGTCCGCACCGCGACGCTTATCGCGGCTGCCCGCGCCCAGGCCGGCTTGGGCCCGCCCCCGGATGCCACCACCCGGGCTCTACCCGAGGCCCGGGGCGCTGACGTTGAAGGGGTCCGAGTGCATGCGGTGCGGTTGACCGGGCTGCTCGCTCACCAGGAGGTGCTGCTGGGCACCGAAGGCGAGACGTTGACCATCCGCCATGACACACTCGACCGCTCGTCATTCATGCCTGGCGTCCTGCTCGCCGTCCGCTCGGTCCTGACCCGCCCCGGCCTCACCGTAGGCCTAGAACCCCTGCTCGCCCTGTAACCCGCCGCGCCGAGGGCCCTTCGGACGGGATTCCCGGGCACCCGACTGAGCGGGAAGGCACCGTCAGCATTCTGCTGTCGCCGAGTTCGACACCAGCGCTGTCCTCGTTCCCACCCACAGCCCTGCTGTCGAACTCGGCGACAGGACAGCGAGGCACACCCAAGATCAGCCCGGTGGCACCCGAAATTCACCCCGACGGGCTTACGGTAGTGAACCGCCCACCGCCGGCTGACGGTCTCCGCCGCCCATTTCCGGGGCTGCGCCGCTAGCTCAACCGGGACCCATTGGCTGTCGGGATCAAGCCGCAGGCCGATCACGCCGAGCGCCAGTCCAGCGACGCGGCGATCGCGTCGAACAGCGCCACCATCGCGTTGGCGATCGGGTCCATCGGGGTGCTGAAAGACAGCAGCAGCATCTCTGTCGTGTTCGGCACCGGCACGTACACCTGTAGGCGGGTGACCGCCAGCCCCCCGCTTGAGTGGCCATCGGCGTCGGTGACCGGTTCCCGCCGCCGCACCCGCCCGGCCGGCGCCCCCGCCACCTCCAGCACACCCACCTCGTCGCCTGGCCGCTCCGCCATCAGCGCCGCCAGCTCCACGGCTGGCAGCTCCGTCGCCGCACCGGCCGGCACCACCGTGACCAGGCACGAGGCCGCCACCGGCAAACCGCGCATCAGATCGACATACAGGTACATCTCCACCGCGCCGTTCGCCACCGCCCGCTCGACTAGCCGGGTCAGCTCCCCCGCCAGCTCCCGGCGCAGCGTGGCCACCCGATCCCGCGGCAGCGACGCCAACCGGTGATCGAGCAGCGCCGTGATCGACTGCCCCCGGCGCTCATCCAGCGGAATGTGCCACCACCCTGGCGGCAGCAACAACGACCACCCGACCGGCCCAGCCCTCCCATCGACCCTGTTGAACGACGGGCTGCTCACTGGCCATTCCCCTGCCGTTGAATCGATCCCGCCTCCCGGGTAAAGCCCGGCTTGAGCGGCTCGAACCCGAGTGCGCCACTCGGCTGCTTGAGCGCCCCATCTCCCACGCCCATCTGCTGCGCCAGCCGCCCAAGCTGTTCGGCAACCTCGCCGGACACCACCGTAGGACCGACCACATACTTCTCAGCGTTCACCGCTGTTGCCACTTGGCCGTCACACCGCAACAGACCGGTACGCAACGACCCAGGAGTCTCCCACCAACGCACCCCCGGACTACCGGGATGCTCATTCGGCGTCGTCAAGACTTCCTCCAATAACGATAGTTCGGCAATAGTCTCAGAAAACCTCCGAATCAACATCATCTGTGTCAATGGTCTCGGGTGGGATGATTGTATAATTCGGGACGATGATAGCCCGGTCCTCGCGGGGAAGGTCAATAGAAAGAATCGGTACACCTTCAGGTACTAGACATCGGGACAGGTGAATCCCAAATAGACAGCTATCACACCAGAAAGATGCATATCCTGTTCGTTGACTGTTATCGTTACCAGTGAAGACTAGGCGAAGAGTGTCCTGGCCGCACCGTGGACATAAAACATGACTCTCAGACGGGAGAGCTTCATAGACCTGTTCGTACGCGTCAAGCCAATCCTTCCAAGAAGCTTTGTGTATTTCTGCCACTTAAGTCTCCAAGCTAGCGCTAGCGGTTGAGTGGATGGTTTTTCCACCATTGGTTCTCGAAGTCACGTGCGTCCTTTTCATAAGGATCGGCAGCTTCTATTGTTTTCGGGTAAGACAGTCCGCTCCTGAGCTGTTCTACATGAAACCTTTCGTGGGCGAATGTTCGCGCAAGTTGCTCTTCATTCTTAAAAGCGTCGCGACATAATTGAATCTTCTGGTCTGGCTCTGTAATTCCCGCAACGCCAGCGCGGCCCTTATTGATTTCTACTCTGATCCACTTAAGGTCTACTCCCCAGTGATCAGCGACATCTCGTACATTCCCCATCTCCATGGGTATCCTAGGACCGGACCCTCCAGGCTTCCCGGCGCGGAAGAGAGTGGCGGTATCGCGGCTGGCCGTGCCTTCCGCTGCCTCTCCGGCCCGTAGCGCCAAGCCGGCCTTGGCTCCAAAGCCTAAGGTGACCACGGCGAACAGGTCCCCAGCGACGTCGAGCCAAGAACCCTCGCCAGCCAAGGCGAGCATGAGGTTGCACACCAGGGCCACCCCTGATGCCAGGGCCGCCAAGCCGAGCAGGACCGGGACAGGAAATCCAGGACCGGGATCCACGAGATGAGCAGGGCGATCGTGCTCAGCACCGTGGCGACCATCTCGGTGATCTTGGCGATTGCTTTGAGGAGGTCGGCGTGTTCGTGGACCCAGTGCTTGAACCTGTCCCACCGGGAATCTTTGAGCCCGTCGCCTTCGATGCTCTAGCGGATCGCCGACGCGGCCCGCCCGGCGTGCTCGTCACGGTGTTGGGTGGCCTCGTCGAGCTTGCGGTGAGCCGCCCGCAGGGCGCTGAGGCCTTCGTCGTAGGCGTACTGGCGGTGTCGTTCGGCGCCCGCTTCCTCCGGGGTAGGCGGGTAGGCCGGCGGCCGGTTGACGTCGGCGTCCCAACCCTCGGCGGTGGACAGCTTGCGGAGGTTGGCGGCCTGGCGGGTGATCTCCTCGGCCACGTCGGCCAAGGACCGGGCTGCGCGTTCGATCTCGTCGGGATCGCCGGGAACCGGATCGGAGCTGAGGGCTAGTGGCGACCAGTCGGTAGGCCGCCGACTCACGAAGTGACCCTCGCCTCGCCAGGAGAGGAGTGCTGTGTCAGGGCCCTGGCAAGCTCGCTGTCGGTGTGCTCATAGGCATCGGCGCTCTGGAGGGCCATCTGCTGGTGGGCCTCGACCGCGGACACGAGCTTGCCACGGTGGATCTCCCAGTTGCTCACAAAATCGTCCATCACCTCGGATAGCTCATGCGAGCCCAACACTTGGTAACCAGGGCTGCTGGCCTGAGCGTGCTGCAGGATGTCCTTGATCTGCCCGAGGCCCGCACCGGTTGCCCTGAGCAACGCCACGTCCACCTTGAGATAGTCGCCCACCGACTCCCCCTCAACCGTCCTGCCAAGCCGCGTGCCGGCGGTGGGCTTAGCCGCCCCGCTCCGCATAGCCCGGGCGACCATACCCCCCGCCCCACTCAGCTGGAGGGTGGGGTTCGTACCTGCCGATGCCTCTCATAGAGAGTCTTTGCTGGCTCCGGGTTTCGGTGTCGTGGCTGGTAGGAGGCCGCATGCTGCTAGTTGGGCGTCGAGTGTGGTGACGGCGTGGGTGTGGACCCAGGGTTGCATCAGCGCTCGGGCGGTGTGGAATTCCGCGGTCAGTCGGGGGTGCAGGTGGGCTTGGGGGGCGGCGTTGCCCAGGACGCGGGCGGCTTCGGTGATGTCGTGAGACAGGACAAGGGCGTGGCCGAGTCGTACCTGGCATTGGGTGTATCCGACGACATAGGTGGGGCCGTACTGGGCTAGGGCGGTGCTGGCGGCCTGGAGGGCTTCTTGGGATTTGCCCAGCTGGGACAGGGAACGGCTCCGTGTGCTGTCGACGCTGCCGTGGTGGAACCAGTAGGCCGGTGACTCCGGGGCGTTCCCGTGTGTGGTGGTGAGGAAGTCGTGGGCGCGGTCGTAGGCGGTCATCGAGAGCCCGTATTGACCATTGAGGGCATATGCGCTGGCGGCCGCCCGCTCAGCGAGGGCTTTGAGTCGAGGGTCACCGGTGCGGGCCGCCAAGCTGCGGGCTGCCGAGGCGTTGTCGAGCGCGGCGGGGGTGTCACCGAGCTGGAACGCGGCAGCGCTGGTAGTCGCTGCCGCGTAGGCAGCTAACGCGGGACTGCCGGCATCGTGGGCGGCTTTGCGCGCATGCGCACAATAGCCTCGGGCCTCATCGGGATGGCCCATATTGATCAAGCAGACACCGATGCTTGTGGCCATACTGCTATCGACCAGGTTCAGGGGCCTGCGGAACTGCTCGGGGCAGCCACCGGTCAGAAGACGGTGCAGGAGCCGGTGCTGTGCGATGAACGTTTCGAACACCTGGCAGGGGCCGAGTGTGTCTTCCAGGCGTTTGCCCTGGGCTAGCATGGTCGCGAGGTTGTGCACGACCTGCGTATCGACCCGGTGGGGAGACTCCACTGCCTGGGCCATCCGGGTGTACTCATCGGGGTTGAGCTCCGTGAGCCCGGCGGCGGCTAGGACTGATCCGCTCAGGTACATCGCGTCCCGACGGCCCAGCGCCCGCACGACTCTGATAATCACTGCCATCAGCTCCTCGGCTAACTTCCCGCACCCACCGCCGAGGGTAATCAGGGTGGTCCGGGGCCAGGCACCGTCATCGTTCTTCAATAGCACAACCGGCGAGATAAGGGCCGACCAGGTTGGGAGGGCCAGTGCCGGTGTCTGGGTCTGCTCTCCCTGTGCTTGCCGACGGTAGAGGCGGCGGTGAGCGCGGTACGCCTGCTCCGCTTCCACGAGCTTGCTGTGTTCGGCCACTAACGCACCCTGGGCGTGGCAGAGGTCATCGGCGATCCGCCACAGCGCGGCGGGCAGTCCCCGGATGCCGTTCTCGATCTTGGAGATCATGCTACGGGTCTTGCCGAGGGCTCGTCCCAGATAGCGCTGGGAGATCCCGGCCGCGATGCGGTAGCTCGCTAGGTGGGCACCCAGGCTGCGCCGCAGGGCCATCACCGCGGCCAGCTCAGCCGCCAAGGCGGCTTCGTCGTCCCCCGCCGTGTCCCACACCTCTTCGGTCACGGCCCATCACTCTAGCGGCAGGGGCCCGTACGCGGGGGTGACAGATCCACCGACCTACTATCAGGTCCCCTGACGTCCTTATCGCCACTGCGGCCACAGTTCTTGCTGTGCACCTGATGTCGGGCCGCCATCGGCAACTCCCCTTCACACCCGGCGGGCGCACGCCACAGCGGATACCTACAGCAGGGCGACAACCACTGAGGCGCGCGTGAGAGCTACGGGAACGCCCATGAACCCCGCTCCCCGACACCAGGTGCACCCCGCCGCACCCCACATCGACAGGAACGCAACAGTGATCCACGAAAATACCACGACAAGCAGACGCCACCACGGTGCACCGCGTCTGTTGTTCAGCTACGGATATTGAATTCGAGCCACTGCGAGGTGATGATTACTCGGCGGCTGTCGATGATCTGGCAATCGGATCGACCGTTTGTCTGGGCGGAAACAGGCCAGGACAACCAGTTCAGTGTGCCGTATCGAGAGAGGTCTGGGAAGGATCAGATGCTCCGTTTCGAGTTGTATGATGACCGGCTGATCGCGGTGGATCTGCCCGGCGGTTTAGCAGCGCTGCTGACCTGGCAGCCGACGGAGACGTTCTGCTCACCTCCCGCCGGAGGCGACCGCAGGATGTTTCCCGGCTCTGGTGCGTTCTCCCTGGACGAGCACGCGGCCACGGTCTTGTGTCACTTGCTGACCATGTGGCTGAGGCGGCGAGCCACACCCTCACAACCGGTATCGGGGCCGCTGGGTCTGCCCTAATGCCGTCCGCACCCCATACGCCCAAAAAACCCAACCACCGGAGTAGTCAGCCCCCACCACCCTGAGATGGGCCCGGATAGCACCCCCGAACCTAGTCGTCGAGGGAGTCGTCGAGTGCTTGGTTGTCGGTGAAGTACGGCGCGATTTTGTTGTCGACCATTGTCAGTGCCGAGCCGATCGCCATGTGCATATCCAAATACTTGTAGGTGCCCAGGCGGCCACCGAACAGTACAGCGCGCTGGGCGGTCTCGGCTTTGGCTAGTTCGCGGTACCGGGCCAGTGTGACCCGGTTGTCCGGGGTGTCGATCGGGTAGTACGGCTCGTCGTCCTTGCCGGCGAACCGGGAGAACTCCCGCATGATGACGGTTTTGTCAGTCGGGTAGTAATTCCGCTCTGGGTGGAAGTGCCGGAATTCGTGGATACGAGTGAACGGGACGTCCGCGTCGGCGTAGTTCATCACCGAGGTACCTTGGAAGTCCCCGCAGCCCTGCAGGACCTCGGGCTCGAAATCCAGGGTACGCCAGCCCAGCCGACCCTCAGCGTAGTCGAAATACCGGTCCAGCGGTCCAGTGTAGACGATCGGTGTGCCCTCGGGAATATCGTCGCGCACGTCGAAGAAGTCGACGTTCAGCTGGATCTCGATACCGGGGTGAGCGGCCATGGTCTCCAACCACGCGGTGTAACCACCAACTGGAAGGCCCTCGTAGGTGTCGCTGAAGTAGCGATTGTTGAAGGTGTACCGCACCGGCAACCGCGCGATGGTCGCGGCCGGCAGGTCCTTGGGGTCGGTCTGCCACTGCTTGGCTGTGTAGTCACGGACGAACGCCTCATAGAGTGGGCGACCGATCAGCGAGATAGCCTTCTCCTCGAGGTTCGTCGGGTTCTTGCCGTTGAGATCGACGGCCTGCTCGGCGATGAGCGCGCGGGCTTGATCGGGCGTGAAGGAGCGCCCGAAGAATTGGGAGATCATCCCCAAGCCCATGGGGAACGGATAGACTTGGCCGCGGTGGATCGTGAACACCCGGTGCTGGTACCCGGTGAACTCAGTGAAGTGGTTCACGTACTGCCACACCCGCTTGTTTGAAGTGTGAAACAGGTGCGCGCCGTAACGGTGCACCTCGATCCCAGTCTCCGGCTCAACCTCGGAGTAGGCGTTACCACCGAGATGGTGGCGCCGCTCCACCACCAGCACACGCTTGCCCAACTGGGCAGCGACACGCTCAGCCACCGTGAGTCCGAAAAAGCCCGAACCGACAACGACGAGGTCATATCCCGCGAAGCTCACGGCGCCCGAGGATAGCCCTCCACCGCCAGAGGAACTCAGTAGGCTCGGTGCTCACGAATGTGTCCCCCGTCACAAGCTCGGCTGCTGTTCCTGGTCAACGCCGCGTGTCGGGTGGCTGGTCAGCAGGGCGGGTTTTTCTTCTCCGGTGGGTAAGCCGCTGAAGAACGATCAGTAATGAGCGTCAGATATGGCTTACGGAGGTTGAGATGGTGGCTGGGCACGGCATCACTCATGACTGTCCCTGGCAAACATTCAGCCGGCGTGATCATGTTCATTGGTGCCATGGCGTGATAGCCCGATCGGTGAGGTGTCGGTCGGGTTGGTGTTGGTGATCGTGGTTGGTCAGGTGGGGTGGGGATGGGGCGGTGTCCAGGGTCGCCCGAGCATGGTTTGGTGGAGGGCGTCGATCATGTTGTGGCCGTGTTTGG
>JAFAPC010000173.1 GCA_019247305.1 Pseudonocardiales bacterium
CTGCGGAATGTGGACCACCCGCCCGCCGCCGACGCTGAAATCGGATTGGATCAGCCCACGCCCGGCGATGATGTCCTGCACACGCCAGGCGAGTTCCTGGTTCTGCCTCTGGCGCGCGCGTTCGAGCCGCCAGGCCGTCATCTTCTCATCATTATAGATGGTGATCATGTCCGTGCTGTACACGAACATCCATATCATCACACCAGCAAGGAGCAATGCGACCGGCACCAGGAGGAACAGATACCTGAATTGTGGTCTGCTGGTCGCGATGAAGGCAAACATTACCGCGAGCACGACATAACCGATGGCCATCTGGAAGGCTGGATCACGCCAGACGCCACCGATTTTCGTCCAATCAATTCGTATCATCATGCCCCTGGTCACGCGTGCGGGAGGTCAAAGACGATGTCCACCAGTCTCAGCCGTTTTAATGGCTCGTCCTCACCAGCAGGCTAAGGTAACCTGCTTGCGCCCACCTTGCGCGTGCCTTGCCGGCGCCGCATCGAGGGTAACGGGAGCTATCGGGCAAATAGGGCAGATCGATGATGAATTATCCCGTTCGCGTCCTCGGGCGCGTGGAGGTGTGGGTCGGGGGCAGGCCGGTGCAGCTGGCCGCCCAGCAGACCAAGGCTCTGGCCATGCTCGTCGCAGCAGTTCATCGGGGCTCACTATCGCGTGGCGAGTTGCTCGACGCGCTCTGGCCGACGGCTCCGGAAGCCGACCGGCTCTCACCGGTGATCTCCCGGCTTCGCCAGCTGCTGGCCGAGTGCGGACTGACCGTGTCAACGGCTCGTGGCCGGCACACCTACCGGCTGCAAGCATCACGAGAGGAGACGTCTCTCGCGTCGACGGTTGACGCGGTAGCCTCCGAGGAGCTGGCCAGCCGAGCACACGAACTCTTGGACGACGGAAACGCCGAGGCCGCGCTGGCCGGCTTCCGCTCGGCGATGGCACTCTGGCGCGGGACGCCGTTTGACGAGGTGGACGACGACTGGCGGCTGCCCAGGGTGTGCCGGGATGCGCAGGCCCGGTGGGAGCAGGCTCGATCCCGGCTGGTGCGGGCGTGGGCGGTGACCGCGCTCAGGCACGCCGACCTGTCTGCTAACCCGGTCGTCAACCAGTTAGGATGGCCAACGGAGGACGAGCCCACCGACGACGCGGTGTGGCTGCTGCGGTTCCTAGCAACCCTGCGCGGCGACGGCGTTGCCATGGCCGAAGCCATGTTGGAGAGCCGAGGCCGGGACCAGCTCACCACCCGGGCGTTCCATCTGATGGCGCTGCACGAGCTGGGTGTGGCGATCGACGCGGCACCACCCCGCGGGACACCGAGTGCTGATGGCGGACCACGAGTGCTGCGCCTCGCCTGCCCGGGAACCGGGGACCTGCAGCCGTGGCCAGACCTGGCCGGACGGCTATGGGCCGCAGCCCTCCGGGACTTGCGGGCACCAGCCGAACGCTGGACCACCAGCAGATCCGCCAGGCTGCTGACGGATCTGGTCGAATCGGGCCGCGGGACACCCGAACAACTGGCCGAACCGCTCGCGACACTGCTCCGTCAGATGGGGGGCGACGAGCAGCTCACGATCCGCGTCGAAGAGATCGACCAGCTCGGTCCCCCCGCACGGGAGCTGTACGAGCGGATCAGCACCGAACTCCAGTACAGCAACGTCCGGTGCTCGGCGGCCTCAATCGTCGGCGAGCCCGCGGATCCCATCCTGATGCAGCTTGCCCTGGGCGACGCCTGTTACGACGCGGGCGACTCCGCTGCTGCGGAGGCCGCCTGGCTCGAAGCGTACGTGGCCACCACCGACCCGCGGCTGCGGGCCGCGACGCTGGTCCGGCTGGCCCGACGATGGTCCGAGCCGGGTCAGGTTGATCGCCAGCTGGTCGCCCTGCTCGAAGACGGGCTGGTCGCGCTGGGGGGCGCCGCTGGCAAGGACGCCGAAGGCTGGCGATTGCAGCTGGCGGCGCACCTCGCACACAAACTGACGATGGCGGTGGTCGAGCATGTCAACACGCCCGAGGGCCGCCGGGGAATTGCCCTGGCTCACCACGCACTCCGAAAACTCAGCACGGTGACTGACGCGAACACCATCTGCGAGGTGCTGACCGAGTGCCGGTGGGCGCTGTTCGACTGTGAGCCACCGGCACGGCTGGTGGAGTTCTCCGAGTGCCTGGACCGGGTCAGCACTGCTGGCGCCGCCGTGGACCCCCGGCTCCGCAGCGAGGCCTTGATCGGTCTCGTGGTGGATCGGGTACGGCTGGGCCGGAGCACCGCCGCCCGTGCCGCGCTCGAAAAGCACCGTACGCATGCGGCGGCCGGCAGGTCAGCGAGGGCCACCTGTTTGCAGCACATCGCCGACACCATGCTGGACCTCTGGGATGGCAACTTCGCCACAGCAGAACACAGACTCGGAAGGTGGCAAGCGAACCTCGACCGGCTCGCGCCGCCCAGTAATCCGCTTGCCGACACCGTGCGCCAAGTCTGGGCCGGGCAGGTCTTCTGGCTACACCGCGAGCAGGGGCAGTTTGCCGAACTGATGGGCAGCGACGTGATCACCGCCATCGAACGACACGGATTCTTTCCGGTCTGGGTCGCGGGTCGAGCGCTGCTTTACTGCGAGATCGACCGGCCCGAGGACGCCGCGGACCAGGTGGCGGCGTTGCTGGTGGAGACCGGCGACCTCGCGGGACTTCCCTCGCACGGCTGGGCGGTGCCCACCTTCGCGCTGCTCGCCGAGGTGTGTGCCGGGATCGTCCGCTCCGGCACCGACGTATCCGACCGGCTCGACATCAACGCGCTGCTAGCCCGGCTGCACGGGTTGCTGCTGCCGCACCTCGACGAGGTCGCGCTGGCCGGATGGCCGACCGTGCTGCTCACCCCGGTGGCTCGCTCGCTGGGCCTGCTCCAGCTCGCGGCCGGTGATCCGCTCGGCGCGCTCGACCGTTTCGACCGGGCGGAACGGCTGGTGGGCTCGGCTCGCCCGCAGCTGGCCCGGCTGCGTTTCGACCGGGTGCGTGCTCTGATCCTGGCGGGTGGTGCCGTTGACGAGGTCGCCAGGTTGCTGCGCAGCACCCGGAGCACCGCGGCGGACTTGGGCATGTTGCTGCTGGCCCACGAGGCCGGGCAGCTCCTCAGCGAATCAGCATGACGTCGATCTCGCCTGCCCCGACTTCGCACACCGCAACAGCCCCGGCCCGACAGGGCGATCGGGGGACTGACGCGGCCCTCGATGGGTACTGCCAGAATGTCGTGCCATTCACACGGATTGATCGATAGGGGCGCCGATGTTCACTATTAAATTTGTGACGGACACAATCATTCCAGACACGACAGTTGTTTTGCGAACATCGGGTGATAATTGGCTGGTAGATCGAAGCAGCGAATACATCGACGGAGCTTGGCGGTTTGTGCTCGATGAGCAGGCGTTTCCGGAGGGGATGCAGTTCAAATTTGTTATCCTGCCCGGCCGATGGATGCTAGGCCCTAACCTCACGATCGGCCCGCAGGCTACGGGAGCGGAGCTGTCGTACGCTTACCCGCAGGTGCAATTTCCCTTCCGTGCCGCGCTGGTCACCGAGGATGGGGTAGTGGCCCAGAAGCTGCTCAAGCGCAACGTGGATGCCACGATCGTCTATGACGTGATCATCGTAGGCTCGGGGATGGGTGGCGGTGTGCTGGCGAGCGCGCTCGCCGATGCCGGCCAGCGCGTCCTGGTCCTGGAGGCCGGTTCATTGCTGTTCCCGACTCATGTCGGCAACTTAGCTCGTCGTTTGCTTATCGGACAGTTCTCGAAAGAGGTCTGGTTCCTTTGGCAAGACTTCGGGGTGGTGAACTATGTCAACGTTGACGGGTCAGGCTACAATGGGGCTCAGGGCTTCAACCTTGGCGGCCGGTCTATCTTCTGGGGAAGCCTCATCCCGCAGTTGACCGCCTGGCAACTCGCAGCGTGGCCAACAGCGGTAAGCGACTACCTCCTCAATCAAGGCGGGTACACCGCCGCCCGCACAACATTCAACGTCGACAAGCTCCCGAACAGCGCGTTCCAGGATTCCTCACGAAGCTACCTGGATGGCATCGTGCCAGGCTGGAATGCAGTGGACGGCCCAGTAGGCGTCCAGTACGTAGGGGCGACGAACTGGTCGATACCGGTGGGAATCTTCTCCACAGCTGACCTTCTCATTGAAGACGTCCTGGTGCAAGAACCGCCACAGCTCAACCCGACTGGGCGGGTTCCGTTGACGGTCAACCTCAACCATGCCGTCTCGAATGTCACGTTTGACCCGAATGACGGCAGTCGAGTCACCGGTGTTCGGTGTTTCGATCTCCTTGCCCAAGAGCATCGGACCTATCAGGCGCACACCGTTGTGCTCTGCGCGGGCACAATCGAGTCGGCGAAAATCGCCTTGCAGTCGGGCCTCCGCGACCCCGCCGGGAAGATCGGTAAAGGAATCACGGATCACATGATCCGTTACCGCCACTTCGTCGTGCCGCCGGGCCACCCGAATGCGAGCACCACCGACTCCGCTAAATTGCTGCTTCAACACCCCGCCGCCACGGTGGATCAGCACGCGTTTGACATCGTTGTTGAGCTGGGTGCCCAACTCAATCAAGGCCGCTATATTGATCCCGTGCACCTGGCCGAAGACGAGCGCATCCGAAATGGGTACATGCTGTGTGAAATTGTATTTCAGTACTACTCACCGCTCCTCGATGGCAACTACATCAAAACGGTTGGTGACCCACCCGACCCGGCCAACCCGGTTAATATTCACATGGTGCCCGCCACGCCGGCTGCGAACCTGCTCGCCGAGGCCGACGATATCGCTCGGAACGTGTTTAAAGCGTTCGGCGCGCTGCCGGTATATAACGAGGACCCGTCGATGGCCTTGCAGACAGCCGACCTCGGCGGAGTCGCCCACGAAGTCGGCACACTCCGCATGGCAGAAGACGAGACCGGCGTGGTCGACGCCGACCTAAAATTTCTCGGTTACCAGAACCTCTACGCCTGCGACAACTCGGTCTTCCCTGTCTCGCCGGCCGCCAATCCCAGCCTCACGCTAGCCGCGTTAGCGCTTCGCCTGGCTAACCACTTATCGTCATAGACGGCATGGTGACATTACCAAAATGTGGGAGGCACGCCAGCCGCTACGAGCTGCCGTTCACCGGCGTCGACCGGGAAGCTGAGATGACCATCATCCCCGAGGAATCCAACCGGCGTGCCGCCGTGCAGGCCATCGAGAACTTACCCCGGCCAGGCTGGATCAGATGAGGTCGATCTCGGTCATCCGGGTTCGGGTGAGGCCGAAGATGTACAGGCTGGGGCGTTCCCGCATCCGTTCCATGTCCCGCCATCTGTGCATATGGGCCAGCCCAAACATGTCGGCGATGTCCCGGGTGTCCTCGCCGACCTCGTACTGCTCGCGCAGGACTTCCGTGCGCACGCCGCCGACCGTGGACGCGCCCGATGCGACACCGGGTTCCAGCTGCACCGGTGAGTCCGGTCCGTCGGGCATTAAGGCGAGCTCGTAGACCACCCCCGGCTCGCCTGTCAGCCCTGCCTCGGTCTGCGCCTCAAGGAGGAGCCGACGTCCGTCGGTGAAGGGTCGCAGGTGCGCGAGAGGGTACCGCAGACCGAAGCGTTCCCGGCACTCCGCGATGAACGGGCGCAATCGTTGCAGCGACACGCCCTTCGATCGGTAGGCGCGTAAATAGTCGGCCTCGACCATGTATGCCGTTCGCGGACGACATGACCCGGCTACTTCGTCCGGCTACGGCTCACGTTCCGGCCCGCTGACGAGGGTCGGCGAGAACATCTCGACTGGCCACCGGAGGGCTTCCGACCCACCGCCACCAAGCAGCGGCCTGGGTACGGCTGACTTCCCTGGACCGGCTGCCCAGGCCCACGCTGGTCACCACCGGGACGGGACCGTGCCCGATTCGCGGCATGGCTGGCGGTGGTCTGGTCGGCGCCGCCGTAGGTGGGAAGAGCGGCGGCGCGCCCAGGCGGTTTCCGACGCTTGGGTCGCCTTCGGTTTTCCAGCATCCCGAGCGTCCATGGCCTTCGCGGACGCGCCGTATCTGTGACGTGGCGTTGTCTGTCCGCGATACGTGACAAGATTCAGTGGTGACGGTCTCGCTGCTCGATCGCCGTGTCTACGGCCTCGCGGACGTCGATCGGCTGCTCGCTCTGCCATCTGGCACGGCACGCCGCTGGATCGATGGCTACGACCGTGGCGGGGTGCACTACCCGCCGGTGATTCGAGTCGAACGCACCTGTGATGAGGAAGTGACCTGGGGGGAATTCGTCGAGACGAGGTTGCTCGCCGAGTTCCGCGCCCGCGGTGCGTCCCTGCACCGCCTGCGCCCTGCGGTGGTAAGGCTGCGCGAGGAATTCGGCAGGTATCCGCTGGCGCACGCCAAGCCGTTTCTCGACATCGATGGCCGCGAGCTTGTTCGCCACGTCCAGCGCGAAGTGGGCATCACCGGCCACGAGATGCTCGTCGTGGTCCGAAGTGGGCAAGCGATGATGTCTGCCCCGGTGCGGAGTTTCGTCGGTGACCTCCGGTACGTCGGCGACACCGACCCCGAAGCGCATGCTGTGGTCCCGGTTCAGTTCGGGGGGCTGGTGAGGCTCGATCCGCTGCAGCAGCACGGGCGGCCGGTGGTGCGGGCGGTGCCGACGGAGGTGGTCGCCGAGCAGTTCCGAGCCGGCGAGTCCACTGAAATGATCTCTGACCTGTTCGATCTTACAGTCGCTCAAGTGGAGCAGGCCTTGCGTTTCGAGCTGAGTCTGGCGCGGATCGCCTGAAAGATATCCAGGAACGTGGTCCTTCGATCTGCTGGGCGGTGGACTCTCCCTGCGGGTCTGGCGGCCTGAAGGCTGAGCGCCGTCAGCCCTCTTTGACCCAAGACAACCCACTTGTCTACATGAACGCATATCATTTAGCCTGTGAAGCGTCTATTACCTATAAGGGTGACTTGAAAGAGGCGCAGTGTCACAGACCGCGACCACCGCAGGCAATCCACAGCTCGTTGTTCGCGTTGCCCCCGGGGTTGACGAGTGGGGTACTCGGGACGACGACCGGTGGCGCCACGACCTGTACGAGCTCGAACATGATCTCAAGCGTGCCCTGCCGGACGCGGTGCAGCCAGCCCCCGTGCGCCCCGACGCCAAGGGGCCAGAACTCATCGACGTGGTGCTCGCGCTCGCTTCCGCAGGCGTCGTCGAGCTGGTCAAGCAGGTGTTCAAGACCTGGCTCGCGCGCAAGCCCGACCGGCGAACGTTAGACGTGGTCTGTCAGGGGGACAACGGGACCTGGACCCTCCGGATCGACGCGACAAATATCGATGGTAGCGACATCGCAGACATACTCAGAGCGGTAGACAAGAAGGAATGACCGACTACAAGTTCCGGGCGCTCCTCATCGGAAATTGGGATTACCGAGATTCCGAGAACGGGCTGCAGCAGCTCAAGGGTGCGCGGAACGACCCCAGACATCTACACAAAGCTTTAACCCACCCAGATTTCGGGCTCTTCCACGAGGAGGAGGTCCGGGTGAAGGAGAACCTCACCGGTATGGGGCTTAGTGACGAGCTGTTTCAGTTCGTGAATACAGCGGGCCCCGAGGATGTTCTCCTCATTTATTTCTCTGGACACGGTGAGCGTGTGGGCGCCCAACGGCTCGGGTTCTGTGGCGTGGACGTGACGGACTTGACGCGGGAGACCAGATGCTTCTGGTCCACCGCCCTAAGTGATTGGCTCAGGATTCGTAACCGCGCAAAATCCACTATCGTAGTACTCGATTGCTGCTACAGTGGCGAATTCAAGGGAACGCTCCAGGGTGAGGTATTCGATTCCTTCGGGACCGACACGGTGGTGTTGTCGAGTGGCGGAAATGAGTCGACCAAGGACGCGTCCTCCGAGGAGGACTCAAGCCCGTTCACCGCGGCGCTCATCGATGTTTTAACGGACCCGTCACTCGACGGTGACGCCAACGGTTTCGTCAGCACGCTCACTGTGTCTGAGAAACTCCTGCGGTACCAGCCCGCGCTCAAGCCAGCACCGAAGATCGTTAATCAGTTAAGGAATGTTCTCCCGATCGCCAAGCGGCCCCAGCCGCTTGGCCCCGAGCCGACTTCGCTCCTGCACTGGGTAAAGACCCAGGAAATCGACCCGATTGACGTGGTATTCGACGGACAGACCGTGATGGCCCGCTTCGGGGACGAGGAGGAACCGTGGGATCTCGCCGAGTTCGACGGTGTGCGGCAAGCCACCGTGCGCCGACTCGGATGTCTAGCGGATGTCGTGGCGCGGCTGCCTCACTTTGAGGACAACAAGCGGCTGCACCATGTGATACGCAGAACCTGGAGCTGTGCCGGTGCCAATCTGTTCGCCACCGCCATGCCCGCACGCCTGCGCGACCGGATCACCGGCGACCTCGACTCCAGCGGCCAGCATGTCCTCAAGATACGGCTTATCTTTCGTGCCGGTGCCGAACATTTTGAAACCTATCCCTGGGAGTACCTGGGGTGCGGCGATGGTGGCGCCGCTGCCAGCCATGGCGCGGACCGCCCACTTGCGCTCCACCGAGGCGTGCTCGTGGAACGCGTCCCGCCCACGGGCGGGACGCGTGTCGCCAGATCCCAATCCCCAGCGGACACCGGTTCACTATCGGTGGCCGTGATCAACTCGTTCGTGAACGAGTTGAAGGACGTCGGCGAGCGGGTGGCGAAGGATCTCGCGGACCTGGGGCGGGTGAACCTTGTCTTCGAGCGTCACGGACCGGCTGCGTCCTGGAGCGCTTTCCTCGACATGCTGGACCAACGGCCGCGCTATCTCGTGCTGTTCATGCCGCTGCGGCGGTTCGGTCGAGGCGTCGGGGAGCTCGGGTTCGCCAGCCGGCGCGGAGACGACCCTCACTTCCGACTGATCGCTGACGTGCTTGCGGAGGTGCGCGCCGCCAAGCTGACGTTCGACGGCGTCGTGATCGTCTCGTTCGCCGGAGCCCCGAGTGAGGACGCATTCCGGGGCATCTACGAGGTAGCCGCCGCTGTCGCTCAAGCCGGCCATACGCCGGTGGCGTTCGTGTGCCATACCCGGGGCTACGAGCCCGACCACCCTGACAGCTCGTTCCCGACGCTGCTCCTCAACGCGGTCAGTCGCGGCGAGGGGGAGTTCGACCGTTGCTTTTGGTACGCCCGCAGCCAGGCGGTGAGACTCGATGAGTCGGAGCATCCGCACGCGTTCGGTGTCCCAGGCTTCTACGGCGAGCCCTCGCCAGCCGAAGCACCATCGCCCTCCGGGGCTGGCTCGAGCGGATTCGTCGTGCCCCGCCCCCGACCTGGCACCGGGATGCGCACGGCACGGGAGCAGCGCTCATGAGCGGTTCCGTCCGAGCGGCCCGGGTCGCCTTGGCCGACGCGCTCACCGAGGCTGCCCAGTACGCAGATGCCCGAGCGCACCTTGCGCGCGCGCTGCGCGACGCGGGCGAGGACCCACCCGGCTGGGCCATCCACCGGCGCTTAGCCGATGTGGCCGCCCGTCTTGCGGATCCGCTGAGCCAACTGGCGCAGCTTCTCGTCGTGGTCGGTGAAGCACCTACGCCGGAAGCCAGTACTGCTGGGATCAAGCTGGGGGAGTTGCTAGCCGGCAACGCGACGTTGGCGGAGGCTTTGCGGGCCGATGACGTCCGGACGCTCCTGGCTCGCGCGCGGGGTGCGCAGAGCAGCCCGGAGCTACTCCGCACGGCGGTGCAAGTGAGCCGCGCGCGCGGCGACACCAGACAGGCAGCGGAGCTCGCCGTGCGCGGCGATTCTCGGCTTAGCCCCGACCGGGCGCTGACCGCGGCGCGGGTGGTCGCCGAGGCGTATGACCGGATTATCGCGGGTGCGGATGACGCGGCGCTAGCCCTGCTCGATGAGCACAAGCTCCCCGACACGGATGGGACTGTCGCGGCGGTGCGGGCGTTCGCCCGCTATAGCCGCCGAGAATTTCAAGGTGCGATTGACACGTTTGACACAGTGGATGAAGTGCCGATCACATACCACGGCGCGCTCGTCAAGACCCTCGCTGCGCTCGCGCTGGCCAGTCTCCGCAACATCAGCAACGACGAACGCGTCGGTTGGTACGACGTCGCCGATAACGCCGCAGCCGAGGCGGCCCGCCTTGAGCTTATCGAGAGCGGGATTCGCCCGGCGCTGCTGCTCCGCGCGCAGGCCGCCTTTGAACGAGGGGCTGACCTGGCCGAGGCCGGTCGTCTTCTCGATCACGCACTGCAACACGTGCCCAACATCGCGGAACTCCGGTGGTGGCCGGTGCAACGCCGGGTGCGTCAGCGGGACGATCGATTCCGCTGCTGGCAGGTGCGGGTCGCGGCGGCTCGTGGCGATGACCATGAGGTCCTCACGATGTGGGACCAGATTAACGGGCGGCTTTTCCTGGGCACCACGACCTGGCTGCAGGATGCCGAGCTGGCCGCCGCAGTGGCCGCAGCGCTGGAGCGTTCCGGCCGTTGCGCGGACGCTGCCGCCGCGTATCGGTCCGTCACCTCGTCGATCGAGCGGGCACGTTCGTCCGAGGGCGCCGGCGACCTGGCCGAGGCGCTCGCGGCGAGCGCTGCTGCGTACCGGCTCGAGCAGAAGCCCGACGACGCGCTCAAGATGGCTGAGCTGTACTGGCTGCGATCTTTAACCGACGACGAGCCCGAGGGCGAAGCGGACATCACCCAGGGTCTCGCCGTGCTCGACCGGCTCTCCGAGCTGGACGATGTCGACCACGTTCGCAGTGCTTACCTGCGTGGCCTGCTCCTCGCTCGGCGAGGAGGTACGACGGGCAGCGCGCTATCCCTCCGCTGGGAACCGTTGCCGTGGTTGCTGGTTGCCGCGCTGGCCGACCCCGATGAGCCCTACGCATCGGCTCATCTGGCCTGGGCGTTGGCGAACGCTGACCTAGTTCGGCAAGGCCTGCACTTCGCGGAGCGCGCGCTGACGATCGGCGGCCGTGCGGACGTGTGGCTGGCTGAAACGGCGATCACCATGCGCTGTGAGTGGTACGGATCCCTGAGCGAGGACAGCAGGACGTTGTTGGCAGGGCTGGACGAGTTGTGGCAACAGACGATTCTCGGTTTTGCGGCCCTGCTCGATGACGACCTCACCCGCATGCGAGATTGTCTGCCTCGCATACGAGATTGTCTGCCTCGCAGGACCTCCGATGCCCCATGGGCCCATCACGTCCATGGGGTGATAACCGCGCGTTGCCACGGTTTCCAGGAGGCCCGCCCGATTTTTTCGCGGCTGCGCGACGCGAATACTACGACGGGGCCTATGGCGGCCAGGGTCAGGCTCTACCTCGGTGATGTCGCCGATGCCCGCCGCAAGGTGGAAGGCTGGGAAAAAAACGGGAGCTGGGATCCCGAGGAAGCCCCGGAAATCCTGGCGATGTGTGACCTCCTTGACAGTGATGGTGCGCGAGGTCGGGACGCGCTGACAGCTCTCCTCGAGCACTTCCGGCGACCCTTACGCCTCCGGTATTTCTCCCGGGCCGATGTTCCCATGCTCCTGCTGGCGTACGGTGAGCGCCGCGGCGCCGCAGACGTCTTGGCGGAACTCAAACAGGTAGCGGAGCGATATCTGGCGGAGTTCGACCCTGATCCACCGTCGTTGATCGATGGGTCCGTCCACCGGGGCGAGGCCATCGAGGCAGCGACGCGGGAGTACGTCCGTGGTCTGCTCACGGTGGCCGACATCCTACACCGCGGCGCCGACGGCGACGCCACCATCGAGATCACTGCCCTGATCTCGATGGCACCGACCGGTCCCCTCGCCGCGGCCCTCCACACGCTGCTGGGCCGCCTTCCCGCGCTGCGCGAATGAGCGACTGTCCCGGGGACACCGGGGACAGTTGGTAGCTCGTTATTGCACGAGCTCCAGGTGGCGGCGTGCCGCGCCGATGTGGTAGACGAGCCGCTCATAGGAACGGCGCAGCGTTCGGGCGGCGGCGCTGGTCGCGCCGATCAGCCCCGGATCGGTGTCTCGGTCCGCCCAGTAGGCCAGCCGCTGCTGGGCGCGGGCGTACATCTCCTCCAGGGTCGCCCGCCGGTCAAGGCCGAGCCGGTCGGTGACCCAGACGCCGTGCTCACCGGTCACCCGCAGCAGCTCGGCGGCGTCGTCCTCGGTGAGGTCGAGCTCGCCGTTGTAGTAGTGCCGTAGCACGATCAGCTCCTCGAAGGCGTGCTCGTTGAGCGCGAGCCGGTCGAACTCGGCGACCACCTCGGCCAGCGCCGGGCCGGGCTGCGGCCGGTTCGCCGAGCCGGGCTGCGGCCCGTTCGCGGAATTGGGCTGCCTGGCCAGCTGCCTGATGTCCGCCACGACACGCTGCAGCTTGATCAGATGGGCGCGGTTGCCGAAGTGGGAGCTGATCAGCCGACGCAGCTCGGTCAGCCCGCTGCGCTCCAGCAACTGGGCCCGCAGCTGCGCCTGGTCCTCAGCGCCGTCCCGGATCAGCTGGGTGGCCAGCACGATGCCCCACGGGCCGAACAACTCGAACAGCGGTCTGCGGATCGCGGCCGGTACCGGCAGGTCGTCATAGGGTCGGGTGCAGAAGTATTCACCCCGTCGCACCCGGTTGGCCAGCTGTTCCGGTGCCACCGTGGCCAGCTGCCGCAGGTGTTCGAGGTCGCATTCGGTGAAGGTCTCCGCGGCCGCGCCGACCAGGCTGCCCACCGGCGTGACGTCGAACAGCAGCCGCCGGACCGGGCCCTCGGTCATCAGCCGGTCGGCGACCTGTCGGGCCCGGCCCAGCGGGTCGGGCCCGGCAGGCCAGTAATGCTCCACCTTGGTCAGCACGCCGATCGCAGTGATCGGGGTGAGCGAGGCGAGTTCCGGCCCCTGCAGCTCGGCCAGGGCTTCCTCGTCAACCCGGGACATGCTCCGGCCGAAGACCAGCACCAGGGCGTCGGCGCCCCGGGCGTGCGCGACGGTGGCGTCCCGCACCTGCGCCCCGGTGCGGCCGAGGAACCGGAGCGTGTTCTGCGAGTCGGCGCCGTAGTGCGAGTCCAGGCCGGGGGTGTCGATCAGGTCGAAGATCCGTAGTTGGTCGTTGGCGAAGAACACCTCGATGAAATCGATGGCGGCCAGCAGGGACCGGTGCTCCTCCCGGCGCGCGGTCAGCTTCTCCAGCTCGTCGAGGGTACGGTGCTGGGCGGGTGAGCCGTCCTTGAAATGCACGGTCAGGGACGGCTCGGGGGCGTAGCGCAGCCAGTTGACGTTGTAGGTGAGTTCCTCGATCCCGGTGGGCACCAGCCTGCTGCCGAGCAACGCGTTGGTCAGCGTGGATTTCCCCGAGCTGACCCGGCCGATCACCGCGACCCGCATCGGCGCCGCCAGCCGTGCGGCGTACTCCTTGAGCACGGCCGCGGCGGGCGCCCCGTCCAGTCGGCGCAAGGCCCGGTCGAAGGCCTCCGCGGTGCGGTCCCGCAGCACCGGGTCACCCGGCCGTCCCGGCGGCGCGACGGCCGGGATCGTCGAATACCGCCAGGTCGACCGGGAGGTCCGGGGCGGCGGCTCGCGGCGCGGGGCTGGCCGGGACGGACCCGGCCGGGACGGGCCTGGCCGGGGCGGGCGCATCAGGAGTGGGCCCGGTCGGAGTAGTCCCGGGCGTGAGCCGGTCCACGGCGGTTGCGCAGTACTGCTGGGCCTGCTCCAGCACCCGGGCTTGCCTGGTTAGCTCCTGGATGCGGGCAGTTGCCTCCTCAGCGGCGCGGGACTTGGTCTCCCACAGGGAGCGCAGCGCGGCGGTCAGACTCTCCTGCTCAAGGCGGATCTTGGCGTCCAGGTCGGCCTCGATGGCGCTCCGGAACTGCGAGAACACCTCCTCCACCGCCCGATCCGCCTCGGCTCGGTGCAGGTTCTGCAGCGGCGCCACCTGGACCGCGATGTCGTGGCGTCGCACCTGCTGGTCCCGCTGGTGGATGCTCTTGACCGCGTTGCGGTACCCGAGGCTGCCGGCGATCAGGCCGCCGACTACGGCGCCGAGGGCGCCGGTGATCGGGGCCAGCGGTCCGCCGAGGAGTCCGCCGATCAGGCCGCCGATGCTGGAGCCAAGGCCGGAGGACAGGCTGAGGTCTCGGAGTTTTCGCATCCTGCGGTCGCCGCTTGTGTCGGTCGCTGGTGTGGGGACGATCTCCATCTCGATCGGTGGCAGCTCGGCCGCACCCACCTGCCGGCGTTCCAGGCCAAGACCGGTCTGGTGTTCCAGCTGGTCTTGGATGACGGCGGCACGCTGGGAGGCGGACTGGGTGATGCTTCCGAGCAGGAGACCGACGTCGGCGTTCAACGCGTCGATGATCTGCCCCGGCTCGGCCACCAGTCGCTCGTCCCTGAGGTAGCTGGTCGGTAACCGTTGCCAGATCCGGGTGATGCCGGTGCTCATCTCGACCCGGATGTCCTGGTGCACTTTAGTGAGGCGTGTGCGCAGTTCCTGCCGCCAGGCCGCGTGACCGTGCTTGAGCTCGGCCGCTCGATGCTGCTTGGCCGCCAGCTTAGCGGCCAGCTCGGCCAGCTCAGCCTCACTGGCCTGCTGGAGTGCCTGCAGCTCGGTGCGGACCGGCAACATCAGCGCGCCGGTGACCCGGTCCAGGTCGGTCACCGCGCGGGTGAGCAGCAGCTGGCCACGGCGGTGCTCCACCGCCTGCCGTAAGGCGTGTTCGAACGCCGGGAAGTTGCTCAGCTCCAGGTCCTCGTCGTCCTTCGACTCCAGGTAGGCGAGCTTCGCCGCGCTGGAGACCGGGATCACCACGAGCTCGCCGGCCGGCTGCCCGGTCACCTCGCCCAGCTTGGCCCGGGTGTTGGCCACCACCTGCTCGTAGTCGTTCCGCACGTCGATCTTGGTGATCACGAAGAGGATGACCGCGCAGTGCTCGCTGATCCGCCGGACGAACTCCAGCTCGGTCTCGGTGAGCGGTGCCGTCGCGTCACCAACGAAGATCACCGCGTCGGCGTTCGGCAGGAACGCGTAGGTGACGGCGGTGTGCTCGCTGTTCAGCGCGCCCACGCCGGGCGTGTCGACCAGCGTCAACCCGGAGGCGAGTCGCTGGTTCGGCGCCTGGATCGTGAGCAGCCGCACGTCCTTGGCGTTGCGGGGATTCTCCCGCTCGGTGACGTACGCCGGGATCTCGGCCCGGGTGATGGTCCTGGCGACGTCGGTGCCGTCCTCAGCCAGCGTCACGGTGATCCGCTCAGTCGCGCCGTAGGAGATCATCGACACCATGCTGGTCGCGATGTCGACATCGACGGGGAACAGGTCCGGCTCCTCCAGCAGCGCGCCCAGCAGGCTGGACTTTCCCCGTTTGAACTCACCACAGACCACGGCGGTGAGCCGGCCCTCGCGCAGCCGCTGTTGGGCTGCCGTCAACCGCTGCACGGACTCCGCCCCGGCCCGGACTCGGGCGACCTCCAGGACGCGCGGAAACAGCGCCAACAGCTCCCCGCGCAGGGCTTCGTAGTTGCTCATCATCGGCTCCATGGGGAATGACTCGGTCATCACCGAGGGTCAGGAGATCAGGAGCTCGGCCTTGTCGGCGAGTGCGTCCAGCTGCTGTGCGATACTCTGGGAGACACCGTCTTTGATTTTGTCTTCTTGATTTCGGCGGAACTCTTTGGCGAATTCACCGGCCAGCTCTTCCTCTTTTGCGGGGGCCTCCCGTCGAAGCTTCGCTACGAGTTTCTGCTCACTGTTAAAACGGCGGATCGGCATGGGAAGATCGGCGCTGAGCGCTTTCTCCATCGCGGCCTCCCGGCCTATCACACCGATGCTGACCGCGACAACGAAAGCGATGAGGACACCGACCGGCCCGGTCGTCGCGATGAGTGCGACGCCGTGGCCAAAGAGCAAGGTCGCCCCGATTCCGGCGACCAGCACGTTGACGATATTGGCGACGCTTTTCAGCTCGGCGGTCGCTGCCCCCGCGTCAAACTTGACATTGAGCGGGCTGCCGTCAAGGCCGATCTCCGGGAGAGTGAGCGCGTCAGCGGAGATGCCCCAGCGGCGACAGATCGTCCGAGTCCGCTCCTCAAGCTGCGGCCGGAGCCCGTTCTGCCAGGTGGCCACCGCCTCAGCCAGAGCCGTACTGTTCTCGTTCTGCAGACCCTCGTTGACCTGGTTGGCGATGATGGTGGTCATGGCGTTCAACGTCTTGATGTCCCGGTTGCGCCACTGGCGAAACGCCGGAATGATGTAGCGTTCGGTGATGCCGCTTGCCACGGCGGCGCCCATCGCCTGCGTGAGTTCGGGCAGCCGCTCTTTGACCAGCGACTCGATCTGTCCGGACTCAATGAACTGCCGGACATCAGCCCGGAAGCCCTTGGTCTTGATGCTGATCCGGCCGGCCAGCGCCAGCCCCCGGGCGATCGCGAACTCTGGCTCACTGCCGCAGCGCACCTCCACGTCCGCCCCGACGGCCTGCTGGCAGACGTCGAGGACGAAGTCCATCCGGGACGGCCCGCCGGTCAGCACGACCACCTCTAGTCGGCGGCCGAGTCGCTGCAATGCGGCGGCGAGGTCCGCGCGGAAAGCCTCGATCCAGGACTGGCCACCAAGCGTCGGCTGCGGTGCCGTGAGCACCGCGTCCATGTCGGCCTTCCCCAGCCGGACGACCACATCCAGGTCATCGCCCGCGGTCGGAATGGAATCCATACCCGGGACTTTGGCCTGTGGGTTGTCGCGGAAGCGTTCCTGTGGGGTGCGGAAGTAGTCTTCCTTGACCCGCCGGCACAGCAGCTCCAAGCGCAGCCGCACGGCTGGGTCATCCAGCATGATCTCCTCGAGCCGCGCGCGCAGCGGGTGCCGTTCGAGTTGCTGGCGAAGGATCTCCCGGTCGATCAAGCTTGCCCCCAACCGGGTGTTACCACGGTCAACTAGTTTGGCTTCACGACCGATGACGCTGGTGTAGTCGGTGGTGGACGAGCCGATATCGACGATGAGAACCGCCTTGTCCCGCCCTCCGGTGCGCAGCGGAACCTCGCCGCACTCCCGCGCAGACAGCAACGCCGCGCGCGACTCGGGGATCACCTCAACCTCGGCCAGCCCGGCGTCCCGCAGCAACGCGGCGTAGGCGGCCCGGATCTGCGACGACCAGCCGGAGGGGGCGCCGACCACCCAGCGTACCCGGCCGGCGCGCGGCACCAGCGCCTTCTCCTGCACGTCCGCGACGACTTTCTGCACGAACAGCGTGGTGGGCCGGCGAACGGGTTCCGCACCGAACTCGGGGCTCTTGAAACCCACGTACAGCCGAGAGACGCCGCGTACCCCAGCCGCCCCCTCGCCGACGAGCACCCCAAGTTTGGGATGCTCGGCGACCGCGGTGACGTGCTGCTTGTCGGTCGAGCCGGGCAGCGCGAGCACCGCTGGTGGGGCGTCCTTGCTAGCGTAGGCGAGGGCGAGCGCGGTCTGGCCGTGACCGAGATCGAACCCGACGATGACAGTTTCTAATGCGTCGTCGAATGCCTCACTCATCGAGGTGTTCCTTTGTCTCCTGCGGTGATCCTGTCTCCTGCGGTGACCCTGCCTTCTCGGCTGGTCCGAGCACCTCACCTCGGCGGAGCAGCCGGTCTCCGCTGACCAACGCCGGCCGGCGGGTGACAACATCGCGCTGGGCCGGGTTGACGGCCGGCAGAAAGTCGAACATCGGCTCGGTCTTCTCGTCCGCCCCGTCGTAGCGGAGCACGGTGATGTCGTGGCGCAGCCACAGCTCGTCTTCGAGGTGCTCGATTCGCTGCAGCGCCATCTCGGCCTTGCCGGTGACCCGGGCTGAGAGCAGATCGTGCACGAGATCCAACAGCTCGCCGTCGTTGGCCCATGCCGTGCGTTGGCTGACGGACGCCGGCGCCGCGGCTGCCTGGAGCACGCGGTCCGCGGCCTCCAGCGCGGCGCTCACCGAGTCGAACACCAGCGCGACCCGGGTCTGCGGCCGGGGTACCGGCACCGCCGAGCTGGGCTCACTCCGAACTCTGAACAGCCAGTCAAGCAGCTGGCTGAGATAGCTGCGGGGGGCGCGGGGCGGTTCGACGGGCGCTCGTGGTGGCTGCCCGGCGGAGATCACGACCACGGCGGCCCGGAGCGTCTCGACCAGATCCTGGACCCGATCGAGGTCCCCGCTGCTCAGGGCAATACCGCTGTCCTGGGCGGCGGCCGCGTAGTCCGCGGGCAATCGGTCGAGGAAGCCCCGAAGACAGCGCACGACCTCGGTCGGCTCCGCGCTGGTGCCGAGCTCGTGTTCCAGCTGCGGCCGGGCCGCCCGGAACAGGGCCGTCAAGTGCGTCGGTGTGGTCATCAGGTGTCCCCGCAGGCGTAGGCGCGAAGCCGGTGATCCAGCGACGCGGGGCTGGTTGAGCGACCCAGGCGCCACAGCCGGATGTGCGCATCCGCGCCAGCGCTCACGACCAGTGCCGCACTCGGAAACGCGACCGCGCGGACCGTGGCGTCGTGGGTGCCGATCACCTCGCCCGGACCGCGATGCTGTAAGTCCCAGATCCGCACGGTGCCGTTGGTGTGCCCCGAGGCGAGCAGACCGTTCGGCCCGAAGCGGACATCCCGTACCGCACCGGCTCCGCTCGCCCATTCGGCGACCGGGTGCGGCTGCGGAGGTTTCCACACCCGCACGACGCCGTCGTCGCACGCCGCGGCGAGCAGCCGCCTGGTCGGGTCGAAGTCCAGAGACCACACGTGGGATCCAGCTGACACGACGTCGGAGGACGGCTGGTAGACGTCGGACAGACAGTGAATGAAGGGGCCGGAGGCCACGGCGCCGCTGCGCCAGCCTCCTAAGACCGCATACGCCGTCGCCCGTCCGGTGCCGACGGGAACCTCGAGCGGTGTCCCGCGCTGGCCGTCGGCCCGGGCCGCGCGCAGCCGGCCGTCGTCGCCGACGCTGAAGACCACGACGTCCTCGTCGTCTCCTTCAGCGAGCCGCACGGCGTTGACCCATCCGTCGTGGCACGCAATCACCTCGGGAGGCCTGTCGCTACTCGGTCGCGACACCCAGACCGCGCCGTCCCGACCCCCGCTGGCGACCAGGCTGCCGTCACGGCTGATGGCGAGCGCGCTGACCACGCCGGTGTGGGCGCTGACCGACCCGCTGGGGCGTCCGTCGATCAGGTTCCAGCGGCGCAGCACTCCGTCGGTGCCCCCGCTGACCGCGACCGGCGCGTTGGTCGCGACGGCGAGCGCGGTCAGCCCCTCTGGCGTGCGGATCGAGGCGACCCGCTCGTTCGCGACCTCCTGGCTGGCCCAGCGCGCGGCACCCCGAGCCACGGCCAGCTCGGGGTCCTCGGTGTGCCGCAGGGGCCGCTGGAACTCGCGTTTCAACGCCTCCGCGATCAGCGGTATCCGGGTGGTGCCACCGACCAGCAGGATGGCGGCCAGGTCGGCTGATGTACGGCCATTGGTCTGCAACAGGGTGGTGCAGCAGGTGAGCGTTTGGGTGAGCAGCGGGTCGATCAGGCTGCGGTAGCGGGTCTGGTCGAACCGCACCGGCACCAGGTGTCCCGGGCCGGCCGAGAACTGGTCGTCGACGGTGTCGGCGTCGCTGAGCTGGTGTTTGAGGTCGCGGGCGTAGTCGGCGAGCGCGAGCTGGAGGCGCCGGGCGCCCTGTTGCCTCGTCGGGTCGGCGCTGGGATCGACGGTCAGCAGCGCACGGAGCGCCTCGCCGCCCTCAGCCCGGATCTGGGCGGCGAGCAGACCGTCGATGTCGCGGCCGCCGCAGTCGCGCAGCCCATCGCAGGCGGGCCGCCCATCCTGGGTAACGACCTCGAAGCGGTCAGCATGAACGGCCAGCAGGGCCGTGTCGAAGGTTCCCCCGCCGAAGTCGTAGACGAGCACCAGGTCGCCGGGGTGGAACGGGCGACCGTGGGCCAGTGCGAAGGCGGCGGCGATCGGCTCCTCAACAAGCCGCACCCGCTCGGTGAATCCGGCGTGGCGGGCCGCGGTGACCATCAGGTCGCGCTGGAGCTGCCCGTAAGTGGCTGGCACGGTCAACACCGCGGCCGGCACGGGCTCGTTGGCGATTCGCTCGGCGTGCGCGCGCAGCGCACCCAACACGGCCGCGACCAGTTCCACCACCGAGTAGGACGCGCCCTGCAGGTCGATCGGTGCATCCTGGCCGAGGTCGCGTTTGAATTCGCTGCGGTACCGGCGCGGGTGAGCACGCTTGCCGCGCTCGGCCGCCGTGCCGACCAGCAGCCGGGTGCCGTCCCACCACACTGAGGACGGAAACGAGTACGTCTTGGTTTGGGGCTCCTTCACTGTGATCATCCGGTCCCCGATCACGACCACCGCCGAGGAACATGAGGTGCCGAAGTCGATCGCCATCAGGAGGGGACTGGTCATCGCCGGACCGCTTCCTGCCGCGGACCCTCGTTGGCCTCGTTGGTCGCGGGCATAAAGCGGCCGAAGAAGTCCGGGCTCAGCGCGCGGTAATATGGCTCGAGGCCAGGCTCCATCAGTAAGCGCAAGCGCCGCTGGAAGTCTTCCGTGAATTCTCCCGGGAACGGCTTCCCCGCGCTAAGATATTCCAGCAGCTCATCGTATTTGGCGAACAGTTCACCGCGGAGCCGTTTGTAGTCATTGACGCTCAACCTGGCCACTGCCTGGTGCGGAAAGACACCCACTTGCCCGGTACTCTGGTCATCCGGCCATGGATGACGGAACCTCAGGTCGAGATACTCAACCGGCCGTCCGGTGGCCCAGTCAACGGTGATGAGCGCGAGTGGCGGGAAGATCGCTGTTTCCACCGAGTTCCGAGCCGGGCCGTATCCGAAGCACAGCAGAGACACATACACCTTGCCCTGCGTGCGGAACGGCATCGGCCAGCCGACGCCCGCCTCCTGCGGCACCACCTGGCGGAAGAGCGGGGTTCGGCGAATGTCGAGGGTGAGCTGTTCCATACGGCTGGTCATCGCTGTTCCTTTAGTCGGGCTGTTCCTTCAGGAGGGTAGGGCGGCTGTCCCGCCATCAGTAGCTCCGTCATCCAGGGTGTGCACCATGAAGTCGCCGCTGGTCGACCAGGCTTGCTGGAAAGCCTCGGCGGGCACCTCCAGACCGGCGCCGCCCGGCGTGCCCGGGTCGTTGAGCACGACCATCGGATGCGCCGGGTCGGAGGTGTCGATGCCGATCACCTCAACTGCGTGATCGGCTCCCTGGCCGGGAATACCCGAATACTGCTCGAGCGGCGTGCTGCCGCCACCGGGGTGGGCTGCCGCCCAGATCTCCTCGCCGTTGACCGCCGCGATGACCTTATGCCCGGAGCCCAGTTCGTGCGCGAGATCCTGCAGCGAAGCCCCGTCCTGGCGCTCCACCGGTATGCCGTGGGCTTCCAGCAGGTTTCCGATGTCGTCCAGCGGCGTGCCACCCCCGGGGGAGTACCAACCGTGGGCCATCGCCTCGTCGCGGAGGGCATTCTCGGAGAACGACTGGCCAGTCACGCTCTCCAGTACGGACTCCTGGGCGACCACCGCACAGGTGTCTGGGTTCGTCTGTTCATGCCAGTTCTGCATGTCCTCGCCCGGCGTACCGATGACATGCACCGACTGCGTGGGGTCAAAGTGCATGTAGTCGGGTTCCGCGCCGAGCAGGCCCGCCGCCGCTCCCGGCTCGTGAACTGCTCCAGAATACCCAGGATGATCGGAGAGGTTGTCACCAAGATAGTCGGTGTGACCAGAATAGTCGTCGTCGGTTACCGGGATATGCTCGTCTAGCCCGGTCAGGTCCCCGGGTAGCGGCTCGTCTGAGTGACCGACCTCGACCCACTCCCAATCGGGGTGAGCGGACATGCCCATTTCCCGCCTCCCTGCCGACACTCTCACCAACGCCGCCGGATCCTCGACGCTGGCACCGGCGTCGGTGACCACCCTGGCCTCGGTGCCCCCGGGACCGGCGGCACCAGCGGTGAGAACCTAGCGTTGTGTTCATGTCCATCCCGGACCCAAGGTGTGCACAATCGGGGGTTTCTTCGGTCCTTCTTACTTAAGGTAATAAATTTTGGGCGTTCCAGCGTCATATGATACCTGAACAGAGTAGTCAGCATCACTGAGGCTTATTCAGGGCGGCGTTATCGATCTTGTGAGACACCTGCTGAGCTGCAACGATCAGCCGTCGATCAAGATCGCTGAATAAGCCTCACTGTAGGGGTATATCAATGACACTGAGCGCTACCATGGCTCCGGGTTCAGCCGCACCGGCCAGCCTCGCGCGGTGCCCAAGTGGCGGACGCCTGCACTGACCCGCATTCTTCAGAGGTCGATTGTCGTGGGGTGCCCGGTTCCGGCGTAGGTGATCCACACGGTGCGGGTCGTCTCTTCGATCAGATACCAGATACGTCCACCCCCCGTGACCTCGAACTGCCACTGTTCCAGGTTGTCCCCTCGGCTGCTGACGGTGGAGAGACTGCCGCAGAGTCTGCGGTGGCGTTCAGCGGGAATCGGCCGTGGTGTGGCGGCGATCGCCGCGTTGAGGACTCACGCGCCGTCTTGTGGATCAGGGGGTAGGGCCGGGCCATGGTTCTCTCCGCGGGGTGCCGAGAGCAGGGCGTGCAGTTCGGGGTCGGCATGTACTTCGGCGGTATGGCGCCATTCGACGAGCAGTTGAGCGATCGGTGACACGTTGTCGACCGAGGCGGCGGCTTCGGTCACGTCGATGAACTCTTGGACCAGGATGTGGCGGTCGGTGGCGGGAAGGAACCGCGTCCAGGGCAGCACCTGGGGGAGCAGTTCCTGGAGCAGCGCGTGACCGTCGGCGCGCCGGACCAGGGACCTCAGGAGGTGAGCGGCCAGGACGAGAGCGCGATCTTCGGTATACCTTCCGGGAAGCAAACATCGGCCAGGGTCACTAATGGATCACCCGGTGACGTCGTGATGACGCACTAATGACACAGTGACACAGTGATGACCCAGTGACGCACCATTGAGGAGGACGGCGTGGCTTTTACCCACTATGAACGCGTTCAGGCCCACGACGGCGGGTCGTTCGACGCGTTCTGCGCCGTGCCTGACCGGGAGAGCGGCCCCGGCATCATCCTCTTCCAGGAAGTTTTCGGCATCAATGACAACATCCGGGGTGTCGCCGAGAAACTCGCGGATGCGGGCTACCTCACTCTTGCCCCCGACATGTTCTGGCGCCTTGAGCCGCGCTTTGAGCGGAACGACGAATCCGCCATAGCCGACTGCATGCCCATGATCCAGCGGCTGGATTGGTCCGCGGCCGGCGCCGACATCACCTCGACCTTTGCCCACCTGCTCGCAATGCCGCACTGCAGCGGCAGGGTCGGCGGCATCGGGTTCTGCCTGGGAGGCACGCTCGCCTATGTCTTCGCGGCGTCGTCTCGAGTCAACGGCCGAGGACCGGACGCCGCCGTGTCCTACTACGGTTCGCGAATCAATCAGATGCTCGGCCACGCCGACTCGATCGAGTGCCCGATCATGTTCCACTACGGCAACCACGATTCGCACATCCCTGAGGAGCAGATCGCCGCCGTCGCAGCGGCGGTCAAGGAATGTCCAGGGGCCACGGTCCACCGCTACGACGCCGGCCACGCCTTCGCCAACTGGGACGCGCCCTCCATGTACCACAAGGAGTCGGCTGACCTAGCCTGGCAGCGATCCCTCGACTTCTTCGCGAAACACCTCTAGCCCCGGCGCTTGCCGGACCGCCCCCGGCCTGGAGGAAGGTGCACAAGCATCCATGTGACCCTCCGTGGGTGCCCTAGACGGGACACAAGCATCCATGAGACCCGGCGGGGCACGGCGTGGGCTGGCGGGTTGGCGCGCTGGGGTGCGGCGGGCTAGGTGCTGGTTACTGTCAGGGCCCCGCAGTAGCGTGAGCTCGCGCCGCGTGGATCGAGTTTGGTGCTCTGAGCCGGGAGGACGTGACAGATGCTGCCCTTGGTCGGGTTGATCCGCCGCAGGACAGGCGTGGTGGCCCTGGTGCTGGCTGGCGTCCTCCTGGCCGCGGCATGCGGTGGCACGGGCTGGACCTTCTCCGGGCTGGGCCCCAGGCTGACCAAGGGCAACACGGTGACGTTCGCGGAGGGCCCCGGGGCGGCGCCGAACTACATCTTCCCGATCACACCGACCCAACAGTTCAGCGCGTATACCATCGGCGCGTTCCAGTACCTGATGTACCGGCCGCTGTACTACGCACCCCGAGAGGATCAGCCGGTCATCGACGACGCCCTGAGCCTGGCTGAGGAGCCGATCTACTCGCAGAACAACACGGTCGTGACCATCAACATGAAAACCACCTATCAGTGGTCCAACGGCGAGCCGGTGGATGCCCGCGATGTGGTGTTCTTCCTGAACCTGTTCAAGGCTGCGGTCAAGGAGAGCCCGGCCAACTTCGGCAACTACACCCCCGGTGAGATCCCAGATAACCTGGCCAGCTACACCGCGACCGGCAAATACCAGCTCAGGTTGACGCTCACCCGCAGCGTGAACCCGCAGTGGTTCACCGCCGACCAGCTCCAGCTGCTCACCCCGCTGCCGCTGGCCTGGGATAAGACCTCCGTGGACGGCCCGCCGGGTGAGGACGACCTGACTCCGGCGGGAGCCAAACGGGTCTATGACTTCCTCGCCGACCAGGCCGCGAACCTGTCCACCTACGCCACCAACCCGCTGTGGCAGGTGGTGGACGGGCCCTGGCATCTGACCTCCTACTCCACCACCGGCCAGCTGACCATGGCGGCCAACCTGCACTACGCCGGGCCCTACAAGCCGGTGATCCCCAACTTCGAGGAGCTCCCGTTCACCTCCGAGGCGGCGGAATTCAGCCAGGTCAAAGCCAGTGCGATCGACATCGGCTACGTGCCTACCGACGACCTTCCGCAGCTGCCGGCGATCAAGCGTGCGGGTTACCAGGTCTTCGCGGTGCCCCAGTTCTTCATCCCGTATGTGACCATGAACTTCAACAATCCCACGGCCGGCCCGATCTTCCGGCAGCTCTACATCCGGCAGGCGCTGCAGCACCTGGTGGACCAGCCGGCGATCATCCATGCGGTCTACTCCGGGCATGCGATCCCGGCCTACGGCCCGGTGCCGGTCGGCCCGCCCAACCCCTACGCCAGCCCACTGGAACAACAGGGCACCTACCCCTACAGCCTGGCCGCGGCCCGCCAGTTGCTGGCCGCGCACGGCTGGTCGGTCATCCCGGGCGGGGTGGACACCTGCCTGCGCCCAGGCACCGCACCCGACCAGTGCGGCGCCGGCATCCCCCGCGGCGCCCGACTGGAGTTCACCCTGGACTACGCCAACGCGATCCAGCCGACCGCGACGCAGGTGAGCGCGCTGAAATCGGACGCCTCCCGGGTCGGCATCCAGCTCAACCTGCGCGGGGAGCCCTTCAACACCATCCTCGCCCAGGACACCGTCTGCACGCCCGAGCAGAGCGGCTGCGCCTGGCAGATGTCCGATTTCGGCGGCAATCAGTTCAGCACCTACCCGACTGGTGACCCCCTGTTCGAAACCGGTGGCGCGCTGAACTCCGGCAGCTACCACGACCCCACCGCCGACAAGCTGATCGACGCCACCCTCTACGGCGACGACCCGAACGCGCTCACCATCTATGAGGACTACATCGCCCGGCAGGTCCCGGTGATCTTCCAGCCTGACCCCGACCTCGTGGTCGTGGTCAAGTCCACCCTCGCCACCGATAGCACCTTCACCGCGCTCACCCAGGGTAACCTGCAACCGGAAAGGTGGCACTTCAGCTCATGACCGGTTACCTGCTGCGGCGCGTCGGGCAGTCCCTCGTGGTCCTGCTGGGTGTGTCAGTAATCGTGTTCGTGCTCACCCGCCTGCTGCCGGGCGGCCCGGCCCGGGCGATCCTCGGTATCCGGGCCACCCCGGCGGCGATCGCCGCGTTCAACCACGCGCACGGCTACGACAAGCCGATCTCTCTGCAGTACGTCAGCTACCTGAACTCCCTGCTCCACAGGGACCTGGGGTTCTCCTACACGCAGAACCAGTCCGTGGCCGCGCTGCTGGCCCAGGACGTCCCCAAGAGCGCGTACCTGAGCCTGGTGGCGCTCGCGGTCTCAATCATCGTTGGGCTGCCGCTGGGCATCGCCCAGGCGGTACGGCGCAACAGCCTCGTCGATTATGCGGTCACCACCGGGGCGTTCCTCGGCTACTCGATGCCGGTCTTCTGGCTGGGCCTGCTGCTGATCACCTGGTTCGCCGTGGATCTGCCGCTGCTGCCCCCGGAGGCACCGCAGACCGCGACGCTGCGCGGCGCGCTCGCCGACCCGGCCGCCATGGTGTTGCCAGTGGCCGCGCTGGCGATCGTCTCAATCGCGTCGTTCAGCCGGTTCATGCGCTCGGCGGCGATCGAGAACCTGGCCCAGGACTACATCCGAACCGCCCGGGCCAAGGGACTGGCGCAGCGCACCATCCTGGCCCGGCATCTGTTGCGCAACGCGCTGCTGCCGATCATCACGCTGATCGGGTTGAGTATCCCGGCGCTGGTCGCCGGCAACCTGGTCGTCGAGCAGGTGTTCAACTATCCCGGGGTGGGGTTGCTGTTTTTCAACTCCGCGCTGCGGCGTGACTATCCGGTGGAGATCGCTGTGACGCTGCTCGGCTCGGCCTTGGTCGTCCTGGGCAACCTGGTGGCCGATCTGGCCTACGGGGTCGCCGACCCGAGGGTGAGGCTGGCGTGAGCACTGCGGAACTCGGGGCCCTGGCCCGCCCGGCGACCGGGGAGGTTCAGGCCGGTGGCAGCCTGTGGCGCACCATCGGCCGGGCGTTCACGGCCAATCGGCTGGCCGTGCTCGGGGTCGGGCTGATCGGGGCGATCGGGTTGTTCTGCTACCTCGGACCGCTGCTCTACCACACCGACCAGGTCTACACGAACCTGGCGGCGGCGAACCTGCCGCCGGGGGCGGGCCACCCGCTGGGCACCGACTACCTCGGGTATGACGAGCTGGGCCGGTTGATGGTCGGCGGGCAGAGCTCAATCGAGGTTGGGTTGGCCGCCGCGGCGATGGCCTCGGCAATCGGGGTGATCTGGGGCGCGGTCGCCGGTTACGTCGGCGGCGTCCTGGACGCGGTGATGATGCGGATCGTGGACGTGGTGCTGTCCATCCCAGGGCTGTTCATCCTGCTGTTCATCGCCACGATCATCCCTCCCACGCTGGGCACGATGATCGCCATCATCGCGTTGTTCGCCTGGCTGGTCCCGGCCCGGCTGGTTCGGGGCGAGGTGCTCAGCCTGCGCAGCCGGGAGTATGTGCAGGCGGTGCGGGTGATGGGCGGCCGCGGGGTGCGCATCGTGCTGCGCCACCTCGTCCCGAACGCGATCGGGGTGATCGTCGTGCAAGCCACGTTCCAGGTGGCCGACGCGATCCTGATCTTCGCGGTGCTCAGCTATCTCGGGTTCGGGCCCTCCGCGCCGGCCGCGAGCTGGGGCGAGATGCTCTCCAGCGGCACGGCCTACCTCTACGACGGCTACTGGTGGCAGATCTACCCGCCCGGGGTCGCGATCCTGCTCATCGTGCTGGCGTTCAACTTCGTCGGCGACGCGCTGCGCGACGCCCTCGACGTCCGGCTGCGCCAACGGTAAAGCAACGGTGGGGCAACGGTAGGGACTGGTCATGGGCGATCTGCTCGACGTTCACGAGCTGCGAACCGACATTCGACAGCGCCACGGCACGGTGCACGCCGTCGCCGGGGTGTCGTTCACTCTCGGTGCGGGGCAGATCCTCGGGCTGGTCGGTGAGTCCGGGTCCGGCAAGACCATGACCGGCATGTCGATTGTGCGGCTGCTGCCCCCCGGCGGGCACATCGTCGGCGGCTCGATCACGCTAGCCGGCCAGGAGCTGACCGCCCTGGGCGAGGAGGCGATGCGCCGGGTGCGGGGCAACGAGATCGGGGTGGTCTTCCAGGACCCGATGACCTCGCTGAACCCCACCATGACCATCGGCCATCAGATCGCCGAGTCGGTCCGGTGCCACCGCGGCGCTTCCCGACGCGCGGCCTGGGAACGGGCGGCCGAGACACTTGAGCTAGTCGGCATGCCGCGCGCCCACGAGCGGCTGGGGCACTACTCTCACCAGCTCTCCGGCGGCATGCGCCAACGCGTCATGATCGCGATGGCGCTGGCCTGCGAGCCGAAACTGCTGATCGCCGACGAGCCGACCACCGCACTGGACGCCACCATCTCCGAGCAGATCCTGGAGCTGCTCGAGAGCCTGCGCACCCGGCTGGGCATGGGTATCCTGCTGATCACCCACGACCTCGCGGTGATTGCCCGCTACGCTGATCAGGTTGCGGTCATGTATGCCGGCCGGATCGTGGAGACCGGCCCGGTCGGGCTGCTATTCCGGCGGATGCGCCACCGCTACACCGAGGCGCTGATGGCCGCCCTGCCCCGCCGTGACCAGGACACCGCCACCGATCTCTACAGCATCCCCGGGCTGCCACCGGACCTGTCCGCCCCGCCGACCGGCTGCCGGTTCAGCCCCCGGTGTGCCTTCACGCAGGACAACTGCTCGACACTCACCCCGCCGCTGGTCACCGTCACCGCCGGCCACCAGCACGCCTGCTGGCACCCGGTGGAGTACCGGGAGGACACCGAGCCGGCGGCGGGGTCCGCCCTGACGGTGACCGAGCGCTCGGCCCGCGGCCGCACCCTTGATGCCTCGGCCGTGCCCCTGATCGAGGTCCGCGGTCTGGTCAAGGACTACCCGGTCACCGCCGGAGTATTCCAACGGAGGATCGGGGCGGTCAGCGCGGTGGCCGGGGTGAGCTTCTCCATCGCGCCCGGGGAGACCTTCGGCCTGGTCGGGGAGTCCGGCTGCGGCAAGAGCACGCTCGGGCGGGCACTCGTCGCCCTGGAGAAGCCGACCTCGGGCAGCATCCTCTTCCGCGGCCAGGACATCACCGCGATGCCCGCCCGCGAGCTGGGCCCGATCCGCCGCGACTTGCAGCTGATGTTTCAGGACCCCTACTCCTCGCTGGATCCGCGGATGCGGGTGGGGGCGATTCTGCGGGAGCCGTTGACCATCCAGCGGATTGGCTCCCGTCGGGACCGGGACCGGCGGGTCAGCGAACTGCTCAGTGAGGTTGGTTTGCGCGCCAGCGCTGCCCAGTACTATCCGCATGAGTTCTCCGGTGGGCAACGCCAGCGCATCGGGCTGGCCCGCGCGCTAGCCCTGCAGCCAAGGCTGGTCGTCGCCGACGAGCCGGTTTCTGCTCTGGACGTGTCGATCCAGGCGCAGATCCTCAACCTGATGCGGGATTTGCGGGACCGCCTCGGTCTCAGCTATCTGATCATCTCTCATGACCTGGCGGTGATCCGGTACATGGCCGACCGGATCGGGGTGATGTACCTGGGCAAGCTGGTGGAGATCGGTCCCGCCACTGAGGTGTCCGCCCACCCCGCTCACCCCTACACCGAGGCCCTGCTGCGCGCCGTCCCCGGTTTCGACCCGGCCGATCCGGCCGACCCCGCTACCCACCGCGGCGAGGTTGGCCAGCATGCCGGCTCCGCGCAGCCCGCAGTCCGGGGCGAGCTGCCCTCCGCGATCAATCCCCCCTCCGGGTGCCGGTTTCGTACCCGCTGCCCCCGCGCTCAGGCGCGGTGCGCCGAGGTCGAGCCGCCGCTTCGCCCCTTCGGACCCCACCACCTGCTCGCCTGCCACTTCCCGCTGCGGGAGCCGCCGCCGATTACGCCGGGATGAGACAGCAACTCCTCCGGTGTCCCCATCCAGTGTCCCCGCCCCGGATGGGGCCGACTACGCCTTCAGGCACCGCCCGGGCGCGCGAGCTGTCCTCGCCCGGTTTCGGTGCCCAGGGCGTACCGGATCACCTCGGCCACGTGCGGCCAGTGGGTGTTGAGATAGAAATGGCCGCCGGGGAAGGTTTTCATGTCGAACTTCCCGGTGGTGTGCCCGGCCCAGGCGGCCACCTCAGCGACCCGTGCCCGAGGGTCGGCGTCACCGACCAGCGCGACGATGGGGCAGGGCAGGGTCGCGTTCGGGGGACATTCGTAGGTCTCGATCGCCTTATAGTCGGCCCGGGCCACCCGCAGGATCATGTCCAGCAGGTCGGGGTCCGCCAGCAGACTTGGGTCTGTCCCGTCTATGGCGCGCAGTTCGGCGATGAAGTCCTCGTCCGCCAGCAGGTGGTAGCGCTCCACTCGCTGCACGGCCGGGCCACGCCGTCCCGAGACCAGCAGCGCGTGCGGTCCCTGGACGCCTGCCTGGTGGAGCCTTCGCGCCACCTCGAACGCGACGATCGAGCCCATGCTGTGTCCGAAGAACGCGCGCGGACGCCGGTCGTCCATGGTGCGCAGTCTCGCGACGATCTCCTCGGCGAGGACCGGGATGTTGTCGATCAACGGTTCCTGGAACCGGTCCTGGTGGCCTGGGTACTGGACCGCTACCACCTCGACGTGCGGCGTGAGCGCCCGCGACAACGCGAAATAGTAACTCGCCGCACCGCCGGCGTGCGGGAAGCACACCACCTGGGGGCTGGTCTCCGCGGTGGGATGGAAACACCGAACCCAGCGGTCTCGGTTGTTCGCGGGCATCGCGATTGCCGCTCGGCCGTCACTCTCTCGGCTTCAAGCGGTGCTTGCCTGTCTCGTATTCGCCCAACTCGTTAGGTCGTCGCGGCATGGCGATCACATATCCGCTGTGTCGCACGAAATCCCGAATTTCTTCATCGATTTGCGGAATACCATCCGGGCCGCAGTTCACGATCAGACCCTCCTCTTTGAGGGCGCTCCAGACGGGTAGGTTCGGGTCGAATTTTGCTGTCCTGTTGCGGCACGCTCGCACAAAGAGCTCAAAGCCGTCGTCACCGGCGTAGTCTTGCTCGATACGCCGCAGCTTATCGAGTAGCGCCTCTCGCTCCTTCGCACGCATCCCGCACCTACCCCTCGATGTCGAATTGTGCCCTTATTTGGCAGCATTATCATAGGACGCATTGTTGACGGTCAGTATAGCATAGTCCAGCAAATCATGCAGACTCAGACCGCCGGAGTTGGTCTCACGCACCGCCCGGCTCGCTGCGGCAACCGGACTGGGCGTCATCCCAAGCCCTGAGGCTTATGCAAAACCCTCCTTGAAGAAGTACAGGCCGATAGCGGCCCGGAACGAGGACAAGAAGGTCTTCAGTGGCCTTCTGTAATCCACGAAGAGGATCCTCCATGTCTTCAGGTTGGCGACAGCTCGCTCGACGGGAGC
>JAFAPC010000150.1 GCA_019247305.1 Pseudonocardiales bacterium
TCCAAATACGTAAGCGACCTCTGCCGCAGCATGACCGGAGGGAAAAGCACCCCTGACAATCTGTGGTTTTCGAGGCCGAGAGTGACGGGGCTGAGCCCGTCCGAACAGAGGTTTCGATAAATTACCAGCTCCAAGCCCAAGCAAGTAGCACACAGATCCCCGCAACGCTGCTTGTTTTCCTCTTGACCCCCCCGCAGTCGCCATGACGGCAGTGACGAGGATCCAAAGAATGGGCTGTCTCGTTATGACGCCGAGTCGCCCCAACCTTCTGGGGACTAGTTTTTGCGATAGCGGGTTACCTTTCATGTTGCTCCCTTCCAGTGCCTCTCGTTAACGTTTTGCGAGCACCAATCCAGTCGCATCACTGCCTGCACCATAAGTAAATGCTGAGCAGTATCATAATCCTATACACTATCTCCGTCACCCTAGGCCGGCTCAACAACCTGGACGATCTGGGACGAATCCGACAATTCGGAACATTGCGCAGCCACACCGGCAAATTGTGGAGACCAGCAGCGCCCACCGGTAGTTTCCAGCGAAAAATCATCGATCTGCGCCGTTTACGCTGGTCAGAAGCTTCGACCGAGATCCTTGGCTCGACGCACGAAGATCGTCGGCAGGGCCGTAACCTGCGTGAACGTAGATACTCGTTGAAAGTTCGGTGTTTGCTACCGGGAGGCCGTCAGGGTTGGTGGCGTGGTCATGTTGAGCCGCTGGAGCCGCTGGTCGATGTGCCGCAGGAGCATGGGTCGTGGAGGGCGCTGTCACCAGGCGCAAACGAGCGCATTTCCCCTGGTAATGGCCCTGCCTCCGTCGGACTTGACACTCCACTATGGATCTTGTACCAAGATGTGGTACTGTATTGCACATTGGGGCCGAAGCGGGACCCGCGCTGTCAACCCGGGTCCCATGCCCCTCGACTAGTGGCGGTACTGCAGGCGAAGCACAACCGCCACAAGAATGAGTGCCACACAGGTGACCAACACAGGTACCTGTGTTGGTGGTGCGAAGAGCTGATGACAAAGCGCCACATCGCACAAATTGGCGATGTGGTGCTTATACTTCCACTTTGACTCATCTGCGTTGTGTGGTTTTTCTTCTGCTGTCATATTCAGCACCCCCTTTTCTCACTGGTTTTAGTTACTCTGGGCTTTGCCTAGGGCCCTTGTTCGTTCCCGTGAGAAGGTAGTGGTGCTTTTTGTTGCCGAGCCCCATAGAGATTGCGATGCAACCTCCAGGTACACGACTGAAGCCAGTCAGTCGGAGGGCTCTCTGCAGGGTGTTTCGAGGGTGGTCCCTGTGCCAGCTTCCGCCGCTGGAGGTCGTTAGTGATCACAATGGGCGTGGCAAGACTTGTACTGCTGGGGTGATACCGGATGACGATAACCCGACACCCACCAACCCGCTACCGCCACTGGCCGTTCGGTTGCTGCTCAAACCCTATGGCGTTTCGGGAAGTCTCGGTGGTTGAGGTGCGAGAGGTACTGCGGGGCTGGCCGGTGCCGGGTTGCGCACGGTGGCGCAGCGGTAGCGGTAGGTCATGGCAAACTGCTGGTCCCATCACCCTGGCAAGCGACAGCGCCTTCCATTTCATCGGATAAAGTTGTGACGCTGTTAGTAGGTCAGAATGTCAGCGGAGTTCCCGGGCTCACTAGTGGTCCGGGGCATCCGGGCCACCGGGCGCTTCCGTGTCCGCCGTGGTTCGTCCGTTGAGGACGGTGGTAATGATGATCTACTGGCGTGCCAAGGGGAACCCGGACCCACAGTGGTGGGCCCGGTTCCTGGTAGCACTGGCTCGCGAGGTCGTCCGCTTCATCCCGTGGGTGTGACCTAGAGAGGTGCTGCTAATGGGGAGTTCAGCTTGCTAGAGCCGGGCTCCCCGTCCTTGCCGGTTCATGACACCCTGTTATATTATGAGTAACCATACAGGTATGGGTGGTCAGCGTAAACGCGAGGCATTGTTTTCCCTGTTCAGCGTGGGTGGCGTTGATCGTTAAATCTCGATAATTCGATCATTTGGTGCTGCCGGCTGGCTTGCCGGCGGGCTCGGCGAGTTGCGGGCCGGAGATAGCCCTCAGTGACCTTGGTTGGTTGCCGTCGAGGGCGTCGGTGGCGCTGTGTGTTGAGTTGTGTGGATGTTTCGGTAGATCGTCATGGGGCTGACGCCGCAGGAGGTGGCGATTTCGGCCATGGTGAATTGGCGGGCGTCGTACATCCGCTGGGCCTTGTCGATCAGGGCGGTGGTCATCTTGGGTTTACGCCCGCCGCGCCGGCCGCGCGCTCGAGCAGCAGCCAGTCCGGCCTGGGTGCGCTCGCGGATCAAGGCGGCTTCGTATTCGGTCATCAGCGAGAGCGGGACAAACCGTGGGAGGCAGTATGGCGACTGAAGCCTGGCGATCTCCGTACAGCCGACCTTCGGCGCCATCGCCGCAGCCCACTGCGGCTCTCGACCCAGCCTGCTAACCCTCATCAGGGCCGCCCACCGTACACGCCTCCCACGGTTTGTCCCGCTCTCGTGCTACGGGGGACGGTTATCCCAGGGTCACTGCAATACCCTGGTGTGACCTGGCATTCACGGGAGCACGTCAAAGCATGCTGGGAAAGGATGGGCCTCGGATGGGTAAGCACAGTCAGGACAATGACGAAGACGGGTAGTGGCCAAAGCCGGTACCGAAGGAAGACCCTGATGTCGGCGGCGGCAAACACGACAGCGGTAGGCCGCAGGACCAGGAGGACGGCAAGGGCGATGAGGATCAGTGACTGATGCTGAGGTCCTGGCCGGGCGGGTGTGTGACCGGTTGATCGCGAGTGGGCAGCTGAGTCCGGCCTGGGCTGCGGCGGTCCCGCGGCACCGGTTCATCCCGGACTGCGCTCGGCTGTGGTTCATCGACCCCCTCACCGGCTCCTGGGCCAACCTCGTCCACCGGCCCGACACCAGTACCTATCCTGTGCACCAATCCGGGCCCCGCAACCTGTGGGATGAGATCGAAAACGCCTACCACTGGTGGTGTGACGCCGGGCGGCCCGGCTCGCAACGATGGCGGATCACCGTCACCGCTGCGGGCCAGCAGGTCACCCTCACCACCAGGTAGCACCCTGGCCCAACCCACGGCCTGACCCACACATGGAGAGCGAACATTTTGGGGTTGCGACGTGAGGTCGCAACCCCAAAATGTTCGCTCTCGGATTGCTCGGGCTGCGGTCGTCTCCGCACTCGCGCGCTGGCGGCACCGCCAGGTTCTCGGCCAGCCGGGCGGCCACGGCGTGAGCGGTGCGTATCTGCTCTCGCCTGAGATGATCGAGGAGAGTCACCCGTGGCCTCGCTCAGTCGTGTCGCAGCGAGCGGTCCACGCTAGGGCGACGGCCCGGGCGAGTCGTCGGCAGAGCCGCACATACAGCCGCTCGTCATCGGCGGTGACCGCCAGATTCTGCACCGGGATGCGGCCCTGGACGCCGTCGCGATGCTCGGCCAGACAGATCAGCTCGGCCAGCACCTGTGGCGTACAGGCGATGTTCTCCATGCGCGGGTATTTGGGTGGGAACGACAACTGTGCCCGCAGCGCACAATCCACCGCGAGCGGCAACTGGCCATACTGGCGGATCATTCTTTCTCGATCATCGTCGGGTAGCAAGTCGAGGAACCTGCCGGTCACGGCGAGCGCCGTGCGGCCGACACCGACTACAACCAGCGTGAACGCGCCTTCCGCCAGTGCGGCCATTGTGGGCGCATGCACTTCAGCGCAAAGCTCCCCATGCGCCGCTGGCCGCATTCCGGCACTCCCCTCAGCCAGCTCGTCCAGGACGGTCTCGTCGAGGACGACTTCTCGCGCGCCATCAAGGGCCGCCTGCTGGGCCAGCGCCAGCAGGCGCTGGGCCAGCCGCGATATCTCTGTGGAAATGGTCGGCCGATTAGGCTGGCAATAATGCGAGGGAAACCCGAGTCCATTCACAGGGTCGACGAGCTGCTCGACCGGGATCAGAGCGCCCACCCCAAACCGGTCGAGGAAGTTGGTGTGATAGTCGCGAAATGCAGGATGGCCAGCAGGGCTCGGGCTCAGCAGCAGTAATGCTCCAGCGGCTTTCTCGGCTTCGGCCGCAACCTGCGGAGGCAACACCACCGTGCAGCCGAGCCGGAGATCCACCCTCAGCGGCTGCTCGACCCCACCCGATACGGTCCCGCATCCGCTCAGCTGCGACGCGCCTGGCCCGCCCGTCAAGCCAACTCGCCGAGCGGTTGGCCACGTCGATCTGCGCTTGGATTCCGTGCAGTTTCTCCACCAGCGAGGCCACCTCCTCGACCGTGCCCGCCTGCACCGCTTCGAGCTGGTCGAGTACATAAGCAAGCCCATCGGTGCTAGTTGAACGGAGACGCAGGCTGGTGATCAGAAAGCCGCGCGCCACCAGCTCAGCCAGCATGACGTCAACCGCTGCGGCGGCAGCCCAGGGGATCTCGGCGGCCAGCTTGTCGAGCAGATCGCCGACCCGGATAGATGATCGAGCACCACGCACGACCGTTTGCAAAGCTCTGCTGTGCCGAACCGACACCTCTGTTAGGGGCTTCCGGTCCGGCTTGCCGGCGTGCGACTGCCAGGGCACCACCAGACGCCCACCTCGCACGAAAGCAAGATCATTTACCATAACCGTAAGACGACGCCGCAGCGAGGGGCACGATTCCAGCCGGTCGATCACTCCGGCCAGCCACACCGCATCAGCTTTGACCCGCGCCTGGTGACTGCCGCTCCAGTGCGCCGAGGGTTCCTGGTCGAAGCGCAATGGAGCCACACCAGCGAACAGCCCGAAGGGCGTCGCCCTCCCGCGCATCCGCACCAGATAGCGGGCTAGCGACATTGCCATGCTCCGTGCCTGACTCGCACGGGGCCTCCGCCCTGCACACGCCGCCGCGACGTGCGATGCTAATACTGGGCTGGCCACGGTGACAGCCTCCGCAACAGGAGCCCAGACCTGGGCAAGCCAGGCACACCACTGGTCAACCCCGGCACCGTCATCCGACTCAGGCCAGAGCCCGACAATGAGTTCCCGTGACTGGGCCGTGGCACGCACCAACGCCGCATCAATATGTCGGTAATACGAACGCTTGCCCGAGCTCAACCCGATACTTCCTTCCCACCCAGCAACCGCCACCGTGCATAGCGACCCCGGTCGTTTCTGGCAAGCACGCTCACCAGAAGCGACCGGGTCCCGTCAACGACAGGTTGTGTCAGATTGCGTGAGGACGACCTGTGAACTATCCTGCGATGGGGCAGTTCACAGGTCGACGCAGAGGAAATCGGCGAGGTCACGAAGTTCCTGTGGAATGGTGCGCTTGGCCGACTGCAGCAACGAACTGGTGATGGACTTGGCGTAACGTTGATGTCGTAACCAATTCGGTGCAACGCTCCGAAGCGCAAGGAACACAGCCAACGCCTCTTGCCATTAGCGTAATTTCAGCAGTGCGGACGCCATATCGAGCCGGAATCGGTGGTGAGTGTGGGCCGGTCGAGGTGGCGCGGCCACCCGCTGGGCAACCCGCAGAGCTGTGATTGGGTCCCCGATCACAGCTGCCATTTCGGTTTGCCGCATGGCGATCACGGACGGCCCGAACGAACTCCACTGCTGGTTTCCCGGGCCGTCAACCTCGATGCGGGCTGCCGCCGCGCTCGCGCGTCGCATCGCGTCAGTCATCAGGTCAAGCTGATTATTTCGTGCCGCTGGTCCGGCGACACAAAGGTTGAGCCAGCCCCAAGACGACAAATGCCGCCGGTCCGCACGCGCGAAGCTGGGCTCGAGCCGAACCGAGGCGTTCAGTGCCACCTCGATCGCGTCGTTCAGGCGGCCTTGACGCATCAGCAGCCAGGTCTCCCCGCACACCACCGAACCAACTAGGCCAGGGTCGTCGACGTGGGTCGCTGCGTCCAACGCGAGACCAAGCGTGTGGTAAGCCAGATCGTCCTTACGGAGCTGGGTCAACAGTGACGCGGCCAGCAGATAGGTCCGCGCGAGCTGCGCCCACGCCGAGAGCTGCTGTTCCTGGCCGAACTCCGTGACCGCCACCTGAGCTTGGGTGATCAACGTGGGCAAACAGTAGCAGCGGCAGCGAAATCATCATCTCGGAACAGCCCGTCAGCGATCTGCAACGACTCAGCCAAGGCGCCAGGCGGCCCGTCGTCCTCGGCCAACGACAACACACTGGCACCGTCGACACCCCGGGGTGGCTGGAGCACCCGCCGCAGCTCGTAGAGGTCGTCGCGTTCAGACTCATCCACCGGCCCCGCGAAGGCAGGCGCGGGCGCGAACAGTTCCATGGTGGGCACATCCAATGCGGACGCCAATTTCCGCAGGGTGGACAAGCTAGCGGAGTCCCGTTCACCCCGTTCGAGTTTGCGAATCACCGATACACTCACGCCAGAACGCTCAGCTAGCGCCTCCTGAGTCATCCCGCGTCGGCGTCGCAATTGCGCGATCCGTTCGCCCAGTCGCCGATCTCGTTCGGCCATCGCTAGCGCCTCTCGTCGCGGAGTAGGTGCCCTTTCGTGTGCACCCGATGGTTACCCGGGGCCGTCCTTCCATGAAGAGGTACTACCAGCGTAACGACACCCCGACCGGGCGGCAGCTACGCGATCTCATCGAGGTCGGGGCTCAACGTTGCCCTGGCGGGACGAAGTAGAGCGTCGATTTCCTCCCCGCGAGAGCAGGCGGATCTCCCCGCTATCTGCGACGATGGTCGTGGCTGGAGGGCCTGTCCGCGTGGGATGAGGAGTTAGCTCATGGCCGACACTGACACCGCCATCGACCGGACGCGCCAGCGGCTCGAGGAGGAGCTGGCAGCGCTTCGGGCTCGACGCCGTGCCCTTGCCGCCGAGCTCGACGAGCGCGATCCCGTCGGAGACCGCGCCGACGATGCTGTCGTCCTGGAACAGGCCGACGACATAGCGTGGCTGGACGACCGCATCGCCGAGGTGTCGGGCTTGATAGCCCGCGGTGGCGTGCCCGAACCGGCGGACGGCCGGCTGCTGCACGGTGCTGAGGCCACGCTCCGCTTCGATGACGGGGAGGTCTCGACGTTGCGCGTGGTCGCCATTGTGGAGGAGGTCGCCGAAGGCGACGACGCAGGAGTGGTGACCCTCGACAGCCCGCTCGGTCGTGTCCTCGCGGGTAGCAAGGTGGGCGACGTCGTCGAGTACGCGACGCCGTCGGGACCGGCGCTCGTCGAAGTGCTCGCTCTCCACATGCCGGGGGAATAGCCGCGCGCTATCCGGGCCTGCGGCCGGGGCACCACCAGGCAGTCTCCCTACCTGATCGATCACCGCGATGACGCCGAGCGCGGCGTACCGGCCGTCGGGGCGCGGAACAACCAGCAGGCGATCAGTTCCCGCGGCGCGAGCAGCATCAACCGCTGCTTGTGCCGCACCGTCGAGCTGGACCGGCACCACCATGCCCAGCAACAGCACCAGCTCGGCCGATGGCAGTAACGGAAGTTGTGTGGTCCCACAGTCTCCTCAAAAATTGAGCCCCTTTGACTCAACCCAGCGTTTGGATACGATGTTCCCCCGCCGCCCCCGACGACGATGGTGCCGATCGCGGCGTCGACGCTCCACCGCCCGTCCTTGGCCCAGTACACGTCCTCCAGCTCGATGAGCAGGGCCAGTTCAAGGTGTATCGTGAGGGTATGGGCCGCACCAACATCGACATCGACGATGAGTTGGTTGGTGAGGTGATGCGCAGGTACGGGCTCAAGACCAAGAAGGAGGCCGTCGACCTGGCGCTACGCCGCCTCGTCGGTCCCCGCCTGTCCCCGGAGTTCCTGGCGAGCCTGGAGGGCATTGGCTGGGAAGGCGACCTGGAGGAGATGCGGCGCTCAGACGTGCCGGAGCTGTAGTGGAGCTGATCGACACCTCGGCCTGGGTGGAGTATTTCCGGGTCACCGGCTCGCCGGCGAACCTGGAAGTCCGACGTCTACTCCAGGAGCGTCCGGCGAGCGTGGTCACGACCGAGCCGGTCGTGATGGAGCTCCTCGCCGGCGCAGTCGACGAGCGCGTCTCCCAGCAGATCGAGACACTCACCGGCGGGCTGCGGCTGCTACCCGTCGAGGCGATGCTCGACTACCGGAATGCCGCGCTGACCTACCGCGCGGCTCGCCGCCGTGGCCTTACCGTCCGGAAACTGGTCGACTGCCTGATCGCTACCGTCGCCGCGCGGACTGGTGCCACGCTCGTGCACCGGAACCGGGACTTCGACGCGCTTGCCGACGCATTGCCCGACCTGCGGGTGCGCTCGCTGATCTGATCCCCGGTCGTAGGAGGAGCGCCGTACCATCGGATCATGCGGGGACCCTCAGATGTTGAGCGTGCTGTCGTCGCGCAGTGGCGCGCCGCAGGGCCGGCCCTGGCGCAGGTGCGGCGCCGTGAATTGCGGGAGATGACCGACGAGCAGGCGCTGGCCGCCGCCCTCGCTCTGCTGGACCTGCTGCCGCACGTGCCGCCCAAGGTCGGTGGCTCGGGCCTGGTTGAGCAGCAACGGTTGTTCGCGCTCGCCGCGAGATGAACCCGCTGCTAGAAGCCGCCCACGAGGTTGCCCGGGTGTGCTGCGAACGACCGCTGCGGCCCTGATCGTCAAGTTCACGCGAAAGGGCCGCAAAGAACGGTCAATGCCGCACCGCGGCACGGTCGTCTTCCCGGCTCAGCGTAAGTGGTCGAGGTCCACGATGGTGGAGCCGTGCAGGGACCGGACGAGTTGTGCGGCGCGGGCCTAGCGGATGGCCGGGTCATCGTAGGCGACCGTGACCTCCTCGACCGCTATCGGAAATGGGCGGCCGGCCCGGTGGAGCAGGCCATAGACTCCGCAAACCACGGAGTGCGCCCGAACGGCAACATAGCCCCGGCGTAGTGCAGGGCACAGGCGAACAGACGCTCGAGCGCAGGGCAGGCACACTGGCGGGTAGGTGTTGGCCATGTTCTCCGGCCAGTCAGGCCAATCCTCCCGATGATCACGCAGCAGCCATAGAACGCCCTGCTCGGTGCGGTCGGCGGGCCGCGTACACACCTGGCAGAGCAGCTGGCGCATCGCCCGCCGCTGACGCAACGGGTGAACCTTGGCGAACTCGGGTCGGCCGTGGCCAGGACGTGACGGCGTTCGAGTCCACAACGCGCCCCGGTGGTCCCGATCCATCAGCGTTTCATCGGCAAAGGCGATACCGAACTGATCTGCGATCACCCGGGGAGGCAGGGCCTGTTCGCCGCTCCACGCTGCGATATAGGGCACGACACCACTTCGGCCCACCATCGGCAACAGCCCCACGCCCGAGTTGGATACCGATGCTTCCACCTGCGATGCCATAGCCTTTCCCTGGCATGGATCGACTGCCGCGTCCACTCCTGGTCCCTTTCAATCGCTAACACGCAAACTGGTGACGGACCGAAGCCCTCCGGCGGCGTTTATCCGGGCCGTTGGCGTAATAACTGTGCCAGTCCATCATGACTCCCTTCCCCGATTGCACGAAACACGCATTCCAGCCTTCCGCCGTCCGCAGCGAACCTGATTTGGATGCGGTTTAGTGATTTTGTGTACGGTCAACGGCCTGTTGTCGCTGGTTTCGCGTGTGTCCCAGCTGCGGGCTTGTACCTTGAACGCTTCCGCCTTCCTGATTCGACTGCCTGTGTGGTTGCCACCCCCGGTTAGCGGGCGACATCACAAGATTCGGCCAGGTCAGGGTCAGTTCTCGACCCCGCGATCGTCTCCTCTCCAGCGTCTATACCGCATCTGGTCTCGCCGTCTTCCGGCCGTGATAGTCTATTTTGGTCTCGCGATCAAGTCTTGTTTAACACCCAAGGAGGTCAATCCAGTGGCCACCAAGCCCATCGTACTTAAGGTGCTGCTGCAGCACCGTCACTTGCAGACCTACCGCGCTTTTTGTCGGGAGTATGACAGGGTTGCTGGAGCCATCGACCCGACTCTGCGGGGTAGTTGGCCGAGTAAGGCACAGTTCTACCGGTGGCTTTCCGGTGGCCTGATCGTACTTCCCTACGCCGATCACCGTCGAATCCTCGAGGGCATGTTTCCCGACTGGAAAGTCGACCAACTGTTCCACGTACACGATACGGGAATCGAGTTCGTACCCGAACCACCCACACCACAGACACAAAAACCGACTAGATCTGCTTCAACGGGGCTAGCTGATCAGGGCGTTGGTCAGGTCGTAGCATTCTATCCGCACCGGGCGGACACCCCGAAACATCTTTGGATGGACCTTCTGGTTAGCGCACAAGAAAATATCGACTTGTTTGCAAATGCCAGCCTATTCCTTCCCGAAGAAAACTCAGAATCAATAGAAGTTCTCAAAAAGAAGGCTACAGGAGGCACAAGGGTACGGATCTTGCTGGGTGACCCCGATCACCCAGCTATGGAGCTCCGTGGTCGAGAAGAACGACTCTTTGAGGCTATCCCAGGTCGAATCAGGATGGCGCTCGCATACTATCGCCCCCTAGTCGATGTTGAGGGTATCGAATTTCGTCTCCACGGAACGTCACTATACAATTCAATATTCCGCTACGACGACCAAATGCTCGTCAATCAACACATCTACGGCACATACGGATATATGGCGCCGATCCTGCATCTTCGCAAGGTTGCCGGTGCCGACTTGTTTGATACCTACATGAAAAGCTTCGAGCTGATCTGGCGAGAAGAATCGTACAGTATTCACACCAAAGAGACCGCACCAACAAACTAGGCTAAGTTACATCGGTTCGTAGGTCAACTAGGGTAGTCATGAAGCGATTGAGGTCGGCCAGACTCTCCAGGACCACGTCGGCACCAGCCTCAATCAGCTGACTAGCGCTGTAGATTCCAGTGGCTACTGCTATTATTCTGGCACCCCCTTCGCGTGCAGCCTTGACATCCAATGGGGTATCCCCAATCAGGATTGTCGATGATCGATCAAAGACCGTCCCGTACTTCTTTAAAACCTTCCCCCGGGAAGCGTTCACCAGATTGGATCGGATTGTGTCATCCGAGCCATAGCCACCAACGTCTAAATCAACCCATCTGTCCAAGTTAAAAACACTTAGCTTCACACGCGCATTAGAAGCTATATTACCAGTCAGGACAGATTGAACGATACTAGGTATGGCAGACAGTGCCGTCAACGCTTCGATCACACCTGGCAGAATATGACCACGTCTCGGAAGCTGAGGCGCGTTCCGTGTCATGGCCTCGACAAGAACACCCTCAAACTGTGTAATTTCTACGTATTTTTCCGTATCAACGGAGTTAGCAGACAGGAGCTCATGCATAATTTGGAAGTCGGTGCGACCGTCAGTGACCGGGCGCACCGAAGGAGCGCGTCCTGCCAGTAGCTCGAATGCTAGAGCGTAAGTCGCCTTACTCACGCCGCCGTTCTCAATGAGGGTGTGGTCGATGTCCCACAGGATAAGCGTTTTCGGGAGATGCGCAACAACACTCACTGACGCATCAGGCATGAAGGTATCATCGCACATCGACCTGAGTGAACACGCGACAGGGGGCACGGTTGTCCTTGATCATCCCAGAGCTACCGTGGAAAATCTCTGGCCCACCAACAAAAACCTGCGGGCGTCGTGGTCCGGCTCGGCTCTGACCACATCCGCGGGGAGCCGCCCGCGCGCCATCCCGTCGATCGGGCGCAGCCTTCCAAGCTGGCCGTGCGGGTTCGATTCCCCTTGCCCGTTTCGCCACGGTCCACCGACCCTTACCATCGCTTGAGCAGCGCCAATGGCTTCAGGACACGCCCTCCCACGGAGCGCCAGAGCGTTCATCGAGCAATTTACGTAGCTGCTCGGCGATGGCGCGGACGTCACGCTCCCAGCGCTGCCCGTAGTCATCGAGGGCGCGCGCCGCGTCGAGCTGTGCCAGCACCCACGTACGGATCAGCGCGGTAGGCTGGACACCACGATCAGCCGCCAGCTGCCGCAGCTCCTCGATTCGATCAACCGGAATACGAACGCTATAGACCGCCGTAGGGCTTTTCGCCGGCTCCCGGTGCCGCGTCCACTCCAGCTCCTCATCCGACGTCGCCTCAGCATCCTCAACAGCCGCCGCAATCCTGTCCAGAAGCTCCTTATCAGCCATCCTCGCTCCCCTTTCCGCCGTAGATGCGCTGCATGCGGCTATTCGCCAGCCCTACCCAGCGTTCCTAGCGCTGGCTCGGACAACACTGTCGGGCACGAACAGGTAGAAGATCAGACGTGCGAGTCGGCGACGACCCTAGTGGTAGTCTCGTCTCGCGACTAAGGAGGTCAACCCGGTGGCCACCAAGCCCATCGTGCTCAAGGCGCTGCTGCAGCACCGCCACTTGCAGACCTACCGCGCTTTTTGTCGGGAGTACGACAGGATTGCTGCGGCCATCGATCCGACTCTGCGGGGCAGTTGGCCGAGTAAGGCACAGTTCTACCGGTGGCTTTCCGGCGACCTGATCGGACTTCCCTACGCCGACCACTGCCGAATCCTCGAGGGCATGTTTCCCGACTGGAAAGTCGACCAACTGTTCCACGTACACAATAAGGGAATCGAGTTCGTACCCGAACCACCCGCACCACAGACACATAAACCGACCAGACCCGCCCGGCCAGCCGATGTCGTCGGGCAGATGCAGCCGGCCAGCGAGCACGAACCCGGGTCGGGCTTGCTCGTGGAATACGACGACGCGGAACTGAGCTATGACGGGCATACCTACCGGGCGACGATGCGGCGCAAGCTCCTGAACTGTGGTGAGGAGCCGATCTGTCGATACCTTATCCGCATCTCGGTTGACCGCTACCCAGGGTCGCCCGAGCAATCGAACGAGCTGTACCGCAACGACCCGCTCACCTGGGACGAGCTGCACTTGCAAGCTTGGCACAACGGTGAGCCGATGACCTGGCAGGTGCGCCACGACCGCGACGCATTCAAGGAACTGTGGCTGCTTTTCGCGAATGACGAAGCTCACTTCCCGCTCTACCCCGGGGAATCGACCGAGATCGTCTACAGTTACACGGTCAGCGACATCAAGTGGGGGCAGTGGTTCCAGCGCGCTGTGCGACTCCCCACCCGGCGGCTGATCGTGCGATTGGATTTCCCCGCCGAACTCGGGCCGTCGGTGTGGGGTATGGAAACCTCGATGAGCGCCCAAGCGCTGCCGTTTCGAACACCGATCACCCGCACTGAGGACGGCGACCGCACCCGGTTCGCGTGGACGACGGATGACCCGCCGCTGCACGCGCGCTATCGCATCGAGTGGCGCTTCACGCAGCCGACCACCTCGCGCGCGGACAGCTCCGACACCAAGCCCAGCCAGACCATGGCCACGCTCGGCGTCGTCCAGCTCGGCGATCCGCTGCTGCGCCAGCAGGCCAGACCGTTCACGCTCCCCACCGAGGCCGAGGACGCGCGTCGCGTGGTGGCCGAGCTGCACTCGGCCCTCGCACGCGTCGCCCAGGCACACGTATTCGGCAAGGGCCTGGGCATCGCGGCCCCCCAAATCGGCATCGGACGCGCTGCCGCCGTGATCCGCATCCCAGGCGGTGAGATCATCACACTGCTGAACCCCCAGATCATCGACCAGTCCGACGACCACGACGAGCAATACGAGGGATGTCTCAGTTTCTTCGACGTGCGCGGTAAACTGCTCCGACCCCTGCGCATCCAGGTCGAACATCAACACATAGATGGCGGCATACACATCACCGTTTTCGAGCGCGGCATCGCTCGACTCGTCGCCCACGAGATCGACCACCTCACCGGCGTGCTCTACACCGACCGCATGGCCGACACCGCCAGCGTGATCCCCATCGAGCAATACCGCGGCAGCGGCCAATCCTGGCACTACGCCTGAGACGCCTTTCAACACGATCCGCCAAACGACCCGACTCCGCGCCTCACCGGGAACCCGCGACCCACCGCCACGCTGACGCCGTCAATGCCGGCTTCGCCGACGCGGCGCAAGGCCTACAACCCGTCTGGTTCCGTTGCCGCCGGCAGCTGCAGCCGGAATGGCTCAGCCAGCTGTTCGTACCGTCTACGGACCTGGTCCACGGATTCTCCGGTTCTCTGCGCAGCTTTTTCTATCCATTTCTCGGTGATCGGCTGGGCTGGGTCGAGAAAAGGGTGATCTCCGTTCAGCTTCGTAGTCAGTAGCTGTCGGTCGGCTTGGTTTAGGCTGCGGGACAGCTCAGCAACGGCCCTCGTGCGTACTTTGACGTCGGGGCAGCCGAGTAGCTCGCGCAGAACGGGTTCGGCCTCGGGATGGCCGCCACGGAAAATCCGTGTCGCGAGCTCTACCCGGACAGTGGGCTCAAAGATCTCTGGCGTAAGTAGGCGGGCTCTCATCTTCCCGCCGTCCGGATCCGCCACTCTGGCCGCCAGCTCGGCGACGACTGCGTGGTCTGCGGAGATCCAGCCCACCCGCTGGATCTCCGCGAGAACGTCTGACTGAGGACATCTGCGTCTGGGCCAACCGTAGGTGCGCCATGATGCAGCGGATCTGACGAGGGGCGGTGCTGGTCGGATCGCGACGCGGGCAACCGGCCTCTCAGGCTGGTGGCTGGGGGGTAGTCCGGTCGGTTCGGGTTCGCCCAATGCGGCCAGGTGGGCGCGGGCGTTGGTGAGGGCAGCGACGTAACTAAACGGTGGGCCATCGCACCAGGCCTGCCGGAAGGCCGCACGGGCTGCGTCGATCGCAGCGGCGGTGTCGCCGGCACCCTGCTCGACCTGGCTGAGCATGTTCAGCGCGTCGGCCAACCGCAGCCGCAGCTGCAAGCGCTCGGGGGGCGAGTTTCGATGGCATCACGAATGTGCTCCCGTGCCTCCAGTATCCGCCGACGGCGAAGGTGCCAGCCGGTCAGCTCGATACGAGCGATCACTTCATCTTCAGCCAGGCCCGCCGATCGAGCGGTGGCTAGCGCCTCGCTCAGCACCTCGCCCGCCTCGTCCTCGTTTCCGCGCCGCAGGGCCAGTGCGCCGCGCAGGATCGTCGTACGGATCCTGGACGGGACGGTCCACGCTTTTGCGGCTAAGGTGACCATCAAGCCGAGGAATCCTCAACAGCACTATAGTTGTGCTCGTCCAATGCCAACCAGCCGAACTCCAAAACCCTCAAGAAGGAGAAGTAATCGGGTTCAAAAAACCCGCGGTAATCGGTCAGCCAGGCCCGGCCATCCTCGATCAGACCCCGTCGCACGAGTATCGAACCGAGCACCACGATCGCTAACTCAGCGTAGTCGTCATCAATAAGGGCAGTTATGCCCTGCCATGCCTCACGTTCAGCCTCGGCGAGATTACCCAGCTGACAGAGCGCGAAAGCCCGCAGCGACCTGAATATCGCGAGGAGCTCCTCGCCCTCCTTATCGCGCTCGACGAGACTCACGATGCCCGATAGCGCGACGTCGTAGGCCTGGACAGCCCGCCCCGGATCGCCTGCGAAGCAGTAACCGACTCCAGTCAAGAACGAGGCTAAAGCGCCGATTTCGACTGGGTCGGACTCATCATCAATGGATTCCAGCCAGAGCGGATCGCTGATGACCGACGCTGCCAGCTCGGCGAGCTGCCGAAATGCCCCCAGCTCGGTTAGCGGATCCGCGATTCGATCAGTCATGAGGTTTAAGGCGGCTTCGTAGCGACCGAGGCGGACGAGGGTGTGAAACAACTCGATGGGGACAGCCAGATCGTCGACACTGGTGACCGAGTTCTCATCGACGGCCGGGACCGACTCGAAATACGTTGCGAGCTGAAGGTTGTTCCCGCGGCGGGCGTTCGAGTCGAGCCCGGACCACACCACCCCGCGCACCACCGGGTGCAGGTCATAGCGATTCCCCCGGCGGTCCCAGCCCAGCAGGCCGCGGTCCTCAAGGTCGGCCAGCGCACGGTCAAGCCCGGCCTCGGTCATACCCGGCTGGTCATGGCCGACCAGCAACGTGGCCAGGATGTCGTAACTCGTCGGCGCGCGAAACGCCGCAATCGTATGCAGGATCAGCATGGGCAGATACTGCCGGTCCTGGTGCAAGCCCTTGCGCCATCAGCCCGCTACCGCGGGCATCCAGCCGGACCGGCCAGTCCGAGCGTTATCCCCCGGATTGCGTACGCATCGGCTCGCTCCCCCGCCGCAATCGGAGGGATACGGTTCGAGTACCGCTCGGACGCGGTCGTCATAATCAGTAACACTACGTGCTTGGCTCATCAAGCCGACTCGCGCACGACCCGCCGCGCTATCTCCTCCACCTGCTCCACCGTCAGCACTGGTTCCGTACCTTCCCGTACGGCGCGGGCCAGAATCCGCCGGATCAACGCCGACGTCGAGAGGTGCTCTTGGGCCGCGCGCGCCTTCAGCATGTCGGCGAGAACAGCAGGCACCCGCACCGAGAGCACAGCTTGGTCGTTCTCCAGCGCCTCGGCTTCACTCGCCTCAGCTTCTTCGTCCAGGTACTCGGCACGGATGGCCTCCCGGCGGGCACGGACTGCACGATCAGTCATCACTCACCACCGCTCCTTCCAGATAGCTGCGCAGGTCCGCCCCCCGCGCCGTCCACGCCGTAATCCCGGCCCAGTCGACAGGGTCCACGATCGCTGTAAGGACAAACCCCGCACCCGGTGAGTAGCCAATCAGTCGAATCGCGCCGATGCGGCTCTTCGGATCGGGATCTCGCACGATCGCCCGTGGGTCAGCGGCTGCCTCCAAGGTCCACTCCGGCTCGATGTTCAGTGCACCCGGGTAGCGCTCGGAGCGGCGACGGATGTAGTCAGCGTCCTGCTCGTCCCACCACAGCCCAGCCACACCTACATTGTCACACAGACGATGACATGTCTCGTGGCAATGGCTGAACGCCCACTCCGTGCCCTACGGGTCGCCGCACAGTAGATACACGATCATGCCGCCTCATCGACCGGAAGGCGGGTGGTTAGCGTGCAAGCCCTCTCGGACACGTGCGCTACCCTCAACCGGCTGGTCGCGCGCTCACGTTGGCAATCTTGGCACGGGCGTCGTAGACCATCCCCGGCTTGAGGGCCCAGCGTGAGGGCCCAAGCGTGAGGGCCCAAGCGTGAGGGCGGAGTGTAACCGCGGACACTTCGCCTCCAACGGAGCCGGGTTGTCAACGGCAGACCAGCGCGGCAGGCCATTCCCCGCAACTCCCGGCCCACCGCATCCCGCCGTGAGCGCACCAGCAACTCGCCAAGCACCTCGCGGACGAGGGGGTTGCGCTGTACCCGGATGGGAAACAACTGCTCGGCTTTACACAGCGCCAGCACCGCATCGTCGCCCCGCCTGGGCACCCGGGCTAACGCCCTGCCATAACCAATCCAGTACGCCAACGGAGGCTTCAGCCGTCGCCTGATCGATACCCGATGCACCCCCCGATGATCACGACAGCGATGCCGGCGAACGTCTCAGTGGGGATGGTGGGCGTAGACATTGAGGGATGCCGCAACAGGATCAGCAGGAGGATCAGTGCGGCTGGTCCGCTCGCTGCGGCGAGCAGACTCACCAGGCGCAGGGTCTGTGGCCACTCGGTGATCGCCGCTCGGATCGTTGTGCCAATTTCTTGAGCCAGACTCACTTTCGTCATCTCCTGCGGGTATCCGTGGTTATCCGTCAGAGTTGAGGCTGCGGCGCCGGCACCGGGTGTGGCAATGGTTGCGCCCGTCTTGTACCGCCTGACTGATGGGCACCGACTGATGGGCACCGACTGATGGGGAGTGTGCAATCGCCGTGCACTGTCCTCCGGCGGCTCCGCCCTGGTCATGGGTCGTGCCATAGTTCAAGGTGTGAGCTCAGACACAGACAGGAGTCGCGATGCGGGAGACGCCGTTGGAACCGGCCTTGGCGGCGGGGATCGATCCGGCCCAGCGCGCGCGGGAGATTCAGCGGGTGCGCGAGGCGCTGCAGCATAGCGGCGGGGTTGCTGTCTCCGCACGGACAAAGACGCAGTTGGTGATCCGATTAGTGATCAAACAAGATTGGGATACGATGCTTCGGCAGGGAGTGAAATCCCGTGAGGTGACTCCTCAGTTCGTGGATCCGCGGGAGTTGGAAGCTCTCCAAGACGACCCCAATCTGGCTCTGGCGCGGCAGGTGCTGGTTCATCAGCTGGGGGTGGTGCGTCACGTAGAGATGATGGCAACGCTCAGCGACGCCCGAGGGTGCATCACGTGGACGGGCGGTAACACCAAGGTCCGTGACGAGGCCGATGGCCACGGGTTTCGCTGCGGTGCCAAGTGGGCCGAGATGGGCACCAACGGAATCAGACTGGTGACACAGTCGTCTCTGCGTGGTGCGCAAATCTACGGGCCGGAACACTGGATGGATTTTCAGCTCCGCTGGGCGTGCACCGCTGTTCGAGTTGTGGACCCGCATACTCGTCGTCTCCTCGCGGTGATCAACCTGACCGGACCGTGGACAAAAGTGCACAGCGACACTCTGGGATGGCTTTATCAGATCGCGCTGCGCATCGAAGACGCCCTCCGCAGCGCTCCACATCGCGTGCAGTGGCGGCGGTTAGCTGTGGCGGCGGGGCCGCTGGAACGGATCCGCGGCCCTGCGCTGGTCATCGATCGTGACGGTGTGGTGGTGGCCTCGCGCGCATAGACCGCCCAGGCGGGGGATCGGGTGCTCCCCGACGCCGGGGGGATCGCGCCGGGCAAGACGTTCCTTCCGGCGCTCGGGTGGTGTGTGCTGGAACCCCTGCCGGTACACGGGTGGCTCGTCCGGCCGTGGCGGCACGGCGAAGATGAGCCGGTGATCCGGGGCACTCTCGATCTCACCGACCCGGCCCAGCGTTGGGTGAAGGTGACCGGACCGAACGTGTCCTGGAGCTCCAAGATCAGGCCGTTACATGCCGACATCCTGCATCGACTCGCGAGTCGGCCCGACGGCCTCACCCCAGGCGAATTAGGCACAGATCTCTATGGGCCGGGCGCCACGACCACCGTGTTCCCGGAGATGAGCAAGCTGCGCAACGAATTCGGCGGCCTGCTCCACCCCCCCGGCGACACCAGATACAGATTCGGCCGCAACATCACTATCGATATTCAACAGCGCGCGGATTCTACCCAGTAAACGGCTTATCGGCGAGCGTGCCGTGGAGCTGGCCCGGGGACGGGGTGGCTTCGTTACTCGCCGCGGCCCCTGGCCGGCGATATCTGGGGTCGGGTGCCGGGCTCCTGAACGGGGAATTTCTGGTGACCTTTGGGAATGGGTGGTCTAGGGAGCGTCGTCGCCTCCCATTGTGCCTGCTGGAGCTGGTCAAACGTGTCGGGCAGCCGGGGCGGGTGTTGGGCGGTGGTGAAGCGGAAGGCGGAGGTCAGGTCGCCGAAAGTCTGGCGCCGCCAGTCGCTGATGTTAGGCTCTTGCACACCGGTGACCTTCTCCAGGAACTGCAGTACCGAGGTGTGGTCGAAGCGTTCAGTGGCGACCCCGCCGCCGACCGTCCATGGGGAGACGATGATGCAGGGCACCCGAAAACCTCCGCCGATGGGGAGGCCGTCGATGAATTCGTTCCGGGTACCTGGGGGTGGTGTGGGTGGGGGGACATGGTCGAAGATACCGTCGTTTTCGTCGTAGCTGAGGATAAAAACTGTTTTGGCCCATACCTCGGGGTTGGCGGCGATGGCCTCGATTTTGCTGGCGACGAAGTCAGCGCCCGCGGCGGGCATGTAGTTGGGGTGCTCGGACTGGTAGCTGGTGGGAATGATCCAGGAGACGGTGGGCAGACGATCGTGGCGCGCGTCATCCTCGAAGTCGTGGGCGCCACCTCGGATCATGCCCTTGTCGTAGAGGGGCTCTCCCGGTTTCGCGTCACGGAACTGCTGGAAGAGCTCCAGCACGTTGCAGCCGTAGTTGTCGATCTGCTGATAGACTTTCCAGCTCACCCCGGCACGCTCAAGCCGCTCGGCGTAGGTGGTCCAGGTATAGGGCTTGGGTGCAACATTGGTGATGATGGGTCCGCCGTTGTGGCCTACGGGATCGATGGTTCCGGTCATCCAGTACAGGCGATTGGGCCAGGTCGGGCCTAGGACTGAGCAGTAGTAGTTGTCACAGATGGTGAATGCCTCGGCCAGGGCGAACTGGAAGGGGATGTCCCGGCGGGTGTAGTAGCCCATCACATAGGGGCCGTTGTGGTGGTCGGCCGCGCGGTGGGCGGGCAACCATTTGTCCATCTTGCCGCCGTTCCAGGCCTTGTGTTGAACGGTCCATGCGTGGCTGGTCGAGGGGATCGCCTGGGCGTTGGAGGTGGTGGTGTCCAGATGAAAAGGCAGCAGATAACCGTCGGGGTGGACGGCGTCGGGCTGGTGAAAGACCGAACGCCCGGTGGACAGGGTAATGGCGTGAGGATCGCCGAAGCCGCGCACGCCCGCCATCGTGCCGAAGTAGTGGTCAAAGGAACGGTTCTCCTGCATCAGGCAGACCACGTGCTTGACGTCGCGCAGCGTGCTGGGACCGGGCGGCCCTGCGGCCAGCGCCGTCCGTACGCTGGGCGGCAGCAACTCAGCGGCCAGCACGGCACCGCTCGCCCCGGCGGCAGTACTCAGCAGGTGGCGTCGACTGAGCGGGGGCATGCGCTCTCTTTCGCGTTTGGCGAACGGATCTTCATCCACACGGTCTGACTAGCGCTCCTCGGTCCCACCGATAGACTGACCTTTAGCCAACATGGCGTCGATCCGCGCAACCACCACATCAGCGTGCAGCGGGATCGAATTTTCTCGGAGTGGGCCCGTACCGTGTAGTCGCACCGTCGCGGGAGCCTTGTGCTCCGGCGGTTGTCCCGGCACGGGGTGATCGGGCACGGGATGATCGGGCACGGGATAGTCGGGCTCCAGGCCAGTCACTGGGTATGCCTCACCCGTCCACACGGTGTTATCGGGAAAATGAAGCTCGATGGCCAGGTTGTCACTGTGCAGCTCCCACGTCTGCGATCCGTCGCGGATGTCAACGGACCAGCTCACCAGGGGGGTGACTGCTTGAGTGACCTCCAGCTCGCCCGGCCTGAGCGGGCCATCGGCGATGCGGCACATCACCTCGATAATCATGCCTTACCTTCCTCTGCGTGGCTGCCATCCTGCCTTACCCGGTCCGCGCACGCCGGAGGGGCTGCCGCACGGTCGTTTCACGATTGCGTGGATTGGTGGGGGATCTCGGAGCTGGTCATGATGGCCCGGCCCGGGCAGGTCACCAGAGGTGCACAAGCATCCATGAGACCCTGCGTGGGCGGCGCTCAAGGTGCATATGCATCCATGAGACCGTGGGTGGGCCGGTGGCGGGATGCGTCTGCTCTCGTCGTGCTGCGTGAGGGGTCGACGCAGGTGAGGAGATCGGGGTGGCGCTGGCACAGCAGCTGACCGCTGATCCCAGACTATCTATACATCGTGAAGCAGTCATGGGGGCTGCCGCACAGCTTGCTCCGTCCGTTGGTTGGGCCCGATCAACGTCTCCGCTGCCTCCGGAGTCACTGCGCCTCCCGAGCTGCTACCGCCATTCCACCCGTTGTCTAGGCAACCAGGTTAGTGATCGTGCTAGGACTTAAGTTTCGGCGATTATATGCGCTGCGATCGGCTACTCCTCGGGGAAGACACGGTCAGCGGTCGCCGTCAACCTCGATAGTTCTTCCGCCATCGTAATCGTGTGGCAAAATGTGTCGACCGAGATCTCTCTGCCCCCTAGGCTCTTGAGCGCCTCGACCGTCACCGGGTCTCGCAGGGACATTCCCAGGTCCTCGGCCCAACTCAGCGCCGATCTGGAATCGGTCATGCTGGCCATCATCTGGGTCCGCTCGTGCTCCGTCCGAGTCGCTTTCACCGACTGCTGCGCGGCTCGGATTTGGGCTGGCAGGCGGAAATTGTCAACGATATGAAGCTGATCAGGATCAGTGTTACGCCAGCGGGCCAGAGCGCTCCGGATGCTTTGGCGAGCCTCGGCCACGCTGGGGCACCGGCGGCGCAGCCGGGGCTCTTCGGCGATCTCCACCACCCACGCTGCGCCGTCTCGTTCGTATACCGCGGTGTAGCTCTCGCTCACCTCAACCAGTCCCTTCCGACCTACGGCACCAGGACTACATCGTCGAAAGACACCTCAGCCAGTGTTCGCAGACTACCCGGCTGCCCAAGCTAACCCAAGCTAACCCAAGCCAGCCCACACCGGTGAGACGTGCACAACACGGCGAGATCCCGTTGCTCTGTCCGGGTGAGCACTGCGCGTGGCGAGCCGGGTACTGTCCGACAGTCCTGGCATGGTCTACTCACTACCCGCCGGGCGGCTGCTCGGCACTGAACCGTGATCAAGCCCCAGGGGGTCGCGATGACTGTGTTGACCGTGGTCACCCAGGGAGCCGAACTCGGCACGCACAACTTGCGGACCTGGATGTTGGACAACATCCTGCCGCTGCTGCTGCTGGCGGTAGCAGTGCTGCTGCTGTGGCTGGGGGGAGGTAAGGGCGATAACGCCGGGGTGATGCGACGGCTCGCCGGAGTGATCATCGCGTTGGGCGTCATCGGGCTCGCCGTGTCCGGCTCAGGTGAGGACCTCGGAAAGTACATCGCCCACCTGTTCAGCAGTTGAGTGAGGAGGGAGGCGGCGTTGCAGATCCGCACCGATGACGATGTCTACCGGGTAGACGCGGTGTGGCTCGGCCCACCCAAGGCGACGTTCCCGTGGCGTGCCCGGTACGTGGCTTGGGGCGTCGGGATGGTGATGTTTCTGGTCGTTCTCGGCATCGAGCGTCAGCTGGGCATCGGTTTTGGCTTCTTCTCCACCGCCTGGGGACTGCTCATCACCATCGTGCTCACGCGGCTTATCGGCTCCCGGATCAGCCACGAACGTCCGCTGAGCACTGTTGCCCTGATGTGGGTCCACGAGCTCACCGCCCCCAGGAGGGTGACGGCGGCGCGCGGTGGTGCCGTCAGCGCGGCGCGGATCCGGGTTGACCGCGACCGCCCTCGACCCGGCCAGCGGCGGGGACGTCGCAGGAAGGAGCGCACAGGTGTTCGGGCTCCAACGTCCTGCCCGCAGCAGTGAAGGCGGCCAGCACCCCATCCCCCCCCGGCCGAGGGCAGCCGCCCCCGCTGGTCGGGAGGGCTCCAATCGGCGCGGCCACAAGCTCCCCGGGGAGGCTGCGGCCCCGACGTATACCCCGTCCATCGCGGTGCGCTCCATTGATGGGCACTTGGTGCGCAATGGGCAGGAGGTCTACGCCTGGTATCGGCTGGCTGCCCAGCGCTGGTCGTTCCGGTCGGACTCGCAACGTCAGGACCTGATCCACGCCATCGCTGGTCAGTACGCGGAGTTGCAGGGCCGGTGGCTGCACCTGCGGGTCACCGCTCGTCCCTATCCGATTCGGATGTGGGCCGAGGCGCATGCGCGCAACGCCATTGGGCGGCTTCCCGACACGCCTGGCGCGCTGTCCTTCGACGACTACCTGATCGGTGAGCAGCGGCAGCTGCTCGGGCACTCGATGGCCGAGAAGGAGGTCTATCTCGGCGTGCAGGTGCAGACCCGCTCCCTGCTGGACCGGGTCGTAGAGCGGGCCGCACCGGTGCTGCGGCGGGTGTTCCCCACCGCCGTGGACGCCGAACTGGTAGCGATCGACGCCGAGGTGGAGCACCTCGATGGGGTGATCGGCCTCACCGGGCTGGAGGGCCGGCCGGTGACGGCGGCGGAGATGTCCTGGCTGATGCACCGTTCCTGCTCGCTGGGGCTGCCCGCGCCGCGCAACCTGCCCGCCGTGCCGGGTGCGGCCTGGGAACCGGAGGACCTGGCCAGTTTCACCGACGCGGCGGACTTCCACACCGAGCCCTACGCGCCCACCCTCACCGTCCGCGGTCGCACCGGGTCCAACGCCGGGATCACCCGGCATGTCGTGGTGCTCACCGTGGGGCAGATGCACGGGTTGCGGATCCCGGAGATCGACGACCCCTGGGTGCAGCGCTCGGACCGCTTGCCGGCCGCGGTGGAATGGTCCGCACGGATCTATGTGCGCCGCCCGGAGGAGGTCGCGGGCGAGCTGCAACGGCAGATGAACAAGGTGCGGTCCCAGGTCCGGCACTACACCGACGAGCACGACCTCGAGCCGCCGCAGAGCCTGGTCCGCCAAGCCACCCGAGTGCTGGAGATCGACGACGAGATGACCTCGGGCTTTACCGCGCTGGGCACCCGGGTGCGATCGTGGTGGCGGGTCGCGGTTTCAGGACCCACGGAGCGCGATGCCCTGCGGTTGGCGCAGCAGCTCCTGGATCTGTATAAGCCGAAGATCGCCATCGAGCATCCGGAGGCGCAGTACGCGCTGGCGCGTGAGTTCATCCCGGGCGAGCCGCTGTCCTCCGGTGCCTACCTCCGCCGCGGCTCGGTGATCTGGGCGGCCTCCGCGGTGCCCACCGCCACCGCGGAAGTGGGAGACCGGCGGGGCATCCTGCTCGGCGAGACGTGCACCGCCACCCGGCGCCCGGTCGCCTGGGACCCGTGGATGGCCCAGGAGATCCGGGACTCCTCCGGGCTGACCGCGTTGGTGGCCGGGCTCGGTGGCGGCAAGTCCTTCCTGGGCGGTGGCATCGTGTACAAGACGCTGCGCTCGGGCGCGTACTGGACCCTGCTGGACCCCTCCGGCCCGCTGGCCAGGCTGTGTGGGCTGCCCGAGCTTCGGCCCTACTCCCGGCCGATCAACCTGCTCAACGCCCAGCCCGGCATCCTCAACCCCTACCGGGTGGTCGCTGAGCCGGAGCTGGCGCATTTCCTGGATGAGGAGGACCCGGAGCGGGCCTGGCGGCGGGAAAAAGCCCTGGCCGCCGCGACCCGGCGCCGGCTGGTGCTCGACGCGCTCACCGGAGTGCTGCCCTTTGAGGTCGCCCGGATGGCGAAGACCCGCATCGTGCTGCTCCGGGCGGTCCGGGCGGTGGGTGGCCGGCCCGACGCGCATCCGGGGCAGGTGTTCGAGATGCTGCGCCGTGATCCCTCCGAGCACCACGAGCACGCCATCGTGGTCGCCGACTTCCTCGATGAGATGCGCGAGCGGATGTCGCTGCTCATTCCGGAAAAGGGCGCCGACCCCTACACCGAGGTCCGCGACGACCGGCTCACCGTGCTCACCATGTCCGGGCTGACCCTGCCCAAGGACAACATCGGCCGGGAGCACTGGACTGATGCGGAGTCCCTCGGGGTGGAGTTGCTCAACCTCGCGGCCTGGCTGACCCAGCGGTCGATCTATGAGCGTCCCCGCGACCAGCGCAAGGGGGTCTGGATCGATGAGGCGTTCTTCCTCTCCGAGGTCCCTACCGGCCGGGTCCTGATGAACCGCTTCGCCCGGGACTCCCGCAAGTGGAATGTCCGGGTGCTGCTGTCCTCGCAGATCCCGGCGGACTTCCTCAAGATCCAGGGCTTTGTGTCGCTGTTGGACTCGGTCTTCGTCGGGCGCCTGGACGACGGGCCCGCCCAGGCCGATGCGCTGCGCCTGCTCAAGGTTCCGGTCGGGGTGGGATACGAGCAGGTGGTGGCCTCTCTGGGGCGCCGCCCCGGTGGCGACCGAACAGCCACCGAACGGGACCGGGCACCGCGGCAGTTCATCTTCGGTGACGGAGCCGACGGGGTGGAACGGGTTCGGGTGGATTTCTCCGGCACCCACCTGGAGCATCTGTGTGCCGCCCTGGACACCACTCCGGACGCCCTGCGGGGCGACCTACCAGGGGCGCAGCTGCCCGGCGGCCCGGACGTGGCGTCCGAGGAGCACGACGGTTCGCCTCCCCCTGGCGCGGGTCGCACCGGGATGTCTCCAGCGGTCGCGGTCCGGGCGAGAGCATGAGAGTCCCGGTGCTGCGCGGCCGGAGCATCGCGGTGGCGCTGCTGGTGGTCACCGCGATGCTCGGGCTGCAGGCCGTGCTGGGGTCACCGGCCCTGGGATCACCGGCCCTGGCCCAGGTTCCGGGAGCGGATGACTGCAAACAAGCGCCCAACCCGGAACGGCCCGGATCGGGCCTGGTCGGTGCCATCGATCCCACGCCACCGCAGGCTGGCGCGCCGAACAGCGTGTACGCCGAGGTCGGCTATGCCGGCCTGGTGTGGCACACCTACGACCTGGGCTGCGGTCCTTCGGGCCTGCGCAACCCGAACGCGGTGATTGACACCTGGACTGGCAACCTGCTGTTTGATATCGGTAAAGCCATCGTCGGCGCCACCAACGGGCTGCACTACGCGCTCGCCGACGGGGGTCTGCTGGCTCCGCTGAATGACCTCATCGTCTCCGGCACCACCGCGCTGTATGACAGCGTCTACGCGCCCTGGTTTGGGGTGGTCGCGGTGCTGTTGGCGATTGTGCTGTTCCGGTCGATCTGGCGCGGCGACCTGGCCACCGTCAGCAAACGCACCGCGTGGGCATTGGCTGGCATCTGGCTGGCCGCCGCCGCCTACCTCACCCCGTTGCTGTACACCCAGGTCGTCGACGGGGTTCTGGTTGAGGGCAGCAACCAGGTGCGCACCGGCTTCCTACAGGAGGTCGGTATCGAGCAGCGCGATGCGCTGCCAACCCTGCTCCATGACCAGATCATCTACCGAAACTGGTTGCGGGGGGAGTTCGGGTCCCCGGACGGTCCGCAGGCCACCCAGCTCGGTCGTGACCTGCTCCGCGCCCAGGCCTACACCAAGCAGGAGATCGCCAGCGGCGCCGACGATCCGAAATCCGGCGTCGCGGACCGGAAGAAGCAGGAGTACAAGTCCATCGCCGAGCGGACCGGCAGCGCCTACGGCTACTTCCAGGGCGTGGATGGCAACCGGATCGGCGTCGGATTGCTGGCCGCCCTGCAGGCCGTGATGTTCGGGCTGTTCCAGCTGCTCGCCCAGGCGGCCCTGCTGCTGGCCCAGGTGCTGCTGCGGGTGGTGATCCTGCTCGGCCCGGTCATCGGCCTGATCGCCATCCTGCATCACGACCTGTTGCGCGGGGTCGGTCGTGCGGTTGGTACCGCGCTGCTCAACATCGTCGTGCTCTCCGCGCTGGCCGCGTTGCACACGCTAGTGATGGTGTGGCTGTTCGACCCGTCTCGCACCATCTCGGTGCTCGCGCAGATGCTGCTCGCCGGGATGATCACAGCGGTGATGTTGCTGGTCGCCCGTCCGGTGCGGCGGATGTGGCAGATGACCGAGCTCGCGGTCGGTGCGGTGGGTGGTGGGCTACCGGCCGCCCCACCGGGTGTGCTGGCTCGGCTGCGGCGGCGCAAGGCAGGGGCCGAGGCCAGCCCGTCGGAGCGGTTTTGGGCCGAGGCCCGCGGCGCCGAGGACGAGTCGCACGCACCGTCGGTCCCGGACAGTCGGGGACGGCCGGAGGCTGGCGCACCGGTGGTGGTCCCGGCCGAGCGGGTGGACCGCCGTGCGGGCGCTCCGGCGCCGATCCCAGTCCTTGATGCTCGTGATTGGGGTGGTTCTGCTCACCAGGGTGGTGCGGCGGCGCTGAGCGGGTCGGGAGGGACCGCGTCTGGGGGGGGCCCGGTGCGGCCGGATCGGTTGGCGGCGTTGCCGGCAGGGTTGCGCCTGACCGTGACAGACCGTGCCCGGGCCGCTGAGGACCCGGTGTACGTGCCCTCGACGGCCAGCGATCCGCGCCCCGCGCCGCGGGAAGCTGAGCTGGAAGAGGTAGCTGGGCGCCAAGTGTGGGTCCTGTTCCGGCCCTCGGCCGGCCTGGAAGTCAGCGCGGCGCACTCCGCCGCTGATGGCCCCCGGACCACGGACTGACCGGGGACCATCACCGTGCCGATCCGCACCCACCGGGGCCGCGCAGCCGTCTACCGCACGTTCTGGGGCGCTCCGCTGCGTTCTCCCAAACACCTCGCCGTCACCGTGCTGGCGCTGGTCCTGATCGTGATCGGAGCGCAGCGGGCGCTGCCGGCAAACCGGGTCAACCCGGCCGGCGCAGCGCCGTCGACGCGGCCGCACACCAACTCGCTTGCCCCAGCACCACCCCCGGCGCTGGGGCAAGCGGGCACCGCGGCGCGATCCCGGGTGCCCGTCCCGAGCATGCCGGCCCCGGCCGCTGCGCTGACCGTCGCGCGCTCCTGGGTGCAGGCGTTTCTCACCATCCCGAAGGGCATCACCCCGGCGCGGTGGGTTGAGCAGCTCCGGCCCTACACCACCGACGAGTTGTTCCCCCAGCTTCAGTCGATTGACCCGGCGAACGTGCCCGCTGCCCAGATCACCGAAGCGCCACGGACTGTCAGCCTCGGCGCGGCCTCCGCTGAGGTGGACGTGCCCACCAGCGCCCTCGTGGTGCGGCTGCTGCTGGTCGCCACTCCCACCGGCTGGCGGGTCGCCAGCTACGAGCGAGCGGGTTAAGCCGTGCGGCGGTGGCTGGTCGGGCTTCTGGCTCTCGGCATGCTCGGCGGGCTCATCGCGATGGTCGCGATCGCGACTCTGCTCGGTGGCGTCGGTTCCGGCGACTTCACCTTCGGCGCGCCGTGCGGCACGGTTCTCGCGTCCACCGATCCGCGGGAAACACCACGGGTGGCCGTCCAGGTCAGCGACCTCGATCCGGAACAACGGGCCATCGTCGAGCAGATCATCGCGATCGGTAAGCAGCGCCGGCTGCCGCCACGGGCGTGGCAGATCGCCATTCAGGCGGGAATGACCGAGTCACGGCTGCATAACCTGCACTACGGCGACCGGGACTCGCTGGGCATCTTCCAGATGCGCCCTTCGCAAGGGTGGGGCAGCGTCGCCCAGGTCACCGATCCCAGCTACGAGATCAACAAGTTCTACGACGTGCTGCTGACGGTGCCCGGGTGGGAAACCCGCCGTCCTGGTGATTCCGCCCAGGATGTGGAGCGCTCCGCCTTCCCGGCGCGCTACCACCAGTGGGAGCCGCTGGCCGTCAACGTGATTGGTGCGGTGGGCGGGGACGTCACGGAGTTCACCCGGGTGTCCTGCACGGCGCCGCTGCCACCGGGGGCATCCTCCGAGGTTGCCGAGCGGGCGATGCGTTTCGCGCTGGGCGAAGTCGGCAAGCCCTACGTCTGGGGCGCTACCGGGCCCAATGCCTACGATTGCTCGGGGTTGATGTTGCGGGCTTACGAGTCGGCCGGGGTCACGCTGCCCAGAGTGGCGCGCCAGCAGTACTGGGCTGGTGCGCAGCTGCCCGCGCGCCAGGCGCAACCCGGGGACCTCCTGTTCTGGGGTTACGACACCTCGAACCCGGATAGCATTCACCACGTTGCGATGTACCTGGGTAATGGCCGCATCGTCGAAGCGGCGAATCAAACGGTGCCGCTGCGGCAGCGGGCTGTGAGCTTTGACGAGCACGAGTTGATGCCGCTCGCGGTCCGGCCCGGCGTGCCGGTCGCGAAGGCCTGACATCTGGAGGTGAAGGTGTACGCGTCAGACCCGATCCCGCGGCCGGCCGGCCGGCCGGCTTCGGCCACCCCACTCCGGGACTATCTCGAGCTGGCCAAGCTCGGGGTCGACGAGGGCTATGTCGTGTTGCCCCGGTCCCTGGCCGAGGAGATGCCCCTGCCCTGGCAGCAGCAGATGGCCTACCTCCTCGAGGAGTTCCATCAAACCTACGGTGATCTGCCGTGGCCGGTCTACCGGGTGGTGCCCAGCCGGGTGGAACGGCTAGTCGACCTGGACGAGAACCAGCTTGCCGAGGCCGGTTATCTGCTTGAGATCGACACCAGCGGCGAACTGGTATACCGGGATCGCAACGATGCCGTGGTATCCGACCCGCAGTCCCGAGAGGTCTTGGTGTCCTGCCTGGATCCCATCCCCCGCCGTCCGCCGGCCATCAGCTCGTGACGGCAGTTGAGCTGTCGCGGCTGGCCATCGGGGTCCTTGGCGGTACCGGTCCGCAGGGCCGCGGTCTGGCCTACCGGTGGGCGCTCGGCGGGTTGTCGGTGGTGATCGGCTCCCGAGACGCCCGTCGGGCCGAGCAGACCGCGGCCTCGCTGCGGGAGCGCGCTGGCTCGCCGCGGGTGCGCGGCACGGACAACACCAGCTGCGCGGCCGAGGCGGATCTCCTCGTCGTGGCGGTGCCGTTCGACGGTCACGCCGCGCTGCTGAGGCCGCTGCGGAAGTCGTTGGCCGGCACCATCGTCATCGACTGCGTCAACCCGCTCGGCTTTGACGGCCGGGGCCCGTTCCTGCGGGCGGTGCCGGAGGGCAGCGCCGCCCAGCAGGCCCAAGCCCTGCTGCCCGAGTCCCGGGTGACCGCGGCGTTCCACCATGTCTCCGCGGTGCTGCTGGAGGATGCCGCGGTGCCCAAGCTGGACCTGGACGTGCTGGTGCTGGGTGATGACCGCGAGGCCACTGACCTCGTGTGCGCTCTGGCCGCCGTGATACCGGGCGTGCGCGGCCTGTACGGGGGTCGGCTGCGCAATGCCGGCCAGGTGGAGGCGCTCACCGCTAACCTCATCGCCGTCAACCGGCGATACCACACGCACGCCGGCATCCGCATCACCGGCGTCTAACTCCCGACGTCGTGAGTGCGTTGAGGCGCTGCCTGCCCAAGGGCGCTGCCTGCCCAGAGGCACTGTCATCCCGGTAGGAGTTTGGCCGGTACGGCTGGGCGCTAAAATTTTGCGTTCCCTGCAGCGTAACTATGGTAGCGCTTGGTGCAGCTAGTATGTCCTTTCGGTGATAAAGGCTGCTCCATTAGGGTTGTATATAGTGCCAAAGTGCCAAGGAATATTACTTTAAGTAGGAATAGTCAATAAAATCACCTGATTGGGTGTACCTTAGGTCTAGGATAGACATGCACGCAACGATCGGTGCCCCGCTGTTGCTGTCGGCTCCGGGGTCATCACGGACAGCGAAGCTGGTGTGGGGTCGCCCGTGCCCGACCCCGGTGTCGTGCGCGTGCGTCGCGGGAGAAGTCCGGGCCGACGGCGGCTACCCGATCTGCCTAATTGAGCACATAAGAACGGACAACGATAATGGCCGATGACCATCGCGTGCATGTTGCTGTGGTGGACCGGCACCAGATGACGTCCGATGGCGTCGTAGCGGCGCTGAATCGTGATACACGTCTCCACGTGGTTTTCCAGACTGAACGGATCGCTGACTTGGCGACCTCAGGCGTGGCGTTCGATACCTGCGTGCTCGACCCATTCGGCGCCGGCACCGTCAATGAAATCACAGAATTGATGCAAGCCGTACCGACAGTCGTCTTCACCGCCGCTGACCATTGGCAACCATATGCTGCCGCCTGGGCATACGGCGCCCGTGCGGTACTCGGCAAGGATGTCGGCGGTGTTCCCCTGGCTGATGCCGCATGGGATGCGGTTCACCAGCCCTATGACCTCAAACCTCAACTGGCTCAGGCACTGCTAGACGGGGCAGAACAGCATGACATGGTGCTCAGCGCGGCACTCGCGCGCTTACTCGACCAGGTAGCGCGAGGACGTCGCATACGACAGGTCTTGACGGAATTGAGTCTAGGAATGGACGAGTACCGAATAGAGATCGAGCAGCTACGTAACGAATTCGTTCGCATTTTGCTGGCGAGTTCTGACTTGACCAACATACTTTGTCCGGTACCGCCGCGCGAGCTTCCCCTGACTCCGGGCATTATCCCCCCCGAGGCGGCAGCGTTGACTGCGCGGGAGCGACAAATCCTGGAAGAATACGCAGACGGCCACACTTACGAACAAATCGCTGAAATACTTTTTATTAGCGAAAAGACCGTACGAAATCACGTACTGAACGCTATGCAGAAGCTGGAAATTTCACGGGCCGATGGCGAGACCAGGTTTTGCTTCGCGGTCTTTATTTCCGGCCGCCACCGATGTCCAGAGAAACTGCGAAGCCGACTGGGTCTTGATGCCGACTGACTATGTCGACGTACCCTCACCGGCGCAGCCGAGCCACGTCACACATCGAGGCTTATGCAGAACTCCTTTAGAACAAGATCGTAAACTGTGTCAGTGCAGGCCAGAGGCGTGACAGCGGGCGCGCCATCGGGGTTTTGCATAAGCCTCATCATCCCAGGATCCTATGCAGGAGCTCCCAAAGAATGATTCCCACGATGGCACCTACGACAAGGAGAATAGCAACGATATGGACGGGTGGCCATATGTTGGGACCGGGCTGCGGTTCGACCGCGACGGAAGTATCGTCAGGAAGATGATAGGCGCCAGGCCCGGCAGTGGGTTCGTCGGTATGCTCGGCGTCCCGCTCGTGATTTTGCTTGGGACCCCGCTCGCCAGCGGGCGCGGCAATGATGTCGGAGATCAGAATTGGGCTTGATCGTTCAGCTGCGGGCCAGCTACTTGGATCGTTTAGGTACTCTTTTAGGGCATGGAGAATGTGCGAGCGGCTGGCGTCAATGAGTTCGGAGCCGATTTCGCCGGCGGCTGCGGTCCGGGTAACGACACCTTCGATCATATGTTGTATTCGGGTGGCCTCGTCGCGAACAAATTCCGTCGGTCGCTCCACCAGCTCTCCAGTGACCGGATTGAACCGGAAGTAAGCAGTAAGATCGCCCACTCTGGGAACTCTGAAGGTCCGTGTGCGAACGGTCTCTGCCACTGGCGGTTTGCCCGGATTGATTTCTCGTATGAGAATTCCGTTGATTGACGCGTCGCTTGCTGCCTGGTCCATCAGAAAATCCGGGGCGACGAGCAGTCTCCCGTTGACGATGAGGACCGGCCAGACCTCACGTGACTCCGTCATGGCTGAGTTCTGTGCAGAATCGATGCCGGATACTGTCGCTCAAATTCCAGCAACCGAGCATTGCAGCTATCAATGACCAGGTGCAGCGCCGCCTGCTCATTATCGATCTCCAGTTGTCTTTCGTTAATCTCGCGACGTAGCTGTTCCTGTTTTTTCTCGCGTTGTTCTTCTTTTCGTGCAATGTAGCGTTCGACGAAGAAGAGCGTCCCCTGAACGGTCTTGCGGGCCGTGGCGGCGCTGCGGGGCTTACTTTGCGAGGGGCCAGTCGTGCTCTCCAACAAGCTCGTCACGAACCTCACGAGCGGATCTTCGGACCGCTTGAGGATCTCCTTACTTTTCTTGGCCGCTAGAATGAGAAGTTGTTCTATGACTTGGTTACTATTTTTCGTGTCCGTGTTGTCGGTCTGATTGGCGAGAACCTTTGACTCATTGATCTTTTGCTGGATAATGTCAGGCAGTACCGCCACGAATGGCACAAGGAGATTCACCGGCGTAACACGTGCCTCGGGAATCTTGACCATAACCCCTTCGTCGTTGAGCCGTGCGAACGGACCGACAACATCTACCGGAATGAGTCGAATTATCGATTTCTGCAGTTGTGCTGCAATGAAATTTTTCAGTGTCTCTTGCTCAAGTAATATGTCTCTGACCTTTTCCAGAGAGATTCCTTCGCTCGCTAGAATACCCCACTTTGTGACGACGAGATGAACCGGCTTCCGCTTTTCTATCACTTTCAGGACGCGTGGTAGGTAGTCGTCCAACCAGAACCTCGCCTTCGGATCGTCTTTGAGGAATCTGTACATCTTGTGGCCGTCGATCAGTATAAGGAAGACGTGCGCGCTCTTCTGGCGGGCAAAGAACTCCTGCATTTCCGGATCTGACTCAATTTCCGACAAGCTTTTCTCGGTGTGTAACATTTCCCCGGCGTAGTCTGAATAGACCACTGAAAACGGGAAGTACTCCTGATTGTCTGCACCTGTGATGACGCACTCAAACGGCCATTTCTGCACGCCCCAGGGGTTACTCAAAGGGAACTTCGGATCGTCTGGGCGTATCACCTTACTGTATATGTTGTCCAGTGTCACTCGCCGCGCGCCGTCGGTTCTCAAGGTCGCCGCTATCTCGACCTGCGCGGGACCCATAGCACGATGAAGTCCGGCCAAATAAAGAGTTTTACCGGACCCCTCCTCGCCCAGTATCATGACTTCGATTTTCACGTCTCTCTCCGGTTATTTGCATAACTCTGCAGTAGTTAGGTAAGTGTGCTGTATTGAAATGCTTACCAGTGACTGTCGTAGTGGTGGCCGCATCCGCCCCGGCCGCATGATGGTTCCTCGGGTTGGTCCGCAGCGGATTGGCGCTCAGTTTGACATGAGTGTCTTATTCTGCGGGCACATCTCGCGCCGCAGCTTTAATGGCCTCCGCGGTCTCGTCGTTCGGGATGCTCGGGGCCGGTTTCGGGTTGTTGGACGTCAGTCGAGTATTCTTGACCTCCTCAATCGCCATCAGGAGATCCCGTTGGGTGACCTCAGGCCGGCCTTCTCGGGCGACTCCAACCGCGGCGTCGATAACGGCCCGGCGGATTTCCCGGCCGTTGATCTCGTCGATGGCGGCCAAGTCGTCCAATGACAAGTCATCGGCCACCGGCAGCTCAGCCGGTAGGTGCCGTCGCCAGATTTCCCGGCGGGCGGCAAAATCTGGATCGGGAATTTCGACATGCCGAACCCGACTGTCGAACGCGCTATCGTAGCTCTGCACAAAATTTGTGGCGAAGATGACCAGGCCTTCGAACTGGTCCAGACACATCAACAGCTCGCTGCGCATGCTATTTACTGCTTGTTCCGACCCTTGGCTGACGTTTTCGAATCGGCGCGACATCAACGAGTCGGCTTCGTCGAGGAACAGCAGTGCGTTCTGCGCCTTCGCCGCATAGAACAGCGCATCGAGATTCTTGGGTCCCTCACCGTGGTACTTGCTCTCCAGCTGCGAGTGCCTGGAGCAGAGGATCTTCCGGCCCAGTCGACTAGCAACGGCGTGTGCCGCCAGCGTTTTGCCGGTACCCGGATTGCCGTGCAGGTTGATAGCCGAGGACGGCCGCGGCTGTATACTCCGCAGATTCCAGGTGTCGAACACCAATGTCCGTAGCTCAACCGTGTCCACGGCCAGGAGAAGCCTTTCCAGCACTGGGCTGGGCAAGACTAGCGAGTCGAACGAGTACAGCGGATCAGTGGTGACGAAATACGAGGCACGGTCCTCGATCGACAGGGTGTCCGAATCACCGCCCGGTACGTCACCCCCGGGCCCGGCCACTCCCTGAACGGTCTGATTTGGGTTCGTCGGCCTTTTCCCACCTTGGTGGACGGGACTCTCCGAGGCATGATTCGTCACAGTGATGGTAACATCACCTCGCATCCCATCCCGCGCTGCGTCACCCACCGCAGTGAGGAGTCGGGAGCGCAGGAGTGCCGCGTTAGTCCGGTCGAGTTCCGGCGGGATCCCAAACACGTCAAACGGGTTGCTGCGATTTTTAATGAGACGTCTCAGGAAGTTCCTGTCGTCGCTCTCAAAGAGTGTGTCGTCCATGATCTCCTCATACGGTGACGCGAATGCTGTTTTGGTGGCCGAACCTGTTTGCCAGCTCGCTGTCGAGCAATTTTGCGCGCCATTTCTTGGACGCTGTCTGCGCTCCCTTAGCGTTCAGGCCGATCGCGACGATCTGCACGTCCCCGTTAGCTAGCGCGGTCCTAACCAAGTCAGCCGCAGCGATCGGGCTATTCGAGCGAATCCATTCTTTCAGTTCATTCCAGGACAGACACGCTATCACCCCGAAGAGGATAGATAACAGAGCCAGTGTCTCGAAAATGGGCACTAGAGAAACTCCTCGCGAAAAGGTTGTGGGCGGGGCGGCCTAAACCTGGGATTCACGACCAGACGGCAACCTGATGCTTCTTGTGCTCAGCCTTGACGGCGGCCTCCGCCTCCTTGGCCTTGATCCGCCGCGCCTTGACGAACGCTCGGGTGTCAGTATTGAATATGCCTTGAACGTAGGAGACGTTTCCGCTCGCAAGCTGCTCCGCAACGGTCACGGCAAGCTTAGTAGGATCGTTTTCAACCTCGGCCGCGCTATCCCGGAACCAGTCAATGATGAATTCAAGGGTGAGGGTGATGATATGTATTACGACAATCGCGGCACCCAACGTGGCGGCGCCGATGAGTATCATTGCTAGAATGTCGAGTACCATGACAAACTCCTACCTAGTCGAAAATGATGACATCGGTGTCGCCGAAGAGTTTACTCAGTTCATCGTCAAACCCGTTTGCAAGGTAGGTGCGAGATGGCGCGGCTGGCCGCCCAGAAAGGATGGGCTTTCCGGCATTGTTGAGGAAAACAAGATACGCCCGGTAGCCGTCTTCGATCTTTTCGCGCACGAGCGCGCCGGCCGTTGCGCCGGGGACCGCTTCCTGGTTTTCTACGAAGAACTGCACCACTTTCGGAAAATCGAGGATGTCGATTCGTGGCGGACGGCCGTGGCGTAGCGCGTCGAGCGTGTCGCCCAGCTCCAAGAAACGCTGTCCCAGCTGTTTGATCTGTTCGACCACTGGGTCTGGAACAATCGTCTTATAATAGTCTTTGTGTTGCTTCCAGGGTATTTTCATCGTGATCTCCCAGCGGCTGGACCGAATAGATCTCCTGACCGTGTCCACGTTCATAAGCGGCGCATACGTCATGGTGCGCGCTCGCCAGCTGGTATCGCTTGGTAAGCGGCTACTATTTTCGCTGGACAGGTCGGGCATCGGCGCGGTCCAGCCAGATACCTACCCTGCTGGCTAAATGGCGGACCGTCGCTGCGGTCGGTCCCCGCTCAGTGGTAGGTGTGCTCGGGACCCGGGTAGGCGCCTGAGCGGACTTCCGCAGCGAAGTGGCTCGCGGCCTCGCGGAGCCCCTCGCCGAGCTTGGCGTAGGCCTTGACGAACCGGGGCACCGGACCAGCGGCGGGGTGAAAAGCCGCCATGTCCTGCCACACCATCACCTGCGCGTCGCAGTCTGGTCCGGCACCGATCCCGATGGTGGGCACACTCGCCGCCGCGGTGGCTCGCGCGGCCAACTCGGCGGGCACGAGTTCGAGCACGATGGCGAACGCCCCGGCGGCTTCGAGGGCTTTGGCGTCCTCCAGCAGGCGCTCGCCCTGCTCGCCCCGGCCCTGCACCTGGTAACCGCCCAGCGCGTGCACCGACTGCGGGGTGAGCCCGAGGTGGGCCATCACCGGCACGCCCGCCGCGACCAGCGCCTCGACCTGCGGCACTACTCGGTGACCGCCCTCAAGCTTCACCGCATGCGCACCGGCCTCTTTGAGGAAACGGGCCGCCGTATCCAGCGCCTGGGCCGGAGAGGACTGGTAGGAACCGAAGGGCAGATCGGCGACGACGAGCGCTCGGCGGGCACCGCGGACCACGCCGCGGACCAGGGGCATCAGCTCATCGATGGTGACCGGCACCGTCGTGTCGTAGCCGTAGACGACGTTGGCCGCTGAGTCGCCGATCAGCAGCACGGGGATTCCGGCGGCGTCCAGCAGCGCGGCCGTGGAGTAGTCGTACGCGGTGAGCATCGCCCACTTGTCGCCGCGACGTTTGGCCGCGATGAGGTCCGGAACGCGGACTCGCCGGACTTTCTGGTTGCTCTGGTCGAGCCCCTCCGGCCCGCTGGAGCGCGCGGGTTGGGCAGCAGCTGCGGTCATCATTGACCGTCCTCCCTCGAGGCCGGCCGTTGCTCGCCGGTCCCCGGGTCATGCCTAAACACTGATATTACCGAGCCTGACACTGATTCCCAGGGCTTGGCAGCAGCGTGCGACGAGACTCACAGCCAGCCCAGGTCGATGCGCTGGGTTCGACGACTCGCCGACGATGCCGCCGCGGGCGGTGCCGTGCTCATCGACACTGAGCTGGTCTGCATCGCGCCGGCCAACCGGACCGTCCGGGTCCGTCAGCTGGCTGCCAACCGGGTACACCCGTGCCGCACAATTTCGCCCGATTGACGTAGAGCACGACGTACGTACCTGGTGTTGCTCGCCCTCTTTACTGCCGTTGCTGGCTTTAGCGCGGCGGAGGTGGACGGGAAGAACATCGAGATGCCGAAGTTGCAGATGGGCGAAGCGTTGGTTATGTGGACGCACCGCCACGTGATATATCCATACCCAGACCCTCTGGGACCTCCGGAAACACTAGTCAACGAAGAAGAAGGAATGGTATGAGCACCCAATACATTCAACGGACGATAAGCGTCACGGGGCTAGGTCGGGTCGCAGCCGCACCAGATCTCCTCGTATTGAACCTTGCTGTGGAGACCCAGGCCGTGACCGCGTCGGATGCACTGGCCGAAAACAACAAGAAGGCGACAGCTGTACTGTCGGCCCTGCGGGATCATGGAGTCAAAGAACCGGATATTCAGACGACTCAACTCAGCATCGACCCAGTATTTGCGCGACAGGTTCCAAACGACACGAACCCGCCAAAGATCGTCGGGTATCGAGCACAGAACGGCCTGAGTGCCAAATTGAGAAATGTACACGGTGCTGGTGCCGTCATCGACGCGGCAGTTCAAGCGGGAGGCGACGCGACTCGCATCGAGGGTATCTCGTTTTCCTTCGCCAACCCGTCAAGCTTGCGCGTCGAAGCCCGGAAGCGGGCCATAGGCGATGCGAAGGATCGGGCCCAACAGTTGGCGGACGGACTTGGCGTAAAACTCGAAAACGTTATCTCGGTTTCCGAGTTGGAACCTAGCGGTGGGCCGACGGTCCGCAGCGTCGCGTTTGCGGCGGAATCCACTCCGGTTCTACCCGGGGAGTCTGAGGTTTCCCTTCGAGTCACGGTTAGTTACGAAATCTCCGCAAGGTAGGCGTAAGAATCCCTGCCTCGCAATTCGAAAGAAGGGTTCCAATGACTCAGAGCGCCCCCCGGCCTAGGCCCTCTAGCACCCCCCGGCCTAGCGCCTCCCAGCCTCAGAGCGGGCATATATTTCTAGATTCCCCGATTGACGATAGCGAGTGGCCTTGTTGGGTCGTCAGCAGGGTTGACGACCTGCATATCCGTGAACACCCCAGTAAAGAATCTAGATTTGATGGTCGACTCAACGCCGGACAGTCTCTTCCCGCCAGTTGTCAAGCTGAGCGCGGCAGGCATTATCCGGACTGCGGGGGAAGCGAATGGTGGATTCCGGTTCCGTACAAGGGCCGGACAGACTACGTTGCCTGGGCCTGTGTGGATTGGTATACATCCGACTCTGAACCTGAACCTCAACCTGACCCTGGTCCTGGCTTTGGACAAGGTTGACGGCGTGTCTGTTCCGGTATGAGCGGAAGTGCCCTGCTGTCAGGGGAAACGGAGTGGGTGAAGCTTCAGAACCCGCGGCAGAAAGGGCACTTCCGAGGTGCAGGCCACACCGACGCGGCCCAACATTCCGGTGACGGCGGACGGCCACGGTGTTGATTCATACAGCCTGACACTGATTCTCAGGGCGTGGCAGCAGCGTGCGACGAGACTCACAGCGAGGCTAGGTCGATGTGCTGGGTGTGGGGGCTCACGGTGACGCACCAGCGAGCGGGCTCGGGCTTGCCGTGATCAATCCACCACTGGTGGGCGGCGTGGACCTCATCCCAGAGCCGTCGGGGCCCGTCTTGGTGCACGCGGAACTCGTGGTCGCTGGCATCGGGGGTGATGTGGGTCAGCTTGGCCCAGGAGCGGGACCGGAAATCGAGCAGCCAGAGCACCCCAGCGCCGGTCTGCTCGTCGTAGGGCCAGTAGCGCCACTGGCATCGGGGTACCCGTTGACCGATCGCGAACCGGGCCCCGTGGTCGCCAACCACCGAGTGCGGATGCAGCTGGGTCAGGTGCACCGCGGCGCGGTCTTCGTCGTCGCCCACCACGTCGCCGACGGGTCCGCGCCGTTCCCGCTGGGGGCGCAGCCACATGAACGACGACTCGCCGACGATGCCGCCGCGGGCCGTGCCGTGCTCATCGACGGTCAACGCCACTAGCGCACCGGTGTAGCTGTTGGCCCACGGCAGCAAAATTCGCCCGCTGGGGCGGGTCTGCGCTACCCACGGGTACGGGATGCTGTGGACCGCCGCCGTGGCGATGACCCGGTCGTAGGGGGCCCGCGGTGCATAACCGAGCGCCCCGTCGCCCGTGACCACGCAGATGTCGCCGTAGCCAGCACGGAACAGGGCTGTTCGTGCCTGGGCCGCGACGCTGGAGTCGATCTCAATACTGGTGATGTGCTCGGCGCCGAGCCGATGAGCCAGCAGCGCCGCGTTGTATCCGGTGCCGGTGCCGACCTCCAGTACCCGATGTCCTGGGTGGACGTCCAGGGCGGCCAGCATTACCGCGACGATGTCCGGTGCCGACGCTGAGCTGGTCTGCATCGCTCCGGCCAGTCCCGGACCTTCTGGGTGTCCGTCATCCACTTGGGTGATCACCGCATCGGCGCCGTAGCTCAGCTCTAGCCACCGGGCCGGGTCGTCGTCGCGGTGCAGTGGCAGCAGCGTCGGCCAGTGCCGGGGGTTTTTGATCCATACGGTGTCCGGGATGAACTCGTGTCGGGGCACGGTGGCCAACGCGGGCAGCCACGGTGCTACCTGGGCCGCCCACCCGGCGAGGTCGTCCGCCAAGAGCCGGTCGACCATGCGCGCCCGGAGCTCGGCGGCATCGGCGTATTTGGTCACCGGTCGTGTTTATTCGGAGCCGGGGGCGGGGGTATCGGCCTATCCCGTTGTGCGTCGCCGCCGTTGTCTTCGCTGCGGTGCCGGCCGCCGGCGTCGTCCCTGCCTTTGTCATCCTTGTCTCTGTTGTCCTCGTCCTTATCCACGGCTGCCTCCTGTCGGTGTCTTCGGGATGGTCCGAAACGCCGCATACGCGTCGACCTCCCGGCACAGCTGCAGGGATTCCTGCCGTGGGGAGTGTAGCCAGCTGACGGGCCCGCGGGGAGTGACGCTGGGTGGCAGTAATAGGGCTCCGACAATCTGGTGCACGTCGTCTGGCCAGGGCAGGACCCCATAGCGTTGCCCGGTGAGCAGAATATGGTGTTCGGGCATGTAGGGATAGATCAGCACCGGTGGGACGCAGCGTCGAGCGGTGCGGAGCTGGGTGACCGCAGCACAGAGCATGATCGGGATCTCTAGCGCCGACACGTCGCGGTCCAGGTGCAGCCGTACCTGCTTGCGGTGCTGGGTCACCGGCCAGCCCCACCCCTGGTACGTGGTCGCGCACCACTGCCCCGCCCTAACGGGGCTGCCTGCGGATGGTGCTGCGGACGTGCTGGGAACCTGGTTCAGGAGGCAGCCCGCGCCGGGGCGGTAGCAGACCAACACCACCAGCCCAGCTGCGTTGCTCAGCTCTGCCATCTGGCCCCTCCAGTGAGCGTCGCCGATAGGTCATGGGGTGGGACACGGCGGGGTTGACGGCGCTCAGGACGCTCGCCAACCCCGCCGTGATCTGGTTCCGGCCTGCCCACCTGGGGAGTCAGTCGGCGAGACGGCCGGGTACCGGCACGGTGGCCTCCTTCTTCGTGATCGCGGGTGGTGACTGGCTAACCATCGCCGTTGGACGGGCGCACTGGGAGGTCATGGCCGGGCCGCCGCCGGGCTGCTGTGGGGACGTCGCGGCGAGAAAAGTGCGAACCGCTCGACTAGGTGACTACCGTGTGCAAGCACGACAGGAGGTGGATCAATGACTCGGGCACCGCGAACCCGGCTGGAGCAACACGCGCAGACCGCGCACCTGTCCGCCCGGGAGTTCGCCGAGCGGTTTCACACTGCCGCGATCAAGTGTGGAGAGAATGCCTACATCTCGGAACGCCAGGCAAAACGATGGTTTACTGGGGAATCCAGATCGCCGCGTCCAGTGTTCTGCCGAGTGCTCGAACACTGGTGGGCGGAACCGGTATCCCGTTTGCTCGGGCCCCCCGACACACCTTCCGACAGCGGCACGGCCAGGGTCTTCATGAGTACGGAGGAGCTCATCGTGAATGCCGGTCGGGAGTCGGTCCAGCATGCTATCAATGCAGCATCGGCGCTGGACCCGTCCGCGCTGGAACATCTGCACGACGCGGCGCGGCGGGCGGCGCGGGCATACTACGTAACACCGCCGCTCCCGATGCTGGCCGATCTTATTCGCCTTCGTGACACCGTGTACGAGCAGTTGGCCCGCACGCGCAAACCACGCCAACAAACCGAGTTGTATCTGCTCGCCGGGCAATTCTGTGGGCTACTCTCCTCAGTGTCCCTGGATTTGGGGAGAATGGATGTCGCAGAGACACAAGCGCGCGCCGCGTACACCTACGGTTCGGTGATCGACCATTGGTCATTGTGTGCTTGGGCCCGGGCGCTCCACGCCAATATCTATTTGTGGTGTGATCAACCGAGGCAAGCAATTTCTGTCGCGGAGTCAGGGTTGACGGATGCCCCCCGTGGAACGGCGAAGGCCCGGCTTCACGCTGCCCGAGCACGCGCCATCGCGATGCTCGGTGGACGCGATGAAGCGACTACTGATCTGGACAGCTCCAGCTACGAACTCGACTTCGCCGGGAATGATCCGCTCATGGACGAGATGGGCGGAGAGTTTGGGTTCGACCGTGCCCGACACGCACTGTGCGTCGGCGCAACATATGTTCTTTTGGGCAACGCGCCGTTCGCCGAAGCGGGTGCGACACGAGCGCTGGAGCTGTTCGACGCAAGACCGTCACATGAACGATGGAATGCTGGCATCTTGGCGGTGAGGGTGGACCTTGGCGCGGCGCGCATGCTCGGTGGTGAACTCGCTGGAGTCGAAGACGCACTCGCTCCGGTATTGGCTCTGGGGCCTGAGTGGCGTACTGAAGCGATATCTCACCGGATCATCAAGCTCGGACGTATGTTACGCGCCTCCCGATATCGAGGAGCGGTAGAAGCTAGTCGGATCGGTGCGGCCATTGAGGATTTCACCACCAACAGTCTCGCGAGGTCTATTCCAAGGGCTCTTGCATCGAGTACGGGCACACCGGAGAGTTGATCGACGATGTCGACAGCAGCGGACGCTCGTGCGATTCGTGACCTGCCCCGGGCGGCCCGTTGGGCTATCCTCGTTGGTTCCGCAGGGAATCTTGTCGAGAACTTCGGCGGGGCGAGCTTCTCCTACCTCGCGCCGCTGTTCGCCCACCAGTTCTTTCCTCAGCGCACACCGAGTGTCGCGCTGCTGTTGACCCTGGCCACCTACGCGACCGGTTTCCTCACCAAGCCAGTGGGCGCCTACCTCTTTGGCGCCTACGGTGACCGCGTGGGACGGCGCAACTCGCTGTACCTATCCATCCTGCTGATGGCAGTCTCAAGCCTGATCGTCACCGTCGTCCCCGGCTATTCCCGCATCGGGTTCGCCGCTCCGGTACTGCTGGTAGTGGCCCGCCTACTGGAGGGAATCTCCAGCGGCGGGGAGTACGGCCTGTCCACCGCCTACCTCATCGAGTTCGCGCCCGCCCGGCGGCGGGCGTTCGTCGGCAGCTTCCAGCCAGTCACCGTGATCGCGGGTGTGCTGCTGGGTTCGGCGGTCGTGGCGCTGCTGGAGAACACCGTGCCCAGCGGACCCCTGCACGCGTGGGTGTGGCGAGTGCCGTTCGCCGCCGGTACCGTCCTGTGCTTGGCCTGCGCGGTGCTGCGCTACCGGGTGGCGGACACCCCGTCGTTCGAGCGGGTCAAGAACGTTGGCGGGCAGGCCGCCCGCCCGGTGTGGGAGGTGCTGCGCGAGCACCCTCAGGCGTCGCTGCGGGTGGTGGGGTTGTCCATGGCCGGAATCGTGGTCTACTACGTGTGGCTGAAATTCCTGCCCAGCTACGCGCAGGCCAGCGTCGGCCTTGATTTAGCCACCGCGCAGACCGTCAACGCCGTGGCCCTGGTAATCACGCTTGCGCTGGTTCCGCTGTTCGGCATCCTGGCTGACCGTTACGGGCGCCGGCCAATGTTGTTAATCTTCGGCATTGGCCTGGGGGTGGCGGTCTACCCGCTGCTGCTCGCCCTGCGCGCCGGAACCGCTGGCTTCGTCATCGCCCAGGTCGGCGGCGCGGTGTTGCTCAGCGTCGGGATGGCCGCCGCGCCGGTGGCCAAGGCCGAGCTGTTCCCCACCCGGGTGCGCGCGGCGGGGATCTCCTTTCCCTACTCCGTGGCGTCGGTGGTGTTCGGCGGCAGCGCCCCGCTGCTGACGCTGTCCTTCGCCAACTCCGCTCATCCCCTGCTGCTGGGCGCCTACCTCAGCGCGGTCTGCCTGGCCGGCTCCTTGGTCTACTTCTTCCTACCGGAAACCAAAGACCGTTCGCTGGACGATCACGCGGCCACCCCCCGTGAGCGCCGGTAGCCCGCGTCACTGGACGGGGGTGACGCCGAGGCGGCGCACGTGGGCGCGGATCGGGTCGGCCAGCTCGGGGAAGTCGCCACCGGCGATGCGCGAGCGCAGTCGGGCGGCGACGGCGAGTTGTGCGGTACGGCCGGCGTGGGTATCGAGCTGGTCGGCGAATGTGTCGTGCACCCGCTGGGCCACCTCCGGGACCAGCAGCGAGTACAGCAGCAGGGTGGCCGCATCCGTGCCGGCCGGGCCACGACCCCACAGCTCCCAGTCGACCAACCCGAACTCCGGGGCAAGCAGGTTCTCCCAGTGCAGGTCCCCGTGCACGGTCTCCCACTCGCTCACGTGCAGCTCGGTGCCGTAGATGTCGCGGATACGCCGGGCTACGCGTTCGCTGGTGGTGTAGGTGCGGGCGGTGGAGGTGGTCCGCAGCGCGTCGATGCCCTCACGCAGGTCGGCCCACCAGGCGTCGGGCAGCTCGACTGCGGTCTGAAGCTGGTTGGTGAGCGAGATCGCGGTGCCGGGCAGCAGGGTGAGGACTTCGGCGCGCTGGTGGCGCCAGTTCTGCTCGTCCCACTCGTGCACGCCGATCACGCAGGGCTTGGCGATGCCGGTGAGGGTGGTGGCGTCGGTGTTGCCGGTCCAGGTGTCGCCGTGCGCCCATTCGGGGAACTCGGTGACCACCCGCAGCCAGACCGGCCCGTCGTTGCCGATGGCCGGGGCGCCAATGGTGCGCAGCCGCCACCCGAACACCGGCTGCCCGGTGAGGGTCAGCCCGAAGTGGTCAGCAGCCCGGTCGAGGTTGAGGCGCATCCACTGGGTGAAGCGGTCATCGGCGATGGTCTGCTCATCCGGCCTCATGGCGCTGCTCCTCCTGGTGGCCCTGGTCGTCGATGAGGTGGCGTAGGTAGGCGTCGGGGTGGTCCAAGTAGCGGCGCCAGTGGTCAACCAGCTCCAGCTCGCCCCAGGTGGTGCGCTGGTAGCCGTGGTCGCCGACCTCGATGATGTCCGCCCCGGGGGTAACTGGCCAGGATCGGTGAGTGGGTCGCGCAGACAATCTGGGAGCCGGATCGGCCGAGCTGATGCATGAGGGCGACCAAGTGCAGGCAGGCGGTGAACGAGAGAGCCGACTCCGGTTCGTCCATGACGTAAAAGCCGGGCGCGTTCATCATCGCCTTGAACACCGTGACGAACCCTTCGCCGTGGCTCATGGACGAGGTGTCTTCGGCCCAGTAGCCGGGCACCCCGCCGAGCTGTTCGGTCATGGAGAACGCAGTTTCGGCACGCAGGAAGAAGCCCTTCTTCTTCAGCCGCGGGCCGGTCAGCATCTGGGAGCCGGCCACAATGGTCTCCAGCTTGAGGACCTCACCCAGCGGTGTCTTAATCGGGTTGGGTCGGCCTGCTCGGGCAGAGGCCCGCCCGCCGTACGAGTCGAGCCGAAAGCCCTCGGCGATCGCCTCCACCAGCGTCGATTTCCCGTATCTGTCAATGTGACACACTTAACCTATGAGCCATCTTCGACTGCCAGCCCTGGACCTGCCCGCCGGGTTGCTGACGCGCCTGCGCCGGTCGCCTGAATTTCCGGTCATTCCTCGGCCAGTTTGCGACGACGTATCGCCCATTCTGAATCACGCCATGCCGTTGGCATGGTGGCTAGGCATTCGAGCGCGGCTCCTCTGGCCCCTTGGATGTCTCCCAAGGCGCGGAGCACGAAT
>JAFAPC010000151.1 GCA_019247305.1 Pseudonocardiales bacterium
TCCAAATACGTAAGCGACCTCTGCCGCAGCATGACCGGAGGGAAAAGCACCCCTGACAATCTGTGGTTTTCGAGGCCGAGAGTGACGGGGCTGAGCCCGTCCGAACAGAGGTTTCGATAAATTACCAGCTCCAAGCCCAAGCAAGTAACATACAGATCCCCGCAGCGCTGCTTGTTTTCCTCTTGACCCCCCCACAGCCGCCATGACGGCAGTGACGAGGATCCAAAGAAGGGGCTGTCTCGTTATGACGCCGAGTCGCCACAACCTTCTGGGGACTAGTTTTTGCGATAGCGGATTACCTTTCATGTTGCTCCCTTCCAACGCCTCTCGCTAACGTTTTTCGAGCACCAATCCAGTCGCATCACTGCCTGCATCATAAGTAAACGCTGAGCAGTATCATAATCCTATACACTATCTCCGTCACCCTAGGCCAGCTCAACAACCTAGATGAACTGGAAGAATCCGACAATTCGGAACATTGCGCAGCCACACCGACGGGGCTTGAGCAGCACCCGAACGGCCAATGGCGGTAGCGGAACCCACGGGTTATCCCACATACCCCCGGGCACCGTCACCGCACCCCCACGACGTCCAAGGTAGTATGACGATGCTAGCTTGTGAGTATGACTGCTGAGCGGATCACGGTAAGCCTGCCACCTGACGTGCTAGCCGGCGCCAAGAGTGCCGTGCAGGCCGGCGCGGCCGACAACCTGTCCGCATTCGTTGCGGACGCCTTACGGGAGCGTCTGAGCCGCGCCCAGGCGCTCACCGAGCTGGCCCGTGTTCTCGGTGGTCCCCCGCCGTTAGAGGCGCGGGCGGCTGTCCGCCGGGCCTGGGGCCTGCCAGTACCATCCGATCAAACGTGATCGGCGGCTGAGTTCTTGACGCCTCCGCGCTGATCGCGTTCGCGCGCGGCACCTCAATCTATGCTGCTGCGGCAGTCTGGACGGCGGTTGAGGAATCCATCGTCCTGGTTGTGCCGTCGACTGCGGTAGCGGCAGCGTGGACGGAACTTACCGACGACCAGCGCCCCGTGCTCGACGTCGTACTTAACCTTCCGGTCACGGTCATTGACAACCTCGATCAGGCACGTGCCCGCGCTGTTGGTCAGCTTGGGGGTCCCCAGGCCGACGCGCACGCGATCGCCTGCGCTCGGCAACGTGGATGGCCCCTGCTCACTGCCGACCCTACCCGCTACACCCGCTACGAACAGACCGGCGTCGACCTCGAACCCGTGATCTAGTACGGGTACGGCCGGGATCACGGGTTATCCCACATCAGGGACGATGCGGTGATTGCGAGAGACGCTGCCGAGGGGGGAACCCCCGAGCGGGGGCCGAGCACACCAGCAGGTTCAGCAGTCGCAGAAAGATTCAGATAGAGCAGACACAACGACACGGCTCACGATCATGCCCTGCCGGGTCGCACACCGACAGCGCAAGTCAGCAGCACAGGCCAACTTCTGGAACCCCACAGGGCAGCGCCGGGCCAATGTCGGCGTTGCCCCTCTGCGGCGCACCGTCTCTTAGTACAGCAGCCCGGACGGGGTGTAGGCCTCGCTGCGCAGGAAGCAGAATGCGTTTTCCCTGCGACTGCTATGACACCACTGTTGAGAGTTGGGACGGACCGCTCAGGATGCACTGTCCTTGCCAGAACCATCCACGTCCTTCTCAAAAAGCGGCTCAGTCTTCTCCTTAACTTTCTCAAGGAGTGGCTCGGCCTTTTCTTTGACTTTCTCGACAAGCAAGTCAGCCCTATTGTTGGCCTCCTGGGTGAGCGACTCAGCCTTCTCAAGAATTTTATCGACGAGCGGCTCAGCCTTGTCGATGGTCTCATCGACCAAACTCTTAATTTTATCCGCTGATGTCATTGGATTATTGCTCCCTTCACTGTCGATTGGCGAGACCCAATCCCGGCTCCGGAATGCGCGCTGTTGATCTCGAACAGGGCTGGTCTGTCTCCGAACGGTAACTTGTACGCGGCGTCCAACCCCTCACCTTGAACGATCAGGAGCTGACCGGGCGGCGCCGGGCTCGCGGTAACGCTGTCGATCTTCATTGGATCCCTGTCGAGGATGGCCTGGTCACCAGGCGACCCGCGACCATGGGTTACCCATCGTTGAACTGACTCAGCCCCAACACCACCCGTTCGTTGGTCCCCTGTAGAAGGGCGACGTTACCTTGCCAGTTCGAGCTGAGAGATCACGCGGCTACGGGGTTAGGAGGTCTGTCCGGATCAGGCCGCACAGAGTACGTTGTGCTGGGACGATCAATCCGAACTGTTCCCAGCGTCACTCCGCGATATCTCTGTTGGGCGCGCAAGGCACCCAGTACACGCCGCGGCACTACCTGGAAGCACCGCCCCCCGTCCTGGAGATCGACGACGTACCGCGGCGCCTTGGCTTGGGGCCCTGGGACCTCGCCCGCGTCGGAGAACCCGTAGCGGTCGAGCTGGGTCTGGCGAGGTGGCCGCGTGACGAGACTGACCGCATCCGGTGGATCGAGGCCTTGGCCGCCTACCCGATTTTGATCCAACGGCCAATCATCACCCTGAACGACGGGACCGCGGTGGTGGGCCGTTCACCGGATTCGGTCCTGGTCTGTTCTGCCATAGGCGTTTGCATCGACCCACTCATCCGCCGACTGGATGCGGCGCAGCGAGGTACCTCCGAGGTGACCATCGTGGCCAGCGGGGACCAGGCCCGGGCCTGGTCCTGGACCGCGAGGCGTATGGCGCCCTGGTCATCACGCCGGACAGTGCACAGATGATCGTCGCTTCCGCCGCCAGCTCAACGAGTGCTCAACTCCTCGGCAGGGTGGCGAAGCGATGTTGGCCTCGCCATTAAGTGAATTGCGGAATAGACCGGCAAGACCAAGTATCGAATGGACTGAGAAAGCGACATGGCAGCTTTGATGTTGGGTGTATAGGTGATGGCGTGCGGATCTTTATTCGGCTCGTTAGGGAAACCAGCGTGGAGGCGGGTTGGGTAAAGTGGGTCAGCAGGTTGAGATCTGCGGTAGGTTCCTCAATCGGAGGGTCCGTCATGGAGAAACCAATCAAGATCGCTATTGTCGGCAGTGGCTACGGGAGGAAGGTAGCCCTGCCCGTCTACGCCGAGTTGAAGGAGTTCGAGCCCGTGGCCGTGTGGTCGCGGCGGCCGGAGCGGGCCCAGGAGCTGGCAGGAGAGGCCGGAGTGGGACTCGGTACCGCCGATTTCGACGAGCTGCTGTCAGTGCCGGGGCTAGAGGCGGTGCACGTCGCCACCCCCGTGGCGACGCACGTCCCGTTTGCTGTTGCCGCCGCCGAGCGGGGCCTGCACGTCATGTGCGAGAAGCCCCTGGCCGACAACCTTGAGGGTGCTCGCCGCATCGTGGCGGCCATCCGGTCGGCCGGCGTGGTCGGCCTGGTCGACTACGAGCTGCGGATGAAACAGACCCGCCAGCGGGTCATCGAGCGTGCACGCGAGGTCGTGGGACGCCCGCGAATGGCGTCGATTTCGCTGGTCCACTCCGACCACGCCGACCCTGACTCACGTCCCTACACCTGGGTACACGACTCCCGGCTCGGGGGAGGACGGCTTCAAGGATACGGGGTGCACGACCTCAACCTCTTGCTGGAGGTATTCCTCGACGTTGAGGCCGTGGCCGCCGCCACGGAGGTCGGCGTGCCGGTCCGCGAGGCGGATGACGGCGAGCAGCGTGTGACGGCCGAGGACGCCTACGCGTTGCTCCTGCGATTCCGCGGCGGGGGCCTCGGGGTGGTGACCCTCGTGGCCACCGCACGACACGGGCGCAGCGACGTCATCGAGATCCACGGCGACGAGGGGACGGTGCGGCTCGACGGCGACCGACGGGTCTGGTGGGGCCGCGCTGGTGAGGCGCTCCAGAGTGAAGGCCCGCTGGAGGAAAGCTCGACCGAGGCATTCAAGCGGGTGGCCCGCAACTTCTGGGCGAGCGTCCGGAAAGGAGCCACGCCCGACCCATCGCTCGAGGAGGGGCTGCGTGTGCAGGCGATCTTCGACGCCGTTCGCACGGCAGACATCGAACGCCGCTGGGTACAGCCCGAGCCCGTCACCTCCCCCTGACAGCGTGCGGGCACAGGCGAGCAGGGGTCCGCGGACGTGGACTGGGCAACGGCCGTGAAGTACTTGCTCGCCAACTGGAAGATGCACACCACCGTCGACCAGGCGCTGACCCTGGTCCAGGCGATACAGAAGGGTCTGCGGGAGCGGGCCGCTCGAGGGCAGCTGCTGCCTAGCATCATCATCTGCCCTCCATTCGTGTCGTTGGCGCCCGTGCAAGCCGTAATCGACAAGCGGCTGATACGCCTCGGGGCACAGAACTGCCACTGGGAGAAACAGGGCCCCCATACAGGGGAAATCTCACCAGTAATGCTGACCGGCCTAGCACAGTACGTCTTAGTCGGGCACAGCGAGCGGCGGGCTACCGGCGAGTCCGACGGGCAGATCGCCAGGAAAGCGGCGGCGGCCGCTGAGGCGGGCCTGACACCAATCCTGTTCGTCGGCGAGGACGAGCCCGGAGCCGGTGCCCGCTCGCAGACCGAACACCGGTTGAGAGAGGGAATCTCCCGCATCGATCTCAGCCGGCAGAACGTGCTCGTCGTGTACGAGCCCACGTGGGCCATTGGCGCCGACCGCGCAGCCGATCCCGACTATGTCCACGAGATGGTCACACACCTCAAAGACGTGCTGCGCCGACTCGAGACCAGCGACCCGGAGGTCCTCTACGGAGGAACGGTGAACAAGGAGACCATCCAACACTTCGCCCGACTCGACGTACTCGACGGCGTGGGCGCAACCCGCGCCAGCCTCAATGCCCAAGGTCTCTTGGCAATGATCGACCAAGTGACCGACTCCGGCTGATCACCGAAGGCGACAAGAGAAATTTTGATCAATCCGAACTGCTCTAAGCGTCACTCAGCGTTATCTCCACCGGACACGGAAGGCGCCGGGTCATCGGCATAGTCGGACGTCGATTGTCAGCTCATGCGGCGCGAGCGGGTTACGATTCGCGAACCTTCCACAGCGACGAAAGAAGGAACTCGCACACCGAAGAAGCATGAACGCTCAGGTCAGAGACACCGAGCATTCTCAGTGGAGCTACTTACCGCTTACTCGCACTCCACACAAGCCGCTGACCTGCAGCTTTGCCACACCATAGCGCTCACCAGCCCCGTGCGCACCGCGAGACCGAGCACGAAACGTCCGTGGAGCCTGCGCGAGCGCCTCGACGAGCGCGAGATCGCCGAACTGATCACCGCCTACCGCAAGGGCGCCACCACCGCCTCCCTCGCCACTACCCACAGCGTGAGCCTCACGAGCCTCAAACGCCTCCTACGCACCGCCGGTGTCCGCCGCGCGCCATCCACCCAAGGAGGCTTATGCGAAAGCCTCCTTGAAGAAGTACAGGCCGATGGCGGCACGAAACGAGGACAAGAAGGTCTTCAGTGGCCTTCTGTAATCCGTGAAGAGAATCCGCCACGTCTTCAGATTGGCGACGGCTCGCTCGACGGGCGC
>JAFAPC010000108.1 GCA_019247305.1 Pseudonocardiales bacterium
GACGGCCTGAGCACGGCCTGATCTTGGCTCGGTCCTGGTGACCCTGCGATTAACAGATACAGGCAGGCTCCTGATCAGATCGCGCGACTTGGGCATCCAGTGTTCGCTGGATGGTGCCGAGGGGCAGCATGGTGCTGCTCGTTGCGGTCAAAACTGCGGTCACCGCGGCCAGGTGCATAGTGCGATGACCGATTCGGAAAGCCTAATTGCCAGGGTAGTTGGTGAGTCGGGAGGCAAAGGCGGGCTGTCGTCGCTGTCCGTCCATTAGGCGCCGAAGGGCCGCTAACTTAGCGATCGAATACTCGTTCGTGACGTCGGTGATCGTTGACGAGCCGGCTTAGTGTCAGTCCAGGTAGTCGCGCAGAGTTTGGGAGCATGCGGGGTGGCGCAGCTTGGACATCGTTTTGAGCTCGAGTTGTCGGATGCGTTCTCGGGTGAGCCCGTAGCGCTGCCCGATCTCACCCAGCGTGCGGGGTTGGCCGTCGGTGAGCCCGAATCGCAGCCGGATGATGCTGGCTTCGCGTTCGGAGAGCGTGGCCAGCACGGACTGTACGTGGTCCTGGAGCAGCGTGAACGAAACCACGTCCTCGGCGGCCACGGCCTCGGAGTCTTCGATGAACTCGCCGAGCGGGGAGTCGCCCTCCTCGCCGATGGTTTGGTCCAGCGAAATGGGTTCCCGGGCGTAGTGCTGGATTTCCAGCACCTTGTCCGGGGTGAGGTCCATCTCCGTGGCCAGCTCCTCAGTGGTGGGCTCGCGACCTAGCTCGTGCCGTAGGTCGCGGTGGACGCGGCCCAGTTTGTTGATCACCTCCACCACGTGCACCGGGATCCGGATGGCGCGGGTCTGATCGGCCATTGCCCGGGTGATGGCTTGGCGGATCCACCAGGTGGCGTAGGTGGAAAGCTTGTAGCCCAGGGTGTAGTCGAACTTCTCCACCGCCCGAATCAAGCCGAGGTTGCCTTCCTGAATCAGGTCCATCAATGCCATACCCCGGCCGGTGTGGCGCTTGGCCAGCGAGACCACCAGGCGAAGGTTGGCCTCCAGCAGGTGGTGTTTGGCGCGCTGGCCGTCACGCACGATCCAGCGCAGGTCCCGGCGCAGCTGCGGGGACAGCTTTTCGGTGGAATCTTCGGCCCGGCGCAGCCCTTCGGCGGCAAACAGTCCCGCCTCGATGCGCTTGGCGAGGTCCACCTCCTGCTCGGCGGTGAGCAGGGCCACCTTGCCGATTTGCTTGCGATACGCGCGGACCGAATCGGCCGAGGCGGTGAGCTCGGCGTCCCTGCGGGCCTGGCGCAGCTCCTGAGATTCGGACTCTTCATCCCAGACGAAGTCCTGCGCGCCGGAGCCGCTGGGCGGCTCCGCCTGCACGGCGTCCACGGTGATCTCCTCGACCTCAACCTCAACGGCGACCAGGCCCACGGTGGCTGGATCAGCTGCACGGACGTCGGCGCCGACGTCCCTGAGTGCCCACCGCTGACCAGTCTTAACCGCACCTGGACAGCACAGCGCCGGTAGATGGCGCAATACACCGTTCACAGGCTGTCGGCGCGCGCCTTCCAAGCCGACCCTGGCATCAGCGGCATCGCTTTTGCGGCCGTGTCCGGTGGACAACAGCCGGACCCGGGCGGCCAGCTTGGGCGGCACGTCCACCACCGTGATGCCCTCTTCGGACAGGCGAGCCATCAGCGGGGCACCCAGGCCACCGGCGCCTTCGATCACCCAACTCGCCTGCGGCCCCCGGTCGCCGGTACCCCGCCGGACTGACCACGGTCATAGGCGCGTGCGGGCTGGTGATGATAGCTGAGTAGACGGGGCTGGTGAGTGTGCGCCTGCGCCCGGGTCGGACCCGCAGCGGACCATAATCCGTCGGCTGATGCCTTCCGAGGAGTCGAATCCTTGAGCGCCATGCTGCAGGAACGGTGCTCACGAGAACGAACACGGTTGTGCGCCGAGCGTCGTGGTGTCCGGCCGTGTCCGGCTGTTCGCGGATAGATGCGCCCTATTCGCGCCCTAGCGCCTGGGCGCGAGGAAGAACTTCTGCAATGCGGCCCCGCAGGGGACGTGCCCGGGCCCGATCCCGAACCAGGGGATGATGACGGTTGCCCGGGGCCGGTAGCGTGCAGGGTGAGTCGCGG
>JAFAPC010000110.1 GCA_019247305.1 Pseudonocardiales bacterium
CACACCCTCGGCCCGTGCGCGATCGACCAGCTGCCGTACCAGCTGCTCGTCCACGCCGCCCGTCGGCTCGGCCGCCACATCCACCGTCACCACAGTCACAGATGCCTACTTCCGTCTCAGAAGTTACACCGTTGATCTTACAGTCCCACTTCGGGAGCGTGAGCACGGCTGCGCTCTCACCGGGGTCGTGGTTGTGTGGCGTGACCCGGAACGGGAGGCTCTCACCCCCACCGGGGAAGGTACTTTCGGTGACCGAAGCGATAAATGAATGGGCGAGAAATGTCACCAGGTGTATTGTTAATATGGTTTGTCTTGGGGGTGATTGTTCTCGTCGTGATGTGCCTATCCAAAGTGATCGCCGAGCGACGGTATCGGGCAGGGCGGGCGACGCGCCGATCCAGGTATGGGTTGCGTTCACCCCAGGTGCGGCACGGGAACAGACGATGACGACGAGGAGCGCCGGCCCCCGGTACCGGGTCCTGGTCGTGCACCGGGTGGTCCCGCTCCGGCGTGAGCATGCCGGGCCACCTCGGCGCCGTGCGGTGATATCCCGCGGTGATATCCCTGCGCTGCCCCTGCTCCGCCGCTCGACCAGTGGCGTTGGCTGATCTGGCGGCGCGCCAGCGGGGTGGTGAAACCTGGTGAGCCCCTCGACGCGGTGGGCGCGGTGGGCGCACTGCTCCCTGGATGGTCAGGTTACCTGCTGGTGCCAGCGGGTGATCACCCGTGGGGTGTGCTCAAGGCCCGGTGCGGGCATGTGCTCCCTGAGGGGGCGCATCAGCACGAGCGGTCCCCCTGGGGTGCGCACCGCACGTGCCCGACGTGCGCACAGATCGCTCAGCTGTATATTCCTATACGCTCGTCATCTACCAATCCTATACTAAGAGGCTTATGCAAAACCCCTTGAGAACATGATCAAGAATTGGCGTCCTCGCAGGTCAGCGACGTGATCACAGAACTCGTCTCCGAGTTTTGCATAAGCCTCTAAGCTTGTCGTTTAACCCGTATGTGTCGGTTCGTTTTGGGTTGGGCTGCTCTTGCCGACGTCGTGGCGGCTGGCGCGCTGCTTGTTTTTGGATCCGGGTGGGCGTCCTGGTCCGGGTCGTGTGGGTTTTGGTGCGCTGGCCGGAAGGGTGGTTTTCGGGCGGAGGTTCCGAAAGCCGCGGCGGATGCGGGCGGGAGTGAGTCGGTGGGGTTCGGTGACTGGTTTCTCCCAGGGCCGGCGTAGGTCGCCGGTGAGGTGGCGGGCCAGTCGGAGTTGGGTGTGGGCGGCCACGATGAGCCAGGTCCAGCGGTCGCCTTGCTCGGGTGTGCGGATGCGGGGTCGGGTCCAGCCCAGGGTTTGTTTGAGGAACCGGAAGGTGTGTTCCAGGTCGAACCGGCGCAGGAATGCTCGCCAGAGTCGGTTCATCTCGGACTCGGTGAGGTCGGGGCGGGAGGACCACAGCCACAGCGGTTTGGGGGTGCGGTCGCCGGGCAGGTGCTGCACCGCGAGGCGGATGATGCTGCCGGTGATGGTGGGCAGCAGCCCGTCGTGGGCGGCCCAGGCGCCTCGGTGGGTCAGCCGGGGATGCAGCCGGTTCCACCCGCGTGCCTGGGCAGTGCCGTAGCGGCTGGTGTCGGTGACGGTGAGCGCGTCGGGCTCGGGTTGGGTGGCCGGATCGGCGAGTTTGAATTCCCTTCCGTGTCGGGGCGGGCGGCCGAGGGTAGTGGGTGTTCGTGGTGGTGGCGTGGAGCAGAGCACGCGGTCGGAGCGGAGTCGCCCCAGCAGCTCCACGGGCAAATCTGCCAGCAAAAACGCTAGGCGGGTCACGTCGTAGCCGGCGTCGAACACGATGAGGATGTCGGCATCGCCGGGCTTGTGTTGCCCGGCTTGCTGGAGCCGCTGGATCACCTCGCGCAGTTGGGTGGCGGTGACCGTGGTCGCATCGTCGCACGGACCCAGGCGCACCGCGTCCAGCAGCGCGGTCCACGACGTGCGGCCCGGCTCCAGCGCCGCCACAATGGAATAGGGCCAGCCGGGGATCATCTGGGCCTGACCCTTGCCCCGCCCGTAGACGTGACAAAACGACCGATCGGGGCTGGTCGCCGCGTCCGGGCGCAGCCACGGGCTGACATCCACGGCCAGCGTGATCCGCCCGTGGGCGTCGCGCGGCACCGGCAAGGCCGCCAGCGACTTGCGCAACCGTTCGACCTGGATCCTCCCGCTGCCCAGACCGTCATACAGGGCACCATGCCCACGCCGGTGCTCGGCGGTTAACGTCAGCCCGACCAGCGTGCGCACCGGCCCATCAGCGCACAACACAGCCTCAGCCAGCTCAAACAACGCATCCGCCCGCAAGCTCAGGCAGTCATAGAACGCACAACGAAACGCGGCAAGATCACCCAGACTCGCCGGGCCAGCTTGCTCGCCCACCCCACTCGTTTGCTGCACACTAACGCCCACGGCCACCGCCCATCGTCTTCGAGCTCTCTGGAAGGAACCCAAAGATGATCAAGCGGTGGCCGTGCCATGTCACGGCGACACGCCGCCAAGAAGCGACAAACCCGACCTCAAGAGGTTAAACGACAAGCTAAGTAGTTGGAATGAAATAAATTATCCACCTGGAGGCATTATCGAGCCCGTGACCTGCGGCGATGCTAACTTCGGTGGGTTTGTTGTTCCATTCCGGCTACTAAACGCTACTAGTACGGAAAATATAATGGTGCATCAATCCGCCCCGCCCGGTATTTCCTGCTCATAGAGCATCTCGTATCGATTCCCTGCTTGGACGATGATCGTCGCCTCTATCGGCCTCTTGTTGTCGGAGTGAATGACCCGGAACTGGCGTAGCACCGGAACGTCTGGAGACATTTTGAGGAGCTCGATCTCCTCACTAGTCGGCATCCTCGTTGACACGATGTCAGTGAACGACCGCTGTGGATAGCCGCATGAAGCAAATACCGCTGGTGCACCTCCTTTGATCTTTCCTTGCTCGGCCAGAGCGGTCCCATCAAAAATGTTTTTCGGATAGTAGGACCAGTTTATTTCTGCGGGCTCCCCGTCGTAGCGGCCCAGTCGCTTTCGGAGGAGCGCGTTACCCACAAGATGGAGTGCTTCAGCGATCTGAGCGGGAGGATTGGAAATGTCGGCTACCTGGATCAGTTCGTAGGACCATCTGCCCGGCTCTGGCGGGAAATAGGTCGCTGCCCGCACCACGAGCGGAGACCGATGACGCACGAACACGGCCAGTCCAGCTCGGCTCACTAGGAAGCCCTCGTCTCTGAGTGCTCGCTGAGCTGCTCGAACCGTGGCGCTGGCCGCGTTGAAGCGATCCATCAACTCACGGATGGGAGGCAGGCTGCTACCAGGCGGCAGATCACCGGACATGATCTGCTCTCGTAGCTCGGCCGCGATTTGATGGCTCCGAGCCCGGGTATCCCGCAACTCTACGTCACATCTCATGTCGGAACTGTAGCGCACAGCGTGTGAGCTGCCTCAATGGTAGACCTTGCTACCTAGCACGCTCTCTGGTACTGTCATGACCATGGATGACGAGCCAAGCAGCCCGGACGTCGGCAAAGACACCGATATCCCAGCCCACCAGACCCAGACCCATGGGCAAGCAGCCGCGGGGACAGATACTGAGGACGAGCAGCAGCTGATACCCGTCACCTGCTCCATGCACTACGGTGCCCCGAACTTCACCAATCTCATGGTGACGAAACGTGGCAACAGAATCATTTTCGACCCGCATGTCACCGGTTCCTGCGTCATCGTTCTGGAGGAATCGGCAGCAACTTCCTTATTCGACCTTCTCAGCCGGTGGCTGCCGATGATGATCGACCTGACTACCGAAGGAAACGAACCGTGAGAACCGGCGGTGTCATGAGAATGAACGGGCAAGGCGATTGGCGGCTGCTGACAGCCGCGCATGCAGCGATCCGGCGGAAGTGGCCAATCGTACCCGGCACGTATCTTGACAGTGACTACACTTGGCGTGGGCGCGACGATACAACAAAATTATGTCCTATCGATGATGCCTGGCGGACCAGACCGGTTACGGATGAAGAGGAAGCCAACGAGATCTGGGGCCAGACGCCTTATGGTGTGCTCCTGGTGTGCGGCCACATCATCGTCCTGGACCTTCCCGAGGACATGAGGCCGTTACTGGAGGCGTTCCAGACGGCGGGGCCATTAGTACCGGTCGCCCATGGGGGCAACCCCCGCCGGTTTCTCATGTTGGCCACCGGTTCCACCGAGCTGGACTCCGATCTCGCTCACGCTGGCGTGCGAGTGCACGCGGAGGGAACCTGGGTAGCGCTGCCTCCCACCTGCCTTGACGTCGCCATGGAGCAACGGTGGTGGACTGCACCAGCTCCAAACGAGGCCCGGCTCCGGCCGGCCGGTGATCTGCACACCATCCTGCTCGCGTCATGGCGGCGTTCCGGACTAGGCATCAGAGGTGCATGATAACGATGACCGGTGCTAGCAGGCCCCGACACCGATGCCCATCCCGGTGGTTGCGATTAGAGAGCGACCATGACGGCGAACTGGTCCCCTTCGCCGAGCTGTACTACCGAAGCGATCTTCAGTCTCAGCTTTTCAATTACCGAGCGCGACAATACCGCCAAGAGCAATCCGAGAATGTTCCGGCCGTGCCTGCAACCGGGAAAGAGCAGCGCTTGGCTTGCTGATGCTCCGCGCCGCCTGCGGCTGCCGGGTTACCCAGCCCGCGGCGCGGTTCCCGGATCGACCTCGGTCCTGACAGTGCCCCCGACCGGAGGCCGGTCCGGAGAAAACCAGGAGGCCCCGCCCTCCCCCCTGACTAAGCGGGGCCTCCTGGGCATCCGCTGTGGACGCGTTCAAAATCTCCACCCCTCCGCGCGTCACTGCGCACGGACGGCGTTGTGCAGCGCATCATCCTCCAACAGTAACCGGATCAGAATACGCAAAATGTCTTGCGCGCTAACTCGGGCGACGCCGTGCTCATCGGCCACAAAGTCTCAAGACGCCGCCCCACTACCCCTTGTGGTTGCTTCGCAACGCCACAACAAAAGTTGGGTACCTTCGACACACGGGATTTTTTCATAGTATCGAGATCAATGAGGAAGTGGTGCACCCACCTCTTGAAACCGCCCTTGGTTGGCTGGGCGGGTGGCGCCGGCGTAGTCGTCTTTGGGGTGGCGGTAGGGTCCGATTTTTACGGTTTGGCCGGTGTCGGGGGCGTCGATCATGAGTCCGGTGCCGAGGTAGAGCCCGACGTGGTGGATGTGTGCGGGGGTGCCGTAGAAAAGGAGGTCGCCGGGCTGTAATGGGGCGCTGGTGGGGAGGAGTGGGCCGGTGTTGTATTGGGTTTGGGCGGTGCGGGGGAGTTCGATGCCGGCGGTGTGGTAGGCGGCGTAGGTGAGGCCGCTGCAGTCGAATCCTCCGTCGCGCACCCCGTTGCCGCCCCAAATATAGGGCAGGCCGAGTTGGGCGCAGGCAAAGGTAATGGCGGTCTGGGCGGCTGCTGAGAGCGCTGCGGTACCGCAGGGTTGTGCGGCGGCGTATCGCTTGGCTTGGACGAGGACGTCGTCGACGTACCACTGGGCGTGGTTGTACGCGTAGATCGCGGTCTGGAGGTCGCCGTGGCGGGCGCCGTTGTCGCAGAGGTAGTAGGCGGCGGTGTAAATGGCATCGCGCGGGTTGTATCGCGACGGTGGGGTGGTGCCGTCGGGTGGGAGTGGGTGATGGGCGGTGACGTTGTTGAACGTGGGCAGCAGGAATTGCATGGGTCCGCCGGCCCCGGCGGCGTTTTCTCCGCTGTGGACACCGGGGAGACGAGAACGGCCGTGGTTGGTTTCGATTTTTCCGATGGCGGCCAGGATGGTCCAGTTCAGGCCTGGGCATACGGTGGCGGCTTGGTGGTAGAGCGTGAGGTAGTCGGCGGGGATGTCGGATAGGGCGGTCTGGCTGGGTTGGCTGGTGCTGTTGCCGAAAAGTGCCAGGAGTGCTCCGTTGACGGCGGCGCTGATGAGGATCACGAGCATGGTGATCGCGGCGGTGGTACCGGCGACGGTCTTCATCCCTCATGGGGTGATGCGGTAGGCGGGTTGTGGTGGCGGGAGGGGTGAGGGCGGGGCCAGTGTGGTGGCGGGCTCGGTGCCGTGCCGGGGTGTGGATGCCGGGGTGGTGTGGGGGGTGGCGGTGGTCGGCCAGCGGTGGGCGAGGTCGGCGAGGCGCAGCCGCCCGGGCCGGCGCGGAGCGGGATCGGGTAGCGGAAGCCAGCGGCTGGTGGCGGGGGTGTTGGTGGGTTCGGTGCGGGGGAGGTCGGCGCTGCTGGTCGCCACCGGCACCAAGTCCGGGTGGTCCAGGTGGGAGTGGGCCTGGGCCAGTGCCTGGCGGGCGGTGGCTTCCCGTCGGGTGGTGGGTAGCCAGACCAGGACGGGGGTGGTGATGCCGGTGGTGGTGGCGAGTTGGTGGTAGCCGGTCAGCTTGCTGGCCAGGACGGATAGGGCTTCGGTGCCGAAGTCGAACTCGAGGAAGAACTCCAGCTCGCGGTCGGCTTCGTGCCAGCGGCCGTAGGCGTCGGGGCGGACCAGGTCTCCGAAGTGGCGGGCGCAGCGGGTTTCGGACCACCAGGCGGTGAGCTGGCCGGTCGCGTGGGGCTGGCGGCTGGTGGCGACGAGGGTGGCGAAGAATCCGTTGACGCCAATGGTGTGCGCCAACCTCAGGGAGTGGGCGAGACCGATGGCGGCTTCGTGGCGGTAGCCCAGCGCTTTGGGGGGCAGGCCGTCTTCGTGGGCCAGGGCGGTGGCGCCGGCGATGTCCAGGACGTAGTGCATCGGCGCGGTCCCGCAGGAGAGGAAGGGTTGGAAGCGATCCAGGACCCGCCACAGGTACAGCTCCCGGAGCCGGTGATTGGCCGCCCGTAGGGAGGGGTAGGTCAGGTGCACGATCTGGTGGGTGGTGAACACCCGGTGCTCGAAGCACATCCGGGCCAGCCACCGGTCCCGGGGAGTCAGGTGCGCGGCCAGGGCAGCGTGGTGCTCGCCGGTGGTTGCCGCACGGGGTGTGGGCCGGGTGGGCAGGTGCCCGCGCAGGGCGCGTTGCGGAGTCGGGTTGGTGATCATGGGTGGGGTTACCTCCAGTTGATGGACGAGGCAGGCGAATCGGGGCAGCCGGGAGCGGCCCCGCGCGCTGGGGATGCGGGGCGGCTTAACTCCCAGCGCGCGGCGGCGGGTGGGGGGAGATGGGGTCAGGCGGCGCGGCGCGGATCGTTCGGCGGTGGCGCGTCGGTGTGCCGGTTCTGGGGGTCGGCTGTGGGTGGGCGTTGGGTGTTGACGCGCGCGGCGGTGCGGATCTGGCGGGCACGGCCGGGAATCGGCGGAGGCAGTTTCTCGGTGACCGCGGTGAACGCAGGGGCTTCCTCGCCGCCGGCGACCAGGCGGGCGGCGATGTGGAAGACGCCGAGGTTGGCCAGGTCGTGCTCACCTAGCCGGGGTGTGGTGTGGCGGGTGAGTTTCTTGGCGTCCTCGGGGCTGGCGGTGAAGAACACTTTGGACCGGGCGTTGGTGGAGATGCCTTCCGCCAGCTCTTTGGGGAGTTGCCCGAGGTACTGGTGGGCCAGTGTGATCGAGAGCCGGTAGCCGCGCGCTTCGGCGAGCATGTCCTCCAGCGGGTAGGGCAGGTTGAGGAAGTTGTGGCACTCGTCGATGTAGAGGCTGCAGTCGCGGCGGTGGTGTGCGGGAATCCGGGCCCGGCGGGTGGCAGCCTGCCAGACGCGGGCCACCACGATGGAGCCGACGAGCTGGGCGGTCTCCATCCCGAGGGCACCGCGGGCGATGCGGACCAGGCAGATCCCGCCGTCTAGGACGGTGTCCAGGTTCACGGTGGAGGGACCACCGGCGATGGCGGCCCGGACGAAGGGGCGGAGCAAAAAGCCGCGCACTTTGTTCATCAAGGGGGCGATCACCTGCGCGCGGCTGGCGTCGGACAGCTCGTCGTACCAGGACCAGAATCCGGCCAGCACCTCGTCGTGGATCTGCCCGATGGCGCGGTGGCGGAACGCGGGGACGGTCAGCAGCTGGGGTAGCTGGACGAGGGTGGGGGTGCCGGGCAGCGTGGTGAGGGTGAGCAGGGCGGCGCGCAGGATGTCGTCGGTGCGCGGTCCCCAGGAGGAGGCGTAGATGCGGCTGAAGATGGAGACCAGGTTGTCGACGGTGCGGGCCTGGTCGGTGCCTTCTAAGGGGTTGAGGACGGGTGGTCGGGAGTGGCTGTCGGCGTCGAAGAGCACCACTTTGGGTCCGAGGTGTTCGGGCAGCCGCATGAGGACGTCGGAGATCAGGTCGCCTTTGGGGTCGATCACCACGAGACCGCGTCCAGCGTGGGCGTCGGTGAGGATCATCCGGGCCATCAACTCGGATTTGCCCGAGCCGGTGGCGCCCAGGATGTGCAGGTGGTAACGGGCGTCGGTGACGTGCAGGCCGACGGGGCGGGGGTGGCCGGAGTCGGTGAGGCCGATCGGTTTGATCCCGTTTCCGCTGGTGGCGATGCCGGGTGGGGGTGGCACAGCGCGGGCGCCGGCCCGGTGCAACCCGGGCACGGTGTCGTCGGTGGGCAGGTGGGCGATCGCGGCCAGTTCGGGCACCGAGAGCAGGTCACCGGCACCGAGGTGGCGGCGGGTGAACGCCCGGTGAGGGTGAGGTAGCCGGATGCGGCGGTAGTAGTTGTGCTCGGTGAACGCCGCGAACGCTGAGGCGATCGCGTGCGCGCGCCCGGTGAGCTGGTCCCGCGTTCGGGTGCGCTCGGCTCTGGGGGCCTGTGCCGGGATGGTGGTGCACAGGGCGTAGCGGATGCGGGTTTCGTAGTGCGCGCCGCGGTGTTTGTCCACGATGGCCCGGTCCTGGGCGGCGATTTCCAGGGCGGTCTGGTGATCGGGGGATGTGGTGGGTCGGCGGGAGGGTGTGTGGGGGGTGATCAGGTCGAGCAGGTGGCTGAGGGGACGGGTAGGGTGCCCGGCGCGCAGGCGCCGCGCGGCGCGGCGCGCCTTGCGGACCCGGGCGCCGGTGACCGGGCGGGCCAGCACCTGAACGACTGCGTGCTCGTGGGGGTGCAGTCCGACGGGGGCGCCCAGCAGCGCGCGGGTCGGGTCGGCGGGGAAGGTGGTGCGGATAGGGAGGGCTTCGCTGCGGTGCAGTCGCAGCTCACCTCCCACGGTCATGATTCGATGGTCGGGGGGCGCGGTGCGCGGTAATGGTGGTTGGGCCGGGTCGGTGTGGGTGTGTGATCCGGGCCAGGCCGCTTCGATGGCGCGTTCGACCATCCCGGGTGGGACCAGGCCGGGTACCCAGACCTGGATGCGCACCCCTTCATGGGTGAACACCAACTCCCACGTTAGGTGCGGTTGGCCGGTCAGCAAGCGTGTCCAGCTCGGTCGTAGCAGGCCAACGAGGTTGGACCACACCGCGGTCGCCCCGGCCGGGTCGACGGTGGGTGGGGCGAGCACCGTGATCACCCGACCGTGGGCGGTCAGGCGTTGTTGGCAGCGGTGCCACCACCACTGGCGGGCTCCGGCCAGCAGCCCGACGCTGATCAGGAGACCGGGTCCGACGAGTGGACCCCACACGATCGCCCACTGATGGAGATAGTCGAGCACGAGGTGGATCGCGGCCTGCGGGTCACGCAAAAATCGTGCGAGCCATCCGGGGGGCACCGAGTTATCTGAGGTGATGGGGGATGAGGCGAGGACGTGGGCACGCATGGATTCGTGGTGTCCTTCCAAGTGAGTGATGCTGTCGCTTTATACGGCGTCGAGTTCGATCTGGTCTGTGGTGTCCTCGGTGAGCTCCTCAACGGTGTTGGTGGTGTCGATTCCGAGGTCAACAAACGAATCCCCGCGGTATGATGGATCGTCGGAATAACTGGCGAGCTCAGCAGGGTCCGTCGTAATGAGGAAATTCTCTGTGGGGGAGGCAGTGGCGTGGAACGCTACTCGTTGAGTTCCGGTGGACAGGAGTCCTTGGCCGCGGTCGGCGGACAGCAGGAATTGGCGTTCCCCTTGGGAGAGATTGAAGGCATGAGTGATGTCGTCCATGGCTTGGGGGGCCTGGCGGAGCAGAATGTGAGTAGCCGCGTTCGCGACGACGGCTTTACCCAGGTCAGTGCTCAGGACGTCGGCGGTGTCCTGGGTGGCCACAGTCAGTCCGGCCCAGTGTTTGCGGGCGGCTTTGGCCATCCGGTACAGGAACTGGCTGCCCGCGGGTTGCTGCAGGAGCAGCCACGCCTCGTCGACCACGACGAGCCGGGGGCGGCGGATCGCGGGGTTGGTTACCCGTCGCCACACCGCGTCCAGGACCAGCAGCGTGCCGATCGGCTTGAGTTCCTCGGGCAGGTCCCGCAGGCTGAACACGATCAGGTGGCCCTCGGGGCGAGTGCTGGTCGGGCCGGTGAACAGTCCGGAGAACGCGCCTGCGGTGAACGGGTGCAGCCGGGCGGTCAGCGCCACCCCGGTGGGGTCCTCGCCGTGCGCGAGCACGGTCGTGAGATCGGCCAGTAGCGGTGCGGGGCGGCTCCAGGTGCGGGGATCGGCGGTGATCCCGGCCCGCTGGTAGGTCGTGGTGATCGCCCGGTCCAGGGCGGCCCGCTGCGGGGCGGTCAGCTCCTCGCCGATGAGCACCGCGACGACGGTGTGCAGGAACAGCGATCGTCTGATCAGCGCGTCGCGGGGTGCGCTGCGCCGCCCGTCGGGACGGGTGTGGATCGGCAGATCCAGGGGGTTGAGTCGGACACCGGCGGCGCCGAGGCGGATGCAGGTGCCACCGACTGCGGCGGACAGGCGGGTGTACTCGTCTTCGGGGTCGATCACGGCGATTTCCACCCCGCGGTACAGCGAGCGCAGCAGCTCCAACTTCAGCAGGTAGCTCTTGCCCGAACCGCTGCGACCCAGGACCACGCTGTTGTGGTTGTCCAGCGCGAACCGATCATGGTGGACCAGGCCCGGCGAGCCGATGGTGAACCCGTAGAGCACCCCACCCGGGGCTGCGCCGCTGCTCGGGTCGGGTGGGGAGAGGTCCGGGCTGGTGAACGGGAAGCTGGCGGCCAGCGCGCTAGTGTCAAAGGTGCGGCGCAGACCGATCAAGTCCAGGCCCATCGGCAGGCAACTCACCCAGCCCTGCACGCTGCGGTAGGTGGTGGGTTTAGCGTCCATCAGCAAGCTGGCGGCCAGCGCCCGGACCGCGGCTACCTCGCTGAGCAGGGTCTGCTGGGTGGAGGCGTGCACCGTCAGGTATAGCCCAAGGCGGTAGAGCTTGCCCTCACCGCGGGCCAGGCGGGCGGCCAAGTCGTAGGCGTCCTCGGTGGCGGCCTCGACCTGCGGGTCAAGCAGCTGGCCCTTGTCGTGGGTGTGGCGGCGTCCGGACTCCAGTTTGGCCAGCTGCCGTTTGAGCCGCTGCGCGGCGGTGACGGGGTCGACCGGGTCGATGTGCAACGAGACGTCCACGCGACCGGGATAGGTGAGCAGGGGCTGTAACCAGCCCGGGTGCACCTCGCGGGGGTAGCCGACGATGGCGAAGGACGCCACGTGCTCACCGCCGACTTCCAGATGCCGTGCCCCGACCGTCAGCGCGTCGGGCGTGAACGTGCCCGCGCCGCGCAGCGGTGCTGCCTGCTGCCGCGGGATGGTGCGCAGGCGCGGGTTCATGCTGCCTGTCCCCACTCTTCCGGGCACTCGTCGTCACCGGCCGCGGTGGTGATCACGTCGTCGGCACCGGCCAGACCGGCACTCGGGGGGATCAGCGAGTCGGGATTGCAGCTGGCCGCCAGCACAGCGGTGGCCTGACCCGCATCCAGCGCGGTGACGGTGATCCCGGCCGGCCGGAGCAGGTCGCTGGCCTCACCCAGCCGGCGGATCAGGCGGGCTTCGGCGGTGTGGCGCGCGGCCTCGGTGGCGTGGCCACGGGATCGCCTGGCCTTGGCCAGTAACGGGGGCACGGGTGAGGTGCCGCCCAGTCCGTCGACGCAACCGGGGGTGCTCAGTGGTTCGCGGAGCACCAGCAGCACTTGCCGGCGCAGCAGGTCCCTTGTCTGGGCGAGGTGCGCGAGATAGTCGGCGTGCTCGCGGGCAGCCTGTTCCAGCGCGGGGTGCGCCAGCCCGCCCGCGGCCTCGCTCAGCTCGGCGATCTGCTTCGAGAGGTCCAGGCGCTGGGCGCGCACCAGCACCTGCACCGGGGCCGTGAGCGAGTGCAGATATCGGCCGAAGCCCGCGACGAGGGATTCCTGCTCGGCCGGGGTCCGCAGGGCGAAGTTCACCGTGCTGCACACCGCCACCAGCGCGAGCCCATCAGCGCCGAGATCCACCACCCCAGCCTCGGAGACGCCCACAGCGGGCAGATCGAGCGCCGCCGGGGACGCCGTGGTGGGTGGGTCACCGGCCGTGGTGCTGACCCGGGTGGCCAGCCACCGCGGCACCGGGTGGACCCCCTCGGGGGCGGTGACCCGGTACCGGGGAGAGAGGCGTTGGTGGATCGCGGCCAGGGTGAGGCGATCCAGGCTGATGCCATCCCGCTGCCCCAGCACCAGGATCACCGCGCTGACCCCGAGGGGGATGGCTCCCAGCAGGAACACCGGCAGCGCCACCACGCCCCGGGTCGCACTCCAGACCGCGCAGAGCACGATCCCGATAACGGACAGGATGAGCAGTTGCCGAGCGGTCAACCCGGCCAGAATCTGATCTGGGCAGTCCACATCGGCGGGTATCCGCACGGGCTGGCTCGTGGTGTCATGTCTGCTTGCTGTCGCGGGTGGGGCGGGGGGAGCTGTCCGGGTGCCGGGGTGCGCGCTGGCCGGTTGGGGTGTCCGGTTCGGTGGGCCGGCTGGCGTGGGGGTGCTGGCGTGCGGGGAGGTGAAGTGCGGCATGGTGGGTCTCCCGATGGGGTGTCTGTGTGTGAAGTCGTGGCGGAGGTTCCTGCGGGGAGGACTGCTGGCCGGGCGACGCGCGGACCCGATCGGTCCGAACCTGGTTGTTCAGCGGCGGAGCAGGGTGAGGGTTCTCCCGATCACGTAGGTGCGGGCGAGGGTGCCGATCAGCGTGCGGCGTCCGCCGCCGATGCGCAGGGAGCCGAGGATCCAGAACGGGATCCTGATCAGGATGTAGAGCAGGGACAGTGCCACCAGCAGGTTGACCAGCCCGGAGGGCGTCGCTCCGAAGGGGGTGAATCCCCCGGGGGTGAGAAACACCCGCAGGCCAGTGATCAGGGCGAGGCTTTGGACGAGCTGGATGGCCAGACACCCACCGAACGCGCGCCACCACCAGTACGCGACGGGCTCGGTCTGAGGCAGCCCATGGCACATCAACGCCACGGGAGCCCCGACGATGAGGATAAGGGTGAATGCGACCCGGACCAGATAGGTGATCAGCAAGACGATCAGCGCGACCACGAGGAAGACCCCCAGAAAGACCACAAAGATCCCCCCGGTGAACGCGGTCGTGAGCAGGCTCTTCAGCGCAGTGCCGGCTGAGTAGGCGTCCAACCCGCCACCCATCACCGCCGTGACCAACGCATTGGCGAGCTCAATGGCCTTGGTCGCCAGGAACAGACTCAGCGCCCCGGTCAGGAACCCGACCACCAGCCGAGGGGCGATCTCTTTGATCGAATATTGAGTCTGCAGCGATTCGTAGGCCATCAACACCAACCCAGCCATCATCACCAGCAGGCCATAGCAGGCCAACAGGATCTGCCAAGACTGAGTCCACAGCGCTCCCACCCGGGGCAGCGAGGCCGGGGAGGGAGTGGTCAGCAGGCTCGCCGAGAGCAGGTCCAGCAGCGGGTTCAGCGCGGCAATCACCAAACCACGAAAGAAAGCGTCGATCGCGTTGGTGACACAACCACCAACGCTGGTGATCCCACACTCGGCCCATTGCCGCCATCCTCGCCGGGGTGACCAGCCGTCGTCTCCGTGGCCGGTGGCGGTGTCGTGGTCGGCTGCGGGATGCAGTCCTGGCTGGTGCACGGCGGTGCCGTGGACTTCGGCGCTGTCGCGGTGGCGCCCGGCTGGGGCAGCGGTGGTGCCGGTGCCGCTGGGGTAGGCAGCGGCGGGCTGGGATCAGCCCAGGCGGGTGGGCCCAGCACCAGGACCGGACCCACTACCAGGGCCAGCGCCAGCATCCACGTCGCTCTTCGCCGCGGACGACGCGGGCGCCGTCGGTTGATGGCCGGGATACGGGCGAGCATCCTCAGGCCCCCACGATCCCTTGTAAGATCGTCACGACCGTCGGCGCCAAGGCCGCCAGGCCGTAGCCGATCGCCGCGCTGCGGAACGCGGTTTTGGCCTTCTCAATCTCTCCCGGGTCACCACCGGCCATCACGTAGCGCAGCCCACCGAGGGTCACGAACACCGTGGCGAGCGTGGCGAGGATGCCCATCAGCCAGGTGCGGATGTTGGTCAGGACGTCGATGAGGCTGCCGGCTACCACGAGGACCGTGGTGGTCTCGGCGTGCGCGGCGGAGACCGGTGCTACCAGCATCAGCACGGTGAGCGCGCCGACCAGCACCCACCGCCGGTGGGTGCGCGTCGGCCGCGCGGTGACGGTGGGATGGGTCGTGGGGGACTGGAGCGGGCAGGGGTGCGGTGTCATGCGCATTGGGGAACCTCCGGCAGACGAGGTGCGGGCGGGGTGGTGCGGCAGTTCTGAACTCCGGATTTCGGGTCCGTTTTCCGCACCGAGTCAGACGATGTCTGGGTCGGCGCCGGGCGGCCGTTGCGGCGCCGACCGCTCACGGACAGTGATATTTCTGGCTGTGGTGCTGGTCGGTCAGTCGGGTCGAGGAGCGCTGCTATCGCGAGCGCGGTGTGGGCAACCGGGTCCTCGGCGTCGGTGTCGGCGGTTGCCTCGCACAGGTAGGCGACCAGGCGTCGCTCGGCCCGTTCCCGCGTGCTGTAGGTGGTCTTGAGTCCCGCGCTGTGGGCGCGGGCCCACTCAGCCAGCGGTATCTCCTCCAGTCGGGTGGCGCCGATCAGGTCGGCTTCGGTCCGGGTCAGGACTCCTTCAGCCACGGCGCGGGCCAAGACCAGATCGGGATGTCCCCACGGCGAGGTCGGTGGGCCTGACCGTGCGCCCAGTCCGGTCGGGGTGGGGCCACCCAACGCTTCGGACAGGGCGGCATGACCGCTGCGGTAGGCCGCCCATCGCAGCCGCAGCATGATCCGTGGGCGGCGCAGGTCGATCACTGGGAGTTCGGTGAGGAACCCGCGCAGCACCTCGGCGTGCACATCGGCCGGGTCACCGGCGAACCGGGCGCTCAGCTGGGCGGCCACCGAGGTCAGCGCCGGCAGCGCGACCCCGACCGCACCCACCGTCCAGCTCGCCCCCCGGCTGCGCGAGCGCCTCACCAGGTGCGCCCACACGGCATCCCGCGTGGTCTGCGGGCACCGGTAGGCCAGCAGTCGATCCCGCAGCTCATCCAACGCCACGCGCCGGTGAGGCAGCCCGGGAAAGCGACGACCGTCAATCGAGAGCGGACGTGGACCGGTCACCAACCATGTGAACGTATCGCGGGCGACATCCAGCGAATTCGGCGCGGCGGTGTTGTCATCACGAGGGAAGAAATCCTGACAGGTCATGACGTGACTACTCCTACGGCAGTCGGGGCAACGAGGACGCCGTCAGGAAGCCACACCGGATACTACGGAAATACTATTCCCATACCAAAATGATCTTATCTGTATCTCCAGTGAGGTACTACGTCAACCCCTCGGAGGCCCTAGGACAAGATCTACAAAACTCCTGCATCCCCATGTCTCGTGGTCAGCGTTAGTAGGTATTGAGCTGGGATTTTAAGGTCATCGTAGCGCGGGCATAGTACGTGTCCGATCGCCCGTGGCCAGTACGGTCGACACCTATAAAGATCGAAAATTGGCCAGAAGAAAAAATCTTGAAGAATTTTCTGGTGTTGCTCTTAGCGATCATGTCGTAGTGCGGGCGGCGTGGTCTTGACTCTCGAGTGCGCGGAGTGTGCAGGCCGTTTCGGTTCCCAGGTGTGCCCCGCCCAAGGATCGGCGAAAAAATCTTGATGGGTGGTGCGGAAAAGCGGCCGGAAATTCGGAGTTCAGGGGCGTCAGAACACCCCTCCACTGACAGCAGGAGCTACTCCGATGCCTATCCCCTCTGATTGCGGACCTGCCCGGCATAGCCCCCGAGGACACCGTTTCCCCACTGCGGACACCGCACCACCCCACCGGCGCGGTCCCGGGGTGAGGGTCCGCCGCCCGCGCTCGCCGCGTCCGGCGAGCGTCTGGCCGTGCGCCACCGGCAGTCACCGTGAGGGCACTGGCCTGATCGCCGACTGGCTACCCACCGCCCTCAGCCGGATCGTCACCACCTACACCCAACCTCGCGAGTACGTCCTGCTGCTCGTCCCTCCTGGCCATCTCGATGCGGTCGCGGAGCGGTCCGCACCAGGGGGCAGTGGGTGGCGCGACAGTGGCGCCTTCGCGGGCCTGGCTGAGGCGGCCTGGGCTGTGGCCCGACTCGGCCGCGTTCTCCACACCCAGGTCCCCGCCCGCCCTGGCATCGGAGCGCCAGACCGCTACCGTTTGATCATCACTGCGGTCGATCCGCGCGCGATCCGGCCGGCCCCCACCTTCGGGTGGGCCGATCGTGTTCTCCACCCGCAGGGCGTCCTCGCGGTCATCACGCACAGTGACAGCACCACGGGCCGGTTGATCGACCCCACCGGCGCGGTGGTGCGCGCCACGCGCCACGCGGGGCTGACCTACCTCGACCACATCGCCCTGCTGCACGTCCCCCTCCGCCACGGCCCCGCTGCCAGCGCCATACCACCCCCTCCGCGACGCAACCGGCGACCCACCCGCGCTCTCCGGGGGCACTCCGACCTTCTGATCTTCAGCCGCATCCCAGGCGCGGATGTCCGCGCTGACCGCAAGGAGACCCCCGATGCCTGAGCACACCCTCGGCCCGACCCCCCGTATCCCGTCGGTGACGCCACAGCCTCCCGCCGCGGCGTGGTCGGTGTGGCCGACCGGAGAGCACGACGAAACCACCCAACTCCACACACACGGGTACCTGCGCGCGACCACGACCGACGCCGAGCGGATTCCCCCCGCCGTCGCCGCGTACACCATCAGCTCCTATAGCCGCTCCGCAGACACCGTCTTGGACCCCGACTGCGGTGCGGGCACGGTCCTGGTGGAAGCCCTACGCGCCGGCCGCCACGCCGTCGGGCTCACCACGTCCGACCGGTGGTGGAGCATCGCCCGCGCCAACCTCACCACCACCAAACGCGCCGGAGCCTGGCCCGACGCCTCCGTGCTCGACGCCCACCCGTGCATGCTCACCACCGCCCGCGCCGCCGGACTCACCGGACGGATCGGACTCGTGCTGACCACCCTGCGTCACCCACAGCCGAACTCCGACCACCACGGCCGCACCGAACCGCATCCCCACGAGACCGACCCCGCCCTCCCGAGGCTGGCCCAGACTCTTACCGCGTGCGTCCCGCTGCTGCGCCCCGGCGCCCACGTGATCATCACCATCCGGCGACGCCGACGCCACGGGGTGCTTCAGGACCTGCCCAGTGCCGTGCTCGCCGCAGGACACACCGCGGGGCTGATCCCCCTGCACCGCTGCATCGCCCTCACCGCCCCGCTGCGCGGCACCCGCCTGGCCCTCCGCGCCGTCACCTGGCGCCAGGCGAGGGCTCATGTCCCAGCGGGGAGCGTCCCGGTCAGCCTCGTCACCCACCATGACGTGCTGATCTTCGGTGCCCCAGACCTCACCGAGCAACCCGACGCCGCTAGGGACACCCCCACCCTCGCCCGGCTGACACCAATCCGATGGCCGGCTCAGGGCATCGGTGAGGACATCCGTCCGAACGGACGCCACAGCACCAGGCATGCGGCATGAACAACAGCCGATGTCGCATGGCCGACCGGCACCACTCCCGCACCAGCCACACCCCGCTGCTGGCACCCCACCCCGAAACCACTCGACGACAGGCCGACCAACCACAGCACCGAGAGGACCCGCCACGTGAGACCGGCCTACTACACCGATCCCCACCTCACCCTGCACACTGGTGACGCCCTCGACGTGCTCAGCGAACTCCCCGACGACTCAGTGCACTGCGTCGTCACCTCCCCGCCTTACTGGAACCTGCGCGACTACGGCACCGCCACCTGGACCGGCGGCGCCACCGACTGCGCACACTCCACTACCTCACCCACTTACCGCCAGGGAAACCCCCGCAGCTGCCGGCGCTGCGGCGCGATCCGCCACGACCGTCAATACGGGCTGGAACCCACACCCGAGGATTACGTAAACACCCTGAGGCTTATGCAAAACCCTCCTTGAAGAAGTACAGGCCGATAGCGGCCCGGAACGAGGACAAGAAGGTCTTCAGTGGCCTTCTGTAATCCACGAAGAGGATCCTCCATGTCTTCAGGTTGGCGACAGCTCGCTCGACGGGAGC
>JAFAPC010000033.1 GCA_019247305.1 Pseudonocardiales bacterium
AGGTGCACAAGCATCCATGAGACCGTGCGCGGGCGGCTCTCAAGGTGCACAAGCATCCATGAGACCGTGCTGGGGCTGGTCAGTGGTTTGCTACCGGAAACATGGGCACAGTTGTGATCAGGCGCAGGAAAACCACTGGGCGGTGCCCGGCAAGCCATCGGGTCACCTCGCGGACTCCTCCAGCACCCGCCAGCGGGCAGGATGGGGGAGAACAGTGTGGCCCAGGACCGAGAAAGCTGAGAGGCCGAGAAGGGGGAGCGCTGATGGTGGGCACCATGCAGCACGTCGAACGGCAGGTGGGATTACCCGCTCGACTTGTTCCCCTTGCTGGTGCTGACCGTCGTCCCCGCCGGCCGGACCTTCGGACTGGACTGCACCCTAGCGGCGCGCTTCCACGGACGCTGGCCGTACTAAGCTACGATCACCCACAGCGGAGGTTGGCGTCGTGACATACGTCCGGTCGTTCGGGTTGGTGATCGCCGCGCTCCTCCTGGTCGCGGGCTGCGGGAGCGCCACGACCACCAGCCAGCCGACGGAGGGCACCCCCGGGGTGACCCACACCACGGCGGCCGGTGTCGAGCAACTCCAGTTCACCGCCAAGACCGTGGATGGCCAGGACTTCTCCGGCCAAAGCCTGCTTGGTAAACCTGCGGTGCTGTGGTTTTGGGCGCCGTGGTGCCCGAAGTGCCAGCGTGAGGCGCCCGACGTGGCTAGGGTGGCCCACGCCAACCCCGCGGTCACGTTCGTCGGGGTCGCTGCCCGGGATCAGCGCCCGGCCATGAAGGATTTCGTGTCCAAGTACCAGCTGGGCTCATTTCAGCATCTGGCCGACGTGGATGGCGCGGTGTGGCAGCGTTTCGGGGTGACCCAACAGCCGGCATTCGCGTTCATTGGCGCCGATGGCACGGTGCAGGTCGTCAAAGGTGCGCTGTCCGAACAGGCGCTGACCGAGCGGGTCACCAAACTCGCCAGCGCCTGAGCGGCCCCGGCCACCGCGGATGAGCGGACAAACACTGGGTTTCGCGCTGGCCGCCGGATTGGTCGCGGCGCTCAATCCGTGCGGGTTTGCGATGCTGCCGGGCTACCTGACTCTGGTGGTGATCGGGGATGAGGGCGATCAGCGGAGCCGAGTCAGCGCGGTGGGGCGAGCCCTGGTCGCCACCGCGGCGATGGCGCTGGGTTTTCTCCTCGTCTTCGGGGCATTCGGTTTGCTTATCGCGCCGCTGGCGGCCTCGGTGCAGCGGTACCTGCCTGCGTTCACCGTGGTGATCGGTCTTGGCCTGGTGGCCCTCGGAGTCTGGATGCTCACCGACCGGCAGCTCACCCTGCTGCTGCCCAAGCTGAGCCGGGGCGCGCCGAGTGCGCGGCTGAGCTCGATGTTCGGCTACGGGCTGGCATACGCGATCGCCTCGCTGTCCTGCACGATCGGGCCGTTCCTCGCGGTCACCAGCGCGACGTTTCAGAGCGGTTCGATCGTGGGCGGCCTCGCGGCCTACCTCGCCTACGGCATGGGCATGACCCTGGTGGTCGGGGTGCTGGCGAGTGCGGTCGCGCTGGCCAACTCAGCGGTGACCGCCGGTGCCCGGGTGGTGCTGCCCTACGTCAACCGGATCGGCGGCGGGCTGCTCGTGCTCGTCGGGTGCTACGTGGGCTATTACGGCAGCTACGAGCTGCGCCTGTATGTCGGTCACGGCAATCCCGCGGACCCGGTGGTCGAGGCAGCGGGGGCGATCCAGGAAACCCTGGCTGGTTGGGTGGATGGCATTGGCGTGCTGCCACTGCTGGTCGTGCTCGTTGTGCTGGTGCTCAGTGCCGCGTTACTCGGCGGGCGCAGTGCGCTGCGGCGTCGGTAGCCGCCAGCTCCGCTGAGCCTCTCGCGTATGTCTGGAGAACAGGAAATGCCGAAGCTGGTGGGGTGGCAGGTGAATTCCACCAGGAACGTGGCGTTTGTGCCGCCCGTCGTGTCGATGCACCGGGCGAGAGTTTCCTGCTACTCGCTCACCGGTAGTGTAACCGGAGACAAGGGGGACTTGCGTCAGGCTTGCACGTGTTAGCTACTGTGATTATCCTATGGGCAACGAGGTCTCACTCACGATAGTGGTGAGCATCACCGCCGCATCCGGGAGCGCTCAGGCATGACGAATCCGTTCGAAGACAACGACGGCACCTACCTCGCGCTGATAAACGACGAGGGCCAGTACTCCCTGTGGCCGGCGTTCATCGAGGTACCAGCCGGGTGGCGGGTCGCTCACCCTCACGACACCCGCCAGGCCTGCCTGGACTACATCGACCAACATTGGACCGACATGCGGCCCCAAAGCCTTATCGACGCCATGAATAACCATCCCAGTCCTTGAGGCCGACGCCCAGGGTGCTTACGTCTGCGACTGTGCGGAGCGTCGCATTGCTGCCGTCATGTGGCGGAGCGAGTCAGCGAGCTGGTCCTCACCGGCGTGGCCACGGGTCGCCGGTGCGAGACTGATCTGCTCACCCGAGGATGTGGTGACCGAACCTTCGCTACCTACAGCCTGAGTTCCGGATGGCGTTCGCGCGCCTCGTGACCCACTATTGGCGCCACGGTTCCTGGCTGGAGGAGGGTATTGTGGTGCGAAACGCCGGCCGCCTGGCGGGTATCCCCGGTGTCATCGTCCAGGGCAGTCTTGACCTGGGGAACCTGCTGGGCACTCCGTGGGATCTCGTTCACGCATGGCCAGGCAGCGAACCGGTGCTGGTGGCGCAGGCAGGCCACGGCGCCAGCCACCCCAGCATGACCGAAGCCCTGGTCGCCGCGACCGACCGCTTCGCCAGCCAGCGGAAAGCGGAAGGAAGGGATCGGGCCGATGTCGGCGATAACCTTCGGGGAACCATTCGGTCAGGGTTGGGTGCAGGCCGGTGAGCTGGCGCTGGCCTTCGTGCTGTCCTCGCTGATCGGGTTCGAGCGGGAGTGGCGGCACAAGAGCGCCGGGCTGCGGACCCACACCATTGTCGGGGTCGCGGCGGCGTTGATTATGATGGTCTCCAAGTACGGATTTACTGACGTGCTGGGCACTCACGTCGTCTTGGACCCGTCCCGGGTGGCTGCGCAGATCGTGTCCGGGATCGGCTTCATCGGCGGTGGGCTGATCTTTGTCCGTCGCGATGTGGTCCGCGGGCTGACCACCGCTGCCGTGGTCTGGCTTACTGCGGCAGTGGGCATGGCCGTCGGCGCCGGGCTGCCGATCCTGGCGGTATTGGTCACCGCCGGGCACTTCGTTGTCGTCTATGGCTTTACCCCGCTGGCTGCCCGGCTGCCGGGAGCAAGGAACGCTCTCTCCCAGCTGGGCATGATCTATTTGGACGGCCACGGGGTGCTGCGCCGGGCATTGGCCGAATGCACCCAGTGTGGTTTCGCCGTCAGTCACCTGTCCGCCGATCGGGTCACCGATCGATTGGCCATACCCTCCGGATCCGAGGGCGGCTACGACGAGCATGCCGCACCCGGCGCGGTATCGGTCACCCTGCAGGTGGAGGGCAGCGGCTCGGTGGCTGATCTCGCCGCCGCGCTCGCTGAGATCGACGGGATGCTCGCGGTGAACGCCCGAGACGTCACCTTCACCACTGAATGAGGTTCCTCGTCCAGCCTGAGCACGCTGTAACGCTGCCGCAGCGCGCTGCGATAACCAGTTGCCCTGTGATGCTGTTGGACCCCCGACCTGGCAGCCTCACGGGGCTCTCCTCACGTTCGCAGCAGTGGGCTGGGGGTGCGGGTCCGTGCGTGCTGCGGCGCTAATACGTGATCGCCCGAATGACGTCGAATGCCACACCGAATACGGCCCAGGGAGAGCTGCGTCCTGACGATCGGGGAGTGGACGATGGTCCTCGTCCCACTCGGTAGCGGCCCGCTCAAGTGCCTGGCTGGCCCGCAGCGCTGAAGCGTTCTTCTTGATCTCCTGAGCCAGTGGGGGCCAGGCGGACAGGAACGCCTCGTGAGCCACCCCGACCACGACGCTGCCGTTATCGGTGTCCGTGGTCACCAGCCGCCGTGCGATGAAGACGTTCAGCTCTCGGGTCACTGGCTCCGGCAGATCATCTCGGCGTACCCGCAGCCGGGTGGGGTGATCCTGCTCATCCACGGTGACCAACCGCAACAACCCACCGATGACCTCCGCACGGTCCCGGCCACTGGCCGCGCTTGCCTCGGCCAGGGCCGCGTCAGCTTGGCGGGTCAGGGCACCTTGTACCCCGTCGAGCTGCTCATACCGCATCGCCAACAGCTGATCACTACGGTGGACTCCCTCCGCGAGCTGGGCCAGGGTGAACGCCAGCAGCGGTAGCCCCTCCCCACTGTCGGTGTCGGCGACCAGTCGGACCACCAGGTCGTCACCCACCCCGATACCGGCCAGCTCGGCCGGCCCTTCGATCACCAGGTGCAGCGCCTCGCGATCCAACGGCCTCAGCAGGTAAGTACTGGCGGCCAGGGTGGCCAGGGCTGGGTCGGCGAGCAGCTGGTCGAGGAACTCCGGGCGCACGGTACCCACCACCCGCACCGGACCCGACAGTGCTGGACGGATCAGTTCGGTGAACCGGGCTCGCTCACCCGAGCTGGTTCGGGTGAGCAGCTCCTCAAACTGATCTATCACGATTAGCAGATGCCGCCTAGGAGCCTCCGAGTCCGCCAGCAGCAGCTCCTCAGCCAATCTCACCAGGCCGCGCTCAGCAGCGAGCTGCTGATGCACATGGCTCACCGTCCAGCCCAGGCCGCTGCACCGAGCGGCGGCAGCCAGCTCCCGGGCTAATGCCGCGACGGGATCAGCGCCCGGCAGGATCGGCGGCAATATCCGCCAGTCCGGTTCCGAGCCATCACATGCGCCAGCCCGGCCCGCACCAGCGACGACTTACCGCACCCAGATGGGCCTACCACCAGCAACATCGCCGCTGTGGCCTGCTCAGCAGCAGATCGCAGCGACTCAGCTAGCTCCTCGGTTTCCCGCACTCGCCGAAGAACACCCGATGCTGCTTGGCGTCAAACGGGCGCAATCCCGGGAACGGGGACTGATCATCCGGCCACCCGCAGCCCTCGGCGGCATCGACCCGACGCAACGCCTCACCCAGCGCGGCACGGGCGCCCGCCGAGTCCCGAGCCAGGTCAATGTACTGCAGGTCGGTCAGCAGCGGATGGATGACTGTCGGCGTGACCCGGACCGGAACCAGCCGGCTTCCCCGGGTGGACCGGCCAGGTGTGGACGGACGGGTGCACAAGCATCCATAAGTCCCTGCACGGGCGGCCCACAGGGTGCACAAGCATCCATGAGACCCTCCACCGGGCGCCCTACTCAGGTGCGGCGGCGGTGAGGACGGCGTGGGTGAGCACGTCGAGTCCTTCGGTGAGCAGCTCCGGCGGGATGACGAGGGGCGGCAGCAGGCGGATGACGTTGGCGTCGGTGCCGCTGCTGAGCACCACGACCCCAGCGCGGTGACACGCACGGATGACCTGAGTGGCCAACGCCGGGTTTGGCGCCCCAGTAGCGGGGTCGATGAGCTCCAGGGCCAGCATGGCCCCGCGGCCCCTGACCTGGCCCACGGCCGGGCAGCGCGCGGCGAGCGCGGTGAGGAGGGGGATGGCGATCGCCTCGATACGTCGGGCCGCGCCGGCCAGGTCGTGTTCACGCATGCTCGCGATGCTGGCCAGCGCGGCGGCGCAGGCCAGCGGGTTACCGCCGTAGGTGCCGCCCAGCCCGCCGGCGTGCACGGCGTCCATCAGGTGTGCCCGGCCGGTGACCCCGGCCAGCGGCAGACCACCGGCGATCCCCTTTCCGGTGATGACCAGGTCGGGAATGAGCGCCTCGTGCTCGCAGGCGAACCAGTCACCAGTGCGGCAGAACCCGGTCTGGACCTCGTCGGCGACGAACAGCACGCCGTGCTCGGTGCACCACTGGGCGATCGCGGGCAGGAAGCCCGGAGCGGGCACGATGACCCCCCCTTCGCCCTGAATCGGCTCGATCACCACACAGGCCAGGTGTTCGGCACCGACCTGCGCCTCGATCAGCGACAGGGCCCGGGCCGCCGCCTGCTGCCCGCTCAGTCCCGGCGGGTCCCGGAACGGGTAGGACAGGGGAACCCGGTAAATCTCCGGGGCGAAGGGTCCGAAGCGGTGTTTGTAGGGCATCACGGCGGCGGTCAACGCCATCGTGAGGTTCGTCCGGCCGTGGTAGGCATGATCGAAGACGACCACCGCCGGCCGGCCGGTGGCGTGCCGGGCCACCTTGACGGCGTTCTCGACGGCCTCGGCTCCGGAGTTGAACAACGCCGAGCGCTTCTCATGCCCGCCCGGGGTGAGCGTGGCCAGTTCCTCACAGACCGCGAGATAGGGCTCGTAAGGGGTGACCATGAAGCAGGTGTGGGTGAACTGCTCGGCCTGCGCGTGTACCGCCGCGACCACCGCGGGTGCGGCGTTGCCCACACTGGTCACCGCGATACCCGAACCCAGATCGATGAGACAGTTGCCATCGACGTCCAGGAGCACCCCACCACCGGCTGCCGCGATGAACACCGGCAGCGCGACCTTCACCCCCGCGCAGACCGCCGCCTCGCGTCGGGCTGAGAGTTCCCGGGACCGGGGGCCGGGCAGCTCGGTCACCAGCCGACGCTGCTGCACCAGCTCCGCGCCAGGGTGTGTCGCGCTCACCGCAATCTCACCCGGCGTGCTGGGATACGGCGCGGTGGCCCAGGTCGTCGAGGGTGAGCTGGTGAGCGGGCGGATGGGTGAGCGCGATCGTGCTGTGCACCTGAAGGTGCGGCCCGACGTGGAGCAGTTCTCCGGGGCTCAGTAAGCGCCATTCGGGGTCCTCATCCATGCGTTCGCTGGCCACCACGACCGCCGGGGTGGCGCCGAGCGCACCGGAGCGGACCCGGACTCGGCCGGCGGCGCTGGCCTGATCGAGGTGGCGGTGCCCGTGCTGGCCACCGGCGCGGCGGCGCAGCACGAACAGCTCATGGGTGTCGGGGTAGCGCAGCGCGAACAGCTCGGTGGGCGTGGCCAGGACGATATTGATCGAGTAGATCGGCACACTGGCCGCAACCCACTGGGCAGCGCTGGCGATGCCGGCGCCGATGTTGCCGCCGTTGGCGTCGATGTGCCGGGTGATCAGAGCGAAGAACCGCTCGGAGTCGGTATCGCCCTGCACGAGGGACAGGTCCGCACCCAGCTCGGCCTCTAGTCGCGGTAAGTCCTCGATGACGCCGTTGTGGGCAAAGAGTCGGCCGCGCTGGGCGAAGGGGTGGGTGTTCTGCGGGAGCAGCCCGCCGGTGGAGGCATAGCGGATGTGGGCGACGAACGTGGTGGAGACGCGGTCCTTGGCCTCTTGGGCGAACTGGTGGTCCTGGTAGGCGGCGATCGGCTGCTTGTCTACCCGGGGGGTGCCATCAGCGTCGAAGGTCCCCAGCCCCGTCCCGTCGGGTTCGCGGCGGCTCTGCACGGTCAGGCTGTCCGGCGCCTCCAAGAGCCAGAACGTCGCCCCGATGCGCTTGGGTGCACCGGAGAGACCGAACAGTCGACACACTTTGGCCATCCTCCCGGACTACGTCCACCCCGAACGGGGTATCTGCGCGCGCCACACGGAGCCGTCTGCCCGCGAGGCCGCCTGACGGGCTTAGCGTAGCGGGCATGCCTCTCTCCCATCCGGCTTACCAGCCGCGTCCGGCTCATCACCACGGTCCACGCCGCCACGAGGTGGCGATCAACCCGGTGTTCACCCGCGAGCCGGTGCAGATTCCGCGCAACCAGTTGCCGCGGGCGGAGCTTGATCCGGACGTGGCTTACCAGGTGGTCCACGACGAGCTGATGCTCGACGGCAATGCCCGGCTGAACCTGGCGACCTTCGTCACCACCTGGATGGAGCCCCAAGCCACCCAGCTGATGGTGGAGTGCTTCGACAAAAACATGATCGACAAGGATGAGTACCCGCGGACCGCGGAGTTGGAGCTGCGCTGCGTGCGGATGCTCGCGCAGCTCTGGCACGCCCCGCCCGCACCGGATGCCACGGGCTGTTCGACCACCGGCTCCAGCGAAGCCTGCATGCTGGCCGGACTCGCGCTCAAACGCCGCTGGCAACACGCCCGCAAGGCCGCCGGCAAGCCCTTCGACCGACCGAACATCGTGATGGGTGTCAACGTGCAGGTCTGTTGGGAGAAGTTCGCCAACTACTGGGACGTCGAGGCCCGCCTGGTCCCGATGGACGGCGAGCGCTTCCACCTCGGTCCGGTCCAGGCGGTGGCGCACTGCGACGAGAACACCATCGGCGTCATCGCGGTCCTGGGCTCCACCTTCGATGGCAGCTACGAGCCGGTCGCCGAGATCTGCACCGCCCTGGACCAGCTGCAGGCCAGCACCGGGCTGGACATCCCGGTGCACGTCGACGGCGCCTCCGGCGCGATGATCGCCCCGTTCTGCGACCCAGAACTGGTGTGGGATTTCCGGCTGCCCCGGGTCGCCTCAATCAACACCTCCGGCCACAAGTACGGGCTGGTCTACCCCGGTGTCGGCTGGGTGGTGTGGCGCGAGGCCGCCGCGCTTCCCGCGGACCTGGTGTTCCGCGTCAACTACCTGGGCGGGGACATGCCCACCTTCGCGTTGAACTTCTCCCGCCCCGGGGCCCAGGTCATCGCCCAGTACTACAGCTTTCTGCGGCTGGGCTTCGCGGGCTACCAGCGCGTCCAGCAAACCTGCCGGGACGTGGCCACCACCTTGGCGGGCAAGATCGGCGATCTTGGGCCGTTCCGGCTACTCACCCGGGGCGATCAACTGCCCGTCTTCGCCTTCACCCTGCGTGATCACGTCAGTGGGTATTCTGTCTTCGATGTCTCCGCGGCGTTGCGCGAGCACGGCTGGCTGGTGCCCGCCTACACCTTCCCCGACCATCGCACCGACCTGGCGGTGCTGCGCATCGTGGTCCGCAACGGGTTCACCCACGACCTCGCCGACCTGTTGCTGGCCGACCTGTGTAGCGAGCTGCCCCGGCTGAGCCGCCAATCCGACCCGCAACGAGGCACCGAATCCAGCTCCTTCTCCCATGGCACCAGCCCAGGACACCAGCACGCCACCGCACACCACAGCGCCGCGCCTCACTGACCGGCCGGCACTTCCGCTTCGCGCGCCGGTCTGAGAGGTCTGAAAGGCGCGCAAGCATCTGTAGACGTGGCAGCGGACGGATTCAAGCTGCATTGCTGTAGAACCCAAGACAGCGCCGAATGTACTGGTCGTCTCCTACGAGCGAGTCGGACCATTACATCGAGCTGCTGACCACCGAGACTTCGATGGGGTCACCATGACCAGAGTGCCGAAACGACACGTAGTGGCCATCGTCGCCCCGAGGTCGTGGTCTGGACCTATGAGATTCTGCCGCAGCACGCGCTGCGGATCTTACTAGACCTGGTGCACCCGGCGCCCCGTTGCGGACTCCGGCTCCCGCGAGACTGCCTGTTCCCCGTGCTCAGCAACGCCCGATGACGCGATAAGAGCCTTGTCACCAAGCCGCTCCAGGGTGCGGCCTGCCCGCTGGCCACCGCGTTGCGCCCATGTCCCCTGACGGTCCTGTCTGCAAGATGGGGTCGTCCGGGGTGTCAGATGTCGAGTTGATCAGTGATCACGCTACGCTATCAGGATGAGCGACAGCCCCGCCGGAACGCTGACCGCACGTGACGTCGCTGTCACCGACCTATTGTTCGACGATCGCAACCCTCGCCTCAGTGTCGAATTGGTGGATCGCCTTTCACAGCGCGAGATTTTTGAAATCCTTTGGAAAGATTTTACAGTCGACGAACTTGTGAGTTCAATTCTGCAAACGGCTATTTCAAACACGAGCCACTCTTAGCTGAGAAACAAGAAGGGACGGAAAAGTTTCGCGTTATCGAGGGAAATCGACGACTCGCCGCACTGAAAGCGTTACTCGGACTCGAGAGTCTACCGCAAGGCGTCTCGTTACCAGAAATATCAATCGAGACCCTTGAAGAGATCAAAAAAGTCCCGGTCATCGAGACGACGAGAGACGGGATCTGGCAGTACATTGGCTTTAAACATGTCAACGGACCTCAAGCTTGGCAATCAGCGAGTAAAGCTCAGTACATCGGCTGGGTGAAAAACGATCTTGGCGTCTCATTGGAAGACATCGCTCGTCAAATTGGTGATCACCATTCAACGGTCATGAGGCTCTACCGTGCTTTGATGGTAATTGAACAAGCTGAGCAACGAGACGTTTTTCAACGATCAGACAGATGGAAGAGTCATTTTTCATTTTCTCATCTATACACCGGGTTAGACTACGAAGGGATTCGTGGTTTTCTCAAAGTGCTCCCATTCGCCGAACAATCGCGGACGCCGGTCCCAGATGACCGAATTGACGAGCTGGGCGAACTATGTGTGTGGCTATATGGAAGCAAGAGTCGCAATATTCCCCCCGTCGTAATTAGTCAAAATCCAGATTTGCGGGTGCTAGACGAGGTAATTCAGAAGCCTAATGGGCTTGCAGCGCTCAGGCAGCGATTACCGCTGCAGATTTCTCGCGAGATTAGCAAGGGTGACGACTGAATCTTACGTGAGTCACTAGTAGCCGCGCGGCAGTCTCTCCAAACTGCGCGAGGAAAGGTCATTACTGGCTTCATGGGCCAAACTGACCTCATAAAAGTTGTTACAGATATTCAAGACTTAGCCTACGCAATCGAAGATGATATGTCGAGAACTAGGCGCCGACGGCGTTCACGACACGGTGGTGACGGCGTTGAGGGCGGCGAGTAGTGATCGAGCTCCAAGCACCATCCACTTCCGCACATGCAGAGACGCTCGCCGACTGGATCGAGGTGTGCTCGATAGTTGACACGGACCGACGCTGTTCACGCGAAGATTTGATATCCGCGCTTCGGATTGCGGGGGGCATCGATGCATTCGAGCAGTTTGGTCCCCAGGGGGATGTAGGTTCGGAAATGATCCAGGGGCTTGCGGAAAGCGCTATGGATATCATCGAGAATCGTGCAGAGATACTCAGCGGCGGTCGCTACCCTTTTATAGTGTCGAGCGGCGGTATCGCGACTTCCACGGTGATCAGTGAAGCCGGTGAGATCTATCAACTTCTCGTACTGTCCTCATATTTTTCAGGAAATATCGGCGGGTCGAATGCCGAGTACACGCGTTTATTCGAGGATATAGCTGCAGTTGCGGCACGAGATTACCTTGGTGGTTCGACCACAAATGCCAAGATCTATCAGATGGGATCACCACGCCGGAGTGGTCAGCCATCGAAGTTCACTGACGCGGTGACCGACATGTGCGCAAAAATGCACGATGGAGGCTTGGCGAAAGACCAACAACAAGCAGTCCGCATGAAAGATGCGAAGCTTGATGTAGTCGCCTGGATCCCAACCCCGGACAGACGGCAAGGAAAGCTGATCGGCTTTGGCCAGTGTGCGACTGGGAAAAACTGGCGAGATAAGATCTCCGAGCTTCAGCCAGATTCCTGGTGTGCTTCATGGATGACTGACAGGTTCGCAGTACTTCCGGTCAGGATGTTTTTCATACCTCACACCATTCCGTCCAATGATTGGCTGTTAGTATCCTACGACGCGGGAATGCTCTTTGATCGCGTCCGCATCGTTGCTCATTCGAAAGAGGTACCTTCTAGCATCGGCGTGCGTGTTCGCCGATGGCTATCGGCCGCACTAGGCGTGGAGGTCTGACTAATGAGGCACCGCTTCCACTCAATGTGCCCGTACTTCGCGATGTTCCCCGAGTCTTTCGCCGAGTCCTGGATCGAGGAACTCACGCAGCCTGGCGACTTGGTGCTAGATCCGTTCAGTGGTCGCGGCACAGCGCCGTTTCAGGCACTGCTTATGGGACGAGCGGCGGTTGGTGGCGATATCAATCCTGTAGCGTACGTACTCACCAGAGCAAAGTTACGGTCCCCTTCGCTCAGACAACTACTCGCGCGGATCGACGAACTCGAAGAGAAGTCGCGTGTTGCCGTTAGACAACGAGAATCGATAGATGGCGATCAGGGTGAGAATCGTGATTTTTTTGAACTGGCGTTCGCGCCACGCACTTTAGTCCAGCTCTGCTACCTCCGCAAAGAATTGCAGTGGTCTTCGGATGACTTGGACGCGATGGTTGCAGCGGTGACGGTGGGATGCTTGCACGGTGAAGTTAACGCCACTGCCAATTATCTAAGTAATCAAATGCCACGAACGATCAGTACTAAGCCAAACTATTCTGTTAAGTTCTGGCGTGAACGTGGTTTGATTCCTCCCGATCGGGATGTATTCGAGGTGATCCGCAATCGTGCGAAGTATCGCTACGAATCGAACAGGCCGCTTCGTAGGGGGCAGGCGTGGCTTTGCGACATGCGGGAACTCCCGCGGAAGGTAGGATCCAAGCGTGCGCAACTCCTGATTACTTCGCCGCCGTATCTTGATACCACCTCCTTTGAGGAGGATCAGTGGCTCCGGGGCTGGTTTCTTGGTGGAGCAGCGATGCCGACGCGCGGCGTATACTCGAGAGATGACCGCCACTACACTCGCGATAAATATTGGTCGATGATTGCTGACTTGTGGCGTGTTGCCGGCCAGTTAGTCGTCCCAGGTGGCAGTGTCGTCATCCGAATTGCGGGCAGAGGTATGAGCGAAGACGAGTTGTGCAGAGGACTATTAGGGACTAGCGTGTGCAGTCAACGGAATGTCAAGCTTGTCTCGTCGGGTGTAAGCGAGATTGTGCGGCGACAAACGGATGCATTCCGGCCTGGATCCCTTGGCCTCCGAACGGAAGTTGACTGTCAATTCAAGATGTATTGATGCTAGCGGACGTGCGGAGCACCGCATTCAAAGTAGGCAGTACGGCCTGCTTGGTGAGAATCAATGGCGGCCCAACCCGGAGCTGGAGTTCTGCGGATCCAGGGTGGTGCGTCACGCTCGCGGGTGATGGGGGTCAGGGCTGGTAGCGGTAGCCCAGGCCGATCTCGGTGAGCAGGTGGCGGGGGTGGGCGGGGTCGGGCTCGAGTTTGCGGCGCAGCTGGGCGATGTGGAAGCGTAGGTGGTCGGTTTCGGTGCGGTAGCGGGGTCCCCAGACCTCGGTGAGCAGCCGCTGGGATTCCACCAGCGCACCGGGGTGGCGCCCGAGCACGGTGAGGATTTTCCACTCGGTGGGCGTCAGGTGCACCACCGATTCTCCGCCGGGGTGCTCAGTGGGGGATCCGCTGGCGGACGCTGCCGGCTCGCCGTCGCCGCGGGTGGCGGGCTGCGGTGGGCAGCGGCGGGTGATGCGGTGGGTGGACAGGTCCACGGTGTGGTGGCCGACGGTGATCCGCTGCGGGGTCGGCCCGGTATGGTGGCGCAGCGCGACCCGGATGCGGGCGAGCAGCTCGTCCATGTTGAACGGTTTGGTGACGTAGTCATCCGCGCCCGCGTCCAGGGCCTCGACGGTGGCGGCGGGATCGGCCCGGCCGGAGAGCACGATGATGGGGACCTGGGTCCAGCCGCGCAGACCGGTGATTACCTCGATGCCGTCGATGCCGGGCAGGCCCAGGTCCAGCACCACCACATCAGGCGGGCGGCGGGCTACCGCGGCCAGCGCGGCCGCGCCGTCCTGGGCAGTCTCGACCTCATAGGCCCGGGCACGCAGGTTAATCCGCAGGGCGCGCAGCAGCTGGGATTCATCATCGACGACAAGGATCCGGGTCATGCCGAGAGCTCCGCACTGGCCGCCTGAGCTGGGGGAGACGGGGACGGTGGGTGGCTAGGGGAGGCGGGCAGGGTGATGACCATGGTCAACCCGCCGCCGGGGGTGTCTTCTGGGTCCAGCGAGCCGCCCATGGCCTCGATGAGGCCTCGGGAGAGCGCCAGCCCGAGCCCGAGGCCGGTGGTGTTGTCGCGGTCGCCGAGGCGTTGGAACGGCGCGAAGACGCGATCCCAGTCAGCTTCGGGGATGCCCGGCCCACGGTCGACCACCCGCAGCTCAACCCGGTCGGCCAGCGTACTAGCGGTCAGCACCGGGGGGTGCTGCGGCGGGCTGTAGCGCAGCGCGTTGGCGACCAGGTTGGCGATCACCCGTTCCAGTAACACCGGGTCGGCCAGCACGGCGGGCAGCTCGGGCGCCGGGTGCCAGCGTACTGAGTCAGCCTCGGGGCGCAGACCGTCCAGGGCGATCGGGATGATCTCATCCAGCGCCACCGGTTCCTGGTGCAGCGACAGCGCGCCGGTCTGCAGCCGGCTCATGTCGAGGAGGTTCTCCACCAGCCGGGTCAGCCGGTCCAGGGACTCCTCCGCGGTGGCCAGCAACTCGGCGGTGTCCTCCGCGCTCCAGGTGAGGCCAGGGCTGCGCAGGCTGCTCACCGCGGCTTTGGCCGCGGCCAGCGGGGCGCGCAGGTCGTGGCTGACCGCGGCGAGCAGCGCGGTGCGCATCCGGTCGGCCTCCATCGCGGGTTTGGCCTGGGCGGCCTGTCGGGCCAGCTGGTCGCGGTCCAACGCAGCCGCGACGTGCGCGCCGAACGCGGTGAGCACCCGCTGGTCGGCGGCGGGCAGCACGCGGCCGCGCAGCGCGAGTACCGCACCCGGCCCGACGGCCACCGTGACGTCGGCCTGCGCCGGAGTGCGTGCGGGTGGTGCGCCGGCGACACCGAGGGTGACCCACCGCTGCGGGTCATCGGATGCCGCGGGGTCGGCCAGGATGTCGGTGTCGGTCTGGCCGAGCAGGGTGGCCGAGGCCATGGCGAAGGTTTCCCGGGACCGGTCCAGCAGCGCGGGGATCGCGTCCTCCCCGCGCAGCACACTGCCGGCCAGCATCGACAGCGTCAGGGCTTCGGCCGAGGCGCGGGCGGCCCGCTGAGTCGCCCGGACCGCGATGTCGACGACCGAGGCGACGGTCAGCGCCACCAGCACGAACACCACCAACGCGATGACGTTGTTGGGGTCGGCGATGCTCAGCGCGTGGATCGGGGGGATGAAGTAGTAGTTGAGCAGCAGTGAGCTGGACACGGCGGCGAGCAGCGCCGGGATGAGACCACCGATGCGGGCCACCCCGAGGACCACCAGTAGGAAGAGCAGGGCCTGGCTGGTCAGGTTTAGCTCGCCGCGCAGCTGGGTGAGGATCGCGGTGATCGTCGGGGGGGCGAGCCAGGCCGCGAGCTCGGCGGCGAGCAGGCGCCGGGGGGGTAGCCGGGTGCGCGTCGGGGGCAGCCGCTGGCCGTGGCTGGCGTAGGGGTGGGTGACCAGGTGCACGTCGATGTCCCCGGAGCCCGCGGTCACCGTCTCCCCGATGCCGCGCCCACCCAGCAGCCGGGATGCCCAGCTGCGCCGGCTGGTGCCGAGCACGAGCTGGGTGGCGTTCTGCGCTCGGGCGAAATCCAACAACGCGGTCGGGATGTCATCGCCGACCACCAAGTGGTAGCTGCCGCCCAGGGATTCCACCAGCCGGCGCTGGGCGGCGAGTTCGGCCGGGTCGGCACCGGTCAGCCCGTCGCTTCGGGTGACATGCACCGCCAGCACATCGCCGCCGCCCCCACCCGCGTGGACGGCGATGCGGGCGGCGCGGCGGATGAGGGTGTCGCCCTCCGGTCCGCCGGTCAGCGCGACCACGACCCGTTCCCGGGTCTCCCACACCCCGCCCAGGCCGTGGTCGGCCCGGTAGCGTTGTAGCCCCTCGTCGACCCGGTCGGCCAGCCACAACAGCGCCAGCTCGCGCAGCGCGGTCAGGTTGCCGACGCGGAAGTAGTTGGCCAGCGCGGCGTCGATCTTCTCCGGGGCGTAGATGTTGCCGTGGGCCATCCGCCGTCGCAGTGCCTCGGCGGTCATGTCGACCAGCTCAATCTGGTCGGCCCGGCGGACCACCTCGTCCGGCACGGTCTCCCGCTGCACCACTCCGGTGATCTTCTGGACGACGTCGTTGAGGGACTCCAGGTGTTGGATGTTCACCGTGGTAATCACGTTGATGCCTGCGGCGAGCAGGGTCTGGACGTCCTGCCAGCGCTTGGCGTGGCGCCCGCCGGGGATGTTGGTGTGGGCCAGCTCATCGACCAGAGCGACCTTGGGACGGCGCGCCAGGACGGCGTCGAGGTCCATCTCGGTGAACTCAGTGCCCCGATAGCTCCGCCGCAGGCGCGGGATGAGCTCCAGCCCGTCGGTCAGCGCTTCGGTCTTGCGCCGGCCGTGGGACTCGACGAAGGCGATGACCACGTCGGTGCCGCGGTCCCGGCGCCGGTGGCCCTCCTCCAGCATCCGGAACGTTTTGCCCACCCCGGGTGCGGCACCCAGGTAGACCCGCAAGACTCCGGTTGCGCCCACCGTGCCAACCCCCACCGTGCCAACCCCTACCTTGCCAACCCTAGGCCTCGCCGGCTAGCCCAGTCGGGCCAGCGCGGCGTTGAGCTCGACGACATTGACCCGCGGCTCGCCGAGGATGCCCAGGATCCGGCCTTGGACGTGGGCGGCCACCAGCGCGCGCACCACGTCCGGGTCTAGGCCCCGGGCCTTGGCCACCCGGTTGATCTGCTCCTCGGCGTAGGCCGGGGAGATGTCCGGGTCCAGGCCCGAGCCGCTGGCGGTGACCGCGTCCGGCGGCACGCGCTGAGGGGACATCCCGTCGAAAACCGCCACGGCGGCCCGGCGCGCGTCGATAGACTTGATCAGATCCGGGTTGGACGGGCCCAGGTTGGAGGGGCCGGAAAACAGCGGGTTATACCCTGGGTCGTTCTTGGTGCTCGGGTCCGAGGCCGCCGAGGGGCGGGGCTGGAACCACTGCGGGACCGGGTTTCCCTGCGCGTCGACGAACGCCTGACCCAGCAGGCTGGACCCGACCACGCCCCCGTTCACCCGCAGCAGTGATCCGTTGGCCTGGGCGGGGAAGACGAGCTGCCCGATCCCGAATATCACCAGCGGATACAGGATGCCGGCCAGCACGGTCAGCATCAGCAGCGCGCGCAGCGCGGCCAGGTGCTGGCGCACCGAGCCCGGCAATCGGGTGGTCATGGCCATGGCGCTCACCGCAATCCGGGGATGAACTGGATGATCAGATCGATGAGTTTGATCCCGACGAACGGCAACACCAACCCACCCAGACCATAGATCCACAGGTTGCGGCGCAGCAACGCCGAGGCTGAGGAGGGGGTGTAGCGCACCCCGCGCAGAGCGAGCGGGATCAGCGCCACGATGATCAGCGCGTTGAAGACGATCGCGGAGGTGATCGCCGAGGTCGGCGAGTGCAGCCGCATGACGTTCAGGTGGCCCAGCCCCGGATAGACCGCGGCGAACATGGCCGGGATGATCGCGAAGTACTTGGCCACGTCGTTGGCGATGGAGAACGTGGTCAGCGCCCCACGGGTGATCAGCAGCTGCTTGCCGATCTCGACGATCTCGATCAACTTGGTCGGGTTGGAGTCCAGATCAACCATGTTGCCGGCCTCTTTGGCGGCCGAGGTGCCGGTGTTCATGGCCACCCCGACGTCGGCCTGGGCCAGCGCGGGGGCGTCGTTGGTGCCGTCCCCGGTCATCGCGACCAGCCGGCCACCGGTCTGTTCCCGGCGGATCAGCGCCATCTTGTCCTCCGGGGTGGCCTCGGCGAGGAAGTCGTCCACCCCGGCTTCGGTGGCGATGGCTGCGGCGGTGAGCTGGTTGTCACCAGTGATCATCACCGTTCGGATGCCCATCGCGCGCAGCTGCGCGAACCGCTCCCGGATCCCGTCTTTGACCACGTCTTTGAGATGGATCACGCCCAGTGCCCGGGCGGTCCCGTTCACCCGCTCGGCCACGACCAGCGGCGTGCCGCCTGCGGCGGAGATCTGCTCCACCATCGGGGCGAGCTCATCAGCCGGCGCACCGCCGCCGGCCCGGATCCACTCCCGGACCGCGCTGGCCGCACCCTTGCGGACCTGGTGACCACCGGGGAGGTCCACCCCGCTCATCCGGGTCTGCGCGGTGAACGCCACGAAGCTCGCCCCGAGTAGCTCGCCTTCCTGGCGGGCCCGCAGACCCAGCTCACGTTTGGCCAGCACCACGATCGAGCGGCCTTCGGGGGTCTCATCGGCCAGGCTCGCCAGCTGGGCCGCGTCCGCCAGCTGCTCCAGCGCCGTGCCCGCCACCGGGAGGAACTCCGCGGCCTGCCGGTTGCCCAGGGTGATCGTGCCGGTCTTGTCCAGCAACAGGGTGTTGACGTCCCCAGCGGCTTCCACCGCCCGCCCGGACATCGCCAATACGTTGCGCTGCACCAGCCGGTCCATGCCCGCGATGCCGATCGCGGACAGCAACGCCCCGATCGTGGTCGGGATCAACGCCACCAGCAGCGCCACCAGCACCACCAGGGACTGCCGGGCGTGGGAGTAGATCGCCATCGGCTGTAGGGTGACCACCGCGAGCAGAAAGATGATCGTCAACGAGGCGAGCAGGATGTTCAGCGCGATCTCGTTTGGGGTCTTCTGCCGCGTGGCCCCCTCGACCAGGGCGATCATCCGGTCGATAAAGGTCTCTCCCGGTTTGGACGTGATCCGGACCACGATCCGGTCCGAGAGCACCGTGGTGCCGCCGGTCACCGCGCTGCGGTCCCCGCCGGACTCGCGGATCACCGGCGCGGACTCACCGGTGATCGCGGACTCGTCCACGCTGGCGATCCCCTCGACGACATCCCCGTCGCCGGGAATGACGTCCCCGGGCTCGACGAGGACGTGGTCCCCCACCCGCAGCGCGACCCCCGGCACCCGCTCCTCGGTCACGCCGTGCTCGATCACCCCTGCCTCGGGCCCGGTTTTCTCGGGCCCGGTTTTCTCGGACGCGGTTTTCTCGGACGCAGTCGCACCGGGGTGCCATCCGATGAGCCGCCGGGCGGTGGTCTCCCGCCTGCTGCGGCGCAGCGCCTGGGCCTGCGCCTTGCCCCGGCCCTCGGCGACCGCCTCGGCGAGGTTGGCGAACACCACGGTCAGCCACAACCAGACCGTGATCACCCAGGCGAACACGGTGGGGGTGGCGATCGCCTCGATCGTGGTCAACACCGAGCCGACCTGCACGACGAACATCACCGGGTTGCGCACCTGCACCCGGGGGTTGAGCTTGCGCAGCGCGTCCGGGGTCGACCGGAGCAGCTGCTTGGGGTCCAGCAGCCCGGCCGCGACCCGGTGGGGGTGGGCCATGGCCGGGGTGGTCCTCGGGCGTCTGGGCTGCTGGATGGTGACCAACGACATCAGCGCAACCCCTCCGCGAGCGGGCCCAGCGCCTGGGCCGGGAAGTAGGTCAACGCCACCACTAGGATGATCACACCGAGCAGCATGCCGATGAACAGCGGCTGGTGGGTCGCCAATGTGCCCGCGCTGGTCGGGACCGGGCGCTGAGCGGCCAGTGACCCAGCCAGGGCCAGCACCCACACGATGGGCAGAAACCGGCCGAGCAGCATCACCACGCCGGTCACGCTGTTGTACCAGACGGTGTTCACCGACAGCCCGGCAAACGCGCTGCCGTTGTTGTTCGCCGTGGAGGTAAAGGCGTAGAGAATTTCGGACAGACCGTGCGGGCCGGGGTTGGCAATCGCCGCCTGCTCACCTTTGAGCGCGATCGCCACGCCGGTACCGATCAGGACCAGCGCCGGGGTGGTCAGGATGTACAGGGAGGCCAACTTCATTTCCTGGGGCCGGATCTTTTTGTGCAGATACTCCGGGGTGCGCCCGACCATCAGCCCGGCCACAAACACCGTGACAATGGCCAGCACCAGAATCCCGTACAGCCCCGAGCCGGTGCCACCCGGGGCGATCTCGCCCAGCATCATGTTCAGGATCGCGAGGCCGCCGCCCAGCGGGGACAGCGAGTCGTGCGCATTGTTGACCGCGCCGGTGGAGGTCAGCGTGGTCGAGGCGGTGAACAACGTCGAGGCCGGGATGCCGAACCGGACCTCCTTACCCTCCAACGCCCCGCCGGCGGCTACCGCCGCCGCGCTGTGCCGCCCGGACTCGAGAAAACTGATCGCCGCCACCGAGGCGACCCAGATGACCGCCATCACCGCCAGGATCGCGTAGCCCTGGCGCTTATCACCGACCATTTTGCCGAAGGTGCGGGTCAAGGAAACCCCGATGACCAACAACAGGAAGATTTCGACCAGGTTGGTGACCGGGTTCGGGTTCTCGAACGGGTGGGCGGAGTTGGCGTTGTAGAACCCGCCTCCGTTGGTACCCAGCTCCTTGATCGCCTCCTGGGAGGCCACCGGCCCGCCGGTGATCGCTTGGTGCTGGCCAGCCAGCGTGGTCACCGAGTGCGCGGCGGAGAAGTTGTCCACCACCCCGCCGGCGACCAGCACCAGCGCGAAGACGACGGAGATCGGCAGCAACAACCGCACACACGCCCGGGTCAGGTCCACCCAGAAGTTGCCCACCCGCTCGGTCCGCGACCGGATGAACCCGCGGATCAGCGCGATCACCACCACGATGCCCACCGCCGCGGACACGAAGTTCTGCACCGCCAGCCCGGCCATCTGCACCAGGTGCCCCATGGTGGACTCACCCGAATACGACTGCCAGTTCGTGTTGGTCGCGAACGACGCCGCAGTGTTGAACGCCTGGTCCGCGCCCACCGCCGGAAAACCCAATGCCAGCGGCAGGTGCTCTTGCAGGCGCTGGAAACCGTAGAGGAACAGTACCGACACCGCAGAAAACGCCAGGACACCGCGCAGATACGTGGACCACTTCTGGTCGGCGTCGGCATCCACCCCGATCAGCCGGTACATCACCCGTTCGATCCACCAGTGTTTATTGGGTTTATTGGGTTTATTGGTGGGCTTGTCGGTGGTGAAGATCTGCGCCATGTAATCACCCAGCGGCCGGTAGCACACCGCCAGGGCACCCACCAGCAGACCGGCCTGTAGCCACCCGGCGACCGCGGTGCTCATGTGAAGTGCTCCGGAGCCACCAGGGCCACCACCAGGTACATGACCAGCAACACCGACACCACCAACCCGGCAAGATCCGCGAGGCTCACCGCGCCACCCCAGCTCTGGTGTCCGCACTGCCTACCCTGGCCGCGCTGCGCACAGTGGTCGCATTGGGGCTGGCGGGGGTGCTGGCGGTGCTGGGGCTGGCGGCGGTGCTGGGGGAGCCAACCAGATGCTCCACTCCCCGCACCGCCAGAGCCAACACCGCGAAAACCGCGATGGTCAACGCGACGAAAGCGACATCTGGCATCCTGGGCTCCATGCCGTCAAAAAGGTGGAAGCTCGCTTTCCTACCCAACGAGGCAAACACCTCATCACGACACCAGTACACCTCGGTGCGCCCCCGAAGGCGGGCTTCCTCACACGTTCCTCATGTTGAGGAGCTCATTCCTCATGGCTTCCTCACGCCACCTCACACGCCCACCGCGCGGGTATCACCGTCCATCATCGAGCGATGACGAAAGGTAACCTCAGCCAGACCGTGAGGTAGTCAGGACAGGTTTCGGGCGCTGCGGGCGTAACTCTGCGCGAAACCGTAAACCCGCTGCGCATAATCCAGGGAACTGTTGTAGGACAGGATCGCCCGGAGCCAACCGTCACCGGAGGCTAGATTCCGGTTGTCCGCGCACAGATACTGAGCCGCAGCCAAGGCGGCATCGTCGATGTTCTGCGGGTCGCTAATCCCATCATTGTTCCCGTCAGCCCGCCACAAAGCCCAGGTAGAGGGGATGAACTGGAAGGGTCCCACCGCGTGCTCCCACACCTTGTCACCGTCCAGCAGACCGCCGTCGGTGGCCGCGATGGCTCGGGTGCCGCCGGCACCGTTGAGCGGTATCCCGATGATCGGTGCGGAGGGCCGGCCGTCGGGCAGCAGCGTGCGACCCCCGATGGTCCCGTGCTGGGATTCCACCGCCGCGATACCGGCCAGCGTTACCCAGGTCACATGGCACCCGGGCCGGGTGGCAGCCAGCACGGCATGCGCGGCGGCGTAGGCCTCCAATGCCCGCGCCGGGATCCCGGTCACCCGGGCCATCCGGGTGGCCCACGCGGCAAAAGCCAGCGCTGGCGCGCCCCGGCGGGCGGCGGGAGCGGGGATCTGCACCGGGATGGCGATCTGCCCGCCAGCGGGTTGCCCGGCGGGCTGGACCACCGGCGCGGCAGCAGGCTCGGGGACGTCCGGCAGCGCCGCGGGGGCGGCCAGCGCCACTGGTGTGGGCGCCGCGAGTCCCCGGTCCGGCAGCGGGGCGGCCAGCGCGCCCAAGCCCACCACGAGCAGGCCAGCGCAGGCTAGCGCACCACCGGAGAGCACTCCGCGCAGCGCGTACGCCGCCGCCTGGCCAGGACAGCGGTAGCGAGGCGCAGGCCGCTCGTCACCGGGTTGGCCGATCCGTACCGTCGCATGCTGCTCGCCGCTCATACCATAGATCAACGATTGACTGCGGGTGTGGACACGGTTGGCGGCTCATCGTCCGGGCAGGACGCGTTCCAGCGCGGGCCAGCCGGTGTCGTGGGCCTGCTCGGCAGCTTCGGCCCGCCCGCCGCCGCGGAACCCGAACAACCGTTTGGCGTAGATCAGATAGATGACCACAGCGAGATTAATGATCAAAGCGATGATTTTAATGACGGTGATCCGGCCGGTCAGTTCGTACACTTCGGGGATCAACAAGATGGTGGTCGCAATGAAGGTGAGGTACTCAGCCCACCGCTGAGCGAACCACAGCCCAATAGCTTCGACCCCTTCCAGCACCGCGTAGCCGGCCAGCACCAACCCCGTGATCCACAAGGTGGAGGACTTCGCGGCGAAAGCCCGCTGCAGCTCCCGGAGAATACCCCGGCCACCCCGGCCGCTCGGCCCCCCGACGCCGCCCTGTATCGCATCCAAGATCCGATAGAATGTTGGGCTCAAGGCCGCCCGATCGGCCAGGAAAACAAACACTCCCACCGCGAGCACGCCGAGCACGAGGAAGTGCACCAGCCGATCCAGGGCGATCAGGCGCAACACATAGCGATCCCGCAGCGGCCGTCCCCGCAACGGCAGGGTGATCTCGGAGCGCTCAGGGAGATGCTGGCGGGTCGGCGCCGTCGGCGGTGGCAACACCACCCAGGCATCGCAGCGCACGCAGCGGTACCAGCGAAACCCATCCCCATGGTCCCGCATGAGCAGGCTATCGACCGGCCGGATCTCGGCCACGTCGGTACCGACCAGCTGATGGCCGCGCAGCCCGCAGCCGATCAGCTCGTAGTGAATCCGTGGCCGCCTGCCCTCCGGCCGCTCCGTCCCTGGTGCAGCCTGTGTTCCCGACGCAGCTTGGGTCCCCGGCGCAACCTGGCCGCGCCCCACCTGCTGGTCCCCCTTCATCAGCCCTCACCCCCTCAAACCAGACCCGCCCTTATCCCTGCGCCGTTCCACGCTAGCCGACCAGCCCAGCAGGCTCCTCCCCCCACCGCTCGCCGTCGCCTACGCCGGTGCTGTGGGTACCGGCAGCTATCGTGTTCGACATGGCTTCTGCCGCCACGCTCCCAGACCCCGCGCCGGTCCCACCGCCACCGCCACCGGAGCCGCAGGCCATCCGGGCCTGCTTGGCCCCGACGCTGGCCGCCGAGTTCGATCGCGAATGGGAGACCGTGCTCGACCGGGTCAAGCAGTCCATGGACCTCGCGGATCTGCACGAGCTGCTGAACAAGTGGCGGCACACCGCGTACCTGGAGATACGCGACCCGGGCTCGTACTACCGGTTGCTGGCCAAGGCCGAGCAGATCATGCGCACGGGTGGCAATCCTGACGCCGTGCCGTTCGAGGAGATGCAGGCGTTGATCCGCCAGCGGCAAACGCGGTAAGTGTACCAGATCGTTCCCGACCCGGACACGATCACACAGGTCGCCGCGCTGCCGCCCGAGGCCCTGGATGCCTACGCCGAGGTACTGGATGTACTTCAGCTAACGCCGTGGAATGGCCGTCCGCTGTGGTGGTTGAGCGCAACCCCGCTCGTGTGACAAGTCCCGGCCCGGCGGACCTATACCCGTAGGGACCCGCCGCAGACGGGGCGCACGAAGGGGGCGACGACACCATGACCGCAGAGCTGGTCGCAAATGCAGGCATTCAAGTTAGCAAGATGCTACAGTATCGATCCTCATGATTTGCTGTCACGAACGACGGTGACCGTCTGGGAAAAATGGCTAAGAACTTGGCATGACGGTGACGAATCTACGAGCACGAAAACGCGCGCTCGTAGATTGTTACATGAAATGTTGGGGCGGGGAGATCGAGGCGAAGGCGGTGAACCGCGATGACCGGGAGTGCCTGACGCTGATTCGGCGCGGGCGCCGAGAGATCCCTGATGAGCTCGCCGGCGAGCAGCTGCTCGCCCTGGAGGACGGGCCGGACGTCGCGTTCCTCGCCCGCGAGGTCTACCAGGCGGTGGACGACGCCGTGAGAGAATTGACCGGAAGCCGCCACACACTGATCCACCTGCTATTCTACCAGCCCGACTCCAGCGACGCCGAGGTGGCCCGAGCCACCGGTCTGCCCACGGCCAGCATCGGACCGACCCGGCGACGAGTGTTGCGAGAACTGCAGCAGACGCTGGAGCAGCGTGGTTTCGGCCCGCAGTCCGTCGGCAACGTCAGCGGAGACTGCGAGGGAGAACCAATAGAAGGTGACAGGACAGGCAGTTATTTTCTCGACGATCTCCTCGATAAAGCGGAGCAAGCGCTGCGAGAGAAACTCGAACCCAAGGTCACGAACTTCAGGACCGGCAAGCACACAAGGCACCAGAGATACCCAGCTTGACGACCTCCTAGTGAGGCTGCGCCTCGGACCGCCGAGATGGTGGTCGAGCGGCTGCAGGTCGTGAACTCGACAGGACCGACATTTTCCGGCACCAAAAATGTCGGTCCTGTCGAGTTCACGACACCGGACTGCGCAGGAGATGATCGGCAGGGCGCGGTCCGGAACCGGAGCGAGGGCATCCTCCCTGGAGATGCGCCCAGAACTCGGCTCAAGTGTCGAACTTCTCGAGACCAAGGATCCCTAGAGAGAGCTGACACGGCACTTTGCACCGTCCTCCGGGATCGCCGGGGCAACCTTCTGCTGCCGGCGTCCCGCCTCGCACCATCAACCAGCCGGACAAGCCGTCCCCGCACCGTGGTGCTTTCCGCACGCGAGCTAGAGGTACTGCAACTTGCCGCATTCGCCATGAACAACAGGACTTATGCCCTGCTCTTCATCCAACCAACGACGTGAACGCAGCAAGCGGGGTTTCGCGGCGCCACGTAGCACTGAGGCGCATTCGGCGGAGGTGGTGTACCGGGAGCTGTCGGTCCGACCCGGTTTCCGCCCCAAAACTTAGGAGCACGAGCGCAGCCCGAATAGCTTTTCTGTAGTTTCGTCACGTGGCTTGATGTGGTGGCATGAGGCCGTGTGCTTTTAGTTGGTCGTCGAGTGTGGTGACGGCGTGGGTGTGGGCCCAGGGTTGCAGCAACGCGCGGGCGGTGTGGAATTCTGCGGTCAGTCGGGGGTGCAGGTGGGCTTGGAGGGCGGCGTTGCCCAGGACGCGGGCGGCTTCGGTGATGTCGTGAGACAGGACAAGGGCGTGGCCGAGTCGTACCTGGC
>JAFAPC010000080.1 GCA_019247305.1 Pseudonocardiales bacterium
TACTTGCGCCCAGGCTTTGCCACGTTCGGTAGCAGACGCCGCGAGGATCGACGGCCCATTGTCCACATGACCACACGCCGACTACAGGAGAACTTTCCTACAGGGGAACTACAGGCGAAAGATCAACAAGTGCTCTCACCAGCGTGTTCCGCGTAACCCGGTCCACCAAAAATGCGCATAGGGTCCACCGGATATGCGCTGATCTAGGCGAAACCGGTCCACCGGATATGCGTGGATGGCCGCGACCTGGTGCCGGTCATGGGGGTACCTGGCCACTGGTCCACCAAAAATGCGTGGAGATGGGCATCCGGGTCTTCCGGGTGGGAGGGTCCACCGGATATGCGTGGACAACACGCCGCCTGTTCGTGGGATCCACGTCCTGGCCGGGCTCCTCTGGCAGCCTGTTCGGGCATGGCGACGAGTGGGCGCCCTCGCAAGGACGGACTGGAATTGCTGCGCGCGGCGGCGCAGCTTTGGGACGCTGCTGACCACGACATCGGCTATCTCGCGCGTCTCTTCACCCAGACGAGTCTCCCCTACCGGGATCCCGGTGATGTGCCCTCCTGGGGCCGGAAGAACGGGGATCTCTCGCTCACGGTGCAACCGGGCATCGTCACCGAGGCTGACGGCACTGCCCGCTCGATCGGCTACCCGTTCGGCACCGTGCCCCGGCTGCTCCTCACGTGGTTGTCGACCGAGGCGGTGCGCACGAAGAGCCGCGACCTGGTGCTCGGTGACAGCCTCTCCGACTTCATGCGGCAGCTCGGGATGCAGCCGACCGGCGGCAAGCACGGCACGATCCACCGGCTCCGGACCCAGGCGGAACGACTCTTCCAGGCGTCGCTCTCGGTGCGGTGGGAGAACGAGCAGGGATCCGGTGGCGGCCGCATGGGCGTGGCCTCGACTTAGGACTCGTCACGGAATAACCTAGTTTTCGCCCTCGGCATGCCACCGTTTGTGCTATGTCCGCGGTCATGGAGTCTCTCGCGCGTCGCTACGACGCGATCAAGCCGCATCTGAATGAGCGGCAGCGTCGGGTGTGGCTGGGCAGCGAGGCCCGGGAGCTGGGGTCGGGCGGGGTGCAGACGGTCGCGGACGCGGTGGGGGTCTCGCCGGACACCGTCCGGCGTGGACGCAGCGAGCTCGACGAGCTGACACCGCTGCCGGTGGGCCGCTCCCGCGGCGCCGGTGGCGGGCGCAAACGCGCCGAGGAACACGACCCTGACCTGCTCGCGGCGTTGGACAAGCTGGTCGATCCCGACTCCCGCGGGGATCCGATGACCCCGTTGCGCTGGACGTCGAAGTCGCTGCGCGCGCTGGCCACAGCGCTACGCGCCCAGGGACATCAGGTGTCCGCGACACTCGTGCAACGGCTGCTGCACGAGGCCGGGTACAGCCTGCAAGGCAACGCCAAGAACCTCGAAGGCGCCCACCATCCCGACCGCGACGCCCAGTTCCGCCACCTCCACGACACCGTCGCGGCAGCGATGACCGCGGGGAACCCGGTGGTCAGCGTGGACTGCAAGAAAAAGGAACTCGTCGGTGCCTACCACAACAACGGCAAGGAGTACCGGCCGGCCGGTGACCCCGAGCAGGTCAACGTGCACGACTTCATCGGCGAGGACGGAAAGGCGATCCCCTACGGCGTCTACGACCTGGGCGCCAACACCGGATGGGTGTCCGTGGGCACCGACCACGAGACCGCCGCATTCGCCGTGAACACCCTCCGGACCTGGTGGAAGGCCCACGGCCAGCGCACCTACCCCGACGCCGACCAGCTGTTGATCACCGCGGACAGTGGCGGCGCCAACGGCAACCGACGCCGCGCCTGGAAGACCGAGCTCGCCGCCCTGGCCGCCGAGACCGGCCTGGCCATCAGCGTCTGCCACCTACCACCGGGCACCAGCAAATGGAACAAGATCGAACACCGGCTATTCTCCCAGATCACCCTCAACTGGCGAGGCAGACCCCTGACCAGCCACGAAACCATCCTCCAACTCATCGGCGCGACCACCACCGACACCGGCCTGACCGTCACCGCCACCCTCGACACCGGCTCCTACCCGACCGGCATCAAAATCAGCGACCGCGAGATGGCCGCCCTCCCAATCACCCGAAACCAATTCCACGGCGACTGGAACTACACCCTGCACCCCACCCACGACACGCCCGAACCCACCTGAGTTGATTCAACACGGGCCCTTACCAGCTGTGGAAAGCTAACGATGATCCGAATCAGGCGAGCCTGTTTCCCTCGGTGGTCCGGCTCTCTGGCGACTTCTTCGACGAGGTGACCCAGCACCCGGTCCCGCTCGACCTCGGCGCACTCCGCGCCCTGCGCGGGTCTCCCCTGAGGCTCGACATCTACTGCTGGCTCACGTACCGCATGAGCTATTTGGGACGGCGGACCGAGATTCCCTGGCCGTCGCTCCGGGCCCAGTTTGGCTCGAACCTTGCTGACACCAAGCAGGGTCGGGCCCGGTTCCGCCTCGAGTTCGAGCGTCACCTACGCGAGGTGTTGGTGGTGTACCGCGACGCCAACGTTGAGGTCTCCACCGGCGGCATCGTGTTGCTCCCCTCCTCCACGCACGTCGCCCCAGCCCTGTCGCGCGGCCGGGTCAAGTCCTGAGCGCATCTTCGATCTCAGACTCTCGGCCCCACACTAGGAGATAGGGATCTCATAGTGGCGCGAGCAGACAGCTATCTGGCGCCCTTGATGACAAACAAGCGCGTGGCCTCGTGCCGGTCAGGATAGGTCGATGTCGCGGATGCGACGGGCCCGAGGATCGAGTACCTCTGGTCAGCACCTCGCGTGGACGTTGCCGGCTTTGCTACCGGCTCCGTACGCCCGCTTGCGCTGCTAAATCGGGGAATGGCTGCCCGTCGTTGAGTTCTGTACGGATGTGATCAAGACCGTCATCGATGAGCTCATCGATGAGCTCGTTTTGAGTCAGCGCAGGTCTCCCTCGACCGCGCAGGAACAAGACGGCATTCCGCAGTTGGTCCGCGAGCTCGGCATCGACCTTCAGCGGTCTCCGGCGTGCTGTGGGTTCGCGATCCGTCGATTGGGAGGTGTCCGGGGCACCTCCGGCGCCCTGAGCATCCCTGAAGCCTGAGGCCTCAACAGCGCCTGGGGCTCCCAGTAGACGGTCCTCAGCGGTGACCGCAAAATCGGGGCGCCTAGCCAGTCCGCGCGGACGCTTATCAGGCATGGACCGCCACCGCCCCGCGCTCGAGAAGCAGCTCGGCAACGGCTGCGCGGTATTCGCGGTCCCCCGTTCCTCCCGGTTCATACCAGCTGATCGGCTGCTGGGCCGAGAACGCTTCCCCATGGCGCGTGCTCTCGTGGATCACGGTCGTCAGGAGCTCGGATGGGAAATGCTGGCGCAGGGTGTCCAACACATCCGCAGCGACCCGGGAGGTGTTCTTGCCGTAGACGGTAACGCGGCACGGGAGCACCCCGCTCACATGGAGAGCGGGATTCAGACGGCGGCGCACCTTGTCTATGAGCGTGATCAGCTTCGGCAATTCCTCCAGCTCCATTGCCCCAGCGGCCAGCGGGATGAGCACGTCATCGGCGGCCGCTAATCCCATGATCGTGAGCAGGCCGAGATCACCTGGACAGTCGATCACCACCCAGTCTCGTGCGGCGGCATGCTCGAGCGCACTCAGCAGGGCATGTTGCACGCCAGCTTCCGCTCCAAACTGGCGGTCGGCATCGGCAAGCTCCGCCGACGCACGTACGAGCTCGAGGCGCTCGATGGCGGTCGGCACGACCACCTCATCGAGCGGCCGATCATCCCGGAAGACGTGCACGAGGTCCGTGTTGTTCGGCGAGTGTCCGAGCCACTTCGTTGCAGACCCTTGGTCGTCGAGATCAACGAGCAGTGTGGAGTGTCCCATCGCCGCGGCGATGGCAGCCACGTTGACGGCTGTGGTCGTCTTCCCTGTTCCCCCCTTGTTGTTCGCGACAGCGGTCGCACGCCGCGGGCCGAGTTCTCGCAGGCGATCGTTCAGTGCATGGCGGCTTGTCATTCGGCTCCGTCCTTTCGCGGGCGTCTCGGCAGCGTCAGACTCCGTCTCAGACTCCCCGGGATTCTAGGGATCCTGAGGGGCTTCCGATGCCTGCGGCACGCTGGAAACCCAGGATGTCTTCGATACCTGCGGCGTCTGTGACGCCAGGGACTTCCAGGGTGCCGCCAAGCGCCCACGGCGTCCGAGGAGCCTACGGGAATCTCAGATGCCACGGTATTCGAGTTTCCAGAAGGCTCATTGGCCCCGCGAACACGTACGCCGGCGTCGGCCCGGAGCTCCCGTACGTGTCATCGAGCCCCGAAGTAGCGCATTCCCGCAGGTCAGGACGTTGTGCTTTGTGCCAACTGGGTAGCGCGATCGCGTTTTGGGTTCTCTTTCCGCGAAGCGCTGACCAGGAACACCAGCCCAGTTTGGGCTGGTGACACGTACGGGAGCTCCGGGCCTAGTCGCTCGTACCCTTCAGCCTGTCAGTTACTTTCCATAACTGGATCGCAGGAAACTAGGAGCAGGAGACGGCTGTAAAGGGTTATCCATCCAACAGTGCGGCAAGGAGTTCGCTGTCGCGCAGGACGGCAAGGACAACATACCCGTGACGTCCGATGATCTTTGGTGGCTCTGGCGCAATCTGCGTGAACTGCCTTTCCTGATCTTGCCTGTTTCGGGTGGAGGTAGGTCATCAGCTTGGTGTGTGGGTCACGCTGGGGTGGCCGCAGCATTTTTT
>JAFAPC010000121.1 GCA_019247305.1 Pseudonocardiales bacterium
GACGGGAACCGTCGTCTCCACGCCCAGTACGCGCCCAAGCCTTCCGCCCCCGCGTTCCGACGGACCCATTCGCCCTGGTCAGCGCCCTGACAGTATTCGACCGAGCACCGCTTTCCGGAGACGGGAGGGCAGGTTCGAACCTGCCGAGGCACACGGCGATGGCCACGGACAAAGTGCCCTTGGCGTGTCGTGAGGCGCCGCCACTGGTCGAGGATCGAGCGGGGGGCCTGTGACCAGATTGGTGACCGAGCCGCGATGCCACGCGGAGGTACTGGGTGGAAGCGCTGAGACATCACCGGTACCGGGCTGCTGGTCGCGTTGAGTGTCGGCGGCATGGGTGGGACCGTGTGAGACGGCTGCGCGCCCGCTCTACACCCGGTGGATGCAGGTCCCCGCCACAGAGGCGGTCACAGCACAGCTGACCGCCGCGCTGGCCGAGCTGCACACCGAGGCGAGCTGGTGTTGTCATGACGAGGGTCTGGACGGCATGGGCCACTTCACTCGCGCCCTGCGGTTCGCCGATCAGGCCGGGGACGCCTGCGGGATCGCTAACGCCGCGTGGCACGCTGGGTTGGTGCTGATCCGCACCGGGCAGCCCAACCACGCGCTCAAGCTCTTCGCACTGGGGCACTTTCGACTCCGAGGGTTCACGCCCGGCAAGTCCGCATCGGCAACCGACGACTCTCAGGTACCGACCCTCACCGCGCGACTGAGCCGGAATTCCGCCACCGCCTACGCCCTCATGGGCGGCATCGATGAGGCCACCCGCTATCTCGCTGAGGCGAACGACGCACCTCCGCCCCGAGACGTGTTCGAGCGCGCGAGCGCCGATTTGGGGACCGCGAGGGTTCAGCTCGACCTGGGCCAGCTCAACGCCGCTGAGCAGTCCGCCGCCAGCGCGGTGCGCACCTACAGCGAAGGCCACCACCGCCGAGGCCACACCATGGCCGAACTCATCCTCGCCGAGGTACACCTACGCACCGGGGAACCACAAGGGCTGACGCTGGCCCACGAGGCCATCGGAAAGGTGAGGACTCTGCAGTCTGTAGCCGTGCGACGGGAACTGTTAGTGCCCCTGGCCACCGCGCTGGAAGCCCGACCCGGCACCGACACCCAGGAGCTAGCCCGGACCGCCCGACAGCTTGCCACGACCGGCATGTAACGGCTTTTTCACCGAAGCGCGGCAAATTCGACTGACCGCGACCAACGAACGGCCCACCCGGTGCCGCCGGGTGGGCCGTTCGAACTGATTCGCCCAGCCAGCTGGTCTTGCAAGGTTACGTAGCGGAACTAGTACACAGCTCCGACGGTGAGTAGGACGGCCCGATCCCGGGCGTCTTCAAGGAAGGAAATGAGATCAACAGCGGGAACACGACCGGAACGCCGTAGTTTGGAACCAGGCCAGAGTGGTTGACCACCTCACGGAGGACGCTGGCCCATACACGAGTCCCACCACGTGCCCGATCACGACATGTTCACGAGCCCACGGTCGCACCAAAGGGACGACCTGCCCACACTGCTCCGGCGGTCGTTGCTGGTCAGGCGTCCATACCTTCATAGCGAGCGTCTCGCCGTTCATTACTGCCGAATTTGGCTGTATGTGATTCAAGGCGCCGCTACCGGCGGCGTCGACGTGGCTAAGTCTGTTATCACACTCGTGTGCCCGCCGGGCCGGTCCCGCGTGCTGCGCGCGGCCTGCCGGCCGTGCTCGCGCGGGCCGGCCGTGCGGGTGATGATAATCGCCAAGGACGCCCGCCGTTGGTGGCTCATGGCCCGTCTGACGTATGTCGGCACTGTCCGAAGCGGCGGACACTACGCGCTACCGATGGGACTGGAGTGGCAGCTGGGACCTCGCGGTATGACGCGTTCCTCTCCTACAGCCACGCCCTGGACGGTGTCCTCGCGTCGGCGCTGCAGACCGGGTTGGAGCGGTTCGCCAAACCCTGGTATCGACCGCGCGCCCTGCGGGTCTTCCGGGACAACGCGAGCCTGTCCGCCAACCCAGGCTTGTGGACGTCCATCGAGGAAGCGTTAGCGTCCTCGGCGTGGCTGGTGTTGATGGCCTCGCCGAGGGCGGCCCAGTCCGAGTGGGTCAACCGTGAGGTTGCCTGGTGGCGGGCGAACAAGTCCCCGCAGCGGGTGCTCGTGGTGCTCACCGAGGGGGAGTTCGCCTGGGCCGAGGACGCCGCATCGGGTAACGGGATGACAGCGGCCCTGCCACCCGCGCTGCGTGGCGCGTTCCGCGAAAGTCCTCGCTGGGTGGACCTGCGCTGGCTGCACGAGGTGGAGCAGGTGGACCAGTCCAACCCC
>JAFAPC010000045.1 GCA_019247305.1 Pseudonocardiales bacterium
CTGTTCGCCCACTGGAAAGCCGGCGCCTACCCCATCGGCTGGGCGACGGGAGCCGTGTGACGCGAGAGCGTCACGCACGGTTCAACGAGCGCCGGGGGGCGCAACTCCCCCCGGCGACTCACCTGCCAAAACCGACAGAATCTGTCGCTTTTGGCACACAAACAGCGATCTTTCCAGGCGGGAGGCGCCAAGTAGGGCACCCGAGCGGGACTTGGGAGTGACCGACCCGATGGCAGCCACCCTCCCGCGAGGACCTGCGGTCAGGATCAACACACCGCCGCCACCCGCTGCCCAGACACCGCATCTGCCGATGCGCAGCGGGCCTGCCCCGGCAGGCCGTGGGCAGGCTTGACGCAAACGTCGAAGTCTTGGAGACCTAGTTGGTCTAGGGCAATCCCGAAGCAGCAGGTCAGCGCTGCTCCTCCGGTAGGGATGCGGCGACCGCGTCGAAAGCGCCGCGATGCGCTCCACGGCATAGACGGTGACCGGACCGCTTGGCCCGTCCCGGTGGGCTCGGTAGGAGCAGACCCGGTCATCGCCGATGCGCCGCCGAAACCACCCGGCTACGCTGCGGGTGCGCTCCGGGCCGGGACCCATTCGTGTGAGGTCTTTCTCCGCCGCTTGCGCACTGCGGACCTCAGCCACTCGCCCCGCCGTGATCGCCCTCGTCCAGCTCGGCGAGCACTTCCTCCAGCCCTCGCCCGAAGTCTCCGCGAGCAAACCGCTCCTCAGCGGCCTTGTGGCCCGCCACGAACTCGGGAGCGTAGGCGAGTACGTCGTCGTAGAACGCTTCGGCATCGATCGGGGCCAGCACGGCGACCGGGTATCCACGACGGGTGACGATGATGGGTCGCCTGCTGTGTTCCAGCTCGTCGAGCACGGCCAAGGCCCGGTTGGCGAGGTCACGCACCCCCACGGTCTCCACCACGACCATCTCCGATGTGGGTACAAACACGGTCTATGATCACTCTCCTGTCGCCGAGTTCGACAGGAGCGCTGGCAGAGTCCTCCTAATCAGCTCTCCTGTCGAACTCGGCGCACGGAGTGCACCCACGATCGGCTCAGGAGAACTCGCCAGGGCGGCCCCGGTGGGGTTCTTGGAGTCACGCAATGCGCTCGACGTCGGCCTCGGTGTGGGGCGTTAGGCGCGTGACCGGCTGGAGAGGGACGACATCGTCTGCAAGCAGGTTGCTCTAGGCTGTACCTCGTGACCACAATCAGTGCGCATCCGATTCAACGTGAGTTCGCTCTGCTGGACGGTCAGCAGGTGTGCCGACTTTGCGGCGCCGAGGAGCGGTGGACCGCCCAGGCAGAACCTCCCATCCAGGGACCCGCGCTGCAGCGCACACTGCACCTGGTACACCTTGTCCGAGCGCACGTGGCTGACGTCCAGGCGACCTTCTCAGCAGCGGAACGCAAGAAGGACATCACGATCTCCGATGACTAAAGATAATGCCCAAAGAAACTCCTCAAGAAAAACCCAGAGCTGAGTATGAGCGGTCCCTCGACCACTGGTCGCAGGGCAGTGACAAATAGCTATCATGCGGGTCCCACCGGACTTGGCGGCCCCGTTATGTCCATCGCGGTGACTGCTGGCTGACGGCGAAGTAGCCCGTGCACAGTCCCAGGGCGGTCTCCAGGGCCGCGGAGCATTCGAACTCCCTGACCAGGGCGTCATCGACTGTCGTGGGCGGACGCGGGGCCAACGGTCAGCTTAGTCGAGTTCGCCGGTCCGGACGCTGGCGAGGAAGGCCCGCCACTGGACGCGGGGGAACGCCAGGGCGACCCCGGTGGGGTTCTTGGAGTCGCGCATCGCGATCCGACCCGGCAGCCCGGCGACCTCGACGCAGTCGCTCCCGCCGGCGCCGCTGCTGCGGCTGCTCTTGCACCAGGTGGCATAGGGAAAGTCGGACGAACGCAGGGTGCTCGCCTCGTTAGTGCTCGGTGGTCAGAACTCGGCGGCCAGCCGCTCGATGAGCGCTACCGAGTCGCGCGGGCTCAGCGCCTCAGACCGCAGCTGGTCGAACACCAACTTACACGTCTGAACCTCGGCCTCCTTGTTCAGGTGCAGAGCGCTTGCGGCGTGCTCGATGTAGGCGATCTCGGGTTCGTCGGGATCACTGAAGCCGAGCACGGTGAACGAGCTGTCCATCCCGGAGTGCGCCCCGAGCGAAGCGGGCAGTACTTGAAGGCATACCGACGGCAGATCGGAGGCCGCGACGAGATGCCGGAGTTGGGCTCGCAGTGCCTCGATCCCGCCGACAGGGCGGTGCAGCGCGAACTCGTCCACGATCGCGACTAACTCCAGCGCAGGCTCCTCAGTGAGCCGTCGCTGACGACACAGCCGCGCCTGCACGTCTAGGTCGATCTCAGCGTCGGTGGGGCGCCGCCGGGAGTTCTGGAACAGTGTCCTCATGTAGTCCTCGGTCTGCAGGAGTCCCGGCACGTAGGCGAGCTGATAGTTGTGCACGACCACGGCGTCTACCTCCAGCCTGAGATAGCCCCGGTCGCTGATCCCGTAGACGTGCCACTCGTTCTTCCTCCGGGCCTGCCGGGTCAGGTCGATGATCTCGGTCCACTCGGGACCGCCCGCGTGGTAGAGGTCGAGCATGCTGCGCACCCCGTGCACGTCCACACCCTGCTGGGCGGTCTCGATCCGGCTCAGCTTGCTGGCTGACCAGTCCAGCTTCGGTGCCGCCGCCTCCAGGCTCAGCCCAGTCTTCTCCCGCAGCCGGCGCAGCGCGCGAGCCAGCTGGCGCTGCGGCAGTGTCCCCTTAATCCGCACCCACCTCCCTCATCGGCACCCATCATCACTCTGGGAAAGCTGAGCTGGGAATCCAGCGTTGCCGCTCAGGAAGGACAGTTCTCCCGTGACCACCCACGCAGGTCAGATAGCCGAGCGGCTCACCGCCTACGCCGAGGAGCTGCGGGCGGCCGGCGCGATCCGCACCCGTCCGGTGCAGGCCGCGTTCGCCTCCGTGCCACGGCACCGCTTCCTTCCGCACTTCCGCTACCGCGCCGGGGACTACACCCTCGAGGCCACCTCCGAGCCGCCCGGTGAGGTGCTCGACATCGTCTACGCGAACAACGCGCTGCTCACCCATACCGGGTGCGACGGTCACCCCACCTCCAGCAGCTCCGCTCCGTCGATCATGGCGAAGATGCTCGAAGCACTGGAGTTGCGCCCCGGTCTGCGCACGCTGGAGATCGGCGCCGGCACCGGTTACCACGCCGCCCTGGTCCAGCGGTGGGATACCACCGGCCGACCCCGCGTCGGCGACTGGACCATGCAGTGGCGCGATACCCACCCGGCTGGCCTGCTGCTCCCGCATCGCTGGCGGCTGCGGCGCCGCTGATCAGGGCCGCCCGGAGAATGCGGGGGCCGCGTTCGGTGACCACCCCATAGCCATTCAGTACCTCTCGGGAGGGGAGTGGTAGGGTCTCGGCACAGTTGCTCGCTACCTCTGTGGCACGTCAGTGCGGTCGCTGGGTGAGCCGATCGTTGTCTGACCGTTTGTCTCGTCAGTCTCTTTTGTCTTCGGGGGTCGGTAGGTCTGTGCGGATGTGCTAGGGATGGCAACTTGTCGCCCAAAGTTGCCATCCCTAGCACATCCGCACGCGGCGATGGTCCGTCCCCGGACGCCCCCGTGAGGTGATTCGCCTCGCGGAGGAGGTGATGAGCAGGAGTACCGTGCTACGACCTGCTCCGCAGAAGACGAAAGTGGACCCGATAAGCCGCGAAGTGCTGCGGGTGCTGATCTCGCTGCACCAACGCAGCAATCTTCAGCTTGTTCAGCTGGCCAAACGAGCCGGGCTCACCGGAGAGCGAGGGACACGGTGAGAAAGGCACGCTAGCATATTCGCACCGACCACGGTCACGCGAACTTCGAAGGCCTTCGGATAAATACGCTCCTGGAACAGGTACATGGTGTGGGCCACCTCCTTAGTGATCTCGGCTGCGGCCACCGTTGTGGGGTAAAGGGCCAGGACTCGTAGCTCGGCGTACCCAGAGCGGTACCAACTGGCGTCCAGAACGCGTTAGCCGCCGAAGACTTCTGCGTCAGGCTTCATATCTGGCGGATAGCGAAAGGTTGGGGCTGCGGTTCGCGTGACCACGGCTTGGCCAGGGCGCCCTGTGCGCCCCAATGTGCGGCAGACCAGGGCACAGGTGGGCACCTACACCCTGTAGGCTCGGTGAGGTTGTGAGACTGGCCATCGTGTTGTCACTCGTGGCTGCGGTGTGCTTTGGAACCGCCTCGGTGCTGCAGCATCAAGGGGCGAATCGGGTACGCCGACGGTTTCCGCTCAACCCTGGGCTGCTGGTCGCGCTCGCGCGCCAACGGTTGTGGCTGCTGGGGGTCGTGGCTGAAGTGGTGGGCGTGGCCGCACACATGGTAGCGGTCAACCTGGGGGCGCTCTCAGTGGTGCAGCCGCTGCTGACGGTGGGCCTGGTGGTCACGCTGCCGCTGCAGGCCATGCTCGGGCTCCCGGTGCGCCGAAAGCCGGTGCTGGCCGCAACCCTGACCGTCGCCGGTTTGGCGGTTTTCCTGGCGATCCAACCGACTGTGCAGTCCCGAGACCCGCAGCACCTGAGGGACTGGCTACCGGGGCTGCTGCTGGTCGCGATCGTGGCACTCGCCGGGCTGGGGATCGCGTTGGCCTGGTGGGGCCGGGCCAGGTCGCTGGGCCTGGGTGTAGCCGCCGGGGCGATGTTCTCGCTGTCTGCCGCCCTAGTCAAGACCTGGGGTGAGATCCTGGGCGCCGGGGGCGTTCCCGCGCTGGCCACCAGCTGGGAGCTGTGGATGGCGCTGGGTTGCGGCCTGGTGGGTGCCCTGCTGAGCCAGGCCGCTTTCCAGTCCGGTCCGCTCGGTGGTCCACTGGCGGCGATGATGGTGACCGACCCCGTCATCGGAGTTAGCCTCGGCGCCATCGTCTTCGGTGAGTCCTTCGCCACCGGGTTACTGGCCGTGGTCCAGGCCGCCGGGCTGGCGCTGACCCTGACCGGGGTGTGGCTGCTCGCCACCAGCGAACGACGCTCCGCAGATGGTGACGGGGCAGACGGTGATGGGGCCCCCGCCGGCACTCCCCGCGAGGGACCGGGAAAATCGCTGACGCCCCGGGGCCTCGAACGCAAGCTCACCGGGTAGGGAATACTGCCGCCAGCCCGGGAAGCTCCCAGCCGGTGACGCTCACCGGGCCACGAAGCGCAGAGCTGGCAGAGGCAGGGGACGATGGTGGTGCGCACATCCGGGGTGAGCCCGGCGACGTCGCCCCCCAGGCAACGCCGATGGGGGTGGCGGACCCGCGCTGCCGTGCGGGCGGGGCTGGTGACGGCGGAGCTGTCCCGACGCTTGGGTCTGGGCGCTGGGTCGATCATCGGTGGTCGGGTGACGCTGGCCCTGGACGCCCACGCGCTGGCCCGCTTAGCCGCGGGGCGGCGCGTGGTGCTGGTGTCGGGGACCAACGGCAAAACCACGACCAGCCATCTGCTGGCGGCGGCGATGCGCACCGTCGGAGACGTGGCGCACAACTCCGGCGGCTCGAATATGACCGACGGTGCGGTGGCGGCGCTGGCGCAGGCGCCTGAGGCCGACTACGCGGTCATTGAGGTGGACGAACTGCACCTGGCCGCCCTCGCCCAGGCCGTCGAGCCGACGGTGGTGGTCCTGCTCAACCTCAGTCGCGACCAACTGGACCGGGCGACGGAGGTGGGGGCGATCTCCGCTGCCCTCGGGCATGCCCTGGCCCGGCACCCCCGCGCGGTGGTGGTGGCCAACGCGGACGACCCGATGGTGGTCTCAGCGGCGAAACGGGCTGCCCGCACGGTTTGGGTGGCTGCGGGATCCAGCTGGTTAGGGGATGCGTCCAGTTGCCCGCGCTGTGGCCACACCATCACGTTCACCGAGACTGAATGGGCGTGTGTCTGCGGGCTGGCCCGCCCCACCCCGGACTGGTGGATCGAGGACGGCAAGGCGTGCACCGCCGACATGGTGCTCCCGCTGGAGCTTCGCTTGCCCGGCCAGGTCAATCGGAGCAATGCCACCATGGCCCTGGCTGCCGCCGTCGCGGTCGGGGTGGCCCCCGATCAGGCCGCCGCAGCACTGCGTGCGGTGGACGTCGTGGCCGGCCGCTACGCGGTGGTGCACCGCGGAGCACAGCGCCTGCGTCTGTTGCTGGCGAAGAACCCGGCTGGCTGGGCCGGGATGCTGTCCATGCTGGGGGAGTCGCGGCCACTGCTGGTGATCATCAACGCTCGGGAGGCCGACGGGCGGGACACCTCCTGGCTTTGGGACGTCCCTTTTGAGCAGCTCGCTACCCGCCCGCTGGTGGCCAGCGGAGAACGCGCCGCGGATCTGGGCGTGCGGCTCAGCTACGGCGGGCTGGAGCACCACACGGTGGCGGACCCGCTGGCTGCCCTCGCGGCACTGCCGGCGGGGGAGATCGACGTGGTGGCTAACTACACCGCCTTTCACCACCTCCGCCGCCGGCTATCGGGTGAATCCGGGCGCCCCCGCCGAAGGCGAGCCGCCGGGTGAGCGCGGAGTCCACGGTCACGATCGGCCTGCTGCTGCCCGACGTGCTGGGTACCTACTCCGACGCCGGCAACGCCACGATCTTGGCGCAACGGCTGCGCTGGCGTGGCATTGCCGCCGAGGTGCGCACCATCACCGCCCGCGACGTCCCCGCGGCCAGTTGCGCGGTGTACGTGGTGGGGGGCGGCGAGGACGCCGCGCAACACTTCGCCGCGGACTGGCTCCGTCGCCATGATCAGCTCCGTCGCGCGCTGGAGACCAGCGCGGTGACGCTGGCGGTGTGCGCTGGGCTGCAAATCCTGGGTCAGTCGATGAGGGATGCCAGCGGCCAGCACTACCCCGGCCTGGAGCTGCTGGACATCACCACCGCACCGGGGCGTCGTCGTGCCGTCGGCGAGGTGATCGCCACCTGTGCCGTGCCCGGGGTAGGCTCGTTGACCGGCTTCGAGAACCACCGTGGCGTGACCACCCTGGGTCCGGGCACCGCCCCGCTGGCACGGGTGATCACCGGCACTGGCAATGGCACCGGTACTGGCGAGACTACGGCGAGGTACCGCACCGAAGGTGTGCTCACCGACCGCATCATTGGCACCTACCTGCACGGCCCCGTGCTGGCCCGCAACCCGGACTTGGCTGACCACATCTTGCACAAGGTCACCGGCCAGGTGCTGCCGCCTCTGGAGCTGCCCGACCAAGCCGCTCTGCGCGATACCTATCTTCTGCGGGGACGGTTCTTCTGGTTGTCCCGTCGCGGTTAGTGGACCAGTAGCCAGATCAGGCTGGCGATGCCGAAAAGCAGGCAGTACCCCGCGAACGGGATGAGGGTGCGGGTCTGGAAGTAGCGGGTCAGGAAGCGGACCGCCAGGTACGCGCTGATGAACGAGGCCACGCTGCCGGCGATGATCGGGCCGTGGATGCCAGCGCCGAGCGGGCCGGTCAGGTCAGGAACCTTCAACGCACCGGCGGCCAGGATGACCGGGGTGGCCAGCAGGAACGCGAAGCGCGCGGCGTCTTCGTGGGACAGCCCACGCAGCAGTCCGGCGACCATGGTGACGCCAGAGCGGCTGATCCCGGGGAGCAACGCCAGGACCTGGGCCGAACCGATCAGCGTGGCGCGCGGAAAGGACATCCGGGCCAGCCGGGTGTCGGCGGCAGCATCCGCGTCGTGCGCTGCACCGGGCCCCTCCCCCCCGGTTGTTGCGGGCAACGCCACCACGCAAGCGCTGGTCTCGGCTCGCCGCCGGAGCCGTTCGCCGAGGTAGAGCACCACTCCGTTGGCGATCAGGAACGCTGCCGCCGGGATCGGCCGGCCGAGCGTGGTGCGGAAGAGGTGCTCCAGCGCCAGGCCGCTGGCCCCGACCGGGATGGTCCCGACGATGAGCAGCCAGGCCAGCCGCTCGCCGGAGGAGCGGATGCGCCGGTAGCGCAGCGAGCTGAGCAAGCCGGCGATGATGCGGAGCCAGTCGCGCCAGAAGAAGATCAGCAGCGCTGCGGCAGTGGCCACATGCAAGCCGACGATGAACGCCAGGTAGGGCGACTCCGGCGCCGACACGTCCAGATCGTGCGCCCAACGGCCGCCCACCAGCGCCGGAATCAGGACGGAGTGCCCGAGGCTGGAGACCGGGAACAACTCGGTGACGCCCTGGAAAGCGCCCACCACGATCGCCTCAAGGTAGGTCAGGTCACTCACAGGTCTCCTCTTCCTCGGCCGGTCCTCGGCGGTGCGCCCAGGCGGGATAGCCGGCCACCTTCTAGCCTGCCGGTATGACACGTACGCGGCGCTACCGTAGCGGTGTTCTCGAGGCCGAGGACTTCCCGGTCGCAGACATTGCCGAACACCTCGGGCAGCCGGGCGTCACGGTGTGGCTGGACCTGTGCGCGCCCGACACACATGACCTCGCCATGATCAGCAAGGAGTTCGACCTGCACCAGCTCGCTGTGGAGGATGCCGGCCAGGAACGTCAACGCCCCAAGCTGGACCGCTACGAGAGCCACCTGTTTGTCACCGCGTACTCCGTCTCGCTGAATGTGGCCACCGGGGCATTGGAGACCTTTGAGGTGGCGGTGTTCGTCACCCGCACTGCGTTGGTCACCGTGCGTAAATCGGACCAGTTCGACATCAACGGTGTGGTCGCTCGTTGGGATGCCTCACCAGACCTGGCCAAACACGGGGTCTCCTTCCTGCTGCACGGCCTGCTCGACTATGTGGTCGACGGGCACTTCGCCGCCGTGCAGACCCTCGACGACGAAATCGAAGCGTTAGAGGACTTACTGTTCGACGACGACACCTCGGATTTGCCGGTGCAACGGCGCTCGTTCGAGCTGCGCAAGAGCCTGGTGCAGCTGCGCCGCGTCGTACTGCCGATGCGCGAGGTGGTGAACTCCTTGATGCGCCGTGACCTGCGCCTGTTCGACGAGGCGATGACGCCCTACTACCAGGACGTCTACGACCACGTCCTGCGAGCCACCGAGTGGACCGAGAGCCTCCGGGATCTGGTGACCACCATCCTGGAGACCAACTTGACGATCCAGGGCAACCGGCTCAACGTGATCACCAAGAAGGTGACGAGCTGGGCCGCCATCATCGCGGTACCGACCGCCATCACCGGGTTTTACGGCCAGAATGTGCCCTACCCGGGTTTTGGCCAAGAATCCGGCTTCTACGTCTCAACCATCAGTATTCTGGTGATCTCAGTCGCGCTGTATATATTGTTCCGCTGGCGTGACTGGATCTAGACGACGGAAGGAGACGTGTCCCGCGCGCCCCCAGCGGGCTGATCCGCCGGGTCTGGTAGCGGGTCGTGATCGGTGCCGTATGGTGCTCGGCGTAGGTATTCGGTCCTTCCCTGGTCGAGGTTGTGTGGGGGCGGTCTCGTGAGCGGTGATATCAGTCGGGCGCACTGGGTGGTGCCCGTGCAGGCTTTGAATCGCGCCGACCCGGAGGGCATCGTGCGGTTAGTCGCCTGCCGGGACGGCAGTGTGACGCTGCACCTGAGCTGCGCTGGTACTCGGGGCACGGTGCGGTTGGATGTGTCTCGGGCCGCGCAGCTCTCGACGGGGATGTGGGAGGCTGCCGGCCTCAGCCAGCGGTTCATCGCTCATCTCGACGATGACCCGCCCGCAGGGCTCGGGGTGCCCCTACTCCCCGCTCGGTCCGGGAAGCCGGCCGGTAACCTGGTGAGTGCGCCCCCACCGGGGCCGACCACCCCGCGTCGATCGCCTGTGGGCATGGGCGGGGGGCCGGCGGTGGTGAGTAAAGGTGTGGTGATGGACGGGGAGCAGGCGCGCACCGTGGGTTGGCGGGTGCACCGGATTCGCACCGACCGGGGCAAGTCGTTGCGGGTGATCGCCGGGCTGGCTGGGATGAGCAAATCGACCCTGCACGAGATCGAGCACGGTCAGCGTGCGGTGAGCCTCAGCGAAATCCGCGCGTTGGCCACCGCGCTGGAGGTCGCCCCGAGTGAGCTGACCAGCCTGCCGGCGCCCGCACCCGCCAACGGACATACCGACTCCGCCACCGACGCGGTCCGGCTAGCCCTGGACGCCATCGACGCTGACCACCCCGACGGTCTGGTCCTGCCCCCAGCCGTACTGCGGGAGCAGGTAGCCCAGATCCACGCGCAGTACCGGGCCTGCCAGTTCGCTGAGGTGGCCTCCGACCTGTCGGGGTTGATCCGTAACCTGCATACCACCTTGGCCACTGGCACCGACCACGCCGACCTGCTTGAGCTGGCCGTCTACCTGCACGTGCACGTCACCCGCAAGTGGCTGATCGACGCAGGCGCGCCCACCGACCTCGCCCGCCGGGCCGTCTTCCTCGCCCGCCGCCTGGCCCACGAGCGCGATGAGGCCACCGCCCTAGCCATGGCCGGTCTGGCGGTGGTTGACGCGCTGCTGGTCGGCGGGGCACTGGAACCGGCACGGGCCGTGCTGGAGTCGATTACCTTGCCACCGACGACCGCCGCTACGGCAGGACTGGTAGGTTTTGTCACTGCGTACCACGCTCTGGTCGCCGTGCTGGAGCGCCGCTACGGTGATACGGCGGCACCGCTGGAGGCCGCCGCCGACGTGGCCGAGCGGTTCAGCGCCACCCCCCAGGACGTCGACTCCTTGGGCTTTTTGTTCGGGCCGGTGAATGTGCGGCTTGCTCGCATGTTGACAGCGCTGGAAGCCGGTGAGCCCGACCAAGTGGCCGGGATCGCGCAGGGGTTCGACCCGAGCGTCACCCCTTCCCGGGTGAACCGGTCTCTGTATTGGGTGCACCTCGGCTGCGCGCTGGCTCAGCTGCGGGGGCGCCACGACGACGCGGTGCGGGCGCTGCGCACGGCAGAAAACGTCGCCTCCACCATGGTCCTGCGGAATCCGAACGTTCGCGAGGCCCTGGCGACGCTGCTCCCCAGCACCCGCCGCGACGCCATCGGCATGGAGCTGCGGGGCCTGGCCTACCGGGCTGGCCTGCCGGTCTAGCTCGGGGGAACGCTCCGTCACCGGCCCGACCGGCACCCCATCGGCGATCGCGGCGCTGAGCGTGCGCAGCCAGACCACTGCCCGCGCCACCCCCGAACGACTCGCCGGGCTCATCCGCGACCACGACTCCACCACCCACACCCAATCGGGACCCCGCGTCATGGCCGCGCTCCGCACCCTCACCATCGAAGCACTCCACCCGAGACTGCGACCTAACTGGCGCACCGGTGAGGTCCTACAGCCGTGAACTCGACCAGACCGACCTCAAGCGGCCCGAAAATGTCGGTAACGTCGAGTTCACGACAGCACCACCAGCACATCACCCAGGTGCAGCTGGAGTACTTGTGATCAACTTTACTGTTGCCGAGTTCGACAGGAGAGCTGCTGAGGCCTACCCGAGCAGCTCTCCTGTCGAACTCGGCGCGTTGAGAGACTGGATCTTAGGGGTCACGCGGGCAAGAAAGTCAGGAAGGGCGGATGACGGTCACTGTGCCGTCGGGCCTCGCGGTGATGTAGGCGGTGCTGTCGGGGGCGACGGCCACCTCATCGGGCGAGTCACCGACGAATGACGTGCTGATCACCGTCCCGGCGGCGGTGTCGATCACACTCATGGTGTCGCTACCGGTGTTGACCACAAAGGCGTGGCGACTGTCCCGGGAGACCGTCAACCCGCGCGGGTTGAGGCCCACCGGAATGGTGCTATTGACTTTCAGTAGGACGTTGTAGATATTCACGCCGACCTGGGGCGGCAGGTCGATCACGCTGACCGTGTGGTCGCCGTAATTGGTGACGTAAGCATGACGGCCGTCAGGGTCGATCACCACTTTTTGTGGAGAGGTGCCAACCAGGACGGTGGAGGCCACCTTCTGGTCGTGGATGTCGATCACGCTGACCGAGTTGCTGCCGCTGTTGGCGACGTAAGCTAACTCGCCCCGGGGGTCGATCGCCACCCCATCCGGGTGCGCCCCGACAGGCACGACGCCGATCACCTTGAGGGTAACGATATTGATCACGCTGACGGTATTGCTGTAGTAATTGGTCACGAGGGCGTAGTGGCTGCGGGGGAAGATCGCCGCTGCGGCGGGGCCGGCGCCGACGGCGACATTGTGGATCAACCTCCCGGTGGCCGTGTCGACGACGCTGACCGAGTTCTCGGTGTAGTTGGTCACGAAGGCGTGCCGGCTGTCGGGGTCGACCGCAACCCCGCGCGGATTAGCGCCGACGTGAATGCTCCCCACCACCCGCAGGTGGGTGGTGTCGATCACCCGGAGCGCGTTGTCGGCGTAGCTGGCGACGTAGACGTGCTTGCCATCAGGGTCGACCGCAATTCCTTGCGGGTCACCGCCGACGATCACGGTCGGGTTCGGATTGTCCGCTGCCACCGCGCTGCTGACGCCACTCAGGGCGGTGGCAGCGGTGATGACCGCCAGCACCGGCAGGAGCATGCCTGCCCAGCGGCGGGATCCGATCCGGACCCGGCTGCGTGGCTTGGTCTTCCGATGCTTTCCTACCGATCGAATGGTCATGCGGCTCTCCCCTCCGTCACCGACGCACGACTACGCCACTGGGAGTAACGACGGTGTCGCTGTCGCGTTTCGCGTGACTCAGGCCAACGGCAGCAGGACGCGGAAGGTGGTGCCGCTTCGGGGAGCGGTACGCAGCTCGATGCGGCCGTTGTGGGCCTCCAGGATGGCCGCGGTGATCGCCAGGCCGAGACCAGAGCCACCCCGGTTGGGGGTGTGGCGCCGATCGGTCCCGTGGGGATGGGCCCTGTTGGGATGGGCGCGGTAGAACCGGTCGAACACATGCGCGGCCTGCTCGGGTGGGATGCCGCGTCCCTCGTCGTGCACCTCCAGCACGCCGAGCGCGGTGTGCGGCAGCTGGTGCATCCCGGCCTGGGCCACCGGCGGTTCGTCGTTCGTCGATGGGACGTGCGGGCGGACCCTCAGCTGCACCGGGGTGCCCGCCGGGGTGTGGGTGAGCGCGTTGGTGACCAGGTTGGCCACCACCTGGCGGAGTTTGTGCTCGTCGCCGAGCACGTGCACCGCGCCGCTGCCCGGGCTCAGCGTCACGGGGCGCTCCGGCTCGCGGGCTTTCGCATCGTGCACCGCGTCGGCGGCCAGCACGAGCAGATCGACGTTGGTGATGTTCAGCGCTCGTTCCTGGTCCAGTCGGGCCAGCAGCAGCAGGTCGTCCACGAGCGCGCCCATCCGGGTCGCCTCCGCCTCGATCCGACCGGTGAGCAGCTCCACCTCCGCTGGGGTGCGGGCCCCGCCGCGCCGGTACAGCTCAGCGAACCCGCGGATGGAGGTCAGCGGGGTGCGCAGCTCGTGGGAGGCGTCCGCGACGAACTGGCGCAGCCGGTGCTCGGAGCGTTCCCGCTCCCGAAGCGCGGCGGCGAGCCGGCCCAGCATGACGTTGAGCGCAGTACCCAGCCGGCCGGTCTCGGTGCGCGGGTCGTTCTCGGCCACTCGGCGATCCAGCTCCCCGCCGGCAATCGCCTGCGCCGTCTGTTCGATCTTGGTCAGGGGCCGCAACCCGACGCGAACGACGACGGTCGCGACGATCCCGATCAAGGCCAGGACGACGCCACCCACGAGGGCTTCGATGATCAGTAGCCGCCGGATCGCGTCCAGCGAACTCAGGGAGATCGCCACGACCCCGATCCGCTGGTTCGGCAGGTCCACCGCGCGAACTCGCCAGGGGCTGCCGCCGGCCTGGTCGGGCACGGTGAACGGGTGATCCGGATGCCCTCGCGCGGCGGTCAGGCTCAGCGCTGGGCCGCCGGACTGACTCGACTGCGACCCGATCTCTGTGGTGCCCTGAGGTCCGAGAATGATCTCCTGGACGTCGCTGGGCAGCCGTGGGGCCAGCCGCCCATGCGCAATTCCGGTGAAATGGGAGAATCGCTGGTCCACCCGGCTCAGCAGGGACTGGCGCAGCAGCAGCACGCTTGCCCCGGCGAACACGATCAGGCCCACCGCGGAGAACACCAGCAGTGCGGTGATTAACCGGGCACGCAGGGTAAGCGGTCGTCGCAGGACCTTCATGACGCACCGGTGTCGAGCGCGTCGCGGGGGAGTCGCAGCGTGTAGCCGACGCCCCGGATCGTGTGGATCAGCGGTGGGTTCCTCTGGTCGATCTTGCGACGCAGGTAGCTGATGTAGGATTCGACGATCCGGCCATCGCCGCCGAAGTCGTAGTTCCACACCCGTTCCAAGATCTGCGTCTTGCTCACCACCTTGCCCGCATTGGTCATCAGGTAGCGCAGCAGGTTGAATTCGGTCGGCGAGAGCTGCACCAGCTGGCCGGCGCGGCGCACCTCGTGGGCTTCCTCATCCAGCTCCAGGTCGGCGTAGCTGATCGTGGTGTTGTCCGCCTCGCCGTTGCGGGCCGGCTGAGTGCGCCGCAGAATCGCCCGCAGCCGCAGCACCAGCTCTTCCAGGCTGAACGGCTTGGTCACGTAGTCGTCACCGCCGACAGTGAGTCCGGCAATCCGGTCCTCGACGCCGTCACGGGCGGTGAGGAACAGCACCGGTAGCTGCTCGTGGGTGGCGCGCAACTTCCGGGCGAGGGTGAACCCGTCGCAGTCCGGCAGCATCACGTCCAGCACCACGATGTCCGGCACTACGTGCGCGACGGTGGCCAGGGCCTGCGCGCCGCTGGCCGCGGCATGCACCGTAAAGCCGGACAGCCGCAGCGACTCGCACAGCAACGCCAGGATGTTCGGCTCATCATCGACCACGAGCACGCTGGCGCGACAGGTGTTGTCCGCGAGGGGCTTGCCCACGCTGGGCCTATCCGCGAGGGGGCTGTTCACGGTAGCCAGCATTCCGCAGTGGGCGCAGAGCAACCTATGCCGGGGTGTAGACGTGCTGAGCACGATGGTGATGGGCACCGGCTGGGCGGTGCCGGCGGTAGAGGCGGGCATAACCGCCGTCACGGGCGAGAAGCTGAGGGTGGGTGCCGATCTCGGTGACGCGGCCCTGGTCCAGGTAGATAATCTGATCGACATCGGTGACCGTGCTTAGGTCATGCGAGATGACGATGGTGGTGCGCCCGACCATGAGGCGGCGCAGTGCGGGGAGAAGACGCTCGCTGGCGGTGGGGTCGGGGCCAGTGGTGAGTTCGTCAAAGATCAGGACGGAGGCATTGCGGATCATCGCGCGGGCGATCGCGATGCGTTGCCGTTGACCTCCGGACAGCAGCCGGCCGCGTTGTCCCACCCGGGTGTCATAGCCGTGGGGTAGGGCGGTGATGAAGTGGTGGGCGTCGGCAGTGACCGCGGCGGCGACAACCTCAGCTTCGGTGGCATCCGGACGGCCGGCGAGGATGTTCTCGGCAATAGTGCCATCCAGCAACAGGGTTTCCTGCAGGACGACGGCCATGGTGGCGCGCAGCTGGTCCGGGTCGAGGTCCCGCACATCGACCCCATCCAGGCGCACGGCTCCAGCGCTGGGGTCATGCAGCCGAAGCAGTAGTGTGGTGAGGGTGGTCTTACCCGCGCCGCTGGTCCCGACCAACGCGACGCTGCGCCCGGCTGGCACAGTGAAACTGATTTCGCTCAGCGCGTTGACTGCGGACCCGGGGTATCGGAAGCTCACCCGCTCGACCGAGAGCTCGCCGCGTGGACGACGGAACCGGACCGGGAGGCTCGGAGCGCGGACCTCGGGCTGCGCCTCGAGGAGGTCGATGATGCGCTCGGCGCTGGCGGCCGCGGCGTAGACCGTGGTGGACAGCTGTCCCAGCCCGCGGGCCGGGCTGTACAGCTGGGAGAGATAGACCAGGAACACCAGCAGTCCACCGAGGCTGATGCGGTTGCTGGTCAGCTCCCACACTCCCATCCCAATGATGACCATGACCCCGGCCACTTCACAGAGGTCGACCAGGGACGAGAACAGCGCGTGGAGCCGGGTGGCGGCGAGCTCGGCGGTGACGGCGCCCCGGCTCGCTTTGGCGAAGCGGACGATCTCAGCCTGCTGGCGGCCGTAGACCTGGATCAGGGTGGCGTTGCCCAGGCTCTCCTCGGCCAGCGCGCTGATCGAGCCGCTGCGCTGGCGTACCTCCCGGGATGCGGCCTTGATCCGCCGGGAGAAGAACCGGGTGGCGAGCCAGCACACCGGGACCGCGCCCAGCGACACCAGCGCCAGCTGCCAGCTCAGGTAAAACAACACCCCGGCGAATAAAAAGATCTTGGCGAGCTGTGCGGCGGTTTCTGTGACCCCGGTGAGGATAAGGTTCTCAATTGCGCTCACATCCTCGGTGAGCCGGCTCAGGATATCTCCCAGTGGGCGCCGGTCAAAAAAGCCCACCGACAGGGTCTGTAGGTGGGTGAACACCCGGGTCCGTAGCCGATGCAGGAAGTTCTCTCCGATCCACGCGGTGAGGTAGGTGTCGGTGAACTCCACCGCGCCGACGACCACGGTGATCGCCAGGTATGCGATGGCGAGCGGGGGGAACGCTGAAAAATTGCGCACCGCTAGGACGTCATCGATCAGAAGTTTGAATAACCAGATCGTGACGGTGTCGAGTAATGGTGCCGCCACGAGCAGAATCAGGCTGAGTCCCAACCAGGCCCGAAAGGGGCGGGCGTCGGGCCAGAACCGGGTGAAGATATCCCGTACCCGCAACGCCGGAGCGGGCTGCGCTGGCCCGTCGACCTCCGCTAGTGCCGGCCGGAGGAACCACTCCACCAGCTCTTTCGGTGACCGCATTCCCACTCCCTCCGTATCTGCTGATGGGGCTCTCCTTTCGCGGGGCGCGCGAAAGGAGAGCCCCTGGTATCAGTGACCTACTACCACCTGTCGTGCCGCAGGCGGCGGTTGTCCCGACGGTGGCGGCGGCGGTCGTCTGCCTTGTGATGCCAGTCCCAGGGTCGAGTGCTCATTGTTTTCCTTCCCTCCTTGTTGAGGAAGCGCTCGGATGCGCTTTCCTCTCTGATTTCTACAGTAGTCCGGCAATCACTCTGGTGCAAGGTACTCACAGCAAATCTTAAGCTATTCGCGAGAGAGGATAGACGTAGGAATTCGAATCAACCCTGGGTGCGCCGAGTTCGACAGGAGAGCTGCCCGAGGCCTCGTGCACAGCTCTGACGTCGAACTCGGCGCACCCAGAACGATCAAGCTATAATGGGCGGTGTCTAGCAATCCGTCAGCTTCCGGGGTTACCGAAACCGCCAGAATCCGCCGGGTGCCCCCGGGGGCACCCGGCGGATTCTCACCGTGGTGAAAGCGCCGCTGGCCTTAGCTGGCCAGACAGTCGTAGAGGACCGCGGCGGCCTTAAGGGAACCGGCCGCATGGCCTCGGGCCAGCGTGGAACCGCCGGAGGAGCCAGGGTTGACGGGAACGTCCAGGCTGACAGGGACGTCAAGGGTGACGGGGACACAGTGCTGCTGCACCCACTGGATGCGCTGCGCGGCCACTCTGCCTTGGGTGGCCGTCCCGGCGGGGCCTTGGGTGGCCGTCCCGGCGGGGCCCGCCCTGGCCGTCCCGGGCCCCTTAGGTCCATCGTGGTCAGGGTGGCTGAGCAGGACGTACCGCAGCTGACCCTGCTGGACCCACTGGGCCAGCGTGGCCACCGTGGGAGCCGGGTCCTGCCCGCTGAACCCACCCATACCGATGACGGTCGCATCACTGTGGATGAGGTAGGCCGCAGCGCCCCTGGCCCCGCCCTCCACGGCCAGCGTGATCCGCGCAGCACCGGAGTGGGCCTGGGCGTACGCCAGAATGGCGCGCTGCTCGGCGGTCAGCTCACCGGCCATGGCGCCTCGGGACCGCGCGGGTCGTTCACCCCGAACGGTCGTGATGGCGCCGTGACCGAATGCGAAGGCGGGCGGACCGGCCTGGGCCAGTCCATCACCGCTGGCGGAGAACGCGGCGGCGCTCGACCACACGCCGGGGGCGAGCAGCAACGCGACGACACCCAGCACCTCGGCCACCCGGGCCACCCCCGTCGTGAATAGCCGCCCCGTCGTGAACAGCCGCCCCGCCACGAGCAGCGTGACGGCCAGGGCACCGACGGCGACGACGCCGTAGCGCAGCCAGCCATACCAGGCGGTGTCCCGCGAGACCAGCACCCAGGCCCAGCCGACCGTCAGCGTCACGGCGGCCGGCAACAGCGCCCAGTGGTACCCACCCGGCTGGCGGTAGTGGCGCCACATCGCGCCCACCCCCGCAGCGGTCACCGCGGCCAGCGCCGGGGCCATTTCCGTGGTGTAGTAGGGATGGAAACCCCGCTGGGCGACGCTGAGCACCAGGCCCACCAGCAGCAACCAGCCACCCCAAAGAAACCAGCCGGCTCGGCGTGCTCGGTCCTCCGGCAGCTGGAGGGCCGGTGTCGAGCGCAGCTGGCGGATTCCTCCGATGGCGACGATGCCGAGCACCAGCAGGCCCAACGGCAGCAGCCAGCTGATCTGGCCACCGAGTGCTGCCCCGAACAAGCGGGTGATGCCGGCGGCGCCACCGAACCCGCCATGACCGGCGCGGCCCGCATTCCCGGGGTTCCCACCGGGGCCGCCGAGGACGGGGCCGCTGAGAACTGAGTGGCCGAGGATGCGGCCCAGGCCGTTGTAGCCGATTACCAGGTTGAGCACGGACCCATTGGCGCTCCCGCCGATGTAGGGCTTGGGTCCGGGCCAGGCGCTCACCAACCCGACCCACCACAGCGCGCTGGCCAGCAGCACGGCGCCAGCGCTAAGCAAATCGAGGATCCGGCGGCGTACCGAGGCTGCTGAGCCGACCAGGTAGGCCAGGGCGAAGGCCGGGACCACGATCCAGGCCTGCAGCATCTTGGTGACGAAGCCCAGGCCGAGGAACACCGCCGCTGCCAGCAGCCAACGCCTCGCCGTGGCCGGCGTGCGGGGGCTCGGCGTGCGGGGGCACTGTGTTGCTCTGGTGAGCGCGTAGGCCGCGGCCACCAGCAGCAGCACCATCAGGGTGTCCGGGTTGGTGTCGCGGTTGATCGCCACGGTGACCGGGGTGAGCGCGAACACCAGCGCGGCCAGCAGCGCGACGGGCTCGCCCGCCCAGCGCCGCACCGTGCGGTGCAGCAGGAACACCGCGGCCACTCCCTCAAGGGCTTGGGGCAACAGCAGTGACCAACCGTGATAGCCGAAGACCGCGGCCGAGCCCACCATCGGCCACAACGCCATCGGCGGCTTGTCCACAGTCACCACGCCAAGCGGGTCGAAGGAGCCGAACACGAAGTTGGTCAGGCTCGCCGACATCGACTTCACCGCAGCCGAGTAGTACGGGTTGCCCCACCCGGAGGAGCCGATCCGCCACGCGTAGAGCACCCCCGCCACCGCACAGATCGTGACCAGAGCCAGTGTTGAGCGCCACCTCCTGGGCCGCCCCGGCGCGGCGGCGACCGATGCCGCGCGGCAGGGTTGCGCAGTGGTGACCGTCGCGGTCACAACGCGCCTTCCGGCACCGCATCCGCTGCGGCACCTGGCTGCGCGCCAGCTCGGATGCTGTCGGTGAACACCCACCTGCGAAGCAGCAAGAACCGCCCGACGGTGCCCAGCGCCGAGGCTGCCACCAACACCGTGACCTCCAGCCATCGCGACGGCCGGGCGACGAGCTCGGGCAACACCAGCAGCGCGCCCGAGGTGAACGCGTAGTACAGCGCGAAGAGGACCAGGCCCTGCAGGTGCACCCGCTGCTGGGACCCACCGGTGCCGGCGAAGGTCAGCCGCCGGTTCGCCTCGGTGTTGAGCACGCTCACCAGCACCAACGCGACCAGATTCGCTACCAGCGGCGGTGCCCACGAGCGTAACAACGCGTACAGCACCGCCGTCGCCGCCGTGGAGAGCAGACCGATCAGCCCGAACGCCGCCAGCTGCCAGCCTAAGGTGCGCCCTCGCGCGGGCAGCACCGCGTCCGGGTGGGCGCAGCGTGGTGCCGGTCGTCGGGGCAGGTCCCGCACCTGCGCCGCCCCCGTGAGCTTGGCTCGGGCCACCCGCACCAGCCCGCGAACATCCGTCATCGCGGTGGACACTATCCGGACCCGGCTGTCAAGGTCCTCTACCCAGTCCACCGGCACCTCATACACCCGCAACCCGTTGTAGTCGGCGAGCAGCAGCAGCTCGGTGTCAAAAAACCACCCGTCATCGCGCACGTGCGCCAGTAATGGGCGGATCACCTCAGTGCGGGCCGCCTTGAACCCGCACTGAGCGTCGGAGAAGCGGACGCCGTGGGTGAGCCGGATCATCGTGTTGTAGCACCGGGAGATCACCTCCCGGCGGGGACTACGGACCGTGCGGGCACCGGGCGCCAGCCGGGAGCCGATCGCGATGTCGGAGTGACCATTCACCAGCGGAACGACCAACGGCAGCAGCGCGTCCAAGCTGGTCGAGAGGTCGACGTCCATGTAGACCACGACGTCGGCGTCGCTATGTTCCCAGGCAGTGCGCAGCGCGTGGCCGCGTCCCTTGCGGTCCAGGTGCACCACCCGCACCCGGTCGTCGGACTCAGCGAGCTGCCTGGCCACTTCCAGCACCCTGTCGGTGCTGGCGTTGTCCACCACAGTGATCGTCCACTCGAATGGGAACTGGGCATCCAAATAGGAACGCAGCACCCGCAGGCAGCCCGGCAACGCTCGTTCCTCGTTGTACACCGGCACCACCACATCCACCGTGGCGGTCCGTCCCACCGGCCACCGTCGCACGCTGATGTCAGGAGCCCCCTGGCGCTGCCTGGCCATCACTACCACCGACCTCACCTCACCCCTCACGAGCAGTTCGGAACCTATGGCGCTCAGTTATGGCCCGGCGGTGTGCGAGCAGCCTGGACACAACCTCAAAGTTCGCCGGGAACCCGGGGCAAGCACAGGCAAGAACAGGCAAGCACAGGCACAGGGCTGGCCGGAACCTTGCTAATACCGTCTGCGAGTGGGTAAAATCACACGTACAACTCACGCAGACGCCATTTCCAACGTCGGGAATGCACAGCGCGGTCGTGGATGAGCCCAGTCGTGGGTGAGTCGGATGATCCAGTTTGAGGGCGTCACCAAGATCTACCGGGTGGGTAGGAAAGAGGTGCGGGCACTCGACGGTGTCGACCTCACCATCGACGACGGCGAGCTGGTCGCCATCATCGGTCCGTCCGGAGCGGGCAAAAGCACGCTCATGCACATCCTGGGCTGTCTGGACGTCCCCACCAGCGGGCGTTACCTCCTCGATGGCATTGACGTCAGCCGGTTGTCCGGCAACCGGCTAGCCAAGATCCGCAGTCGCAAGATTGGGTTCGTGTTCCAGTTGAGCAACCTCCGGTCGTTCAACCTGGTCTCGCGGACCAGCGCGGTCCGCAACGTCGAGCTGCCTTTGATCTACGCCGGGGTGCGGGATCGGCGCAATCCGGCCCTCCTGCTGGAGCAGGTCGGGTTGGGAGAGCGGCAGAAGCACATGCCCAATGAGCTCTCCGGTTGTCAGCAGCAGCGGGTGGCGATCGCCCGGGCCCTGATCAACGATCCCGCGATCCTGTTGGCCGACGAGCCCACCGGCGACCTCGACGAGGCGAGCGGCGCCGAGATTCTGACGTTGCTCGGGGGCCTGAGCGGGGCCAGCCGCACGGTCGTGATCATCACGCACAACGAGGACGTCGCCCGGTGCGCCAAGCGGGTCGTGCGGATGCATGATGGGCGCATCGTGAGTGATCAGACGCAGCCGAACGGGTCAGCAATCAGCGTGTGACCGCATCTGGTTAAGGACTGCCGACGGTGACGGTGAGTCACCTGCTGATCTGGGCTGACCAAGACTGACCAGGATCTGCCGGAACTTTCAGCCTATTCACAGGAAAGCCGTGGAATATGGGCTTGACTGCACAGTCGCTACCAATGACCGAAAAGTGTGGTTTGAGAAAGGCGCATGTCGATGACCAGCCGGACCAAGACGGCGCTGCTTACCGGGGCAGCGGTACTGGCGATCGCCGGGGTGGGCACCGGCATCGCCGTCGCGCAGAGTGCTGACCCACCGTCTCCTACCCCACCCGTCCCCTCTAGCGCCGCGCCAACGCCGGATGACATGTCTGACTCGGACGGCGGGCATGGCGGACACGGCAAGCACGGCGGGCCGCTGGCCCGAATCGTGCACGGTGAGGCCACCGTGACCACCGACCATGGCTACCAGGTGCTCGACCTGCAGCGAGGCGTCGTGGATTCGGCCAACCCTGGTCAGCTGACCGTCCGTTCCGCCGACGGGTTTACCGCCACCTACGCCGTCGGTGACTCGACCAAGGTCCGCAAGGACCGGAAAGACAGCGATATCAGCCAGGTGGTCGCCAACGACCGGGTGACCGTGGTGGCCACCAAGGCCGGCAACACCATCACCGCTACGCGCATCCGCGATACCGGACCGGCCAAGTAACCACCGGGGACGTACGGCGTGGGTTGCCCCCGTTGATGAAGGAAGTGGAATGATCCAGCTTGAGGATGTCAGTAAGGCGTACTACATGGGGAAAGTTGAGGTGCCGGCGCTCTGCGGTATCGATTTGACGATCGATGACGGTGAAATGGTGGCCATCATGGGCCCGTCCGGATCGGGCAAGAGTACGCTGATGAACATCCTGGGTTGTCTGGACGTGCCCACCAGCGGGCGTTACCTCCTTGATGGCATCGACGTCAGGCGGTTGTCGGACAATCGACTGGCCAAGATCCGCAGCCGCAAGGTTGGGTTTGTGTTCCAGTCGTTCAACTTGGTTTCGCGGACCAGCGCGGTCCGCAATGTTGAGCTTCCGTTGGTCTACGCCGGGGTGCGGGATCGGCGCAACCCGGCCCGGCGGGCGCTGGAGCAGGTGGGGTTGAGTGACCGTGAGAAGCACATGCCTAATGAGCTTTCCGGTGGTCAGCAGCAGCGGGTGGCGATCGCCCGGGCGCTGATCAATGATCCGGCGTTGCTGCTGGCCGATGAGCCC
>JAFAPC010000046.1 GCA_019247305.1 Pseudonocardiales bacterium
CTCCCGAGTCGCCAGATATCTCCAGGCGCTCAAGGACGCGACAGCCGGCTCATACGCCTGGCATACCGCAACCGGCCGCTTCGATCGGCGTCCCGCTGTCCCGCACGGCCCCACCGGCATCGGCACCTCGGCTGCTCGCTTATCCCACTTGCTGCGCGCGGCCGGGCGGGCCTGATCAACTGCGAATGGGCGGCAACGCGCTGGATTCAGAGCGCGAGCACGGGGGGCCGCGCGCAGCAAGTGGGATCGCCCCGTGCGGGCACGCGGGGACACAACGCGAGTGCTGCATCGAGTGCTGCATTTAAAAAAGAGCTTTACTTAAAGGTGCACTCGGCGGCACGCCGCCCTGTGAGGGCGGCACGGTCATCACCTACTCCACCATCCTGAGCTGCGAAAAGCGGACTCACGCCGCCCGAGCACGCCCCATTTAGGCACCCAGTCGGCACAGCAGCCACGTGCACGCGAACCACACCGTGCCAGTCCACCCGATGCAGCGGCACGGTGGCTGCTGGCCAGAGGCCCGCAGTAGTGGGGGCAGAATCCGAATCTGCGACCTCTGGGTTATGAGCAGCCGGTTAGTCGTCGCACACCGTCCCACTCATACAGCCGACGTCCCACCTGACCAGCCCCCTGACGGCGCGACCGTCTCAGCGCTTCCACCCAGTGCCATCGCGTAGCGTTGAGGCTGGGTCACAAATCTGGTCACAGGACCCACCACCCGATCGACTTCGGCTTCGAGTAACTCGACCAGGAACGTCTTGTAGGAGGCCTGCGTAAGAGGACTCGGCGATCTCGGCAGGGCCGTCCTTTAAATTATCACTCTCAGTGCAACGTCCAACGTCAGTCAGTCATCAACGTTACTCCATTCAGACTATGGCTAGTGCTATCACTCGGGGGAAGTGATACTCTAAGCGATAGTGTTATTCAAAATCCGGTTCGATAGTAGAGAGAAGAAACATGGCAGGGAAATCAATAAGTGCCGTTGATGCACGATGGATACTTTCGTTTGACGCTACATGTGGCAGATGCCGCGAGATCTCGACCGCCGTTTCAAAGGCATGCGACAAGAAACTTGAGGTATTGCCATTAAGTAATTCTGATGTGTGGCAATGGTGCAAGGACGGTCTAGGACCCCAAGCACCATGGGGACCTACGCTGCTACGAATCCAAGGTGACAATGTGCGTGCGTGGACCGGGATTTCAATAGCAATTCCTCTCGTACGTCATCTCGGCCCTCGATCAACAATCCACATCTTGCGCTCGCTTGGTGAATTATCCAAACAAGGAAATAGGCGTCCCGTTGGACAGGCTAAACATCGCATGATAGGGCGAGGACAATTTTTCAAGTTAGTAAGTGCTGGCATAACACTGGTCGCAGGAGTAATCCTCTCAGGGCGAGCTCCAGCCCTTGCCGAACCCGAATGGTCCAAAGCGCGCCGCTGGGTCGAAACGAATGGAGACCGACTCCCAGACAGTTACGACGACCTCATCGCCTTCCCTGTTGAATATCGGAAAGCGATCTTCTCTGCACAAAACCCATCAGTACGGAGTCGATTGTGGGTAGAGCACCTGACGCGTTATCGCTCAACACATCCAAACCTTTCAAAAGAACAACGGGAACTGATTGATCAGGCCTTGACAATCGTTTCTGTTGAGTCAATTTTCGCTTTGAGACAAGACTGGCGGAACGGCACACAGCAACAACTTAGAAATCTCGAAGACTCAGCATTGACAATATTCGGACCGGATGAATCATACGCTCTTATTGGGACACTCGGCCCTTCGGAAAGACCTGACTCGTTGTTGCCAGGGTGCACTTGCTACATCTATAACAATTGGTGTAATAACAATACCGTCTGCTCCGAAGCTTATAATCAATGTTACCCCACCACCGGGAGCGGGTGTGGCGCCGCCTGGGCTTTCCCATGCAATGGTCTTTGTCACAACGTGGGGTAAGTAGCCGGAATGAAACAACAAATCCACCGAACTTGGTATCGTCGCAGGTCAGAGGCTCAGTAATCACCCCAAGCGACGTAGAGCGCTTAGACGGCACGGCCGTCATGGCGGCGTACTTGACCTCATAAGTGGTTAATTCGGCAACGCAGCGGAAGGTATGCGGCTGGGTCGCTACGTCCGTCAGCGTGGCTGGGATGGGAGCCCCCGTGCGGACTTCCGGCCGGACCTTCGGCACGTATTCGGCACAGCCACCCGTAGACCACCGGATGGCGCCGGACGCAGCCGGACCTAACGAAGATCGGCCCCTGACCGTCTCACTGCTGGTCAGGGGCCGATCTGGCTGGTGTGGCGGGTCAAGGATTCGAACCTTGGTAGGCATAGCCGACGGATTTACAGTCCGCTGCACATCAGTGCTGACGATCGGGGTCAGGACCGTCTGGGGCCGCCTCAGCCGAGCCGACAATGATCGGCTGCGCGAACTGGACGTGCCCGCCGACTTCGGTTACCTCGACCCAGGGCCACACCCCACCTGCTGGTCTAGTCACGGAGTTAGTCACGAGATTGCCCGGAACAGGGCGTAATAGGTGAGACGCTGCGTGTCATCCGTAGTCCGCTTGAACTGCCGAAATGAGACTGAAGGCATCACATGGGACCACGGCTGACAGCCTCATAACCCAGAGGTCGCAGGTTCGAATCCTGCCCCCGCTACCAGGGAAAACAGGCCCAGTCGTCACGGAGACTGGGCCTGTTTCACGTTCGGAGAACCGGAGCCCTCGCCTGTGCCCCGGCTCACCCGGGCCAATGCCGGGCAGGCCGGCGAGGCTGGCGGCAGTCTTGCCCCGCCGTTGCATGTGGCCTTTCATGTCGCCGCCAGGAAGGTCCCGGAGCCGGTCCCCGACGATGAAAAGGCGGCTGCCGAGCCGTTTGGCGGGGAGTTCGCCGGCTTCGGCGTCGCGATAGGCTCAGGCGCGGCTGACGCCGAGCAGCTCCGCGGCTCGGCACGAGGATGCGGTGCCGGGTCAACCTACCAGCCACCGCCGTTCCACCACCCCAGCTCACCCCCTCACCACGTGGTACATCGACCAACGGCACGGCCCGTCGCTACTCGATCCCGTTTATCCCAGCCATTCCGTCAAGAAGTCGCGCAGTGTTCTGGCGCTGTCTTCCTCAAGGCAGAACACACAGTCACCCGTCACATGGGGATCGAAGACCACCGATTCACCCTGCATACTCACTAAAAGATTCGCGAAACCCATGGGGCCACGGTGCAACCCGCACGTCGACGGTAACGCCTTACGGCGACGCTTATCCGGGCCGTTAGTATAATAACTGTTCCAGTCCATCATAACTCCCCTTCCTTGATTGCCTCATGCACGTATTCTGGCCTTCCGCCGTACCGGACGCTGCTGCGGACTTGCTGGTACCTCCCTGCCTGCGCCGGTGCTCGCTTCTGGGGCCGTCATGCCCACGGCCACCACTCCTCGACGTCCACCGAGAACCGCGCACGCTGTGTGCTCTTATGATCAACATCTCGTCACGCTGTCTGTGGTCATCGCTCTTGTCAGATCGCCCGGCTTGGCACTGGTCAAGTTGGTATGCTATCACTATAACAGGTATACCAATTTCTGATATGCCAAGTCAAGTACGCTTCGCCAGGCAGGGCCCACGAGCCAGGGAGGGATCGACATGTCCGAGCACATGTACGAACGGATCGCCGGGGCACTGCGCGAGCAGATGATCAACGGGAGCCTGCGGCTGGGCGATCGGCTACCCACGCAGGAGACTCTCAGTAAGACCTTCGAGGTATCGCGGATCGTAGCTCGGCGGGCACTTGATATTCTCGAAGCCGAGGGTCTCATTGACCGGCGGCGCGGTGGTGGCGCGTTCGTGCGTCGATACCAACCACTAGCCAGACGATCGGCGCTGCACTACAAGTCAGATCCAGGTGCGCCGTTTGCCGAGGAAACGTTAGCCTCCGACCGAGTTCCAGAGCACCGTCACCATACCTACCCGGAACCTGCCGCCGCCGACATCGCGGCACGTCTCCACATCCCAGTCGGTGCCGACATCATGAGGACAGACTACGTTTCCTTCACAGACGACGAACCGATGATGATCGTCCACTCGTATGAACCGCGTGCAATCACGAAGGGCACCGTCATCGAGCGACCAGAGGAGGGTCCGTATATGGGCGCTGGTCTGGTCGACCGGTTTGCCGCTATTGGTAAACGGCCAACTGTCGTAGTGGAACGGTTGAGGGCGCGGATGCCTCGGCCATCCGAAACCAAGCAGCTACAGCTACGCCCAGGAACGCCAGTAATAGCAATCGTCCGGACGGCATATTCAGAAGATAGTACACCCCTCGAAACCGCCGATTTATTACTAGCTGCCCACAGATTTGAGCTCGAGTATGCCCTCAAAGTCGACCCGTCGCAGTAAGACCCCTTATCTGTCGACGCCTCTGATGCTTGTAGGTGGCTTCTCAACAGTTTAACAAAGAGGGATTCTGGTTAAGGAGCTGTGCCCGAGGTGAGATGAACTCCTCGTACTCTTCCGTCGCGTCGAGACGGAACAGGCTGACCTTGCAGCAGTTCTGAAAAGCCATACGCACGTGGAAGTGCCGCTGCACCGCTCCTCGTATCGCATCGCTGCCAACCAAGCGGAAAACCTCACCCCACGACGCGTCGTCGGGAGGAACCTCCAGATTTTGGACAGCCGGTGCACCGGTAGTATCCAGCTCCTTCGCTAGTCGCTCGACCATCGACCACGCGTAAGGCAGCGATTTGCGGATACAATCTACAAATTCGTCGTCCGAGACGGCGCCGCGCTGCGCCTTCTCCAACAGGCTCACGGGAACGGTCAGTGACACTGCGCCTCCAATGTCGGCCTAACAGACTCGTTTAACGTTACGGCCCGCTCGCTCCCACCGGAACCCCCCGATTAGGCGATCGTCGATCCATGCGCCAATGAGAATGTGACTTTTAGTGTGCGATACACTTCCCCGGATTCGACAGTAAGACGAATCGGGGTAGCCAGGACTCCAGGGTCGGGTAGCTTGAGGGCGAGAGTCCCCTGGGCTACCCGACCCTGACCAGAACTCTGGAACGAGCTCGTCACAGGCCCCCGGCTCGCCTCTGCGCCGGCTTACCGGCATCAAGGGTGCTGCGCATCGCGCGCGACGACAGACGGCCGCCCGTGACACTGGCAAGCCGGCGCAGAGGCGAACCGGGGACGAGGGAACGGGAGGCGACGAGCATCCTGGAGCGGTGGCTCAGGTTGACGCGTGGGTGTCGGTGGTGGGTTCAGCGGCCACAGGAGCCACCGCGTTGGGCAGCGCGGTGCTCGCGTAGCGGGCGACCCAGACGCGCGACCAGAACGCTCGACTCTGGCAGCGACGCTCAGCCTGGATCCACCGCCCGACTTTGAGTGATCGTTTTCGGATGATGTGTTGGTCTTCGGTTGGTGGTGTCGGATGGTGGGCATGTGGTGTTTGCTGGTTTGCTATCCCGCGGTGTTCATGTGATGTCTGTGGTCGGGCCTGTGTGGGTGGAGTGGTGAGGGTCAGGCGGTCGGGGCTGGTGGGGCGTGGTGGGTGGCGTCGAAGGCGCCCTGCCAGGTGTGGTGTCTGAACGCCCCGGCGTAGGAGGCGGCCTCGGCGCGCACCACGATCATGCCTACCGCACCGGCCGCCCGCGCGGGGCCGATGGCCTCGCCCCAGCAGGTTGGCCGCTCCCCGGCTGGAGCCGGCGTTGCCGCCCCGCAACCGCGCGGTCGTGACCACCGGTGCGGCTAGCGGAGTGGACATACTCGCCCTCAGCGCGCCCCGGCCGCGCACCCGCAGAGACTTCGAGTCGATCTTGGCGTGCCCGAACGCCACGCCCTGCTTGGTGGCCCCATACACCCGTCGCTGCACCGAATCGACATCGACAAACGCGAGCGTGTCGGCGCCGGGCAGCAAGGGTGCCTGCGCCGCGAGCCGGGGCAGCACCCGGCGGTGCACCGCGGCCAGTTGGCGCACAGTGCCGGGGGTGAAGGCCCGCAGGAACGACCCCAGCGTCGAGGGAGCCCGGCTCTCCCCGAAGGTGGCCGGGATCGCGCCATGGCGCAGCAGGTCCATCCCCTCGATGCCCTCCGCACCGGCGGTCATCCCGGCCACCAGCGAGCCGATCTTGACCCCTGGGTTCGCGCCGACCTCGGCGCTCACGTGCACATGCTCGGTAACCAGGTCTTCCCGGCCGACGTTCGCGGCCAGCCGCACCGCGGGCACCAACCCGGCATGCGACACAAGATTCGGATCATCGAACCTCGCGTTCGTCTTGGCTGCCCTCTGCAACAATCGCATCGACGAAGTACCCTTTCCACGGTAGGTCCCCGAGCCTCAGCATCTCCGGTCTTCCCAGGTCACAGGGCACTTCTTCTCTTACGACACGCTCTCGGTCACAATCCGAGCGGTGGATCCAGGCTCAGAGGTTTACGTTGCGGCCGTGCGCTGGCTGCAGTCGTTACGGGATGGGTTGCCAGCGGACGATGACGCATCTAGCCCACCCACCCCAGACTTTTCAGCACCGTCTCCGCAACGTCGAGCGGAATTGACCGTGTACGCCTCGCCTGAAGTTCATGCCCTGGTGCAGTCGATCATTAGTGACGGCACTCCGCCGCACCGAGGGAAAACATCGCGCTTGCCTCTCCACTGGCAGGTGGAGGGTGCGATAGACGCGATCCGCGAGGAGCTTCAGAGACGCACTCCCCTGCTTTATGAACGCGAACCCATCAGGCGCGGGACTAGGGTTCACCCGCAACGCTGGAGGATTGTGATCTCAGGTCAAGGCATATACCCAGAGGTAATGCACCACGCAGAGCGCGATCAGGCAAGACGAGGGAACGGATGGCGAGTTCGCAGGGCGGCAGCACCGCCGACCAGCCAGTACAGATGCCTCAATAGGAGACAGTCGAGACAAGCCTGGCACTAGCTCATACTCCAGAGGTCGCGGGCTCGAATCCCGACCTCGCTACCGGCGAAAACAGTTTTGGAGACTTCTTCAGGGCTGTTTGCATGCCAGTTGTGACCGGTGACCGTTGCTTTCGGCTGCGCCGCGCACCTGTCTGAAAGGTGCACAAGCATCCATAAGTCCCGACACGGGCGGCCCACAAGGTGCACATGCATCCATGAGACCGGAGGTGGGAAGGGCACTGGGTGCATCAGCATCCATGTGCACGGTGCGCGGGTGTTGGGCGGGAACGTCGAAAAGCCGATCGGTCAGCGGGGTACTGGTTTGGATGCCGACCATCACGTCGCTGGCGCGTGCAGGGTCGGCCGCACGCGGCGGCGAGATCGCCCTCTGCCGGACGAGCTGCTCGTGCACCCTGTCGGCCTCGATGCGCTCGGCGAAGAACGAAGAGCTCAGGGAGCGGCGGGCCGCCAGCTCGAGGGGGCACCTGGCTCGGGCCAGCCGGTCTGAGCAACCCCGGATCCCATTCCAGACCATCGCCAGACACCGGCCAGGGACCACCCGCGTGCGGTGCCCGACGGCAGGCGACTAGTCTCCGGGCGTCGGGGAGTGGATCACGCCGCCCCCGAGGTTGAAGGGGGAGATCACACTCATGGCTGCTCGTTGCGCACCGCGCTGCATTCTGCCGTCCGGCCTGCTGCACCGTCTTGCCCGCTCTGCGGACGATGCGCTGCGGGAGGCCGCGCTGAATTCGCTGGTCCTTGATAGCCGCTTCCGGCTGGCCCGCGCCGAATCCTCGGCACGTCTGCTCCGGCTGCCCCGGCCGGTCACCTTCGCCCGAATTGGCGGCCAGCCGCAGCGGACCATCTATGATCAGCAGGGCAGTGAGTCCCAGACTCCCGGTGTCGTCATGCGCGTAGAGGGTCAAGCGCCGTCTGAAGACCAGGCGGCCAATCAGGCCTATGACGGCCTGGGCGCCACGTACTCATTCTATTGGACAGTGTTCGAGCGTGACTCCATTGATGACGCCGGTATGCCCTTGCTCGGCATGACGCACTACGGGCGGCATTATCCCAATGCATTCTGGGACGGTGCCGGCCACATGTTCTTCGGTGACGGCGACGGACAAATCCTTACCCAGACCGCCGCCGGGATTGACGTCATCGGCCACGAGCTCACCCACGGCGTCATCCAACATGAGGCAAACCTGACGTACTCAGGGCAGTCCGGGGCGCTCAATGAGTCGGTGTCTGACGTGTTTGGTATCCAGGTCAAGCAGTATGCTCTCGGCCAGAACGTGCACAGCTCCGACTGGCTCATCGGGGCGGACATCGCCGGCCCAGCCTTGCGCCCGGCGTTGCGGTCGATGAAGCAACCTGGCACCGCCAACCCATACGACGATCAACCCGCGGACATGACCGGCTACCTGCCCAGCGGTGATGTGCACACCAACTCGGGCATCCCCAACCACGCCTTCTATGTGGTGGCCACCACCCTCGGTGGGTACGCCTGGGACGCCGCCGGACCGATCTGGTACGCCGCGTTAACAGACCCGCAGTTGCGACCCAATGCGACGTTCCGTGACTTCGCGCGGATCACCGTGCGGCACGCCCACCAGATCTACGGCGCAGCCAGCGATCAAGCTCACGCGGTGCGGCAGGGTTGGGAAGCGGTCAAGGTTGCTCTGTGAAGATCCTATTTTGGGGCAATGCTAGTAAGGCTAGCCGGAGCGGTGAGTGGAGCTAGACACTGGACGACATGCGCGTATACCTGACTCGCCGCGGTGGCCTCGCCGGGGTTGCTCTGCACGCTGCTCTCGACACCGCCCAGCTCTGCGCTGTTGAGGCCACCCGCGCCGAGGCGGCGTTGCGGGACCTCCCCTGGGGCAGGCTTCCCGCAGCACCCCCCGGGGCAGCACCCCCCGGGGCAGCACCCCCCGGGGCAGATCGCTTCCGCTACGAGGTCCGCACCGCAGAGGGTGGCCACCAGCGGCACGTAGAGCTAGGCGAGACCGAGATTCCGGATGCCCTGCGACCGCTCATCGAGTTGCTCGCTAACCAGGGACACCTCCGTCCCGCCTCGGGCTGAGGGGAAGAACCGCCGTGATGACCGAAAGAACCGTGAGCCTGAGTACTTTCCGTGACGTATCCAACGCGGTAGCGTGTCCCCTGGATCGCGTACGGTGGGCGACGTCCTCTCCCACCTCGAGGTCCGGTCCGGAAGGCCGGTGCGCTGCCCGCCCGCCGACCACCGGTACCCGAGTGTGATCAGTATCCAGAGGGGGCCAAAGCGGGGCTAGGGACAAACGGCTGGGGCCACCTGGCTGGTGGCCAAACGAGGGAGTGGGGGGAGCGGAAATGATTCAGCTTGCGGATGTTACCAAAGTGTACCGGATGGAGAAAGTTGAGGTGCCGGCACTCTGCGGTATCGATTTGACGATCGATGACGGTGAAATGGTGGCCATCATGGGCCCGTCCGGATCGGGCAAGACCACGCTGATGAACATCCTGGGTTGTCTGGACGTGCCCACCAGCGGGCGTTACCTCCTTGACGGCGCCGACGTCAGCCGGCTGTCGGACAGTCGGTTGGCCAAGATCCGCAGCCGCAAGGTTGGGTTTGTGTTCCAGTCGTTCAACTTGGTTCCCCGCACTAGTGCGGTCCGTAATGTTGAGCTTCCGTTGGTCTACGCCGGGGTGCGGGATCGGCGTAACCCGGCCCGGCGGGCGCTGGAGCAGGTGGGGTTGAGTGACCGTGAGAAGCACATGCCTAATGAGCTTTCCGGTGGTCAGCAGCAGCGGGTGGCGATCGCCCGGGCGCTGATCAATGATCCGGCGTTGCTGCTGGCCGATGAGCCC
>JAFAPC010000060.1 GCA_019247305.1 Pseudonocardiales bacterium
TTTGGAACCTCCCCCTGCAGAGCGGTCCCGGAGGGCCCACCTCCATCACCAGCACAGCACCACACACGAAGACTCAGACCTTCACATCCGAACCTCCCTGCATGCTCGTGGCACACCACAAACAGCGATCATCACCTTCCGAGCCCAACTCAACCACCCTCCTAGGCGGTCCGAGGCGCAACCTTTCTAGCAGGAGGATTCAGTTGAGCAGCTCGCGGAATTCGCCAGGCTTGATCCCCGCTTGCCGCAGAATTGACGCAAGGGTGCCGCGCTTGACGGTCGCATGGTGCGGGATGACCACGGCCCGTCTGTCCGGGTGCCGGTACACGGCGTGGCTTCCCGTGGTGCGAACGTAGCGAAAACTAAGCGACTCGATGACGCGGGTGATTTTGCGCAACGGCAGGTCAGACAGCGCGGGGCTCACGCGGCGCCGAATACCTGGAATGAGGTGACGAGCGGAGTGGCGGTCACGTAGTGCTGGGAGTCGTCGGCTTCCTCAAGGTACAGCTCGACGGCCTCCGCGAGATTATTCAAGGCTTCGGGGATTGTCTGACCTTGGCTGGCCACGTCGACTTCAAGGCACTGTGCCACGTACCAGTCTTCTTCCTGGTGTACTGCGGCGGTGAAGGTCCGAGGCGTGCTCATGGTCCCTAGTGTGGCATCTTCCCCGGCCCATCGGGTGCGGGCGGGCCGTGTTGTCCAGGGTGGCCGTCACCATCCCGGGTGACGGCGAGGTCAGGGCGTTGATCAGCTCAGTCAGCGCTCAGCTCGCCTCGCACGGCCGCAGTGGTGGGTGAACTCGGGTGCAGCGACGGCGAGGCGTGCAGCCACTGCCCGCTGGGGGTGCCGAAGGTGCGGTGTTCGTGATCCCAGATGACCTCGCCTCGGCGGACGGTGAGCTCGACGCGCCCCGTCATGGTCCATCCCTCATACGCTGACCAGCCGCATTTGGCTGCCACGTCCTCGGCGCGCATCATCCAGGTGGCGCTCGGGTCCAGCAGGACGAAGTCCGCATCCAGCCCGGGTGCCAGGCGCCCTTTGCGTCCGGCGATGCCGAACAACGCAGCTGGCGCCGCCGCGACGAGATCAGCAAGGCGGCTGAGCTGGCGGTCCACCGGGTCGTGCGGGAAGTGCCGCCGAAGCCCGGTGAACACCGCGGGCAGCAGCTCTTGCACCCCCGGCAGCCCAGGTGGCGCCTCGGACACCGGGCGTGACTTCTCCGTCCGAGTGTGCGGCGCGTGATCACTTCCGATCGTCGTTACACCGCCGTTGCGGACCGCAGCCCACAGTCGCCGTTGGTCGGCTTCCTGCCGGATTGCCGGGCTCAAGCGAATGCGAGCGCCGAGCCGTGCGGTATCTGCTGCGGTGAAAGACAGGTGGTGCGGGGTCACTTCGAAGGTGACCGGCAGCCCGGCGTGCGCAGCAGCGCTGAGCAGGTCCACTTCCTCCGCCGAGGACACATGCAGGACGTGGGCCGCGGTCCCGTGGCGGCGCACCAACTCGATGACCTTGGCGACCGCGACGATCCCACCGGTGCGCGGACGACGCGACTCGTAGTCGCGGTACTCCCGGGCCGGGCCGGACCAGCCATCGAGCAGCGCGAAGACCGCGTCGTCCTCGGCGTGCAGAACGAGCCGTATCCCGACCGCCGCAGCCGTAGCGAAAACCCGAGTCAGCGCATCCGGGGAGCGGATCACGTGCGGTGCGGTGTGGTGGCCCGCCATGAAGACCTTGGCACTGACCGCTTCCCGCGGCGTCACGTCGGTCAAGAGCTCCGGGCGCGCTTCGTCCACACCGAGGTGGAAACAAAAGTCCACTAACGACGTACCGGCGATCTCCGCGGCTTTGGCGTGGGCGTCGGCCGGGTCGAACAGTGGCGGCATCGTATTCGGCATGTCGATCACCGTGGTGATTCCGCCGACCGCCGCGGCGCGGCTGCCGTGCGCCCAGTCCTCCTTGTGCGTCAGCCCGGGCGTCCGAAAGTGCACATGCGAGTCGATAAGCCCGGGCAGGATGTACCGTCCGGCGGCGTCGATCACGCGATGCGCTGGTGGGTGCTCGTCGGGCCGCAGGATGTCGGCAACCGCGCCCTCCCGGACGCTCAGCCCACCCGGATAGACCCCCTCGGGGGTGACCAGCCGGCCATTCATCACCACCAGATCCACAGGTCCGGTCACGTCAGACCCGGTGTGGTCAGGCTGGTGAGGCACTGTGCGCTCACGAGCTCTCGGCAGACGTCGTTGGTGGGGCCCATCAGGGCGACCGCGCGGGCGTCGTGGGCCAGCCGGTTGACCGGGTGGGTCCGGACGAACCCAGCGCTGCCGAGCATGCGGTGCACTTCCGCGACGACGGTTTCGCTGGTCGTTGAGGCGAACAGCTTGCTGTATAAGGTGGTCATCCCCGGATCAGCGGCGTCCCCCCGGCCACTGCGCTCGACGATGGCGCGGGCGGCCTCGATCTGGGTGGCCAGGTTGACGATGCGGTGCCGGACGGCCTGCTGGTTGGTGAGCCCACGCTGGGTGACGTGCTCCAGGAGGAGGTCATAGGCTGCCTCGGCGATCCCGACGCTGACCGCGCCGAGGGTGGCGCCTGATTCGCGGACCGTGCCGATGATCCGCGTGGCCTCCCCTTCTGGGCCCAGCAGCGCCTCCGCGCCGAGGCGGCAGGACCGCAACTGCACGAAGCCGGTGGCACTGGCCCGCATCCCAATCAGGTCCGGGCCGTGGTCCGGGACGAGGCCCGGATTGTCCGCCTCGACGAGGAAAAAGCTTTGCCCAGCGGCGCCATAGGTGCTCGTTCCGGGTTCGTCCGCACCGGACTGGGCGAGGATGAGATACAGGTCGGCGATACCTGCCCCGGTGGTGAAGGACTTGGCCCCGTCCAGGATCCAGCCACCGTCTGGCTGGCGCTGCGCGGTGGTGGCGATCCGGCGTTTGTCGGCGCCGGCGCCGGTCTCGCTCCAGCCCGAGGCGAGGAGCCACTCGCCGGATGCCGCCCGGGGAAGCAGCGTGCGCTTTTGCTCCTCGGTTCCCCAGTCGGTGATCCGAGCGCTGACCGCGAAGTGCTGAAACAGAATAATCGCCGTGCTGGCGTCCACCCGCGCGACGTCGGTCACCACTCGGTTGAGGGCCACCGCGTCCTGACCCAGGCCACCATACCGGGCGGGAACCACCAGACCCAGTACACCGCATGTGCGCAGTACGTCCAGCACTTCGGGCAGTGGCCCTCCGACCTCGTCTGCGGTGTGCGCCGCGCGCCGCAGCGTGCTCAGGAGTTCGTCGAGGGGCGGCTGATCGAAGCGTAGCTCGCCGACAGCGGCAGGCACGCGGTGGCCTCCTTCAGAGCAAGATGACGGAACGGTGCAATGTCGAGCGAGCCAAGGTAGCGGACGAACTTGCGGTCGACGCTCACCCAGCTCACCGTGTCGCCGAGTGAGGTGCCACTGGTGGCGACCGACACCGCTGTCGCACCGCCGGCGGTGTCCACCGCGATGGCACCTCGGGGGCAGCCAGCCTGCCGGGCCAGCGTGTACGGGATGGTGTCCTCGATAGCGGCGGCGACCCCCAGGCAGGTGGTACCGGTGAGCGCGAGGGTGGGGTGCCAGTGCGGGACGGAGATCGCGCGCGCGGCCAGCCGTCCCGGCCGATACTGGCCGATCGCCGCGACCTTGGGAAAGGCACCACTTGCCGGCCAGCCGAGCGCCTCGGTGGCTGCCGCCCGCAGCGTCACCAGTCGGGCGAACAGCTGGGGATCGTCGGCGAACAGCTCCTCCTGCGTCGCCACGCCGAGGCTGGCGGCGGAGACGAAGACGTAGGGGTTGCCCATGGAGACCATCGAGACTGGGACTCGGGTATTGGCCAGGGCCAGTTCGGTGGTGCTGACCCCGAGCAGCAGCAGCTCGCCGAGTCGCTTCGGTTCCGGATAGACAAAGTGCACCGTGAAGCCGCTGGAGGTGCGGTTCACCTCGTCCACTTCAGCGACGACGTGGTCGCCGTTGTTGAGGACGTTGACGCGGACCCGATTCCCGGGCGAGGGCCGGTACAGCCAGCCCTGGCGACTCGCCACCATGATCGAACTGAGGATGGAGTGCCCACAGCTTCCCCGGAACTCAAAGCCGTCCCCGGCACCGGGCAGGGCCTGGACGAACCGGTAGTCCAGGTCAAACAGCGGGTGCGCCGACGGCGCGATGAGCGCGATCTTGAGCACCGACTCGGCCCCTGAGGCGATCATCCACCGGCGGGCCTCGGCCAGCTTGTCCCGAAGCAGGTCTTCTGACTGCGGCAAGGGACGGCTGTCCAGGACCAGGGTGGGGCAGGGACTGCCTTCGGCGTAGGCCAGATGGCCGATCACCGCGCCACCTCTCTCGGTCGCTGCGGCAGGGACATCTGCTCCAGCGCACTCGGGGGCGGGTAGGGCCCCCGGGAGGCGATGCCGAACTGCTCGAGCCACAGCGTGTAGACGAGCAGTGACCACACCGCCAGCGCCGCCTCGTCGGAGGGTCTGCTGGTCTGTTCGGCGAGCAGACTCTGAACGGCCCGCGGGTCGAGCAGTCCGCTGCGGCGCAGCTCGGTGGGAGCGAGCACCTCCCGGGCGAAGCTCATCAGCGGCTGCCCCTCCCGCAGCATCGCCGTGATGGGCAGAGTGAACGGCTGTTTGGGCCGCTCCAGCACGGAGGCCGGCAGATAGGGTCGAGCGGCCTCATACAGCACCCGCTTGCCGTGCGCGCCCAGCACCTTGTGCGCCCTCGGTAGCGAGCGGGCAAGCTGGATGAGGCTCGGCTGGCAGAAAGGCAGCCGAGCCTCCACGCCGTGCGCCATGCTCAGGTGGTCCACCCGCCGCAAGTGGTAGGCCGGCAACCGGAATCCGAGCTCAAAGTCGCTCAGTGTCTCCCAGCGGCCCTGGCGGCAGGCGCGCAGCTGCGCGGCGATCTGATCGGCGGCGCTTCCCCGCGTCGTGATGTAGTCCCGGTACTCGGCGGAGTACAGGCGCTCCCGCAGCCCGGAGGGCACCGCCGCCAGCGCCGCAAGATACCCCGTCACCCAGTCCGCGCCGGCCGGAGCGGCCACCGCAGCCTTGGTTCGCGCGTAGCCGCCGAACAGCTCATCGGCCGCGTCACCGGTGAGCGCGACTTTGCAGCCCGCGGCGCGGACCTGCTCGAACAGCGCGTACGTGCTGAGTGTGATCGGGTCGGCGTTCGGCTGGCCGAGGTGCCAGACGACTGTGGCCAGCAGGTCGGGAAACGTCGCCGGGTCGAGGAGGACCTGGTGGTGGGTGGTCCCGGAGCGCTCGGCGACCTCGGCGGCGAAACGGCGTTCATCGCCAGGCCAGTCCCCGGTGTAGGCGATGTTAAAGGTGTCCACGCCCGGTATGGCCTCGGCCGCCAGCGCGGTGACGAAGCTTGAATCCAACCCGCCGCTGGTGATAGTCGAAATGGGCACATCCGCCCGCAGCAGCCGGCGCACGTGGTCGCCCAGCACCTGCCGGACCGCGGCCCCGGCACTGGTGAAGTCGATCTCGCGGGGCGGCGGTGGCGAGGTATCCCGGCGGCTCACCCGGAACCCGGCTTGGCGGGTGAGGGTCGCCAGGGCAGCTGGCGGCAGCACCCGGATGTGCTCGAAGGCCGTTTCTTCCCCGAAGGGAATCTTGGTGGTGAGGTAGGCGTCGAAACCAGGCAGCCACACCTGCGAGTCGACCTCAGGGAACGACAGCAGCGCGGGAATCTCGGAGGCAAAATACAACCGACCTCGGTGGGGATCCCAGGAGTAGTACAGGGATTTCATCCCACTGTCGTCGGTGGCCAGCACCAGAGTCGGCTCGGCCCGAAGGTCCATGACGGCTACCGCGTACATGCCGTCGAGATGCTCACAGAACGACGTGCCGTACTCAAGATAGAGCGCGGGGAGCACCGAGCCGTCGCAGCCATCGGTGAAGCGGTACCCTCGGGACACTAGTCGGGCCCGGAGCTCACCGTGATTGTAGATCTCACCGTTAAAAACAACCAGGATCGCACCGTCCAGCTCGACATAAGGCTGATTCCCGCCGTCCAGATCGATGATGGCGAGGCGGTTGGTGCCGATGCCCCAGCCATCACCGCGGACGCTGGACTGAGCATCCGGGCCGCCGTGCCGTTGGAGCAACGAGACAATGCGGAATTCGTGTGGGGTCACTCGCGCGTCGAAGAAACCGAAGATACGGCACACGGCGAGTAACACCTCCATCGACACGGCATGGGATCGCCACCGTTGCGGTGACGGATCGTCACCGCGGACAGTGTATGCTCACCCGCTGTTACCCCCGCGCGTACCCCCCTCCGGAGGTGATCGTCAGCTCGGGCCCGTCATCGACGTGTTTTTACTGCTGGCGCCTCGACCACTGGTGCCTCGACCAGTGACGGTCGGTGTGTCGCCGTGTATCGGAGGTGGCGGACCAGGGCGAGCGCGGCGAGTAAGGCCACCAGTGCGCACACGCCGGGCCAGCCGAGAGCGGTGTAGGCGCGGACCCCGAGCCACGATCCCAGGCTGCTGCCGAGGAAGGCACAGCTCATGTACGCGGTGTTGAGTCTGCTGCGGGCTTCGGGGCGAAGCGCAAAGATTCGTGTTTGGTTGGCCACCTGGCTGGATTGCGTCGCGATGTCGAGCAGCAGCAGGCCGGCCGCGAGGGTGCCGAGGCCGATCGCACCGCCCAGGACTGCGGCCAGGAGCACCCCGGTGGCGATGAGGGTCCCGAGGATGCAGATTAGGCTGATGTGCTCGGTGCCGCGGCGGTCGACCCAGCGCCCGGCGATCGGTGTGCAGAACACACTGCCTGCGCCGGCCAGGGCGAGCAGTCCGACGGTCTGCGCGCCGAGGCGGTAGCTCGGCCCGCTGATCAACAAGGCGAGGCTGGTCCAGGCAGCGCTGAAGCCGGCGAACAGGGTGGCCTGGTAGAGGCAGGAGCGGCGCAGCTGCCCTTCGGTGCGCAGCAGCCGAAGCGACTCAGCGAGCAGGGCCGGGTACCGCTGCCGGGACGGCGGGATCGTCGCCGGCATCGCGGCGGCCAGGACGACGGCGAGGAGCAGAGCGAGCACCGCGGCCATGACGTAGGGAGCGCGCCACCCCAGCCACTCGCCGACGGTTCCGCTGAAGGCACGGGCCACCACGATGCCGCCGAGCAGCCCACCGAGCAGCGTGCCGATCACGGTTGCGCGCCGGTTCTCGGCCACTTGGCCGGCCGCCATCGGGATGATGATTTGCGGAACCACGGTCGTCAGACCGATGAGCGCGCTCGCGCCGACCAGGATGGGCAAGGTGGGCGCGGCACTGGCGGCGCTCAGGCCGAGGCCGGTCAGCGTGAGCAAGGTGACGATCAGCGGGCGGTGCCGCCGCCGGTCGCCCAGCGGAACCAGGAGGAAGACACCGGCGGCGTAGCCGAGCTGCACTGCGGTCACCACCAGCGCGGCGGAATCCGGCGAGGAGTGCAGCCCGGCGGCGATGAGCGGGCTGATCACCTGCGGAAAGTAGATATTGGCCACGCTCACACCGCAGGTGAGCGACAAGAGCACAATCATCTGGTGCCCCAGTGGGGCTCCGGGTTGCTGGGCAGGCAAGGACACTCCTTCCGAACGAGCTGACTGAATCATCCCGTCCGGGAGTGTCGGGAACGTAACTATTATCAAGTACAAAGTCGGAGCATTCTCTCGATTCGGGCACCAGATGCCCGGCCGAAACATCAGCCCCATAGCTGGGCTCATAGCTGGTGGGGCAAGCTGGGTTGCGTACCCTACGCAGAGGGCGGTGCTAGCTGTGCGCGACGTCCGCGCTGATGATCGAGCCAACGGGCGTTCCATGGTGATCGGGTCAGCCGCAGAGGGACCAGAATCGGCCGACGTGATCACCATCCAGCCGAGCGTGGATCATATGACCCGGGCTGACCTGTCCCTCCCTCTGGCGGACCTCTGGCGGCGGCCGGATCTGACTAAGAAGGACTGGATATGGAATCCATCGCCCAACGGGAGAGCACACGGGTTGGATTGCTCTTCGGCGGATCCGACGTGGCGTTGCTGCTGCTCCGTGTCATGATTGGCGTGGTGTTCATCGCCCACGGCGCCCAAAAGCTGTTCGGCGTGTTCGGTGGCGGTGGGCTCGACGCAGCGGCCCAGTCCATGGCCGGACTCGGTCTGCGACCCGGCCTGTTCTTCGCTGTCCTCAGCGGTCTTACGGAGCTCGGTGGGGGATTATTGTTGCTTCTCGGTTTGCTCACACCGCTGGGCGGGTTGATCATTATTGTTGAGATGATTGTGGCGATCGCGGTGGCCAGCGGCCAAAAAGGCTTCATCCCCCTGAGCGGCCGCGGCTATGAGTACAACCTCGTGCTCATCGCCATCGCCGTGGCTTTGCTGATCGCAGGACCAGGCCGGCTGAGTCTCGACCGCCAGCTCGGCCTCCAGCAAGCCGTAGCTCATCGCCTCCGTCGGATGCGGACACAACATCCCCGATAAGGGCACTGTCACGTTGATCAGGAACGAGCACGCGCAGCGTGCCTGACGACGCTGGTCGGTGCGTTGCATCGACTTGGGGTGCAGCATCTGCTCATCGAGAGCCGCTCGGCCGAGCTCAACCACCGGGATGTCGCGACAGTGCAAGGCGCCCGGTTCGCCTTGCCAAAGGGCAGTCATTTCCGGGTAGACCACGTACCCGGATCCGGTGAGCCGCTGCTGTGGGTTGCCGACGTTGTTGCCGGCGCCGTCCGGGCCGGCCTCCACGGCAGCTCAGCCCAGGATGGGCTGCTGGGTGAGCGTGTGCGTGTGCTGAACGTGCTCACCGGCTGTTAGCGGGGTTCGAACATGCGTAAGGCCAGGCTCCCGGTCTGCCCCAGGTCACCTGGCCTTGCGACTCGCCCGTGCACCCGCGGTACACAGCTAACATCAATGTTAGCCCCGTGGACGACCCACGTCATCCCGTGGCGCTTCCTCATCCTGGGACGCAGCACTGGTCAGTTAGGTCACTCACATCCGCTCGCCCGGCCCACGCAGACGTGCTGGCCGCGCTCTGGTTGTTGAAGCTCAGAGACGTCCCTCGCCCCCGGCTCAAGGTGGAGGGCGGCCGGTGAGGTACCGCACGCACCGATAATGCGGGGCTCTCGGACGTGGCTGCACGACCTCCTCATGACTGCTGGTGCCGGAGGCGCTCCGTGGTGAACGGGCAGGTGCGGTCCGAGGGTTCCCTGTTTTGACGCCTAGCCGCCGGCTCACTGCCGAAGGGGGTCGTGCAGTGGTGTGCGGGTGGGGCTGATAACTTCTGGCGGGATAAATTCCGGGTGCCCGCGAGCATCGAGCCGAATATGCCACCTTTGGCGGTGCACGATGGTGTGGTGATATTCGCACAACAGGCACATATTATGCAGCGCGGTCTCGCCCCCGTCGAGCCAGTGCACAATGTGATGGGCCTGGCAGTAGCGGGGTGAGCGGTCGCATGAGGGAAAGGCGCACCCTTGGTCGCGGTGCGCCAAGGCGTCGCGTAATGCCGCGGTGGCCAGGCGTTGCTGGCGCCCGGCATCCAGCGGCATCGAGTCACTACCCAGCACCATGGGAATCACGCACGCAGGGTCTGCTCGGCATCCGCCACGACCCCGGGATGAAGGGACGTAGGGATGCGGCGCAGCGTGGCGGTGATCACCCGCACGTGCGCGGGCCCGATGGTCCCCGCAGCCAGTTCGGCGGCGGTGGCCGGCAGCAACGGCGGCAGCGCCTCCCCGGTGAGCGACTGCCGCGGGGTGAGCGCGCCGGCCTGCTCGACGCGCGCAGTGGCCTCACCCTTCGACAGGTTCAACACCCCGGCCAACAGCCGCGCGGTAGTCCCGAAACCCGCGACCGCCCCAACCTTCTCCGCATCCAACTGCGCGACCACCGCAAGAACCCGCGCATAAGACCGCCGGAAGTCCGCTTCGGCCTCCCGGAGCGCGTCCAACAACCCGGGTACGGGGCTCTGGCCCGGTACCGGGGTCTGGGTGCGGTTCTCAACCGTGGTCACGCGCCTATTCTCGCGCCGAGGTCTGACAATTTCGGGCGTGTAGCCCCGCTGGGCAAAGAAAGTCTCTACCGCGGTTGCCGTGGGTCGGGTGCGGGTTCACCCTCGCAGTCGTTTCACGACCGCGTGGGTTGGTGGGGGATCTCGGCGCTGCCGATGCTTCCCGGTGACCCTGCCCGGGCAGCTCACTCAGGTGCACAAGCATCCATAAGACCCTGGTTGGGCTGGCCGGAAGGTGCACAAGCATCCATAAGTCTCCGATCTGCCCTGTTGGGCGGTCTGTTCGGGGCTGAAAATGGAGTTTGGGTTTCCGTTGACGTCGTTGGTTGTTGATCGGGTTGAGGTCGTGCACGAGTCGGACGTTGTGGCTGGGCGGCTGCTGGGAGCCTGATGTCGGGGCCGCTTGCTCAACCGACATCATTCTCAAGTAACACTACGATGCGTGCTGTCTGAATTGCCGACCCTGCGCAGATGGCTTTGCGGAGGATCAGGGATGAGGGCCGATGTCGAGCACAGTGATCACTGCGACGGTTTGATGGTCGCGGATCTCATCGGGCCCATAAATCCACCAGATCCGCCACGCCCCGGGAGCGCGATTTTCCACGTAGGAATCCCACACCTTCGCCTTCGAGGCACCAGGGAAATTCTCGTACTGATGCGAGTGCAACCCTGGATGACGAGGGTTGATCTGCAGCAATCCCAGAGCTCGGCGCACCTTACGCAGTTTGACCGCGTACTGGGGACTGCCATCAAGTAAGTCCAGAATTTCCCGGGCCAGGCTGGCGAAACGTAGCTGAGAGGAACCCACCCGGCTACTCGTCATCGGTGTCGGTGGCGTAACCAGTGAAGTCACCCAGATCGACGGTACGCTCGGCCTGCGCCTCGGTCATCCCGGCGCGGATGCGTTCGGCCAGGGCAGAGTCGTCCCAGACGATCAGCTCGCGCTCAGGGATGGAGACCACCGGAGTGAGCAGCAACACCCCGTCAATGTTGCGGGCCACCCGGTAGCGCCCTCCTGGCTCGGCTCCGGCACGACCCAGGCTGACCCGACCGCGGCTGTCCACCTCGGTTTCAGTGATGACCTCAAAGGGAACGGGCAGTCCTTCCGGCACGGCCGACATGGCACCCTCCTTTCCCTGCGGAGCAGTCTGCACCCATGTAGGAAAGTAGGCAAGTGGGTAAGGCCCACCGTGGAACGTCGGGTGCCGCGCGGATGTCGGCGGTGCGGTCATGGAACGGGCGGGTGCCGAGAACCAGCCAAGCTGTGACGCCGTGTGTCGCCAGACACCGTGCCGGCCCACGATCGCCTCCGAGCTGGTTTCCGGCCATCCCGCGACCTGGCTCCCCGTTGGCGTGCGACGACAGCCCTGCTTGGCATACTGGACTCTCGACGCGCGATGCCCACCCACATCGCGCGTTGCCACCCCAACCGCCGAGGACGCCCCATGGCCATGCCGCTGCCCCACCACCCGGGGTCACTGATGACCCTCGAGGAGTGGATCGCGCTACCCGAGGACAACGCTTACCGATACGAGCTGCAGGAAGGCATTACGCTGGTGTCTCCACGGCCCGCTCCCCAGCATCAGCAAGCCGCCTACCGGCTCGCCCGACAGCTTGACGAGCAACTACCTCCTGATTGGGATTTTCTTCTCGAGGTTGAGGTCGTGGTACGGGCCGAGTACCCGCCGATCGTGCGAGTGCCTGATCTCGTGGTCACCAAGGGTGGGGTGGCGGTTCCCCGGCTGGTCGCGTCCGACGTATTGCTGGCGGTCGAGATCATCTCTCCGGGCTCGCGCAACGTCGACCTCCATCTCAAGCCGTGTGAGTACGCGGACGCGGGGATCCCGCATTACTGGATCGTCGACCTCGACCCACCCATCCCTTCGATCACGGTTTTCCACCTGGGCGCACCGGGCGATGGATACATCGAGGCCCCAGCGACCGCCGGTCAGCTCGTCACGACCGTGCCATTCGACCTGCGCGTCGACATCCCGGCGCTCCTCGCCCCTCATCGGGATGTAGCTAGTCGTTAGCCTGGCTGGGTAACCCCTCCGCCGAGGTAAGTCGCCGGTGGTGATCGCCGACTCTCGCTGCACCCATCTAACCACGATCAACGCTTAGGGCTCGCGGAATCCCTCGCGAGTGACCGCGCTCTGGGCTCGACTGTCGTCCGCACCGGGGTAGGGGCCCACGGGTAGGTGCTCAGTCGGGTCCTGCTGCCCCGTCCGATCCCTGCCGGTCTGCACGTCCCGACGGATGGCCTGGATGTCAGTGTTCTGGTAGGCGTTGTGCAAGATGCGCCCGGCAACGTCTCGGCCGCCGAGTCCGAAGGCCAAGGCGGCACCCAGGGCGAGTGCGAACATCAGGGCGCCGTAGGTGATAAGGACGATCTCGGGAGCGATCCGCAGCTGCACCAGCACCATGAACACCGCGATCGACATAATCAGCGCGGGAGCAGCCGCCCGCACGACGCGGCCGGTGGGGCTCTCGCCCATCGCGCGCTGCACCGCGGCGGTGATCCCGGCGGCCAAGACGCCCGCGATGAGCAGGATGGCGGCAGCAGCGACGACGTTAGGCAGGTAGCCAAGCACGACGTTCATGAACTCGGTCAGCGCCGCGATCTGCAACTGACCGATCGCTGCGGCCAGCACGAACAGGAACAACAGCCAGAACACCAGCCCGGCCACCAGCCGGGAGGGCTCGTTGTGCGGGCTCACCCGGGCGACATAGACCCCGGCGTTGGACTCCTGCAGCCGCCGATCCACGCCGAGCCGGTGCAGCGACTTGTGCACCGCCGCGCGCAGCAGCCTGCAGATGAGGTAACCGATCAGCAGCACGAGCAGCGCCCCGATCAACCGAGGCAAGTAGGTCATGAAGGTGGTGAAGGCATTCTGCAGACTCTGGCCTGGGTCAAAGTTGAGCGCCACGGTGGCGGTGTGCATGGGATGGTCCTCCTCGATGCCGCGAACACCCCTGCTGAGCCCCTGGTGGGCGTCCGGTGCCGATCCCACGCCTTATCGCGCACGACACCGCGGAGTGCCCGAGATCCTGCCGAATCAACCGGTGGGCAACAGCTTAATACGCGCACCCTAATCCAGCGGCTCCGTTTGAGGCTCTCACGCCGCGCAGTGCAGTAATCGCCGACTGTTGTTGCGCTCTGCGAGCTTCGCGACAAGCAACAGTTAAACCAATAGCCACCGCAACATCGCCGGTTGACGTGTTGATGACGCTTTCCTTAACGGCACCCAACTCAAGGTGGCGTCAACCCAGATTCTTCACCGAGTTTACTCCGGAAGAGTGACGTGGCGGCAGGGAGACAGTCAGGAACCCGTCGAGGGAGTCAGGCGTTGTCGGATGCGGACCTTGGGGTCCGGGTGCTGGGGGTCCGCGCGGATTGGGTACTGGGCCGCTTCCATAACCTCACCGAGCGGGCGAGGCTGCCTCGGGTCCAGCTGCATGATCTACGACACCTGGCCGCCACTACCAGTTACCTTAGGTGTACCGCTGCCCCTAGTGTCCAAGACACTGCGGCACACCACCTCAAGGATCACCGCGGACCTCTACGGGCACCTCACAGCAGAAACGGCCTTGGCCGCTGCGGACTCCCTCGGGAACGCCCTCGACGCCGCTGCTGCGGAGCTGGCGAGCGCGCGACACGCGCTACGACCACAGCACCATGATCCATCCTTGCTCCCCGGTACGTCGCCATGTGCATACGATGCCAGCAAATTCACTAGGGTCCAGTACAACCAACCAGCATGATCCCACTGCGCTGAAGCTCAACGGCCCAATCACGTCGAACGCGGCGGCCCGTCACCCCTTGATCATCTGGGGGTAGGGGAAGCGCGGGGGAGTTCTCCCCAAACAATCACAGTTCGGGTAGTGGTCATCCTCGGTTCCCTCCTCGCGGTCACGTTGAGCGAGTGCTTGGGCAAGGTCGTCGGCGTGGACGCTCATCACTTCATGAGACTTGCGGACCGACACCTCTCCCTCGGCCAGCGTCTCCCGCAGATCTTGGAACGTCCAACCCTCGTACTCCCTCGGGTCCCGTTCTGCGAGCGGGTTCAACACCACGTGCGTCGGCAAGCACCGCCGATCGCCGGGCACTCGCGCGAGGTGGCCCAGGAAAGTCCCGGCGCGCAACAGGCGCGCCAGTCATGGTGCCGGGGGGCAACGGCCGCCGTGTGGACCTGGGGACCTCACCCGCTCGTAGCAGCCGGCGACAGACGTGTCGTCTGGAGAGCTGTCGGCAACAACGACACGAGGTCCTCGTGGCTTGGCCACCACGGAGTGCTCAGCCCGGCTCCGTGGACCGCTGATCGTATTGCTGCCTGCCCAACTGCGATGGCCTCATGCTCCGACGAGGCCCGTACGGTCACCTCAATCTCGATGACCCGTCCGCTGCGGTCAGCCGACACCGCCGAGTCAGCAACCTCCGGCGTGCATTGCTCCTGATCTAGCAGCGCCTCGGTCACCGCGTTGGCGTGCTCGAAGAGATCCCCGCCCCCGTCAACGGCGAACCTCCAGTGGATCAGCATGGCGACTGTCATCACACACCTCCCACAGTCACGTATGGCTGCATGGCTGCCGTCGTAACCAATTTAGCGCCTGGCGGCCGTAGTCGGGGTTGCTTGGAGTGAGATGGATTGATCGCTGGTGTTCACCGCACGGACACTTCACCCGGTAGTACCTGCCCGAGTCCTCGATCAACCACCCGGCCTCATGGAAGATGACGAGGACCTCCTCAAGATCCTTACGGGGATGCTTCCGCCAGTAGCCCATCCGACTTCCTGTAGGTCTGGTAGGCACTCGGGTGATGACTGTTACCAACAGTGACGTCGCAGAATACTCGCGGGCACAACGCCAGAGCATCGGGAACAACGACCTCGGTTCAGCGAGGGCGTGGCCGTATGGCACCCGCGACTTGCGGCGCCAGGCGGTACAGCTTCACGATCTGAGGTAGCAGGCCGCAGCGCTGGTGCTCACCGCAGGCGGCCTCGCCGCTGACGTCCAGGGCGCTGCGGCACACGCTGACTGGGCGGTGTCGTGTTGCCCCGAACTGGTGCGGGCGGGCGGCTATGTTGTGTCTCATGACCACCGCCGTCACGGTCCCGTTCGCCGACGCCTTCCCGGCTGAGATCCGGAAAGTGATCCTGCCGGAGGACCAGCCCGACTTCGACCGCCAGTACCGGGCCGCTCTCGACGTGGCAGCGCGGACACTGCGCCTGGATGAGCTGGAGAAGTTCCTGACGCACTGGCGACGGATCGCCTGGTCGGCCACCGCGCGCGGGAATGACTCGTGGCGGGCGCTGTTGGCCGAGGCCAGTCGCCGGCTGACCGGCGGGGAACCACCCCCCGGGGATGGCGTCGGAGGAACAGATGGAAGAACTCATCCAGGCCCGACTGGGCCGGTAGGTGTACCGCACCAGGACCTACCCCGAAGCGCGGGACGCGATCGCTGCCCTGCCTGAGGTGGCTCTGGCGGGGTACGCCGAGGCATTGGGAGTGATGCGACTCGGGCCGTGGAATGGTCTGCCGATCAACAAGTCCAACTCGGGTGGCGCGGTACGACAACTGGTGTTCGGCCCCGGGGGGCACGGGTTGGTCACCTACCTGATCCTGGAAGATCAGCGGCAGGTGGATGTGCTCGAAGCGCAGTGGGCCGGCTGACGCAGATTTTGAATAATCAGTGCGTCCAGCAGCTCGGACACTATGAAAGACTAGAGGTCGTGGTGTAACCGAGCGACAAGCTCAGGGCAGCCAGCCGGTGTGAGTCCGGTCTAACGGCGGCGTGAGTAAGACGACTACCACCTTTCACATGGGTTGGATGCTCGCTGAACCAGGCCACAAAGTAATCCTCGTAGGCGCAGACCCACAATGAGGCTTATTCAGCGATCTTGATCGACGGCTGATCGTTGCAGCTCAGCAGGTGTCTCACAAGATCGATAACGCCGCCCTGAATAAGCCTCAATGTAACCTTACAGGTGTCACGAGATGAACTCGCTTCAGCAGAAGGACGCTGTCTATAGCGTCGCAGGCATTGAGGGCTTCCACGTCGTCGCCCTCGGCGCTCCGGTACCGCGTCGACGCCAAGAACGGGTACGTGCAGCGTGTCTGGCCGTGCTGGTTGAGGTTCGCTGTCACGTCGAGGAGCCTTGCCATGACAGAAGGGATGGCGGGGGTAGGAACGTAAGTATTCGGAAGTCCTGTGAACGGGTATGGCAATAGCCGGCGTGGCCGGTTCGCCGGGGCGACGCCGTGGTGTTGCCGGGTGCGGGTTAGCCTGGTTGTTGGGATGGCTGCGCCCAGGTGCTGAGGTCTTCGGGGCGGGCGTGCCAGGGCAGGAACCGTTCCAGGTCTGGGCCGGCTGGGGGTTTTCCGCTGTGGTAGCCGCATTCATCGAGGTAGGCGGTGAGCCAGGTCAGGAGATTCAGCCCGGCCATCTGGGCAGTCGCGGTGACGGTCCAGATGACAGCGGCGAGGCGGGCGGACTCCCGATTCAACCGCGCGGTGAGATTCGGCACCCAGAAATCATCAGCGGGCACACTCGCCGGGATAGACGGGCCGATGGTCGGGGTACTGGTGGCCAGGAGGCCCCACCGCCCCGGGGGCAAGCGGGTGGGGCCTTCTGGGTTTTCCCTCATCAGACGCGAACCGACCCCGGGAAGAACACCGTGGTCGGTCCGCTCACCGCGCCGCGGGGAGCGGGGCTGATCCCCGCACCAGAGCCCGCGGCGCGGGGTATCACCAGCACCGACCTGCGCGGGCGCTACTCGTCATCATCGTCCGGCCTCCTGGCCAGCCCGGACCTGAGCAGCGCGTCCAGGAGGACCTGCTGCACCTCCTGGGCGTTGGGCAGCGGGCGGCCCGCGGTGCTCGGTGGTGGCGCGATCCATCGCGCGGGGACCATATGCGGCAACGTGGTGGGGGGCAGCGCCACCCAGGCCCCGGCCCCGTGCCGGCGCACCGAGGCCAGGTGAAGCTCGGGCAGCAGCGTGCCGGAGTCGGTGGCCACGAACAGCTCCCACCGCGGTGGTGGTCCGCTCAGGGCAACCGGCACTACTAGGCCTGCTGCGGGGAGCGCGGGCAGCAGGCTTTCCAGCCGGTAGGGCAGCTGGAGCACGTCCACTCCCCGTCCGCAGACCAGCAGCACGCCATAGGGGTGCTGGCGCCAGATGTCATAGGCGTGGTCGGGGTCGGTGACCAGACTGTTCTGCCAGCTGTCCTGGATCGGAGCCAGTGTCGTGGCGTCATCTCGACCATGCCAGCGCCGCTCCGGCGTCGGGAACGTGCCCGGCACCACCGGCCACCCCCGGCGAGTCGCGCTCAGCGCGGTGGTGCGCAGGTCCAACCAGTGCAACGTGATCATTTCGTTCATTCGGCCTCCCGAGTTCTGTGTTCTCCTCCCGTGGTCTGAGCTCGATCACACCGGAGCGCCCGCCCCCATCCCAGAGCACACAGCCGGGGCGCACGCTGAGGACAGGGGCCAGGGTCGATCAGCCTGGGTAGGGTCGACGGTGAGGAGGGCGCGCGGCTACAGTGATCCAATGGTGAATCTGGGGGACCGGCCGTGTTGCTCGACCTGCGGGGCGTACCTGCGTCGCACTCGCACGGACGCCACACAGTGCGACCCGTGCCGACGTATCGCACCGGCTCTGAGCCTGGACCCCGCGCTGTGGGACGAGCCGGCCCTGAGCGCCGCGCTGGCCTGCCTGGACTTCGGCCCGGTGTTCCTGCGGGTGCGAGCCGAGACAAGCTGCAGCCAACGCCGACTGGGTGAGCTGTTCGACTTAGACCAGAGCACCCTGTCCAAAATCGAGCTGGGCAAGCGGCCACTGACCGACGCAGCCACCGTCATCAGGGTCGCGAACGAACTAGGCATCCCTGCGGGGAAACTCGGCTTCCGCTACGGGGTTACGGTAGGAACTACCGGGCAGGAAGGCGGAGGAGTGGACCGCAGGGATGCGATGGAGCAGGTTGCGGCCCTCAGCGTTGGCGCTGGGTTGCCTCTCGACCGGTTGATCGCGTTGTTCCCGTCCACTGAGCCCACGGGCACCCGGCACCTCGGTGCGGCCGACGTGGAGGCTATCGAGCAAGCCACCGCCGCATTCACCCATCAGGACTTCGCTGAGGGCAGCGGCAGGGTCCGCGATACCGCCATCGCCCAGCTGTACGCCACCCTCCCCCTGCGGGGCGCTCAGGTCTCCGACGAGCTGCGGCCCCGGCTCATGATCGCCACCGCGTGGCTGGCAATGCAGGCGGGGTGGATGAGTTTTGACGTCAAGCACCACGACGCGGCCCGGCGATTGTGGCTGATCGGACTGGGGCTCGCCCGCGACTCCGAGCACCCGCTCGGCAGCGACCTCACTGTCTACCTGATCTACGACATGGCGCTGCAGGCAGTGCATCTAGGTTTCCCGGATGAGGCGTTGCGTCTGGTCCACTTTGGTTACGGCGCCGCAGCGGGCACCAATGTGTCTCCGGCGACCACCAGCTGCCTGGCCAACATCCAAGCCCGAGCCCACGCAGCTCGCAGCGACGCCGCAGGCTGCGATCGGGCGCTGGGCCAAGCCGTCGACTATTTCACTGCTATCGACCCAACGCGGTGCGCGCCCTGGGTCGCGTTCCACGATGAAACCAGCCTCTCCGCCTACCAGGGCGCCGCCCACTACGGACTGGCTCTAGCCAGCCGCGACCCGCGCGCCGCAGGCCGGGCGGTACCGTTATTGCAGGCGGGTGTGGAAGGCTTCGGCCCCGGCTACGCGCGGCCCCGAGCGCTGTATTTACCGGACCTCGCCGGGGCGCACGCGCTCGCCGGGGACATCGACACCGCGGTCGCCCTCGGCCACCAAGCCATCGACGCGGTCACCTCGGTGCATTCTCCCCGGGTCTACGACCGGCTCCAGGTACTGCACACCATCCTGGAACCCCTCCACGCCAGCCCCGGCGTCGCCGAACTCCGCGACCGCCTGAGCACCACCGCCACCTAACATCGCAGCTCCCCGCCCACCCGCACCTCACGCGAGGACGAGCGCGTCACGGCCGAATCGCGCGATCCAGCCGTAGGCACACCGCCGCGCCGACACGTCCACCCGATCGAGCCACCGCAAGTGGCCTCAGCGAACCACCCACCGGTTTGACCGGAACGCGCGCTCAGCGGCAGAAGAGGACACTACGCCCGGCGACTCAGCCGGCATGATCGTGCGGTGGCTTGCCGCCGCTGAGGGCATTCTGATCTGGGAACTTCACCAAGATGGCGCGGGTATAAAGCAGATCGAAGCCCCGCCGCTGCGCGTTCTGCTGGGACTTGGACCCCGGCTGCGTGGTGATCACGGCGATGTCGCAGTCGGCAGCGGCAGCATCGGCGAGCCGGGCCGAGAGCAGCGCGGTCTGCACACCCCGGCGGCGGTGCGCCGGCGCGGTCGCCGCGCCGGTGAGTTGCGCGACGCCCTGCGCCACCCGGAAGCCGGCACCGCCAGCGAGGACTCCATCGCGCAGCGCGACGTAGCGCATGACGCCGGCCGCCGCCGTGAGATTGCGCATGGCCCGTGCGACGACCTCGCGCGGAAACTCCTCATGCGCGGGCACCCCTTGGGTGTCGGGGTGGGCGAAGCCATCCGCCACAACGTTCAGCCAAGACCCGAACTCGTCCTCTTCATCGAGCGCGGCTACGGTCGGCACCCCACCGAAGCCCAGCCCCGCGACCTTGTTCAGCGGCGAGCCCTCTTCGGCGAAGCTCGCCACGCCACCGGCAACGGGGATTACGAAGCCCACGCTGTCCACCGCGCGATGGTGGGCGGCCTCGCTGCCTTTAGCGACGAGCTGCGCCTCGATCCGCTCGATACGCTCGGCCAGAGCGGTGTCGCAGAACAGGGGCGATCGGCCAGCGTTCATGATTCTCGGCATTGATTTTCAGCCGTAGACCGTGATCTTTTAGCGCGGCGCTCCCGGGTCTCTTGGACCCTACAACTGGCCGATCAACCTAGGGATCCTTGGTCTCGAGAAGTTCGACACGTAAGCCGAGCTCTGGGCGCATCTCCAGGGAGGATGCCCTCGCTCCGGTTCCGGACCGCGCTCTGCCGATCATCTCCTGCGCAGTCCGGTGCCGTGAACTCGACAGGACCGACATTTTCGG
>JAFAPC010000065.1 GCA_019247305.1 Pseudonocardiales bacterium
CCGAGCCGCTCGCGGATGGTCCGCACCGTGAAGTAGAAGTCCGCACCCAGCTTGTCCATCTTGTTGACGAAGCAGATGCGCGGGACATCGTACTTGTCGGCTTGCCGCCACACCGTCTCGGACTGGGGCTCGACGCCCTCCTTGCCGTCAAAGACCGCGACGGCGCCATCAAGCACCCGAAGCGAGCGCTCTACCTCGACGGTGAAGTCGACGTGGCCCGGGGTGTCGATGATGTTGATCTGGTGGTCGTTCCAGAAGGTGGTGGTCGCAGCGGAGGTGATGGTGATACCCCGCTTTTGCTCCTCCTCCATCCAGTCCATCGTGGCGGCGCCGTCGTGTACCTCACCGATCTTGTAGTTGATCCCGGTGTAGAACAGGACCCGCTCGGTCGTGGTGGTTTTGCCAGCATCGATATGCGCCATGATTCCGATGTTGCGGACCCTGGCGAGGTCGGTCAGCACTTCACGTGCCACGAGAATTCATCCCTAGCTTCTTGAGAGTGGTTCGTCACCAGCGATAGTGCGCGAAGGCCTTGTTCGACTCGGCCATCTTGTGGGTGTCCTCGCGGCGTTTCACGCTCGCCCCGAGGCCGTTGCTGGCGTCGAGTAGTTCGTTCATCAGGCGATCGACCATGGTCTTTTCCCGCCGCTGCCGGGAAAAAGTGATCAACCAGCGAAGCGCGAGCGTGGTGGAGCGCACCGGACGCACCTCGACGGGGACCTGGTAGGTAGCGCCACCGACGCGGCGGCTCTTCACCTCGATAGCGGGCTTGACGTTATCCAGCGCGCGCTTGAGAGTCACCACAGGGTCGGTACCAGTCTTGTCCCGGCAGCCCTCCAACGCTCGGTACACGATCTTCTCGGCTACCGAGCGCTTGCCCCGCACGAGGACTTTGTTGACGAGCTGAGTGACCACCGGGGATCCGTAGACCGGGTCGGAGTGCAGCGGCCGCTTCGGGGCGGGACCCTTGCGAGGCATCAGCTTCTCTCCTTCTTCGCACCGTAGCGGCTGCGGGCTTGCTTACGACCCTTCACGCCCTGAGTATCCAGTGATCCACGAATGATCTTGTAGCGGACACCGGGAAGGTCCTTCACCCGCCCACCGCGCACGAGGACGATGGAGTGCTCCTGGAGATTGTGCCCCTCACCCGGAATGTAAGCCGTCACCTCGACCTGGCTGGTCAGGCGCACGCGAGCAACCTTGCGCAACGCCGAGTTCGGCTTCTTCGGGGTCGTCGTGTAGACGCGGGTGCACACTCCGCGCCGCTGCGGGCTTCCCTTCAGCGCTGCAGTCTTGGTCTTCGGGAGCTTGTCCTCGCGGCCCTTACGGACCAGCTGCTGGATGGTAGGCATGAACCAGCTTTCTTGTCTTGAAGCGCGTGCTCTGTCGTCATGTGGTGCTGTGTCATGTGGTGCTGTGTCATGTCGTGCTGCCCGGCCACCGATGTGCTGCATGGCCGGTCACTCCGTATCCCGCGGTCGGGCGTGTCGCTGTTAGCCCAGCCACGATGGGACAAAACCCGACGGGAGCTGGGCGACACCGGCGCTAGATCCGGAGGTGGGAGTTCCGCAGAACCCACACCGCCGGTGGTGCATCGCCAACAGGCATACAGAGCAGCCCGACCGGAGTCGGGACTGGTATCCAGGGTACCTGGGCTCTTCACCCAGGGTCAAAACGGGGTCAGAACTAAGGAGGTGCGCCGATGGCAGGTCCACTGGTCGGGCTACGGGTGCTTGAGTTGGCCGGGATCGGTCCAGGCCCCCATGCGGCGATGCTGCTGGCGGATCTGGGGGCCGACGTGGTTCGGGTCGAACGGCCCTCCGGTGGCCTGCAGCTCGCCCCACGCGCTGAGGACCAGATGCTTCGCGGCCGGCGCTCAGTGATGTGTGACCTGAAGGACGCCTCCGGTCGGGAAACCATGCTGCGGCTGGTGGAGCGGGCCGACGTGCTGATCGAGAGCTTGCGTCCCGGAGTCACCGAGCGGCTGGGTGTCGGGCCGGCCGACTGCCACGCCCGCAACCCGGCCCTGGTGTACGCGCGGATGACGGGATGGGGGCAGGACGGCCCGCTAGCCGACCGTGCCGGGCACGACATCAACTACATCGCACTGTCTGGCGTGCTGCACGCCGTCGGAAACACGGGGGGCAAGCCGGTGCCGCCGCTGAACCTGGTCGGCGACTTCGGCGGTGGCTCGATGTTCCTGGTGGCCGGGGTGCTGGCCGCACTGTGGGAACGGGAGCGTTCCGGGGCTGGTCAGGTCATCGACGCCGCCATGGTGGACGGGGTCAGCGTGTTGGCCCAGATGTTCTGGTCGTTGCGCGCCTGCGGGTTGTGGGGCGAGGCGCGGGGCAGCAACCTGCTCGACTCGGGGGCTCCGTTCTACGACACCTATGCCTGCTCCGACGGTCGCTACGTCGCCGTTGGGGCGCTGGAACCGCAGTTCTATGCGGCGCTGCTGAAGGGCCTCGGCCTCATCGAGGCGGACCTGCCCAGGCAGCTGGACCCGGGGGGGTGGCCCGTGTTGCGCCAGCGGTTCACCAACGCGTTCGCCAGTCGCAGCCGCGATGAGTGGATGGCTGTGTTCGAAGGAACCGACGCCTGCGTGGTACCGGTATTGTCGTTCGCTGAGGTGCCCACGCACCCGCATATCGCGGCTCGCGGCACCGTCATCACTCTCAGCGGAGTGCCCCAGGCCGCCCCCGCACCACGCTTCTCGCGCACCCGTCCCGACCGGCCGACACCGCCGCCGAAGCCCGGCGCCGACACCGCCGCAGTACTCGCCGATTGGGGCGTCATACCCGCTGGTCCGCATTCAGCGGGCGGAGCGGGATTACCGGAGCTCTGATAACCCCGCCCCGCCCGCTGAAGCGGATAACCCACTAGTCAGCGGTAGTCGCGACCGAAGTCGTAGTCATCCAGCGGGACAGCTGCGCCAGTTCCGGTACCGAACACCTCTGGGGAGTAGTAGCCCTCGTCGTAGGACGGGATCGCGTAGGCCGCGGCCCGGGCCTCCTCGGTCGGCTGCACCTCGATGTTGCGGTACCGGTTGATCCCGGTGCCAGCCGGGATCAACTTGCCGATGATCACATTCTCCTTAAGCCCGAGCAGCTTGTCGCTCTTGCCCTGGATCGCCGCGTCGGTGAGGATCTTGGTCGTCTCCTGGAACGACGCCGCGGACAGCCACGACTCGGTCGCCAGCGACGCCTTGGTGATCCCCATCAGGACCGGACGGCCCGAGGCAGGCTCGCTACCCTCCGAGACTACCCGGCGGTTCTCCGACTCGAACTCGCCGCGCTCGGCCAGGGCACCAGGCAGAAACTCGGTAGCCCCCGAGTCGATGATCGTCACCCGGCGCAACATCTGCCGAACGATGACCTCGATGTGCTTGTCGTGGATCTGGACTGCCTGCGATCGGTACACCTGCTGGACCTCGCGGACCAAGTGTAACTGCACCTCCCGCGGCCCCATCACGCGGAGCACCTCGTGCGGGTCCACCACGCCTTCGAGCAGCTTCTGCCCGACGATGACGTGGTCCTCGTCGACCAGCGGCCGCTCAGTGCCATCGACGGTGATCACCGCAAGTCGCTGCCGCTTGGACAACTTCTCGTAGACGATCTCTTCGCTGCCATCGTCCGGAACGATGGTGATCTTCCAGAACTTCTCGCCGTCTTCGATGCGCACCCGACCGTCGGCATCCGCGATCGGCGCCATGCCCTTGGGCACCCGGGCCTCGAACAACTCCGTCACCCGGGGCAGACCGGTGGTGATGTCTTCACCAGCGATCCCACCTTGGTGGAAGGTGCGCATGGTCAGCTGCGTGCCGGGCTCGCCAATGGACTGCGCGGCCACAATGCCGACCGCCTCGCCCACGTCAACGAGCTTGCCGGTGGCCATGGAGCGGCCGTAACACACCGCACACACCCCGCTGGCGGACTCGCAGGTCAGCACCGAGCGTACCTTGACCCGCACGACGCCAGCGGCCACCAGCCTGTCGATCGCGGGGTCACCCAGATCCGCCCCCCGAGACATGATCACCGAGCCGGAATCATCCAGCACGTCCTCTGCGGTGCAGCGGGCGTACACACTGGTCTGCACGTAGCGGTGCCGGATCGCCCGACCGTCCGGCCCGGCCTCGGCGACCGGCATCTGGATCCCGCGCTCGGTGCCGCAGTCGCGCTCCCGCACGATGACGTCCTGCGAGACGTCCACCAGGCGCCGGGTCAGGTATCCGGAGTCGGCAGTCCGCAATGCGGTGTCGGCCAATCCCTTGCGGGCACCGTGCGTGGCGATGAAGTACTCCAGCACGCTCAGGCCCTCGCGGAAGTTGTGCTTGATCGGTCGCGGAATGTACTCGCCCTTGGGGTTGGAGACCAGGCCGCGCATCCCAGCCAGGGACCGGACCTGCGTCATGTTCCCGGCCGCCCCGGAAGACACGATCGTGAAGACCGGGTTGTCCTCCGGGAAGTTGGCCTCCATCGCCTTGGCTACCTCGTCGGTGGCCTGCGACCAGATCTTCACCAGCTCGCCGTTGCGCTCGTCGTGGGAGAGCACGCCACGCTGGTAGCGCTTCTCCACCTGGTCGGCCCTGGTCTCGTACTGGTCGAGGATCTCCTGCTTGGCGGCTGGCACCACCACATCGGAGCTGGACAGCGTCACGCCGGAGCGGGTGGCCCAGTGGAAGCCAGCGTCCTTGAGCTTGTCCAGCGTCTGGGCGACGGCGACCATCGGGTACCGCTCGGCGAGGTCATTGACGATCGCAGCCTGGCGCTTCTTGGGCAGCACGTCGTTGACGTACGGGTAATCCTCGGGCAACAGGTCGTTGAACAGCACTCGCCCCACGGTGGTGTCCGCGATCCACGGCGCTCCCGGTTCCCAGCCCTGGGTCTCCCGCAGCTGGGCCTGCTCGCTGACCGGCGGGACCACGTTGCGCAGCCGGACCCGAATTTTGGCCTGCAACCCGATCGTGCCGCGGTCCAGCGCCATCAACGCCTCGGCAGGCGAGGAGAACGAGCGGCCCTCACCCGTGCCGCCCTCGTCGAGCTTGGTGAGGTGGTACAGCCCGGTGACCATGTCCAACCGAGGCATGGCTAGCGGACGGCCGGACGCCGGGGACAGGATGTTATTGCTGGACAGCATCAGAATCCGCGCCTCAGCCTGCGCCTCGGCGGACAGCGGCAAGTGCACCGCCATCTGATCACCGTCGAAGTCCGCGTTGAACGCCTCGCAGACCAGCGGGTGCAGCTGGATTGCCTTACCCTCGACTAGCTGCGGCTCGAAAGCTTGGATACCCAGCCGGTGCAGGGTCGGCGCCCGGTTCAACAGCACCGGGTGCTCGGTGATGACTTCCTCGAGGACGTCCCACACCTGCGGACGCTGCCGCTCGACCATCCGCTTGGCCGACTTGATGTTCTGCGCGTGGTTGAGATCCACCAGGCGCTTCATCACGAACGGCTTGAACAGCTCCAGCGCCATCTGCTTGGGCAGGCCGCACTGATGCAGTTTGAGCTGTGGACCGACCACGATGACCGAACGGCCGGAGTAGTCGACCCGCTTGCCGAGCAGGTTCTGCCGGAACCGGCCCTGCTTGCCCTTGAGCAAGTCAGAGAGCGACTTCAGCGGCCGGTTTCCGGGGCCGGTCACCGGACGACCACGGCGACCGTTGTCGAACAGGGCGTCGACGGCCTCCTGCAGCATCCGCTTCTCGTTGTTGACAATGATCTCGGGCGCACCCAAGTCGATGAGTCGCTTGAGCCGGTTGTTACGGTTGATCACCCGGCGGTAGAGGTCGTTGAGGTCGGAGGTCGCAAACCGGCCACCGTCGAGTTGCACCATGGGGCGCAGGTCCGGCGGAATCACCGGCACGCAATCCAGCACCATGCCCATCGGGTTGTTGCGAGTGGCCTGGAAAGCCGCGACGACCTTGAGACGCTTGAGCGCGCGCAGTTTCTTTTGGCCTTTGCCGCTACGGATGATCTCGCGCAGATTTTCCGACTCGGCATCAATGTCGAAGTTCTCCATCAGCTTCTGGATCGCTTCAGCACCCATGGCGCCGGTGAAGTAGTCGCCATAGCGGTCGTAGAGCTCCCGGTAGAGCAGCTCATCCACAATGAGCTGGCCGATCTCCAACTTGGTGAACGTCTCCCAGATCTCATCGAGCCGATCGATCTCACGCTGGGCCCGGTCCCGAAGCTGGCGCATCTCGCGCTCGCCGCCCTCTTTGACCTTGCGCCGCACATCGCTCTTGGCGCCTTCAACCTCCAGCTCAGCGAGGTCAGCCTCAAGCTTCTGCGCGCGTGCCTCGATGTCGGCGTCGCGGCGGTCCTCAAGTCGTTTGCGCTGGACACCGATCTCACTCTCCAAGGTGGGGAGATCGTTGTGCCGTTCCTCGATGTTCACCGCGGTGATGGCGTAGGCAGCGAAGTAGATAATTTTCTCAAGGTCCTTGGGAGCCAGGTCGAGCAGGTACCCCAGCCTGCTCGGGACACCCTTGAAGTACCAGATGTGGGTCACCGGTGCAGCCAGCTCGATGTGACCCATCCGCTCACGGCGCACCTTGGCGCGGGTAACCTCAACACCGCAGCGCTCGCAGATAATGCCCTTGAAGCGGACGCGCTTGTACTTGCCGCAGTAGCACTCCCAATCCCGGGTGGGGCCGAAGATCTTCTCGCAGAAAAGCCCGTCCTTCTCCGGCTTGAGTGTGCGATAGTTGATGGTCTCCGGCTTCTTGACCTCACCGAAGGACCACTGGCGGATGTCCTCTGCGGTCGCAAGACCGATGCGGAGCTCGTCGAAGAAGTTGACGTCAAGCACGTCTGGTTCCTTCTCCCCTGTGTTGTCGAAACCCTGATGTTGTCGAAACCCGATATTGCTGCCCGGTGTTGATGGAATCAGGGTAGGGTCCGTGCGGGGTGTTTCATTACTGCGTGTCTGGTGCGTCCGGCGCGAGGGTGGGCGGGAGGACCACCCCCGCGCCGGACGCGGTCTGGGAGCCGTTACTGCACGACGTCATCTACCGACGGAGACTCGTTGCGAGAAAGGTTGATGCCGAGGTTGGCAGCCGCCCGCTCCAGGTCCTCATCGTCGGAGTCCCGCATCTCGATCGCTGCCCCGTCACTGGAGAGCACCTCGACGTTGAGGCACAGCGACTGCAGCTCTTTGAGCAGCACCTTGAACGATTCGGGGATTCCGGGCTCGGGAATGTTCTCGCCCTTGACGATAGCCTCATACACCTTTACCCGGCCGATCACATCGTCGGACTTGATCGTCAACAGTTCCTGCAAGGTGTAAGCCGCCCCATAGGCCTGCATCGCCCAGCATTCCATCTCGCCGAAGCGTTGGCCACCGAACTGCGCTTTTCCACCGAGCGGTTGCTGCGTAATCATCGAGTACGGACCGGTCGAGCGAGCGTGGATCTTGTCATCGACCAGGTGTAGCAGCTTGATGATGTACATGTAGCCGACCGCGACAGGGTAAGGGTACGGCTCACCGGTGCGACCGTCGAATAATTGCGCCTTGCCGTTGGATCCGACCATCTGCTCGCCGTCCCGATTGGGCAGAGTCGAGTCGAGCAGGCCGGTGATCTCCTCCTCCCGAGCGCCATCGAACACCGGCGTGGCAACCACCGTGCCCGGCTCGGCCTGGTACAGTTCCTCAGGCAGCCGGGAGGCCCACTCCGGATCACCGTTGATCTGCCACCCACTCTTGGCGATCCAGCCCAGGTGCGTCTCCAAGATCTGCCCGATGTTCATCCGACGCGGGACACCGTGAGTGTTGAGGATGATGTCCACCGCTGTCCCGTCGGGCAGGAACGGCATGTCCTCCACCGGGAGGATCCTGCCGATGACACCCTTATTACCGTGCCGGCCAGCGAGTTTGTCGCCGTCCTGGATCTTGCGTTTCTGCGCGACATAGACCCGGACCAGCTCGTTAACGCCAGGCGAGAGCTCGTCGTCGTCCTCCCGGGAAAACACCCGGATACCGATGACCTTGCCGGTCTCGCCGTGCGGCACCTTGAGGCTGGTGTCGCGGACCTCGCGGGCCTTCTCACCGAAGATGGCCCGGAGCAGCCGCTCCTCGGGGGTCAACTCGGTCTCGCCCTTCGGCGTCACCTTGCCGACCAGGATGTCTCCGGCCTGCACCTCGGCACCGATCCGGATGATTCCTCGCTCGTCGAGATCCGCCAGCACCTCCTCGGAGACATTCGGGATGTCCCGAGTGATCTCCTCAGCACCGAGTTTGGTGTCCCGGGCGTCGATCTCATGCTCGTCGATGTGGATCGAGGTGAGCACGTCGTCCTGCACCAGACGCTGGCTCAGGATGATCGCGTCTTCGTAGTTGTGGCCCTCCCACGGCATGATTGCCACGAGTAGGTTCTTACCCAGGGCCATTTCACCTCTGTCGGTGCACGGCCCGTCGGCGATCACCTGACCTATCTCCACCCGGTCACCCTCGGCCACAATGGGTCGCTGGTTAATGCAGGTGCCCTGGTTGGACCGGTGAAACTTGTGCATCCGGTAGGTCTGCCGACTGCCGTCGTCGGCCATGACGGTGACGTAGTCGGCGCACAGCTCCTCGACCACGCCGGCCTTATCGGCCACCACGACGTCGCCGGCGTCCACCGCGGCCCGCAGCTCCATACCGGTTCCCACCAAGGGTGCCTCGCTGCGCAACAGCGGCACCGCCTGGCGCTGCATGTTGGCGCCCATCAGGGCACGGTTGGCGTCGTCATGCTCGACGAACGGGATCATCGCGGTGGCCACCGACACCATCTGCTGAGGTGAGACGTCCATGTAGTCCACGCCCTGCGGGTCGATGTAGTCGACCTCGCTGCCCTTGCGTCGGACCAGCACGCGCTCCTCGGCGAAGTAGCCGTCGTCCCGCAAGACCGCGTTGGCCTGCGCGATGACGTGCCGGTCCTCCTCGTCGGCGGTCAGGTAGTCGATCTGCTCGGTGACATGACCGTCGACAACCTTGCGGTAGGGCGTCTCGATGAATCCGAATGGGTTGACCCGGGCGTAAGACGACAACGACCCGATCAGCCCGATGTTCGGACCCTCCGGGGTCTCGATCGGGCACATCCGGCCGTAGTGCGACGAGTGCACGTCACGAACCTCAAAGCCGGCCCGCTCCCGGGACAGACCACCGGGACCCAGCGCGGACAGCCGCCGCTTATGGGTCAATCCGGCCAGCGGATTGGTCTGGTCCATGAACTGGGACAGCTGAGAAGTGCCGAAGAATTCCTTGATCGCCGCCACCACGGGACGGATGTTGATCAGAGTCTGCGGCGTGATGGCCTCGACGTCTTGAGTGGTCATCCGCTCCCGAACGACCCGCTCCATCCGGGACAGACCGACCCGGACCTGATTCTGGATCAACTCACCTACGGTGCGCAAGCGGCGATTGCCGAAGTGGTCGATGTCGTCGGTCTCCACCGGCACCACCGCACCGAGCGCACCATTCGCGGCCGGCATCGTCGTTTCGCCCGCATGCAGCCGAACGAGATAGTCGATGGTGGTGACGATGTCATCCTCGGTCAGCACCCCGTTGCGGTAAGGGAGACCGAGGCCTAGTTTCTTATTAGCCTTGTAGCGGCCGACCTTGGCCAGGTCGTAGCGCTTGACCCTGAAGAAGAGGTTCTCCAGCAGCGCCTGCGCGCTCTCCTTGGTGGGTGGCTCACCCGGGCGTAGCTTGCGGTAGATGTCCAGCAGCGCCTCGTCAGGGCCAACGGTGTGGTCCTTCTCCAAGGTGGCGAGCAGCGTCTCGGAGTGCGCAAAACGCGCGGCGATCCGCTCGGTCGTCCAGCCCAGGGCCTTGAGAAGCACGGTCACCGGCTGGCGGCGCTTGCGGTCAATCCGCACGCCCACCGTGTCGCGCTTGTCGACATCAAACTCCAGCCAAGCACCGCGGCTGGGGATGATTTTGACGCTGTAGACGTCCTTGTCGGTGGTCTTGTCCACCGCGTGGTCGAAGTACACGCCGGGGGAGCGAACGAGCTGAGACACCACGACCCGCTCGGTCCCATTGATGATGAAGGTGCCCTTGCTGGTCATCATCGGGAAGTCACCCATGAACACCGTCTGTGACTTGATCTCACCGGTGTTGTTGTTGGTGAATTCGGCCGTGACGAACAGGGGCGCCGCATACGTCATGTCCTTATCCCGGCACTCCTCGACAGAGGCCTTGACCTCATCGAAGCGAGGGTCGGAGAAGGACAGGGACATCGAGCCGGAAAAGTCCTCGATCGGAGAGATTTCCTCCAGTACCTCGGCGAGACCACCGATGGGCTGCTCGTCACCGGCATCGATGCGGCGCTGGTACCACTTGTCGGCACCGATCAGCCAGTCGAACGATTGGAGCTGCAAGTCCAGCAGATCGGGGACTTGGAGCGGTTCACGGATCTTCGCGAAAGACGGCCGAGTGGGAGCTCCTGGGAGACGGGGTACGGAGTTGTTCGCAGCAGAGGTCTTGGTCGGGCGGGAGACTGCCAAGATTGCGTCCTTCCGAACACTAGCGCCGCCGAGCGCAGGACCACGTGGTCACCTGGCGACCACACTCCCGGCGCGGTGTTGGTGCAGTTGCTGATGTAGTTGTTGACTGCTGTGTGTCGTTTGCGGTTGTTACCTTCGACGGCGGTCACCGTCAGCGCAGCCCACTGCGCCCTGGGTGCTGGGAAACCCGGAACTGAGGGGCCCTGCGGACAGGAAACGAACGGAAGGCAGCGCAAAGACGCAGTCTAACCGCTAGGACGGCGACTGTCCAGCACCGGACGCAGAGGTCTTGGATCGGTGCGAGCGTGCCCCTAGAGTGACTTGCTAGACGCCGCCCGTCAAGAGTGCATCGTCCGATCAGTGGCCGGACACGCACGATCAGCGGCCATAAAACCGACCAGTGCAGCCGATCGAGAGGGGTGGGACGGCACCGACGTGGGGTCCATGATGACCCAGAAGAGTGACGGGCCGATGAACGCGGTCAGAACGGCTCTGCGTCTCAGAACGGCTCTGCGTCGGCGATCTTCCAGCTGCCGCCCACTCGCTGCGCCGTGACCGCGAGCCTGCCAGCGGACAGGAGTGGCGTGGCTTGGCCAGCCTGATGGGCTTGCTGGTCAAGGAACACCACCACGATTGCCCGGTCGCCGTCGAGCACCTTGACGGCAAGAGCGGACACGGTCGCCACCACCACGGCCTGTTGTGGCGGGGCTAGCTGGCGCACCCGGGCAAACTGCTGATGAAAAATTTGCCCATAGGGGCCGGTGATGACCTCGGCGGCAGCTCGTTCATTGTCATCCAACCGGGCGAAGTCGTAGGAGTACACGCGTTGCACCGCCTCGCGTACCTGCTGGCAGACCTGGGCGGTGGCGGCGGCATCGGCCAGCGCATGGTTGCTTGCCGCCGCAGAGCCGGACAACCGGTTGGCCTCGCCGCGGAACCAGGCCGCGAGACCCAGCGCGATCACCACCGCAGCGACCAATGCCACCAGCGTCGCCGCTGCGGCCAGACGCCGCAGCGGCGAGGCCACCTCGTGGGCGGTGGGAGTCTGTGGTGCGGCCGGGATGGTCATCGTCGGCTTTCTCCGTACGTCGGGGGCCCTCAGTGGGGGCCTAGTTCGGGGATGGGGCCGCCGGACACGGTCCAGGCTCGGAGTACGCGTCGCCGACCGGCACCAACGCGGCGACCTTCCACGCATCGCCGATCCTGATCATCTCGAGTCGGATGCGCCGGTGGGTGCAGCTCGGGTCGTCTTTCTCGGATTGAGCCGTGACGTCCACCCCGACGAACACCTGCGCGGTGCCGGAACGCTCGTCGAGTGAGGCGACCGCGGCGTCCAGAACCCTCGCGCTGCTGGTCGCTGTCGAGTCAGTGATAGCGCGGGCATAGGTGTTGCGGCTGGCCCGCAGCTGGGCGAGGAGTGAGCCGGCGGCAGACTGTTCCCACAAGGTCAGCCCGTCCTGCACCTGCCGGTAGTCCAGGGTGTCGAGGGTAAGCGTGGCCCGTTGCGCATCCCGCAGCACGGCGTCTCGGGCCATCCCCACGACAAGGGACTGATCGTGCGCGGCGCGGTACCAGGACACGCCGAACCAGCCGGCGGCGGCGACGGCGAGCAGGGCAACGACCGCGACCACCCGGATAGCCGTGCGGAGCGGACCGCCAGGCAGAGCTCGCCCAGGGGAGGTGGCAGTGGTGGCGATACTCGGCACGACATGTCCAACGAGCCCGACCGCCAGGCGATCCTCCCCCCACCTTCCCATCACGCATTCAGCGGGCGCAGCGGGGTTTCGGCAGCCCGAACCGCCCCGCTACGCCCGCTGAATGCGGTCGACAGGTCTCAGGTCAAGGTAATCTTGGCGCCGGCTTCCTCCAACTTGGACTTGGCTGCTTCGGCTTGGTCGCGCGGTACGCCCTCCAGGATCGGCTTCGGGGCGCTCTCGACGAGGTCCTTGGCCTCCTTGAGGCCCAATCCGGAGACAATTTCCCGGACCACCTTGATGACCTGGATCTTCTTTTCGCCGATCGCTTCGAGGACGACGTTGAACTCGTCCTTCTCCTCGACGGCCGGGGCTTCGGCGGCTCCCACAGCTGGACCCGCCGCCACCGCGACCGGCGCCGCGGCGCTGACCTCAAAGGTCTCCTCGAACTTCTTCACGAAATTACTCAGCTCGAGCAGCGTCATGTCTTTGAACACATCGAGCAGCTCATCGGTGCTCATCTTCGCCATGGTGGGGTGTCTCCTCCCGTAGTGGGGTCGTTGGATTGCCGGCTGCGCCGACAGCGGGTTCAGGCCAATAGGTGGATTCAGCTCAATGCAGTGGAGGGGGTCGATGAGTCTTCGGCGGGCTCGTCGGTCGGCTGCTCCTGCTGCTTGTCACGCAGGGCAGCGGCCAACCGGGCGATCTGGGAGGCCGGCTCGGCGAACAGTCTGGCAGCCTTGCCGAGATTGGCCTTCATCGCGCCGGCCAGCTTGGCCAGCAGCACCTCACGAGACTCCAGGTCGGCGATCTGGGTGATCTCGGCAACCGTCAGTGGACGGCCGTCCAGGTAACCACCCTTGATCACCAGAGCAGTGTGCTCTCTGGCGAAATCACGCAGCGCCTTGGCCGCGAGCACCGGCTCACCGTGCACGAACGCAATCGCGGTCGGGCCGATGAACAGCTCATCGAGACCTTCCACACCGGCGTCTCGGGCGGCGCGCGACACCAGGGTGTTCTTGGCGACCCGGTAGGTGGTTGTGGTGCCAAGGCAGCGACGCAGACTGCTCAACTGGGTCATGGACAGGCCGCGGTACTCGGTCACGACCGTAGCCGTGGCACTGCGGAACTGCTCCGCGATATCGGCAACAGCATCGACCTTGTCCGGTCTAGCCATAGATCGCCTCCCTAGGTGGGTCGCCGGCTGCGCCGGCGGTGGTCGGACTGCCGGCTGCGCCAGCGGTGGTCGGTGCAGCCGCTGGCTGGGGCGGCGCCGGAGGGCGCACCCCTGCCCGGGGGCGAAAACGACGAACGCCCCGGCGCAGCAGGCGCGGGGCGTTGCCAGGCCGCGCACACGCGCGGCGCATGCCGGCACAACCACGTCCTCCTGCGCGGGCCGCCCGCTTCTCGCGGGACCTTCGTCCGTATCCACGGCACGTCTGTACCCATGGGACGTCTGTGCCTATGGAACGGAAGCCAGCGGTCTTCGGTGGAACAACACGTGAGTTTCAGGCAGCCTAAGTCACTGACACTGCCCCCACCAAATCCCACCCGGCGAGTGGATCGGGCAGCCGGCGGCGGTGGCCGCCAGTGCCCAAGGCGCACCGGAGGGGACGACTGTCCGCCTCGCCGGCCGAGTCGTGCTCTGGCGCCGGATGGGCGGACTGGTCTTTGGGCACCTGCAGGACCGCAGCGGGCGCGTCCAGCTGGGCGAGGGTTTCTCCTTGCGGATCTCGCCGGAAACGATGCTCAAGCGCGTCGTCGTCGGCTCGCTTGAGCGAGGTTCTCGGCACCCGTGCTGTCACTTATGGCGGCGTGAAGCTGGGTTTCGGCACTCGGCGGAGCTGGTCCCGCTCGCCCGGCGCAGCGACCATGGATGCATGTACACCTCCGAGATCCCCCACAACACCGACCCCCATCCGATCTTGAAACGACCATGTCGACCCAGCCGAGCAACGGCTACGGCTTGAGGAACAAACCGAACTGCGCGAGGGACTGTGCAGCGACGAGATGATGATGGAGGAAGACTTCATCGAGGCGATGGAGTACGGGATGCCACCCTGAGACTGATCCACCCGGCGGACCTCGGGTGGGAGCCTACTGGCCGCTCGGCTCCCCAGCTCCGGTTAGGCCAGCTCCGGTTAGGGCCCACCCCGCGCGGAGGTTCCACTTTCTAGCAGCCCACGCCCTCGGGACCAACGTCGTAGTCTGTTTTACTCTCGATGAGCACCCCCGACAGTACTTGCTGTGTATCGACGTCTCTCGTTGGCCGGCCGGTGATCCATTAATAACAACTGGCTCGGTAGACGAAACAATCATGCGATTAATCGGGTCACAGAACTGGGCTGGGACTCAGCAGGGTGTGCTCGAGGCGTCGCCATTTTTAACCATCGTGCTCCCGGGGAAATAACGAAGGCACACTACGGGGCGCCGAGACTCGGTGGGAGTTTCGGCGCCCCATCAAGCTTTGACCACCGCGGGCCGACCGCGGTCGCAGTGGCTTGCGGGCAGTGCGCTCAGGCTGGCGCGGGCTCGTCGGTGAGCAGGTTGCGGGTGCGGCTCGGGTCGACCGGGATACCCGGACCCATGGTGGTCGAAAAGTAAACCTTTTTCAGGTAGCGCCCTTTAGCGGCGGAGGGCTTGCTGCGGAGCACCTCGTCGAGCGCGGCGGCGTAATTTTCCACCAGCTTGTCGGTATCAAACGACACTTTGCCGATGACCACGTGGAGATTGGCCTGCTTGTCCACCCGAAAGTTAATCTTTCCACCCTTGATGTCCACGACGGCCTTGGCCACGTCGGGTGTGACGGTGCCGGTCTTGGGGTTGGGCATCAGGCCCCGGGGACCGAGAACCCTCGCGATCCGGCCGACCTTGGCCATCTGGTCCGGCGCCGCGATGGCGGCGTCGAAGTCCAGCCAGCCGCCCTGGATGCGCTCGATGAGGTCATCAGAGCCGACCGCGTCAGCGCCAGCGGCCGTTGCCTCGGCGGCTCGGTCTCCGGTGGCGAAGACGATGACGCGGACCGTCTTGCCGGTGCCATGCGGCAGGTTCACCGTGCCGCGAACCATCTGATCGGCCTTGCGGGGGTCAACGCCCAGTCGCATGGCGACCTCGACCGTGGCGTCCATCGTGCTCGGGGACGTCTGCTGAGCCAGTTCCGCGGCCTGCAGCGGGCTGTAGAGCCGGCTGCGGTCGATCTTCTCGGCGGCCTGGCGGTAGGCCTTGCTGCGCTTCATATCACTGTCCTTTTCGCCGGATCAGTCGTGGTGCGGACCAGCGCTGGCCCTCCCACGCGTAGGAGTCGTTGGGTTCTCAGTCGACGACGGTGATGCCCATCGAGCGGGCGGTCCCAGCAATAATTTTGACTGCGGCATCGATGTCGTTGGCGTTGAGGTCCTCGCGTTTGCGCTCAGCGATGGCCCGGAGCTGATCCCGGCCGATCCTGGCGACCTTGGTCTTGTGTGGCTCAGCCGATCCCTTGGCCACTCCGGCCGCCTTGAGTAGCAGCATCGAGGCTGGCGGGGTCTTGAGCACGAACTCGAACGAGCGGTCCTCATAGACCGAGATCACCGCAGGCACCACCTCACCGCGGCTGTTCTGCGTCGCAGCGTTGTAGGCCTTACAGAACTCCATGATGTTCAGGCCGTGTGGGCCCAGCGCCTGCCCGACCGAGGCCGGGTTCGCGGTGCCAGCCTCTAGTGCGAGCTTCACCGTGGCCGTGAGTTTGCGTCGCTTCTTCTTGGGGGGCATGGTTCCTTCCTCGGGCGGATGTATGCGCCTGCCTCACTGGGGTCCGGTCGCGGGGGCCGGAATCAGGGCTCGCAAAGGTCAGATCTTGGCAACCTGGCTGAAGGAGAGTTCGACCGGAGTCTCCCGACCGAAGATCGAGACCAACACCTTGAGCTTCTGCGCGTCGACGTTAACCTCGTTGATTGTCGCCGGCAACGTGGCAAACGGACCGTCCATGACGGTGACCGACTCTCCCACCTCGAAGTCGACCTCGACCGCAGGCTTGCCGCCACCAACGCCTGCCCCGTGCTTGCCGGTGCCGACCGGCGCCTTGGGCTGCGACACCCGGGGGGCGAGGAATTTCAGCACTTCGTCCAAGGTCAGCGGCGAGGGCCGCGAGGTGGCGCCGACGAACCCGGTGACGCCCGGCGTGTTGCGCACGGCACTCCAGGAGGCATCGTTGAGGTCCATCCGAACCAGGATGTAGCCGGGCAGCACCTTGCGCTGCACCTGCTTGCGCTGTCCATTCTTGATCTCGGTGACCTCTTCGGTGGGCACTTCAACCTGGAAGATGTAGTCCTCGACGTCCAGGGTCTGGATCCGGGTCTCCAGGTTCGCCTTCACCTTGTTCTCGTAGCCGGCGTAAGAGTGCACCACGTACCACTGGCCGGGAGCCTTGGCCAGCGCGGATCGGAGCTCGTCGACTGGGTCGGGAGGACGTGGGGACTCAGCCTCGACCGCCCCAGCCTTCTTGTCGGCCTCGTCAGTGACCTTGGCGGCCTCGGGTGAATCGAACGCCTCGGGTGAGGCGAACTCGGGTACATCGGTGTCGAACAGCCCCGTCAGCTCTTGCCCGCCGTCGGGGGAAGTATCTGCGGGGAAAGTCACTGTTGGTCTCGCTTTCTGTGCGTGCATCCATACCGTGCTGGCGGCCGTGGGCCGACGCCCGGAGTACCCGAGCGTCAGCCGAACACGGTCAGCACGGCTCTACCCAGCCCCATGTCCAGCAATGCCACAAACGCCACCATGAAGCTGACGAAAGCCAGCACGACCGCGGTGTAGACCACCAGCTCCCGACGGTTGGGCCAGATCACCTTGCTGAGCTCGGAGACGACCTCACGCAGGAACCGAATCAGCCGGGCCGGCACAGCCGGCTTGGTCTCGGTAACCTTGCGTGCCCTGGGCGGGCGGTCCTTGCCGGCGACTGGGGACCGCCGCTCCTGGCTCGGTTGGCTGATCGAGCGCACCCGAGGCACGACGGTGGCCGGCTGCGGGACGTCAGGCGCGGCCTCGGCTTGCGCCAAGGCGCCCTCCCTCTCGTGGGCGCGATTCTCGCTCACGTTAGTGATCCTCCGCTTCGCCGGGCCATCTGGCGGTTGGGTCATCGCCTTCAGGTCACTGCAGGGGCGACAGGACTTGAACCTGCAACCTGCGGTTTTGGAGACCGCCGCTCTGCCAGTTGAGCTACACCCCTTTATGGGCGACTCCTGCCCCGCGAGACGCCGCACCCAGGAACCAGAGTGTAGGCCACCGGAGGTGGTGCGCTGCAACGACCCCCGGCGGGGAGGGGCGCCGTGAACTCGACACCGCAGACGTTTCCAGGCGCGGGAATGTCGGTAGCGTCGAGTTCACGGCGGCGCACCGCTCACGCAAGGCGACGGTCACGCTAGGGCGACGGTCACGGTAGCGTGACCGAGCACGGACTGGGCGGCGCAGCGGGCAGTGATGGCGACGACGACGGCGTCCTCGCGTCGTTGCGTCACCGTGCCGGAGAATTCGACGAGCGCTCCTTCGTCGTCGTCGGGCACGACGACCGGGCGGGTAAAGCGGACCGCACACTCCACGATGGCGCCCGGGTCACCGACCCAGGTCGTCACCAGGCGGTTGGCCAGCGCCATGGTGAGCATCCCGTGCGCGATGACGTCCGGGAGTCCGACCTCCCGGGCGAGGCGTTCGTTCCAGTGAATCGGGTTGAAGTCGCCGGAAGCCCCGGCGTAGCGGACTAGCCCAGCCCGGGTGACGCGGACGCGCAGCCCAGGCAGCTCATCGCCCTCGGCGACCTCCTCGCAGCGGCGCCGGCTCACCGGTCCTCCCGCCGGAACACCAACATGGACCGGGACGTCGTCACCGGATCGCCGGCAGCGTCCGTGATCTGGCAACGCAGCGTGAGCATGTCGTTGTTCCCCATCGTGCGGACGCCCTCGACCTCCAGCGTCGCGGCCAGCTCGTCGCCAGCCCGAATCGGCCGATGGTGAGTGAACGACTGGCTGCCATGCACTACCCGGCGGTAGTCCAGACCCAGCTCGGGGTCGCAGACCACCACCTGCTGGGCTTGGAGCGCCAGGATAATCGCGAACGTAGGCGGGGCGATTACATCGGGGTACCCGCAGGCCCGGGCCGCGCTGGGATCACGGTAGAGCGCGTTGTCGTCACCGATGGCCTCAGCGAATTCCCGGATCTTTTCGCGTCCCACTTGGTAGGTGCCCGCCGCCGGGTAACACCGTCCGAGGAAAGCGGTCTGGCGTGCCATCTGCGCAGGTTAGCTGGGTGAGTGCCGACCTCGGAGGCCTCAGCGGGTCTCGCGGTGCACCCGGTGTGTGTTGCAGTTCGGGCAGTACTTGCGGATGGCGAGCCGGTCTGGATCGTTGCGCCGGTTCTTCTTGGTGATGTAGTTGCGGTGCTTGCACTCCTCGCACGCCAACGTGATCTTGGGACGAATCTCAGTGGCGGCCACGGGTGCCTCTCTCTCGCCGAAGCTGTCATCACCTGCAGGGGGTCCGCGCCGGGCGCCCCAGACCGATCGTAGCGGTGGCCGGACTCGAACCGGCGACACAGCGATTATGAGCCGCTTGCTCTTCCGACTGAGCTACACCGCCTGTGCGGGCCACACCGCCTTCGCCGGGCGGCCCGTCCTACGAGCCCCAATACGGAATCGAACCGTAGACCTTCTCCTTACCATGGAGACGCTCTGCCGTCTGAGCTATTGGGGCAGTACTGGGTGTACCGGCTCGCGTGAGCGCGGCGACGATGACTCTACACAACCTCGAAGACCTCCGCCGAACCGCCAAGGGTTTACCGGATCAGGGTGAGCACGGTCCCCTCGCACGCTCCGGTGGCGCGGACGGTCCGGGCGGCCAGCCAGGCATCGAACCGGTCCGGTCCGAGCGGGCGGGAGATCAGGAAGCCCTGGGCGACGTCGCAGCCCATCCCCATCAGCTGGTCTCGGGTGGCGTCCTGCTCGACGCCCTCAGCGACGACCGTCAACCCGAGCGAGTGGCCAAGATCGATGATGGCGCGGACCACCGCGAGATCACCGAGGTCGCTGGCCAGCCCCAGCACGAAGCTCTTGTCGATCTTGACTTCGTCGACCGGCAGGCGTCGCAGATAAGCCAGGGATGAGTACCCGGTGCCGAAGTCATCCACCGCGATCCGCACACCCAGGCCGTGCAGCTCGCGCAGCACCGGCAACGTGCGCTCCGGATCGCTCATCACCGCCGACTCGGTGAGCTCGAAACCTAGGAGCGCAGCGGGCACCCGGTGGCGCGCCAGCGCGTCGGTCACCCGGCAGGGGAATCCGGTGTCGGCCAGGTTACGCACCGAAAGGTTCACCGCGACCGACAGGGACAGTCCCCGGTCCAGCCAGTTACGGCACTGCGCCAACGAGCAGTCAACCACGTAGTCGGTGAACGGATCCACCAGACCGGTGGTCTCGATGAGGGTGACGAACTCCGCCGGGTCGAGCGGTCCGAATACCGGATGGTGCCAGCGCACCAGCGCTTCCACGCCGATCACCTGGCGGGTGGGCAGCGCCAGCTGGGGCTGGAAGTGCACATCGATCTGCCCGGTGTCCAGCGCGTGGCGGAACTGGGTGACCAGCTGGAAACGGCGGAGCAGAACGTGGCCCATGCTGGGCACGTAACTGCGGACGGCCTCCTCGTCGCCCCGTGGGGCGCGCAGGGCCATGTCAGCGCGCTGCAGCAGGGTATCGGCATCCCGGGTGGGCTCGATCCCGGTCAACGCCACGCCGACTACCGCGCTGCACTCCACGGCGAACTTGTCGACCTGATAGGGCTCGCTCAGCGCCGCCTGCACCTGCTCGGCCACCTGCAGCGCCCGTTGCGAGCCGACGTTGACGAGGAGCACGGCAAACGTGTCTCCCTCAAGCCGGGCAGTGAGTGTCTGGTCGGGCAGGGCGTCGCGAAGCCGCTCGCCCGCGCCTTGGACGACTCGATCGCCCCAGACGTGGCCGAGCGCGTCATTCACCGATGACCGCAGCCCGAGCTGGATGACGAGCACGGCGCACGGCGTCGAGTCCCGGCGCAGAACCTCGGTGGCGGCCTCCCGGAAACCGAGCCGATTACGCAAGTTGGTGAGGGTGTCGTGGTAGGCGTCGTGTCGTAGCTGGGCAAGCAGCCGGCAGTTGTCCAGCGCGGTGGCGAGATGGCTGCCCAGCGTCTCGACTAACCGCAGGTCCGCCGTCCCGAAGCCACGCAGCCGACTCTGCCGGTCATGCACCTCAAGGACGCCCAGAAGAAGTTGGTCGGCGCCCCGCAGCGGCACCATGAGCACCTCCGAAGCCGCTCGCGTGGCCAGCGCACCGGCGATGGCCGGGGTCGGATCGCTGTCCACCAGGCGCCGCACCTGCCCGGTCCTGACCGGCGCGCTGGCCGGCAGCACCGCGGTGACGTCACGCTGCGCGAGCGGACCGGGCAGCGGCAGACCGGCGACCACGGTGTGCCACCCGCCGTGGACAGATACCCGGTGCAGCACGACGCGGGTGGCGTTGAGCTGCTCGCGGGCCAGCTCCATGGCAGCACTCCAGGCGCCCTCGTCCAGTTCCGGCGGTTCCGGCTCGTCCTCGCCCGCCCGTGCCAGGCCACGTCGTCCCACCGCGGCCACCAGCAGGCTCAAGTCGTTGAGGACGCCGAGGTCCCGGTGGTCGCGAAGCAGCCCGTAGTAGGTGCGGTACACCCCGGCTACCGTCACCGCCAACAGGCCAACCAGCACCGCACCCCAGGGTGACGTCCGCAGTATGATCGCCGCAGTGAGCCCGAGCCCGGCGTTGAGCAGGCCGGTGAGGTAAACGTGCACCGCTACGCGCGTACCCTCACCAGGGCGCCGGTGATCGAGCAGCGCGAGGAAGACCCGGGCCAGCCAGGCTCTGAGGGCGTGCGCGATGACGAACCCGGCGAGCACCGCGATTCCCCATGGCGAGTAGGGCCAGGCCGGCTGGAACACCAAGCGGGCCAGTAGATCGGTGATCGCAACGACGAGGGCCACGGAGGAAACGTTGAACAGCAACTTGAGCCAGGGGTCGCGGCGGAGCAACCGGGCGATGGTGATAACGCCGACGTAGGCCGCCAGCACCACCGGCCCAGGGAAGTGCAGCAGGCCAATGACCAGCGGGATCTCGGTAAGGGTGAGCCGCACGGAGTCGCGGCGGACCTCGACCTCGATGCCCAGGGCTCGGGCGACCAAGAACCCCGCGGCCAGCCCGAGGCCACCGACCAGCGTGCCAAGACCTGGCTGAACGGGATCCTTGATCACCAGGGCCACTCCGGCCACCCCGGCAGTAAGGGTGAGCGCGGCCACGAAGGCGGCCGAGGGCACGACGCCCGGGGGACGCCATCTCAGGTGCACACGGGCCTCCAACCGTGGCTCAAGGGCTGCGCCCTCCCTCGCCCACAACCCCCGGTCAGCGCGCGGGCCTTGCGGCGGATTAAGCAGACGAAGCAGATTTAGCCGCATTGGGTGTAGATCGACTCAGCAAACCCAGCCGACCCTTGTCCGGCACTGGCCAATCTCGACACCGGGGCGCAAGCCCGCGGGGGCGACGGCACAGACAGCGGTCATCGTTCACCTCACAACTACATCGTCATTCCGGAGCGAGCAGTCACAAAAAGTGAGAGTGACATTAACTCACTTGGGCGTATGATAGCTTCTTTCGTGTTGTCCCGCCACCAGCATAAATCCGATCTGCGATCAACGGTCGCGCCTGCGCCGGCCCAGCGCGCACCGGCACGATGCTCCGATCGATGCGTGGAACGCGCCCTTAGCTCGATGCGGGGGACGCACCCCAGCGGCTCAGTGCGTGGAACGCACCCAACGGCTCAGTGCGTGGGGCGCATCACCAGGGCGGTCCCGCCCCCACGTCGCACCGGCTCAGCCGCGGCGAGGACCTTGGCGGGGTTGAGGAACTCCAAGCCAGTGGCCGCACCGATCTCCGGAGTTGTGGTGAACCGCTGGCCGCGCGCCTGCAAGGCAAGCGCGTAACGGTTGAGAAATGCTGGTTCGGCTTCAGTGGTTACGGTGTTACGTTGACTTGCCCGGGGCGCGGCGATGGCCTCGGCCACATTCATCCCGAGATTGAGCCGGTTCACCAGGATCTGCAACACGGTGGTAATAATCGTCGCGCCGCCTGGCGATCCTACGGCGAGTAAGGGCTTCTTGTGCCGCAGGATGATCGTCGGGGCCATGGAGCTGCGGGGCCGCTTGCCTGGCGCGGGGAGGTTCGGGTCGGGTGCGGCGCCTTGAGTGGGGGCGAAGGTGAAATCGGTTAATTCGTTGTTGAGCAGGAAACCGCGGCCAGGCACGACGATCCCGCTGCCGCCGGTTTGCTCGATGGTGAGCGTGTAGGCCACCACGTTGCCCCACTGGTCGCTGGTCACCAGGCTGGTGGTGTTCGGACCTTCGCCCGGCTGCCTGGTGGCTGGTCCGCTCGGCGCCGGACAGCCGTGGTAATCGCCGTCCGGGTCGCCGGGAGGTACTGGGCTGCTCGCGGCGTGTTGCGCCTCGATCAGGCAGGCCCGCGTCTTGGCGAAGTCCGGCGAGAGCAGCTGCGCCAGCGGCACCGGGACCTGATCGGGGTCACCGACGTAGCGGTCGCGGTCGGCGAAGGCCAGCCGACTTGCTTCCAGGTAGTCCTGCAGCGCCGCCACCGGGTCGGCTGCCGAGGGGCTCAGCTGCGACAGGATATTCAGCATATTCAGCGCCTCGCCGACTGTTGTCCCCCCGGAGGAGGGCGGGCCCATGCTGTAGACGTCTAAGTCCTGGTACTGCATATGGGTCGGATCCCGGGGGATCACCCGATAGGCGTTCACGTCGGAGGAGGTCATCAACCCGGAACGGGCGTTGTAGTGGTCTCCGGCGACCAGCGGTGGGTGGCGCACCGTCTGCACGATCTCCGCAGCGAGCGGCCCCCGGTAGAACCAGTCCACACCGTGGCGGGCGATCTGCCGGTAGGTCTGGGCCAAGTCGGGGTTGCGCAGCGTGGCGCCCACCACCGGCGGCCGACCACCGGGCAGGAACAACGCCGACGTGGAGCTGAAATGGGCGAAGCGAGCGGCATTGTCCGCCGTTTCCTGGGCGAAGGTGGCGTTCACCGGAAATCCTCGGTCCGCGACCCGGATTGCCGGCGCCAGCGCCTGGGCCAGGCTGAGCCTTCCCCATCGGTGTAAGGCCAGCGCCCACAGGGCCGGCGTGGCGGGGACGCCCACAGCCAAGCCGCTGGTTACTGCCTCAGAAAAGGGCACCGGCTGCCCACTCGCCGGATCGAGGAACGCCGCGGCGCGCATCGCCTGCGGTGCGGTCTCCCGGCCGTCGAGGGTCAAAACCCGACCCGTGCTCGCCTGGAAGTAAACCAAAAAGCCTCCGCCGCCGATGCCCGAGGAGTACGGCTCGGTGACCCCCAAGGTCGCCGCCGCGCTGACCGCCGCATCGACGGCATTGCCGCCCTCCCGGAGTACCTCCAAGCCGGCCCGGCTCGCCTCGGCGTCACTGGTGGCCACCGCACCGCCGACGCCGATGGCCACAGCACCACCGGAGGGCACGGCCTCACCGGAAGGCAGGGCCACTGCTGAGCTCGCCGTGGTCAGGGCCGCGACGATGCCCGCAATGACCAGCACAGCGATGGCGCGAAGGGTCCTCACGATAGCCTGACCGAACTCCAGCGTTGCCGAATGCGCACTTCCTGGGAGTTGGAGTATGAAGCTGGCGCCGTACGCCATACAAGAGCAATCCCGCCGCGACGGGTGCGGCCCTGGCGCCGTGAACTCGACCAGACCGACCTCACGCGGCCCCACAACGTCGGTGAGGTCGAGCTCACGGACCACGCTGACTAGACTCTGATGACCGGCTCACGGTCTGTAGTCTGGGGACAGGAGGGGGGAAGCCGTCGTCAGCCCCGACGAGAAGGCCTTCGACGACGCCATCACGTGGGGTGACTGGGCCACGGCGGCGACATCGCTGGCGAAGCTGGCTACGCCAGCGACGATGCTGCGGCGGCTCACGATCGGCCAGCTACGCCTGCTCCAGGATGCCGTGATCCGCGCTCGCTTCGTGCTCGGCGGCGCCGACCGCGTGCTCCAGATCGCGATCGCCGTCGAGCTGCAGGGCAAAGGCGTCCCGGCGGCCAAGGTCGCCACCAGCGCCGCCTTCGGCACGCTGGAGACCAAGGTCGAGGAGAGGATCGACGGCGACCAGACCAGCGGGGCCCCGTACGCCTACAAGATCAACATCGCGTTCACTCCCGACACCGCCGTCATCGACGCCGAGGAGATCGCGTTTATCCAGACGATCCGCCTGCTTGAGACCGCCAGCGGCGCCAACATCGACCCCGAGGAGACGAGCAAGAAACGCCAGACGCCCTCGGCCACGAGCGTGGACCGGCGCAGCGGCAAGAAGCACGGCTGGTACGGGATGAAGGACGACGAGACGGCCGGCAGCATGCTGAGGACCTGGAAGAAGTCCGCCCCGGCCACGCCGGCCACGATGCAGGACCGCGCGAGTTGGAACCAGCCCAACACCACGTGGCAGTTCGAGACCATGGTGGTCTGCCGCTCCGGGACCGACACCGGCACGGTATACGTGGCCCTCACGTGGGGCTTCTCCGTCGACGCCGACCTCAAGCTCACCGAGCAGGCCCGAACAGTGACGAACAAGCAGAGCAGGGAGGCCACCGCAGCGGTGGGCAAGTGGAACGACCAGACCGCCGGCTCCGCGTTCGACCGCAACGCCCCGGGTCAGATGTCGCTGCCGGCGCTGAGATGAGCGCGGCCCACACAACCGGGCTGGTCGCCCTTGACATTCGTAGCTGCGCATATAAGCATGAGATGGTCCGCCGGAGAGGGAGGCGTCGTGACCACGATCGAGCACAAGCAGGCCGAGCAGCACAGCCACACCCACGGCCCAGGGTGTGGGCACGACTCGGTGCTGCACGGTGACCATGTTGATTACCTGCATGACGGCCACGTTCACCGCGAGCATCGCACTGAGGAGGGGGTGCACTACGACGAGTGCAGTATCTGCAGCTGCGCGAATTGCTCAGACTCCTGCGCCGTGTGCGAGTGCGCGGATTGCAGCTGTCCGAACTGCAACCACGCAATGTGTCAGTGTGAGCATTGCGCGGATGCCTGCAATAACTGCACGTGCGCGGACTGCACGTGCTCAACGTGCGTGCACGCGGCCTGAGCTACGTTTTTTACCTGGACGTTCGAGGGCGTGTTGCAGGGCGTCGGTGACGATGTGGCGTACATGCTCGTCCACGAGCCGGTAGAGCCGCTGGCGGTTGCGGCGTTCGGCGGTGACCAGCCGGGCTGAGCGCAGCACCCGCAGGTGTTGGGATACCAACGGCTGGCGCACTCCGAGCGTGTTGGCGAGTTCCTGCACCGAGCGTGGTGCCTGAACGAGTTCGACCACGATCGCCAGGCGAACTTCCGCGCCGAGCACCTTGAACAGCTCGGCAGCCTCCGCGAGGGCCTTCGGCCCAGCGACCCCCGGCGCCGCCACGTTGGCCGGCGGTGGGTCGGGCATGAAGCGACGCTATGCCATGCACATGTGGCTACTCAAGCATGTGAAGCCCCGTCGATGCTGGGACGGTGGCGATCGGTGTGTCGCTGGCCTACGAGGGGTAGCCCACCGTGCACGGGAATGTCGAGTGAAGGAGATGAGGGGGCCGACCGGCCGCCGGAAGCGCAGCGTTGGGGGTCACGGGCTGCGCCGGCGGCCGGTCGAGGATCTCACCGCTGATCGGGGCCCGGTAGCTGAAGGGGCCAGCCGGAGTCTTGGAGACGCACGCGCAGCGCGTGGTACCGGGCGTATCCGGCCTTGGTCAAGGTGGCGCGGCGCGTTCCATACCCCCCGGGGCGCGGCTCAGCCAGGGTGATCAGGCCGGCCGCGATAAGAGCCGCGAGGGGCCTCTCCAGCCAGGGCACCATCGGCTGGCCGCACGAGAAGTACCGACCGTCCACCTCGGTCACCCACCCGTCAGGGTCGCCCACCCGACGCAGCACGCTGAGCGTGTCGAGCTCCTCATCGCTCAGCAACTCCCCCTGCCGCTGGCGTGGTGGCTCGGGCTGGCGCGTCCCGGCGTGAGGACTACGACGATCCGCGCTACGTCCATTTTGACGTGAAGTCATAAGAGAAGTGTACGTATAACACTACAGACGTCTATACCCGGATGGGGTGACGTCAACGGCACGAAGCGCGCTACGTCAGGGCAGACTGTCGCCACGGCAGGAGCACTCCGTAACAGGAGGTGGGGACGGGTGGCCGACCGGGATGATCCCGCGGCGTTGCGCTGGCTGATCGGCGTCGAGCTGGGGAACTTCCGCAAGCGATCCGGCATGCGGGCCACCGACGCGGCGAAGGTGCTCCGCTGTTCCTCGGGGAAGATCGGCCACATGGAAAGCGGCCGCAACCAGCAGCAGCCCGCGGAGGTGACCGCGCTGCTCGGGGCCTACGGCGCGGACCTGGCCGACATCGAGCGGCTGGCGTCGCTGTCCGGCGGGGCCGACCGGCCAGCGTGGTGGGCGCCGTGGGCCGACGTGGTGCCGGAGTGGCTGCGCACCTTTATCGGCCTGGAGGGATTCGCCAGCGCCGTGTCGGACTACTCGACGTTCGTCGTGCCGGCCCTGCTGCAGACCCGCGAGTACTCCCTCGGAGCCACCGTCGGTGGCAGCCGGGTCCGACCCGATCGCGCTGAACGGGTGGTGGGGCTGCGGATGGAGCGGCAACGGCGGCTGGATTCCGAGAGTGCTCCGCTGCGCCTGCTCGCCTTGATCGAGGAGTCGGTGCTGGACCGGCCGATCGGCGGTCCGGCGGTGCTGCGCCGCCAGCTCGAACACTTGATCTCCCAGTCGGAGCGGGACAACGTGGAGATCCGCGTGCTGCCCACGTCGGTCGGCCTGCATGACGGCGGTGTCGGGCCGTTCAAGCTGCTGGACTTCGCCCAGGCGCAGTCCATCGCCTACGTCGAGAGCATCACCGATGCCCTGTACGTGCAGGATCACGTCCAGGTGTCGGATTACACTTGGACCGTCGCGAGCCTGCGGGAACTCGCGCTCTCCCCGGCCGACACCCGCGAGGCAATCCGCGCCCGCCTCGCCGTCCTGAGCTGATCCCGGAGGACACCATGCCCACCGCACACCGCCGCGCCGGGTGGCGGAAGTCAACGTACTCAGACTCCCACGAGAAATGCGTCGAGGTCAGCCCGACCCACGGCGGCATGGCCCTGCGCCACAGCAAGATCCTCGACAGCCCAGTGATCAGCTTCACCGGCGAGCAGTGGGCCCGCTGGCTCGGTGAGGTGGTGTCCGACCACCTCACCAACACCAACGGCGCGGTCACCGTCCGGCTCCAGCCGGGCTCCTGGACCGTCCGCGACACCGCGACCGGCGTCGACCTGGTGTTCACCGAGCAGGAATGGACCGCGTTCCGGCTAGGCGCCAAGGATGGCGAATTCGACCTCTCGGTGCTTGAGCAGTCCGCCTAACCGCGGCCGGTCAGTTTCCAATCAGCTCGCGGATCTGCGCCGCGACCGCCGCATGACGGCCCGGATGAAGCTCGGCCACCTGCTCCCGCAGCGCGGTCCGCGCCACCCACACCAGCCGATCGAGCATTGCGGTACCCGCGTCGACGATCGGCTCGCGATACGTGCCCTGGTAGATGGCGCGGGAGTCGACCTCAACCGCGATCACCCGCCGGTCCCCGAACGCCGCGTTGTAGGCATCGGAGGACACCACGAGATAGTTCATCGGGCCCATGACCTCATCGCGGGAGACCCACACCTGACCGTACTGGACCGGCGTACCGGATGCGCTCACCGTTCGTCGAGTGTGGCGATCGCCCGACGGCGGCGCGCTGCCATCAACGCGGCCTCCTGCTCGGCGCTGTAGACCGGCCCGCGGGCGTCCTCCTCGGCCCGAGCGCGCCTCGCCTTGGCCACCGCTGCCTGGCGCTGCAGCGCTGCCCGTACCCACTCTGACAAGTTCGTCCCCGCGTCCGCCGCCGCAGCCTTGACCTGCTCGGCCAGCCCGTCGTCGAGCTTCACAGCTATCTGCACGGTCATACGCCGAGCATGACAGATCGTCACGCTGCTCCCAGAAACCGGGGCCGGATGCGGGTGCGGCCCAGCGCCGTGAACTCGACAAGACGCACGTCGAGCAGGCCTCCCAACGTCGGTAGCGTCGAGTTCACGGCGCTGGCCGCAAGAGGTCACTCGCGCAGGGTTCACCACGTTGTGATCTGGGTTAACGTCGTCGACACAAAAGCTGTTCACCCTTTCTGATGAAAATTAGGCAAATAGTGGACAACAGGTCCGATATTTTCTCCGTAGCCCGGTCGCCGCGCCCCATGTGGGTGTAAGGGAGTAGAGCACATGGTCCCGTACCCTCCCTGGCTCAACGCGAGAGACAACGCCTGGCAGCTGGTCGCGGCGACCCTGGTCGGCCTGATGAGCATCCCCGGCATCGCGATCTTGTATGGCGGGATCGTGCAGCGCAAGTGGGCTGTCAACACCATGCTCATGACGTTCACCACAAACCCACGTTCCTCGGCGCGGTCAATGGCATGATCACTGGACTGGTGGCCATCACCCCCGCGGCCGGCTACATCAACGGCCTCGGCGCGCTGCTCACCGGAATCATCGCCGCCACCCTGGTGTGGTTGTCCTGGAACAAGCTCAGTAAAGTTAAGCCATTCCGCGCGGTCGACGACGCGTTAGGGGTCGTCCATACCCACGGAGTCGCCGGACTGGCCGGTGGCCTCCTGGTAGGGCTATTCGCGGACCCCAGTATCATCCAGTACCTGGGAACCGGATCCACCCCCAACGTGTCCTTCGCTGGGCTATTTTACGGAAATCCGCGCCAGTTTCTCTGGCAGGCCGGCGCGGCGCTCACCGTCATCGTGTGGGACGCGTTGATCACATTCCTTATTCTGCGGTTCCTGGGCCTGTTCATGAACCTGCGTCTGCCCGACTCGGTGCTGCAAACCGGTGACCTCGCCGTCCACGACGAAGAGGCCTACCCCACTGACACCCTCCTTCGCGCCGACGGCATCCACCACGCCGCGACACCAGCAGCGGCCGCCGCGCTGCACGCCCAGCCGTCCTCGCCCAACCCAACGCCGCGCACCTAACGTATGACGCACCTCCGGTGACCACCCGCCAGATCGTGGCCCTCGCCCGTATTATCGATCTTGAAAAGACCGGGCGCCTGTCCCGGCGCACCAAGAGGTGTCGACGCCAGCCGCTATCGTGGTCGTCATGACCATCGCCGGCCAGCCCCATCCGATTCCGGTCATTCCCCCGCTGCCGGAAGGGGCCGGCCCGCGGGCAATCCGTATCGCGCTCATCGCGGAAGAGCGGGAGGAGTTCGCCCAGGCATACCGGCGGGCGCTGGCCGAGGCGGCCGAAACGCTGGAGCTGGCGGGTGTGTTGGACACGCTGGAGCACTGGCGCCGCCGCGCGATCATGTCCACCGACCCACAAGTGTATCGACGGATGCTGCGTCGCGCGGCGCACCTCCTGTCCGGCGAAGATGTGCCCGAGGATGAGCCGCTAGCGCAACTCAAGGAACGACTTGCCCGGTTGGGCGTGTAGGTGTACTGCGTTACTGAGAACTCAGCGCCCCCTCATTCGGATACGGGGCAGCAGGTGTTGGATCTCGGCCGGCCAACCGGGATCAGCTACGCCGCAGCAACGGGCGCGGGGCCGGCAAGGTACTTGATCGTTGGCGCGACGACGGTGCGGTATCTTCTTAATCTTGATTTAATCTGGGTGGCATCGACGCGCAAGGAGTTCGGCCGTGTTCTGGCTGTCCGTACTGATCCCCTTAGTCGCTGCGGGGATTGGTGCTATCGGCACACTGATCAACATAGGTCGACTGTTCCGTCCGCCCGCCCGTCGGCGGATTAGCTGCCGGGCACACTTCGATGATCGGATCGGTACACACCCGGACATTAAGGGTATGGCCGAACTCGTCGTGCGACGAAAGAAGAAAGAGATACCCGACGCCAGCCTCGTCCTCATCAGGCTGCGTAATGACGGTGGCCTCGACATCCACAAAGAGCACTTCGACCAGCCAATCATTTTCACCTTCCCGGGCCGGAAGGTCGTTGGCGTGGAAGTGAAAGCGGCCAAGGATGCCGAGGACGACACACAACAGGCACGACAGCAGACACTGCGGGAGATGCTGCTCGGTCACCAGCACACCGATGGGCACGACGATACTGAGACCGAGGAGGTGAGGGAGGACGAGGAGACGACGCAGGCGCCACCAAACACGATTACTTTCAAAGCGGACCAGTTGAGGCTGCCACCGATAACACTGAACATGAAAGACGAGTTTCGGCTGCTCGTGCTGCTATCCGGTCCGGGAACCGGGGTGGACGGTTCCGTGCAGATGACCAATGCTGTACCCAACGGCGGACTGGAGTGGGAAACGGTTGGTACTCGCCTGAATCGCGTGGCCATTCGTACGCTGGCGTGGGGTGGTTCGGTTTTTCTTTCGCTCCTAGCGCTGATTCTGGTGCTGGCGTTCATCCGGCCCTCGCCAATGCTGGACACCTCGATGCCGTGCGGTGCCGGCACTATTATAGTTTCCGGCTCAACGGAGTTCGCCCCGGCGGTCAGGGAAGTCGCGGCACACTACATGCAGTCCTGCCGCTCGGCTACTATCCAAGTCAATCCGAGTGGCTATCCCACCGGGAGTCACGCTGGCGTGCAGGATCTGGCCACCCGTGGGCAGACGGACCAGCGGGTGCGCGCCCAGCAGATGGCGGTCTCCGATGGGCCTACCAACGCCGGCGAGTACGGAAACCTGGTCCCCCGTCGGGAAACCGTGATCATTTTTTCGATCGTGGTGAACAAGGCGACCGGCGTCCACTCGATCACTACGGACCAGCTCCGAGGGATCTATAGTGGACAGTACACGAACTGGCAGCAACTCGGTGGCAGCAACCTGCCGATCGACATCGTCAGTCGCGGCACGGAATCCGGAACGCGCAGCACCTTCGACCAGAAAGCGTTAAACGGGACCGAGCCGCAGGCGTCCTCGTACAACTGCGTCGACCGGGACATCGACGGCCAGCAGCACTCGCCGGTGATCCGGTGTGAGCTGTCGAGCACCGACGACTTGCTCAGGGATGTCAACACTATTCCCGGCGCCATCGGCTACGCTGAGATGAGCGCAACGGCGCAGTTAGCAGGATCGACGTATCCGCAGGTTAACCAGGTTCAGCTGAACGACAAGGACGCGAACCCCGCGCAAGTGATGAACAACCAGTATTCATTCTGGACGGTCGAGTACATCTACACCTACGGTGAGCCGGACCGTGGTCTACTGCTGACTGCGTTCCTGGAGTATCTGAGCACAGATACCGCCAAGAGCATCATGCGGAGTTACGGCGAGGTGCCCTGCACGGACGAGCAACAGGTATCGAGCCCCTTATGCCGTTAGCCTTGATCGGTGGCTGGTCTGGGACGGGCGCTGGGCCTCGTTAAGGATCTTGATTTTAGGGTGCGGGTATGACAGTGACCCGGCTGGCGGGCCGGGTGGCCGGGGGTTCCACAGGCCCCTGGGTTGCTCCTTTCGTTGTCGTGGGGGTGGCTTCGTGCTGGTCAAGGGGCTTGTGGCAGGGCGTTGAGGCGGGTCCAGGCGGTGGTTATCGCGGTGGCCCAGGACCAGGTTCGGGAGATTTTTAGCCGGCGTCGTCGCCCGCTGTGGGTCAGCCGGGCGGCGGCGTGCAGGATCTTGTAGCGCAGGGTTTTGGGCTCGGCGCGGGCCAGCTCGCCCTCCAGGGCTAGGAGCCGCAGCAAGGCCAGCAGGGTGGCCGCGATCAGAGCAGCAGCCAGCCAGGCGGAGTTGATCGCGAACAGGCTCAGCTGGGCACCCGGGTGGGGGCGCTCGCGGCGGGCGAAGACCCGCATGCTAGGCGGCCAGCCGGCGAGCTGGTTACCGGCCGGGTCTTCCCTCAGCAGCCCGGTCAGCTCGGTAACGTGCGCTTGTTCGTGCCAGCACCGCTCATGCGCACACCGAAAGTCTTGGCAGGCGTCCTCGGCGCGACGCTCCCGCACCGCCCCGCGGTGATCGATCGCGACCTGCCAGGCGCCCTCGGGCACCCGACTGATTGCCGTGCGCTCACGAGCCCCCAGATCCCAGCCCACCGAGTAGGTCAGCTGATACCCGGGCCGGGCGGCGAGGGCATCCAGGCGGGCGATCAGCCCGTGGCTGGCACCAGCACCATCGCAGCTCACCATCAGCTGGCGCCGATGCTCCGGTAGCAGCGCGGCGATCGAGTTCTCCGGGACCGTGAGGTGATCGGCCACCGTGTTCGAGCCCGCACCGCCACGGCGCATCATCCCGGCCAACGGCTCGCCCGTGTTGTCATAATAGGACAGCAAGGGGTGATGGCCGAACCCCTTGAAGTTCGGCTCCGCCAGTTCCTTCTCCGAGTGCGCCGCAGTGACCGTGGCGTCCAGCCGGATACAGGTCACCCCCTCCAGGACTTTGTCCGCGATCCGCACCCCCGGCAGCCCACCGTGGCGGGCTCCGGCCGCCGCCCACGCGCGGCACCGGGCCTCAGCAACCGCCACGGTGATCCGCCCTAGCGTCTCCGGCCCTCCCGTGGCGATGTCGCTCAGCGTCCGCCATGTCGTGGACACCGACGCCACCAGGCCAAACAGCTCCTTCTGATCAGCCAGTACCCGGAAATCACTGATCACCTCACTGCCATCCGCGATCGCGCACGCCAGATCAGCCAGCACCCGCCCCCGATCATGAACCAGCAGCCGCTCGCCAGGCCAGCGCCCCCGACAGCCCCGGCAGCCCGCTCTGATCAGCCAGCCGCCGCAGCAGGACCAGCCCAGCATGCGACACGACCCCCTCACCATCAGCACTGACATCCAGCCCCTTCGACCAACCGGTAACGTTCACTCTCAAGGTGCTCCTCGAACAGGCATCGATAAGGGCTTCAGCACTCTCATCGTCCCAGCTCAGGAGCACCTTCTACGGTCAACACACCGGTCAGTCGCGCGTCCCAGATGAAAAGCCAGGGTTAGTGGAAGGGCGGGCATCGTCGATGGCGCCTGTGGGCTGTTTAGACCCGATTCCGCGAGTAGCGCGAAAGGTTGATCTTCGTCACAGGTGTTGATCGTTTCGGGGGTGTGTTCGGGGTGGGGTCAGGCCGGTGGCCCGAGTGTCGCCTCGGGTTAGCGGGTTCCGGGGTGTTTGGGGTCGTGCGGCGTGGTCAGGGCATTGCAGGCAGGGCGTGGAGGCGGGCGAGGATCTTTTTGAGCAGGTGATGTCCCGAGGGTAGTTCCAGATCGAGCGCGCCGGCGTGGCGGGTTAGCCGGGCGGGTACCCGGATCAGCCGATGTCGCAGAGTGGCGATCATGGCTTGACCACCGCGGACGCCGTGGCCGAATAGCGTGCCGTTGGATCCGGGGGTGGCGGTGAGCTGGTGTAGCCAGCCGGCGATGCTGGCCGCGAGCAGCGCCCCCCACATCCACGCCGTGTTGACCTCGACGTATCCCGAAGGGAGATGCCGAAGAGCGGCTGGGTACGGGCAGCGTGAGCAGACTCGCACGGATCACCTGCGGGAGGTGATGTTGTATGCGGGCTGGCGTGGCGTAGACCGGCTGGTGCTTAAGGAGTTGGAGAGCGGGGCAAACCGTGGGAGGTAGTGCTGAGCTGGAGTCAGCACCGGCGGGCGAGGTCCAGGGCGGCGATGCTGACCTGCGGAGGAACGTCGCTCTCGACCCGGCCTGCCATCACCGACCCCCAGGTCAACCGCGCTCGTAGCTTGCCTCCCACGGTTTGTCCCGCTCTCCGTTGGAGTGAACCTCCTTCCGGACTGCCCCCACCGGGGTATGTTTGCAGGCGATGGCACTCACCCATGCGAGTGGGAGCGGCGTTGGAGTGAATTGTCTTGCCCTACGAACTCACCGGTCGGTGCCTTGATTAAGGTCACCGCGTTTTGCAGCCACCCCGAAACTGCTCCGCAATCTCAACTGTTAGGGGGAACAAATTGGCAACGAAAAGGCCACGTCAACCGACATAATTCTTCGAGGTCTGAGACCGGGACGGCGCACCAGGGGCTCAACGTCGCGACGTGCTTGTTTTTCTGTTTATCCAATTGTTCCAGTGAGTTGCGGCCTCTAGTGACCGCACAGCATAGTTCAAATCACTCCACGACAATAATTTCCAATCCACGCCGGGAGATCATCTTGGGATGAATTATGGGGTAGTCCGTTGTCCGCGAACTGACCAGTCAGAATGGAGAAGGTACAGATGACACAGATGGCACAAGGGAAGGCCTTTAAAGACCAGGCGACTATCAACGCTCCGGCAGAAAAAGTCTTTGCCGCTCTCGCAGACATAGAGGCTAGAATGCGGTCTTTTCCTGGAGTAAATGTCACTGGATGTGACGGCGATGTCGTCGTGATAGACTATGTCGTGAACCCGATTGGAGTCAATGTTCCGGTCACCTTCCGCGCCATGAAAGTGAGTATCGTTGATGCTCAGGAGCCCACAGTGCTCACGTGGGTCGCTGACGGCCCGATCAAGGGGACCGCCCGCTGGAACCTCCAGTCCCAGGGGGAGGGCAAGAGCACCCTTGTCACGCTGGATATTAATTACCAAATGAGCACAGATGCCATCAACAGCGCTCTTAGCGGCGGCAGCACTGGCGGGGTGGTCGGTGAGGTGACTACCACCCTCAATGAAGTAATCTCTCCCCTCTCAAGCGCGATCTCGTCAAACTTCCAGCAGGAGATCGGAAATTTGAAGAAGATTACCGAGAGCTAACCTCGGGCGTTCGTGCGCCTGGCAGACTGGAGGTGGCCATATAGGCCTCCCGGTAGCAAGCGCCGAACTGTCAACGAATATCTACGTTCACGCAGGTTACAGCCCTGCTGACGATCTTCGCGTGTCCACTCTCAATGATCATGGTCGAGGCGTCTGACCAGCGCAAACGGCGCGGATCGATGATTTTTCGTTGGAAACTACATCTGCCGCGAATTGTATCCGATGCGGATACGCGACAGTTTGCGAATGACGCCCACGGGGATCGAATTTAGCTGTTCTACCAGCGGTTGTTTTCTGGCCCAGCGGCGAGGGTAGTGGGCGTGGACGGCTGGTCCGCGGCGGGCTGTGTCGCCCGGAAGGGTGGTTAGCCTGCGAGTTTCCCCCGGTTCGCATCTGATGCGGTTTTGTCGCGTTGGGTGCGTGTGTCGGAGGGTGGTGGCCATGGACCCGATCGGGGTGGCACCAGGTGCGGCGAGGTTGCATCTGGTGGATGGGGTGTCGCTGCTGCGGCCGGAGGATCAGGTCTTTGCGGCGATGTTGGCGGGGTTCGCCAACCAGCAGCTGGCGCGGAACCTGGCTCGCTCGACGGTGGAGGGCCGGGAGAACACGGTGCGGGCGTTCGCGGTGTATGTGAACGCGTTCCCGTGGCAGTGGTCGCCGGCGATGGTCGATGAGTGGCTTGGGGACCTGCGCTCGCTGCGGGAGCTGAAGCGCTCGACGATCCGCTCCTACTCCGAAGCCGTGCGGGCGTTCTGCTCCTTTGTCACCGACCCGGTTTATGACTGGGCGGCGACCTGCGAGAAACATTTCGGCAGCCACGCGGTGCAGGTGGTGCACGAGTGGAACACCGCCGTGCACGTGCAAGACCATGAGGCCGATCCGACAAAGCGGGCCTTTACCAAGAAGGAGCTGCACGCGTTCTTTGCGCACTGTGACGAGCAGGTGGCCCGCATCCGCGCGTTCGGTCGGAAGGGCTGGTTGCCCGCGTTTCGCGACGCGACGTTGTTCAAGACCGCCTACGCGTTTGGGCTGCGGCGCAACGAGACCAGGATGCTCGACGTGGTCGACTTCGGTCGCAACGTCCACGCCGCCGAATTCGGCGCCTACGGGCTGTGTCGGGTCCGGTCCGGCAAGGCAAAGAAGGGCTCACCACCCAAGCAGCGCAGCGTGTTGAGTGTGTGGGCGTGGACGCCGGAGGTGCTCGAGGAGTGGTTCTCACCTGGATCAACGAGCGGGACACCATGAACACCGCCACCAACCCGCGCTCGCGGTGGCTGTTCCCCGGCCGCCGCGCGGGACAACCCATGCACCCCACAACCCTGGCCGCACTCGTCCACACCCTCGGCGTCCCCACCCGCACCGCCCGCACAGCCGCCATCCGCCAGCACATCCTGGACATGCCAGCAGCGGTCGTCGCCGACGCCCTCCGCTACCACCCCGTCACCACAGCCAAGATCGACACCCAGATCGGAGTCACCTGGAGTCGCTACGCACCCGGTGATCACACAAGAACTGGCGACAGTTGAATACGCGAGCTCGCCAGTCGCAGGTCTCTGGGAAGTAGCAGGGGATCTCGGCTAGCAGGGGCCTGCCGCGCTGCGCCAGCGCTGCCCGGTGACGTGATCTACTCCGATGCCCGGCTCGGCGAACAGCCCCTCGACATCGCGGTTGAGTCCGAGTAGGCACTAGCATCGCCAGCGGTGCCCCATCCGTAGCCGGCGGAGTTCAGGCGGCAGGAGCGACGGATATCTTGAGGAGGATCGCCTGGGCATCGTTGTCGTACTCGCTCGGGTCGCCCTCTAGCGCGAACGCGATCGCGTCCAGGCACTCGCGCTGGGCGTCCTCACGGGTCGCCGTGCCGCCGCCGTTGATGTGCAGAGCAGGCACGCGGTAGTGCCAGGTGTTCACCTCGTCATCGAAGAAAAACTCGGCTCGCAGCACGGCGCTCATGTGATCATTATCCTATAGTTTGCGTAACTCGGCAAGGGTGTACCCATAGGCTTGGGCGATCCGGGCCATCGCGGCCCGCCCAGGTCAACCCCGTCATGGTAAGCCCAGACGCGCTGCTGATCGTCCTTCACGAGGACACGATGCGACCCACGGCGGCGGGTCTCGATCCAGCCATCGCGCTTGAGAGCGGCGAGGACGCGGGCAGCTTTGGGCATGTGGCCGGAAGGATACCGGACGTGATCATCCCGACGCGTGGTCAGGGGCGGGACGGCTCAGCGTGCGGGGGCGGCGGTGAGCTCGGGTTGTTCCGCGCCGTGAGGTATGTCGATACGCTCTTCGCCCGTGCGTAACGCCCGCACGATCACCTGCGCGACGTACTCGGGGCTGTGTGCGATCATCCCCGGCCTGAGCTGCTGACCCGGCTGGTAATGGCCGCCGCCGAACTCGGTCGCCGTGAGCGAGGGCAACACCAGCGACACCGCGATGGCATCCGCCCGCAGTTCCTCGCGGAAGATGGACGTGAGCATGTTGAGCGCGGATTTCGTCGCGGCATACCCGCCGATACCGGGCAGCACCATTCGCGTGGTGCCGGAGCTGATGTTGACGATTCGACCGGACCGTTGCGCCCGCATCGCCGGCAGGACTGCCTGCGTCATGGCCACCACGCTGACCACGTTGAGGGCTAGCGCGTGAGTGAACTCATCGAGATCCAGCTCGTCCAGCGGCGTATGCAGACTGACACCGGCATTGTTGACCAATCCGTCGATCCGACCGTATCGGTCCAGTGTCGCCGCAACAAGGCGCTGGATTGCCGCCCGGTCAGTGACATCCGTGGGCACCGCTAGCCCGCCATCGAGTTCCTTACCCAGGCTCTCAAGTCGATCGCCGCGCCGTGCGGCCAGCACGGGATGCGCGCCCGCCTGATGCAGCAGCCGTGCTGTGGCCGCACCGATCCCCGAGGAAGCGCCCGTGACGATCACCGTCCGGCCGGTCAGATCCCAGACATCCACCACCCCATCTTGCCTGACGCCACCGTGCGGAGTTTTTCGGCTACGCCGGCGCTACACCGGCGGCAGGCCAAGCGCCTCATCGACCCGGGCCAGGACCTCGACGTCGTCGGCTCCGGCTCCCCGCAGCACATCGATGGCTGTCGAGCGCAGCTGACCGACGATCATGATGAGGGACAGCGGCGGCCCCTGGGGAAGCAACTGGCCGGCCAGGCGGAGCGCGTCTCCCACGGCCGCCTCGGCGTGCTCGGTCAAGCGTTTCCCCGCCTCACCTGACCCTGCCCGCCCAGTGCCCAGCCCGGCGGTCAGCCCAGTGGCCAGCCCGGTGGCCAGCGCGGTGTGGACGGCGCGCACCGCAACGGCGAACAAACGCAGCGCCGCGCCCAGCTCCGGCGGCGGCGTTGCCGACAGCCGGGTCAGCGTGACACCGGCCCGGGCCAACACCCGCGTGTTCCGCACGGCGTAGTCCATCTGACGAGTGACCGCCTCGAGTGTCCGGAGCCCACCGAGGCGCCGCCGTCGCCCGGCGTGCAGCCACAGCCCCTCCCCGGCCGCCACCACCGCGGTCTGGAACCGCTGCACCGCGGCGTCCGCCTGCCGCGCCCGATCCAGAGCCTCCCGCGCTGCCGGCTCGTCGTGTCGGTCGAGCGCGGCGGCGAGTTCCTCCAGCACGCTCGCGAGTTCACCGAACAGCTGTCCTGACTCCCGGATCAGGAGCCGCACCGGGTCACGGGCCACGGTGAGCTGACTCGTCAGGAGCGCGACCACGCCACCGATGAGCGCATCGACGAACCGCAACGGCACGGCGGTGTGCGCCGAGGGCGCGACGACGACGAGGTACAACGCAGACACCGCCGCCTGAACCAGGGACACCGTGCTCGCCCCGATCGCTACCGCGACAGTGAGCGTCAGCAGGATGACCGTGAAAATGGTCCACGTCCGATGGGTGCCCAGGGCCCGCGCGACCACATCGGCGACCAGAACACCCCCCGCAACACCGAGGATGATCTCAACCGCCCGCCGCGTCCGCTGGCCCCGCACCTGCCCCAACACGATGAGCGCCGCTGCTGGCGCGAAGAACGGCTGGGGATTGCCAATGAAGGCGGTGTCAACAAGCCACGCCACGGTGGCCGCGGCGGTCGACTCCACCACCAGCACCCAGCCCTGCCGCAGCCGGCCAGCGGAGATCCGCAGCCAGCCCATCACGCTCACGCCGTTTCACCCCGCCACCGTCAGACCCCCTGAGCAGCCTGCCACGCACTGTCGAAGGCGGGTGGGAGCAAATAATTGAAGACAGAGTGACCTGTGGCCCGCTCAGCAGGCATCCAGAGCTGGCAGCGGGTCAAGGTCGGTAGCAAGGAGGTAGTCATGCCCGCAGTGACCGTCGACGACGTCCTCGCCTTGCCACGCATCCCCGCTGTGGACCCGGCTAGCGCCGTCGAGCGGACGGTCCGCTCGGTGACGACCGCGCCGAGCGGTGTGGAGGGCGAGGGCTTCCCGGTGCGGCGCGCGTTCGCCGGGGTCAGCATGCGCGAGCTTGACCCGTTCGTGCACATGGATCAGATGGGCGAGGTGGACTACGCCCCTGGTGAGCCTAAAGGCACCCCCTGGCATCCACATCGCGGGTTCGAAACCGTCACCTACATGATTGATGGCATCTTTGACCACCACGACTCCACCGGCGGCGGGGGACGGATCACCAACGGGGATACCCAGTGGATGACCGCCGGTGCCGGGATCCTGCACATCGAGGCGCCACCGGAGCAGCTGGTGGTCTCCGGGGGGCTGTTCCACGGCATCCAGCTGTGGGTGAACCTGCCCGCAGCGAGCAAGTGGACCCCGCCCCGATACCAGGACATCCGCGGTCGACAAGCGAGACTGCTCTCCTCCCCGGACGGTGGCGCGCTGGTCCGGGTGATCGCCGGACAGGTCGCCGGGCACGCTGGCCCCGGCACAACCTTCACCCCAATAACCATGATCCACACCACGGTCAGTCCCGGTGCGACGCTCCAGCTGCCCTGGCCGGCGGACTACACCGCGCTGGCCTACCTGCTCGCCGGGCGGGGCAACGTCGGCACCGAGCGCCGGCCCATCCACACCGGGCAGCTAGCCGTGTTCGGACCAGGCGACACCGTGCGGATCGCCGCCGACACCCGGCAGGACAGCCACCACCCGAACCTTGAGGTGCTCCTGCTCGGGGGGCTCCCCATCGGTGAGCCGGTTGTGCACTACGGCCCCTTCGTGATGAACACCAAGCAAGAGATCACCCAGGCCATGGCCGACTACCAAGCCGGGCGGCTCGGCCAGATCCCCGCCCAATCGGTACCCCACCACCAGCCCGACGCCGCGACCCTGCCCTACCTCGACGCCGGACCGCCGGACCCAACGCACAGCAATGAAGCCCCGCCTCGGGCGCGCGACTGATGATAGCCATTCGGTCCCCATCAAGAAAAGGACGACTCGTGACTATCTGGACCGTTACCAGTTCCTTCCCTCGGGGACGGGATTTGCTGAGGGATCCGCGCTATAACCGTGGCACGGCATTTACTGCTCAGGAGCGTTCGGCGCTGGGTCTACAAGGGCTGCTTCTGGCGGCCGTGCAGTCTCTTGAGGAGCAGGCGATTGAGCGCTACAGCCACGAGTACCGCCGCCCAGACGGCGTCTACTTGTCGATTGACGACATCGACGGTGTGGAGAGCGCGTTTCGCAACTACGGGCTGAGCTCCGATGACGTGGATCTGAAGCGACCTGCGGGATTTCCAGCAGCCCTACGCCAGGCCGCGCTCGGAGCTCTCCCACTGGAGCACCGGCCCGCACGGGGCCCGATTGGCCTGGCTGAGGTCGTCGCGAAGGTGCACCCCACGATCATGGTCGGCACCTCCACCGCGGGGGGCGCGTTCACCGAGCCAATCCTGCGCGAGATGGCCAAGCACGTACAGCGGCCGATGATTTTCCCACTGTCGAACCCGACCGAGCGGATCGAGGCGCTGCCCCGCGACGTCATATCTGGACCGACGGACACGGCCTGGTTGCTACCGGCACACCCTGGGATCCGGTCTCCTACCGGGGCCCCGAGTACGTGATCGGGCAGGCCAACAACGCGTTGGTCTACCCGGGCATCGGGCTGGGCACGATCGTCTCGCGCGCCAGGGCCGTCACCGATGGCATGCTCCTTGCCGCCGCCGACGCGATCGCAGGGCTCGTCGATGTTCACCAGCCCGGCGCTGGGCTGCTGCCTGAGGTGCCCAACCTGCGCGCCACCTCCGCGACCGTCGCGGTCGCCGTCGCCCAGCAGGCCGCCCACGACGGGATAGCCCAGGCCGAGCTGGCCGACCCGATCCAGGCTGTCCAGGACGCGATGTGGCACGCGGCCTACCCGACCCTTGAGGTGTTCTGATGATCCACGCCGATATCCAGCGACTTCGCGCCGTGCCCGTCGGAACCGGGGGCAGTGGAACGCGCGTCGAGACCGACTCCATGGGCTCCATCGACGTGCCGGCCGAGCACTACTGGGAAGCGCAGACCCAGCGCTCGCTCATCCACTTCTCGATCGGCGAGGACCACATGCCCAAGGCGGTCTACCACGCCTATGGCTATATCAAGAAGGCCGCGGCGCTGATCAACGCCGAGGCCGGGCGGCTGGATGCCACTCTGGCGCTAGCGATCACCACAGCGGCCGATGAGGTGATCGCGGGCAAGCTCGACGCCGAGTTCCCGCTGTATGTCTGGCAGACCGGCTCAGGCACGCAGTCGAACATGAACGTCAACGAGGTGATCGCCAACCGGGCCAGCCAGCTGCTCGGCGGCACACTGGGCACCAAGCACCCGGTCCATCCCAACGACCACGTCAACATGGGGCAGTCGTCCAACGACAGCTTCCCCACCGCGATGCACATCGCCACCCTGCTCACCATCGGCGGGCACACACTGCCGCGGCTGACTGATCTCGCCGATGCCATCTGGGCGAAAGCCGTGGAATGGGTGGACGTGGTCAAAATCGGCCGCACCCATCTCCAGGACGCTACCCCCCTGACAGTCGGCCAGGAATGGTCAGGCTGGGCCGTGCAGCTGCGCGACGCCCGTGACCGGCTCCAGCGCGCGCTGAGTGCCTGCCACGAACTCGCCGCGGGCGGCACCGCCGTCGGAACGGGGCTCAACGCCATGCGGCCGATCATCATCAACAACGTGCTGCACTCAGCCGGCATCCTCGGCGACGCCAGCGACAAGCTACGCCGCTACAGCATCGAGCACACTACGCTCAACCGGGACACCATCGAACAGTACGTCCAGCGGTCACTGATGCTCATCACCGCACTTAGCCCATACATCGGCTACGACAAAGCCTCCGCGATCGCCCACAAAGCCGACGACGAAGGCACCACCCTCCGCGACGCGGCACTATCCATGGGGGTCTCCGCCGCCGACTTCGACCGCATCGTCAACCCTACGACAATGGTCGGCCACCCCAGGCGCGACCTCGGAATCGAATAACGGAACGGCCCCCTCCCCCGCTGGCGGTGCACATTGTTCACCTCTTCAGGTCGCCGATTCCTACATCGTCGGGCGGGGCCTGGATCTCCGGTGTCGCGCCCACCTCGGCCACGGCGCCGGGCGGATCGGGGAGGTCGTCGAGGAAGCCGGCGGCAGGCACGAAGAAGAGTGTGCCGGTCACGGGAGTGGAAAAGTCCAGAATCCGATCGTAGTTTCCCGGTGGGTTTCCCAGGAACATGTGCTCCAGCATCTTCTCGGTGACGGCGGGGGTGCGGGCGTACCCGATGAAGTACGTGCCGAACTCACGGCGGCCAACGGTGCCGAAGGGCATGTTGTCGCGGAGGATCTGCCGCTCGGTGCCGTCGGGATCGGTGATCGTGGTCAGGGCGACGTGGGAGTTGTCCGGCTTAAGGGCGTCGTCGAGCTCGATGTTGGACAGCTTGGTACGGCCGATCACCTTCTCCTGGGCTTCGACGGGCAGGGCGTTCCACGCCCGCAGATTGTGCAGGTACTTCTGCACGATCACATAGCTTCCCCCGGCGAACTCCGGGTCCTCCTGGCCGATCAGGACCGCGGCACGGGCCGCCGGCCCGAGGGGGTTCTCGGTCCCGTCAACGAATCCGAGCAGGTCACGGAGGTCGAAGTAGTTGAATCCGTGCACTTCATCGCGGACCGTCACAGCGTCGCCTAGGTGATTCATAATGTGGTAAGCCAGCTCAAAGCACGGGTACAACTGGGTGGCCCGGATGTGAAAAAGCAGGTCTCCGGGCGTGGACACCGCGCGGTGCTCGGGTCCGATCAGGTCCCGGAAAGGATGCAGCTCGGCCGGACGCGGCCCACTGACCAGGCGATCCCAGGCCTGCGACCCAACACCGACGACGCAACTGAGCCTGCCCTCCGGCACGCGGAAACCGACCGACCGCTGCAGGCCCGCCAAACCGGACAGCAACTCGCGCGCGACGGGCTCGCCGCCCGGATCGATCGTCACCACCAAGAAGATCGCCGCAGTCGTCAGGGGGCTCAGCACCGGCTGCGGGACCACCCCAGGGTCAGGTTCCGCCATCCTCACCCCTCACGTTCAGACCAAGTCTGTCATGGCCGGGGTCCTGTCATGGCCCGGAGTCGTCGGTGCCGTCCGGTCGTGTTGTAGGCGGGCCAGCACGTGTTGGGCGATGGTGTGCAAGGTGTCGATCTGTTCGGTGGTGAGCTGGTCGAAGACCAGGCCTCGGACGGTGTTCGCGTGGCGCGGCGCGGCGCGGGCGATGGCGCGGCGGCCGTGGGGAGTGAGCACGATAAACGCGCCACGGGCGTCGTCGGGGCAGCCCTGACGGGCGATGAGCCCGCGCCGTTGCATGCGGGCGAGGTGGTGTGACAACCGGCTCTTTTCCCACTGCAGGGCCTGAGCCAGGGCAAGGACCCGGATGCGCTCGTCGGGCTGGTCCGTGAGCTGGACCAGGACGTCGAAGTCAGCCAGGGACAACCCGGAGTCGGCCTGCAGCTGGCGGTGCAGCCGGGCCATGAGCTGGGCGTTCATCGCCAGATAGCCGCGCCAGGCACGCTGCTGGTGCTCATCGAGCCACCGAGGTTCGCTCACCCGCTCGACTCTACCGGGAATAGTTGACACGCCATCCATGTTGGTCACGACATCGATGACATGTCAACCAACCGAAGGAGGACCACGCGATGAGCACGAGTGGGCTGCGTCCGCAGGTGGACATCCGCCGGGCGAGCGAGCGCTTCACCACCCGACTCGGCTGGCTGGATTCGAAGCATTCGTTCTCCTTCGGGCGCCACTACGACCCCGCCAACACCCACCACGGGCTGCTGCTGGTCAACAACGACGACCTCGTCCAGCCAGGCACCGGGTTTGAGACCCACCCCCACCGGGACATGGAGATCGTCACCTGGGTGCTGCAGGGCTCCCTGGTGCACCAAGACTCCGAGGGCCATTCCGGGGTGATCTACCCAGGATTGGCGCAGCGGATGAGCGCCGGCACCGGGATCCGGCACTCGGAGAAGAACGACTCCTGGCGGCTAGCTGGCGACCGGCACACCGAGCCGGTGCACTTCGTGCAGATGTGGGTGGTGCCCGACGAGGCCGGCATCACACCGGGCTATGAGCAGGTGGAGATCGAGCACGAGCTGCTGGCTGGCGCCCTGGTGCCGGTCGCCTCCGGGATGCCCGCACACGACGGGCACTCAGCGATCCGCATCCACAACCGCTACGCCGCGCTGCACGCCGCCCGCCTACAACCCGGCCAGCGCGTGCACCTGCCCGACGCCCCGCTGCTGCACCTGTTCGTCCCGCGCGGCAGCGTCACCGTCGAAGGCGCCGGCCCGCTGACGGCCGGGGACGCGGTCCGCTTCACCGCCACCGGCGGCCACCACCTCACCGCCACCGAACCCGCCGAAATCCTCGTCTGGGAAATGCACGCCACCCTCGACTGAAGGGTGCGCCACCGGTTGGCGTCATCGGGGGAGCACCCACGTCCTGCCGCTCTCCCGGGTGCCAGGAGTAACCTCTGCGCGATGCGCTGCCAGGCTGTGCCTGGCTTCTCAGCAGCTGGATCGGGAGTGCTACCTCACCGTCCGCGTGGCCCAGAACAAAGAAACGGCCCCCAGGGCGGGGGCCGTTGGGCCCAGGCTGCTCACCTGAGCGGGGCGCGCGCTTAGCTTACCCGAAGGAGGACGACCAGCGGGAGGGGCAGTGGAGCGGGTGAAGGCCTATGTGGACGGCTTCAACCTCTACCGGAGAAAGAGACCGACGTCAGCATCGCAGTGCAGCTGGTCGAGGACGGTGTCAGAAACGTATTCGACACCGCATTGTTAGTCTCCGCTGACAGTGACCTGTGTCCGGCCGTACGCAGTCTCAAGCGGGTCAGCGCTGGCAAGCGAATCATCGCGGTGTTCCCACCCCGGCGGCACAGTGAAGACCTGCGGAAGGCCACAGACGGCCTGTGCAAGATCAACGATGTCAGCATCCGGAACTCGCAGCTGCCCCCCACCGTGGTCAACGCCGCCGGCGTCACGCTTACCCGCCCCAAGTACTGGATCTGATCGAATCCGACTATGGATCTTGCGACGGAACCTTGGTGACCACCTGGCCACCTATCGCAGGGCGGCGACTGACACTGAACCGACGCGGACCTCACCTGAGACAAAGTGTCGCGCTGGGCGCCGCAGCATCGGCCTGCCACCCCGGATCCCGTGTCGGCGGCCTTCTGTGGGGGTCCACAGCACCTCAGGCCGGACGTGATCGAAGATAGCACGACTCGCTGCGGTAATATGAACGATGGCATTGCCGCTGACGAAATCAGCAGTGGAAGCTCTCGGCAAACGACTAGTGACGTGCTCGCCGCCCGCTTCCGATGACATTGAACTCTTGCAGAAGTTGCTGCTTGCCTATGATGAGCCTCTAGCCATCGCGATGGACTTGGTACGTCACCACCTGAGACAGGAGCCAACTTCCCGGATCAAGACGACCAGAGCAATTCTCGATAAACTGCACCGTAACGGTGGGTCAATCTTGAAGGGTATGCAGGATCTTGCAGGTATGCGCATCGTCAGCGACTGCGACCGTCAGGAGCAGGATCGACTGGCCGAAGATCTTATGCGACTGTTTACAGAGTACGGGGATCCGCTCCCCAAGCGAATAGATCGGCGCGAGCACCCGAGCCACGGGTACCGCGCCGTACACGTCATCGTCTACATAAACGGCGCTCCAGTGGAGATTCAGCTCCGCACAAAGCTCCAACACGAGTGGGCCAACCTCTTTGAAAAGCTGGTAGACCGAGTTGGTCGGGGCATTAGATATGGGGAGCCTCCCGAACACTGGCTAGACCAAACTACCATGCTAAACATGGCAAACGATGAAATACGTGAAAATCTCTACAGGACATCCTATAAAGTTCGCGAGGTGACCGTTAGTTTCGCCCGCAGCCTCTCTGATGTGATTGACGCATACGAGCGCCACGCCATGAAGCTTAACAGCGACGAACTGACCGAGCTGAATACAAGCATTGCCAACGGATTCGCCGTTATACAATCTCACATCGATGAGATGGAACCAAGGACACCCCCGACAAGCTCCTGAGGAAGGTACTCTGCTGTCATGGCCCACTTCCTGCTCGTCTACGACCGCTCTGCTGGGAAGCTCCTCCATGAGGAGCAGTACCAGAGTCGAGCGGACGCACTACGTTCACGCTTCGTCGCTGAGGCTGAACACAGGCAGGCAGCGAACAACGTTGAGGTGGTCGTCCTGAGCGCTAGGTCACGAGAAGACCTGCTGCGCACGCATGCGCGGTACTTCCGTTCGCTCGCAGAGCTCGCCTCGCGTACCGGCTGAAACCGCCGAGCACGTCGCGCCGAGTCCCTGACGCGGCACGAGTGCTGATCACCGGCGTGTGGCGGCATTGCGAGTGGGACACGGCGGTGCGCTACCAACACCTCACCGCCCGATTCGGGGCGTCACGTCCCTCTGCCGCGTGTCGAGCTGGCCTGCACCGGCAGCTAGCCCAGGGCATGGGGGCCGGTACGCCAGGCCGGGCAGGTATCGGTCCCATTCGCTTTTGGTGATAGCAGGCCATGTGGTGGCACAGATCCGAGCGACGACACGATCAACGTTGGTTTCCCACAGTCGGGTGGTGTCATCGTTGCTGACAGTCGCCAGGGTGCCCCCGTCAGGACTAAAGGCCACAGACTGGACCCAGTTGGTGTGGCCGGTCAGGGCAGCCACGGTGACGGGATGGTGGAGGTCGATGATGTCCCACAGTCGGGTGGTGTCATCGTTGCTGGCGGTGGCCAGGGTGTGCCCATCAGGGCTAAACGCCACCAACTCGACGGTGTCGGAGTGGCCGATCAGGACGGCCAGGGCGACAGGATGGCGGGGATCGCTAACGCCCCACAGTCGGGCGGTCTTGTCGGTGCTGGCGGTGGCCAGGGTATGCCCATCAGGACTAAAGGCCACCGAGT
>JAFAPC010000172.1 GCA_019247305.1 Pseudonocardiales bacterium
AAACTGAACGCCGACCACCGAGAGCGCGATGAGTGAGCCGGCCCACGATCCACGGCAGGTCGCCGACCCACAGCAGGTCGCGCAGTATCAACTTGGGGACGCCGTGCTGGTCGGTGGCGAGGGCGTGCGCGCGTGGGACAGCATGGGGCGCGAGTACTTGGACTGTGTCTCCGGCACGTTCAACCTGCTGCTGGGTCACAACCACCCCGAGGTCATGGCCGCGGTGCGGGACCAGACTGAGCGGCTGGTCTTCGCAAGCTCGTCGTTTCAGACCGAGCCCACCAACCGGGTGATGCAGGAGCTGGTCAAAATCAGCCCGGCGAACCTTACCCGGGTCAATCTGCGCAGCGCGGGCGGTTCCACGGCCAACGAGGGAGCGATCAAGATTGCTCAGTACTTCACCGGGCGGCGGGATGTGATCGTGCCGTTCCGGGGACAGGTGGGGCAAACGCTGGCCGCCGCCAGCTTCAGCGGCAGCAGCCGGATGCGTGCCCCGTTCCCGTACCAGTTCCCCGGCGCGGTGCACGTGCCGGAGCCGTACTGCTTCCGCTGCTTCTACCGGCAACGACCGGAGACATGCGGGATGTGGTGCGTGCAGCGCATCGACGACTTCATCGCCTACGCCAGTTCCGGCAGCGTAGCCTGCATAATCATCGAGCCGATCAGTGGTGTCGGCGGCAACGTGGTCCCGCCACCCGGCTACCTCGCAGAGCTCAAGGCGTTCTGCGAGTTCCGCGGGATCGTGCTGATCTTCGATGAAATCCAGACCGCGTTCGGCCGTACCGGCCGGATGTTCGCTGCTGACCACTTCGGCGTCCAACCGCACATGATGACCGTCGCCAAAGGACTGACCGGCAGTGGCTTTCCCCTCGCCGCCATCCTCACCGAGGAACGCATGGCCGACTGGGACCGCTCCCTGCACGGCTTCACCTACGGCAGCCATACCCTGTCCGCGGCTGCTGCGGTGAAGACCTTGGAGATCGTGCAGCGTCCCGGCTTTCTGCAGAACGTCCTGGTCAGCGGGGCGGTTCTGGTGGATCGATTGCGGATCCTGCAACAGGATCACCCGGTCATCGGAGACGTACGCGGGGTTGGCCTCATGCTGGGCGTAGAGCTTGTGGAGCCCGACGGTGGCAAAGCGGTCGCGAAGGCGCAAGCCTTTCACCGGGAACTGCACCGGCACGGCGTGGTTACCCGGGTGTCCGAGCACGGCCTTGGCAACGTCATCGAGCTTCGCCCGCCGCTGATCCTCACCCCGTCCGACGCGCATCTGATCGCCGATCGCTTCGGCGCAGCGTTGGACACCTTGACATGAGGGTCGTGCTGGGGACGGACGGTCCGCAGCTGGAGCTGACGCCGCCGCAGCGCCCGCCTGGGGAGCACTCGGTGCGGGTCTGCATCGAGCTGGCTGGGCTTTGCCGGTCGGATCTCAAGGAGATCGCCGGTGACCGGCACGGGGTGAGCCAGTTCGGGCACGAGGTTGTTGGCATGGTAGAGGAATCCACGCTGGCCGCGCTCCCGCCGGGGCAGCGGGTCAGCCTGGACCCGAACGTGCCGGTCACCCGCGGCACCGGCTTCGCGACCACGATGTGGGCGGCGGGATCGGCCGATCGGCTCACCGCGGCCCTGCCGGTGGTGCCGCACGGCATCGACGCCAGGAAGCTGGTGTTCACCGAACCGGTGGCCTGCGTGCGGCACTGTCTGAGCGCGGTGACCCGCCACCTGGGCCGCGAGTTGGCCGTGCTGCGTCTCGCCGTGCTCGGTGCGGGAACGGCCGGGGTACTGATCGCGGGGCTCGCGCACGCAACGGGCGCCAGGGTCGCGATCGGCAACCGCAGCGCGGACCGCACCTCGTTCCTCCGCGAACGCCGGATCGTCGATGCTCCAATCGGCCCGTTGGCGGAGCTGCCCTCGGCCAGCGTGGACGTGGCCGTGGTGGCGACGAGTTTTGTGCCGCCCGAGGTGCTGCGCGAGGCCCTGCGCGTGATCTTGCCGGGCGGGCTGGTGCTGCTCTACGGCGGCACCGCGCCCGGCGACGCGTTGGCCGGGCTGGACTGCGACCTGGACACGGTGCGCCGCACCGAGATTGCCGTGACCGCGGACTGGCATGGCAAACCGGTGCGGGTGGGTGGCAGCTACGGCACCGCCCCCGAGGACTTCGGCGTGGCGGTCCGGACGCTCACCGACCTGGATTCCTCGGTGCTGCCCGTGGAGCGCATGATCACTCGGGAGGTTCGGCTTGCCGACCTCCCCCAGGTACTGCGGGAGCAGGTCATCGGGCGCCCCCTCGGCAAGACGCTGGTGTGGCCTTAGCCTCTTCCTTAGCTCGTCTTCTTAGCTCGTCTTCTTAGCTCGTCGCCAGAGCCAGCACGGCGGCCAGGCCACGTGGGCGGTCGGGGCTACGCGGGCCGGGCAGCACGTATACCGGCATGCCGAGTCGAGCTGCGGCGCCATCCTTGATCGGGTCGTCGCCTACGAAAAGCACCCGCTCCGGCGGCACGGCAAGCTCTGCGCAGGCGACCTGGAACAAAGCGGGTTCCGGCTTCACCGAACCGCACTCGCAAGACAAGGCGAACGAGTCGACTAGCTCCGCGACGCGGATCTTCTCGAAGGCAAGCCGGATATCCCACCCGATATTGCTCACCACACCCAGCTGCAGTCCCTCGGCATGCAGCCTCGTCAGCACCTCAACGGTGTCCGGGTAAGGTGACCACGATCTCGGATCGACCAGGCACGCGTACACCGACTCGGCCAGCACCTCCGAGGCCGCTGCGGGCAGAAAGCCCGTCGCGGCCGAGGTCATCAAGGCCAGCCACACGGCGCGGTGCTGCTCGGCCGAACGATCACAGCCCTCCCGCGCGGCACGTCCTTCCGGGGAATCCACCGTGGCCAGCAGCATGTTGATCAGCCGCGCCGCGTGCTCGGTATCCAGCTCGACGCCGCGCGCTGCGGTCTGGGCGTGCACCCCGGTCGGCGTCAACACCGCGCGGTTGTCGAACAGGGTTCACGAGAAGTCAAACAGCACGGCGTCGAACCGGCGGGACACTCGACTACGACCAGCCATGGTGTGACTGAGAACACCCCCTCACCACCGGTCTCCTCCTCCACCGATGCCCCGAGGCGGATACCTCAGATGCCAGGCTACCCAGTGCACCCCTCAACGCCGTGATCGGTGTCGTTGCTGTCAGTGTCGTCTGGCGTGCTGGGTTCGGTGGACGGACTGGACTCTGTCGCCGTATCGGGGGGCGAGAGCAGCACGGCAGCGGCGCCCCCGAGCAGTGTCGCGGCCAGCACGGCCACCGCAAGCCCCCCCGCAGGGACGTCCACCGGGTCGAACGCCGCTGCGCCGAGCCGTCCGCCGGCCAGCGCGCCAAGCACCGCGCTGCCGAGCGCAGCTACGGCGGCGGCCACCCCGAGTACCCGCAGCCGCTGCGGCGCATCACGCCCCGCCGCGGCGCAGCGGCGCCCCACCGCGGCGCCGATGAGCAGGGGCACCGCGAGGGCGATGCCCCACCAGGGCTGCCCGGGCCCCTGCGGCAGCGCGGCGAGCAGCGGTACCGCCGGCACTCCTCCGGCGTGCACCTCCACCGGGCTGACCGACAACGCCCCTATCGACAAACCCGGCCCGGCCAGCCAGGACAGTCCGGCGATGGCCGCGTTGGGCAGGTACCCGACCGACAGGACGGTCAACCCGACGACGCTGCCGGCGTCGGACCCCGACATCTGGACGACCTCGGGCGCGGAGACCACCAAGGCGAGAAGCACCGTGGCAAGGCCGGCGGTGAGCAGCACCCCCAGGCCCCACAGCCCGGCCAGCAGGCCAGGCCGCATCCAGCCGGGCGCCTGACGGAGCGCCGCGGGCAGCAACCCGCACGGCTGGGCCAGGCCCAGGCTCGCCGCGACACCGGCGACCAGCGCGCAGCCTAGGGCAGACTGCGCCGGATCTGCGGTGACCGTGGGGGGAGTCGCCGCCAGCGCTAAGACCGCGCCCAGCACGCCGTGGGTCCCGGCGATCGTCCCGGCCACTCGCCCGGCATCCGCGACCCGGTGGATCCCGGATCGGACCGCTACCCCGGCAGCGCCGCGGGCCACCAGCGCGCCGAGCAGCAGGGTGGGCAGCAGCGGCAGGACGCCGAGCGGAGCCCCGTCGATGCTCACCGGGACATGGTGCGCGGCCAGCCAGCCCACCGCCCCCGCTCGGGCCAACCCCGCCGCCGAGCCCTCCGCCCCGCTGGCTGCGGCGAGCAGGGCAAGCACCACGACGACGGCGAGATAGCTGGCAACAGCAGGTAGGCAGGCGGCACCCACCATGGCGCCCCAGCTGAGGCGAGGGCCGTCAGCTGCTGGATCGCAAGACACCGGAGGCGACAGCAGGCTCACGGCCGCCACCTTCGCAGCCTGGTGGCCCCCTCACGGCGATCACCCGGCGGACGCGCCCCTGATGTCACCAGATCGGAGTAGTGGACCCGGCGCACGGGCGAGGGTTGGTGGCGGTTATCGGCCCTCACCGGCAGGGTTGGCGGTACTTGAAGAGCCACCAACGTCAGGACAGCGACTTCATGATCTCGCGCATCAGCTCCGCAGTGTCACTGGGTGTGGTGCCGACTTGGACACCGACAGCCTCCAGCGCGTCCTTCTTGGCCGCGGCGGTGCCAGACGAGCCGGAGACGATGGCGCCGGCGTGGCCCATGGTCTTACCTTCCGGGGCGGTGAACCCGGCGATGTAGCCGACGACCGGCTTGGTGACGGCGGCTTTGATGTAGTCAGCGGCGCGCTCTTCGGCGTCCCCGCCGATCTCACCGATCATCACTATCGCCGCCGTGTCGGGGTCGTCCTCAAAGGCCTGCAGGGCCTCGATATGGGTGGTGCCGATCACCGGGTCACCGCCGATTCCCACACACGTAGAGAAGCCGATATCGCGTAGCTCGAACATCATCTGATAGGTCAGAGTGCCGGATTTGGACACCAGACCGATTCGGCCCGGGCCGGTGATATCGGCAGGGATGATCCCCGCATTCGAGGCACCGGGGCTGATCACCCCAGGACAGTTCGGACCGATAATGCGTGTCCCTACCGGATTCCTCGCCCGCCCGGTGGCCTCCCCAGCGGCGCTGGCGTGCGCGCAGAAGGCGGCGGTGTCCTGCACCGGGATCCCCTCAGTGATCACCACGATCAGTCCGATGCCGGCGTCGATCGCCTCAAGCACCGCAGCCTTAGCGAAACGCGGCGGCACGAAAACCACGCTGACGTCAGCGCCGGTCGCGGCGATCGACTCGGCCACCGAGCCGAAGACGGGCAACGAGACACCTTCGAAGTCGACGGCTTGGCCACCCTTGCCCGGAGTGACCCCGCCGACCACCTGGCTGCCTGCGTGGAGCATCCGCTGGGTATGCGTGCGGCCCTGCGAGCCGGTCATCCCCTGGACGATGATTCTCGAGTCCTTGGTCAGGAAAATTGCCACTGGTTAGGCTCCCTTGGCGCAGGTCAGTGCGGCGAGCTCGGCGGCCTTGTCCGCCGCAGCGTCCATCGTGTCGACCATCGTGACGAGCGGGTGATCCGCATCCGCGAGAATCCGACGGCCCTGCGCGACATTGTTGCCATCCAACCGGACCACCAGCGGCTTGGCCGCGGTATCCCCCAGGATGCGCAGCGCCTGCACAATGCCGGTGGCCACTTGGTCGCAGGCGGTAATCCCGCCGAAGACGTTGACGAACACCGAGTGCACGTCCGGATCACAAAGGATGATGTCCAGCCCATCGGCCATCACCTGCGCGTTCGCGCCACCACCGATGTCGAGGAAGTTCGCCGGCCGCATCCCCCCATGCGCCTGACCCGCGCGGGCGACAACATCGAGCGTGGACATCACCAGACCCGCCCCGTTGCCGATGATGCCCACCTGCCCGTCCAGCTTGACGTAGTTGAGGTTGCGGGCCCTGGCCCTCGCCTCACGCGGATCCTGCTCGGCCGAGTCGGCCAGCTCGGCGTGGCTGGGGTGGCGGAATGCGGCGTTGTCGTCGAGGGTCACCTTCCCGTCCAGCGCGATGATCGATCCCTGCTGGTCACGGACGAGCGGGTTCACCTCCACCAGGGTCGCGTCTTCGGCGACAACGACATCCCACAGTTTCAGCACCGTGTCGGCCACCGCCGGCGCCACCTCCGCCGGGAAGGCGGCGGCCTGGACGATCTGGGCGGCCGTCGCGGCGTCGAGGCCGGAAATCGGGTCCACCAGCACCGTGACTAGCGCCTCGGGTGTCCTCGCGGCGACCTCCTCGATGTCCATCCCGCCCTGCATGCTGGCCATCGCGCGGAACCTGCGGTGGGTGCGGTCGAGGATGAACGAGAGGTAGTACTCCGCAGCGATGTCGCACGCGGGAGTCACCAGCACGCGGTGCACGGTATGACCTTTGATGTCCATGCCCAGGATCGCGGCCGCCTTGCGCTCCGCCTCCTCTGGGGTGTCAGCCAACTGCACGCCCCCAGCCTTGCCGCGGCCGCCGGTCTTCACCTGGGCCTTGACAACGACGGTGCCGCCGAGCTCCGCGGCGGCGTCCCGCGCCTGCGCGCTAGTGGTGACCACACGGCCGGGCAGCACAGGGACGCCGTGGGCGCGGAACAGGTCCTTCGCCTGGTATTCGTAGAGATCCACGTACCTGACCCTATCCAGCCGCGGCTTGGCCGCGGCGTTCTGGCTGCGGTGAAGAGCGTCACTCCACCGGGGTGGCGGCCACAGCCTCGCGCAGCCACTCGACGATCTCGTGGGTGGTGGCGCCCGGGGTGAAGATTTTGGCTACCCCGAACTCGGTGAGCGCCGGGATGTCCTCTTCGGGGATGATCCCACCACCGAAGACCACCACGTCCGTCGCGCCCTTATCCCGCAGCAGCTCGATGACCCTGGCAAACAGCGTCATGTGCGCCCCGGAGAGAACCGAGAGCCCGACTGCGTCGGCGTCCTCCTGCAGCGCCGTCTCCACGATCTGCTCTGGCGTCTGGTGCAGCCCGGTGTAGACGACCTCCATGCCGGCGTCGCGGAGAGCACGAGCGACGACCTTGGCTCCACGGTCGTGCCCGTCGAGCCCGGGTTTCGCAACAATCACCCGGATACGTCCGCTCATTGCGCCGAGAGTAGCTCGTCTTGCGACCGCATGAACCCCGCTGGCCAGCTATGGCTCGCGGCACCGGCACCGGGGTGGTGACAACCCGGGGCGAACCCGGGGCGGCCGACCGCCCAGCGCCGGAGAACAGACGCTGGCCGATACAACCGGACGTATCGCGGGGTGGCGCCTTGCCCTCACGCCCTGCCCTTGGCTACGGTCCCGCAGTCCACCGCCCACGGTCGGAGTGCCGCTGACTGGTCCCCACCCAGGTCCCCGGGATCCCCCGCCCGGTGTCAGTACCGACTCCCCGAGACGGGAAGGCAGGTCTTGGCTCGACACCGCTCCCCAGGCGGCCACCAACCATCTCTGCTGGTTGAGGCAGCGCTGCGTGACTCGGGTACCCGAGGTCCCAACCTCCCGGGTACCCGAGTCACGCACCGCATCAGGACCCCCTCCCCCGCCACGCGCGGTCGGGTGGTGGTAGCGGCCGTTGCGGCTGGCGCCTTCGCGGCCGCGGGCCAAGCGATCGACCACCCTGCCGTCACGATCTCCGACGATGCCCCGGTGCTGGTGTCCGCACGGGACGTCTCGACGACGACAGGCCTCGGCGGCCCCGCCTCCGCGCCGGAGTACCTTCCGGTGACTCGGCCCACAGACCCTGCCTCGCGTGAGGCCATCCAGGCGATGGCGAAGGGCCAGCGCCTGCTCGACGAGCGCGCCGCCCAGGAAGCCGAGGCCACCCGGGTTCGGTTCGTGCTGCCTACGAAGGGTGTCTTTACTTCGGGATACGGCCTCCGGTGGGGAGTATTCCACTACGGTATTGACCTGGCCAATGCCATCGGGACGCCGATCGTCGCCGCGGCCGACGGCGTGGTTGTGGAGTCCGGGCCAGCCAGCGGCTTCGGCCTCTGGGTGCGCATCCGGCACTCTGACGGCACGATTACCGTCTACGGGCACATCAACCGCTCGCTCGTGGTGGAGGGCCAGAAGGTCCGGGCCGGCCAGGAGATCGCTGAGATGGGCAACCGGGGCAACTCGACCGGGCCACATTTGCACTTCGAGGTGTGGAACGCGGCCGGCCAGAAGATTAACCCGCTCATCTGGCTGCACCAGCACGGCATCGATCTTTGACGACGCTGCTCGCCCGGTCACTGGCCGCCCCCCAACGGCCATCCGCCAACCAAGTAAGCGTATGCCGTGCGCCACACCGAGCACAGCGGACGCCGGCTGGGCCACGGACGGAATGCCCGGTCGCAATGCCGACAGCGTCCGCGGGGACCGGGCCTGTGCTGCGTCAGCAGGCTCCGCCAGGCTGCGGCAAGAGGCAGCAGTCGAACCCGCAGAGCGGGCCAGGCCACCCCTGGCTCCGCTGCCCGCAGAATCCGCTCGACATCGCGCAGGTACGCTTCCACGCGCTCCCGCAACACCCGGCCCAACCGTTCGTCCATCCCGCACCCCCAGAAGTGTAGTCGAACATATGTTCGGAGTCTAGGGGGCGACTCTGACACTCTGTGGACCGCGACGAGGACGGGTCAAGCCTGACGGCACCGTCAGTGCCGTGACGAGCGGCACGCCCTGTCCTACGGAGTGTGCGGACCGTCGTCACGTGCCCAGACGCCCTCCTTCCGCAGCCGACGTGGCAAAGCGCCGCACACAACCTTCATGGAATCAGCCATCGAGTCGCGAGCGAGGTTGGTCTCGTGGATCAGGCCAGTTCCCCGAGTTCAACCGAGTCGTAGTCCGGGCACCGTACAGTTCCTGGCTGGCAAAGAAACTGAAAATGGAACAGCAATGACAGCTCGAAGTGCACGGTACCGGCGATCTCGCAGGGTTCGTCGCCGCGAAGAATAGGGTAGTCACAACAACAGCAGAGACCGACACGCGGAAGTGTCAGAGACAGCCGACTGTGCCACACATTCGCCTGATAGAGGATCCCGCCCTGCACTCACGAAGAAAAGCGATAAGGCGGACCTTGTGGAACTCGCGCCGATCCGGACCGCATCGGGGTACCCACAACCGGGTCATCAAGGGTTGGTGTATGATTCGTCTATGTACGCAGTCTCGATGAGCTGGTGGCGCCGGTCGAGGCGCCCACGCTGACCCGTACTTCGCAAACACCCAGCGGCCGCCTCGAATGAGGCGGCCGCGTTGGGCCGGTTCAGACGAGGTCGCCTTGATCGGAGGGCCTGATGCCGAATTTGCTGCACAGCCTGATTGTCAGCCCAACCCCTCCCCCGTTCGCGGTGTTGCGCCGAGCGGACGGCCCGGGTGTCGAGGTGCTGCTTGGGGAGATACGCGACGTGGGGCAACTGGCGGACATTCCACTTCCGGAGGAGAGTGTCGGGGCGTCCCCGCAGGTGCTCGCCATGCTGCCGTATCGGCAGATCGCCGAGCGCGGCTTCGTCTGTCACGATGACGCAGCACCACTACGGTGCCTGCTGGTCCGCGACAGCGAAGTGCTCGAACTGGACCAGGCGCTCGAGCTGTTACCCGACGCCGGGGTGAATGTCACCGACGGCGGCTTCGACGTCGACGACGCCACATACGCCGGTCTGGTTACCAAGGTGATCGACCAGGAGATCGGCCGTGGCGAGGGCGCGAACTTCGTCATCCGCCGGGACTACCTCGCCCACACCTCTTTGCCTGCATCCCAGGCAGCGCTGCGCGTGCTGCGGCGCCTATTACTGGGCGAACCGGGAGCGTACTGGACATTCGCGGTGCACGCAGGGGACCAAACCTTAGTCGGCGCCACCCCCGAGCGACACGTCAGCGTGACCGGCCGGCAAGTGGTGATGAATCCGATCAGCGGCACCTACCGATTCCCGGCCACAGGTCCCGTCGGTCCTGATCTGCTGCGCTTCCTTGCGGACACGAAGGAGACCGAAGAACTGTTCATGGTCGTGGACGAGGAACTAAAAATGATGAGCCGAGTCTGCGAGCGTGGTGGGCAGGTGCTCGGCCCCTATCTCAAGCAGATGAGCGCGTTAGCGCACACCGAGTACCTGCTGTTGGGGGACACCGATCTCGACGTGCGCGAGGTGCTGCGTGAAACGATGTTCGCCGCCACAGTCACCGGCTCACCGGTGCGTAATGCCGCCCGCGTGATCACCCGCTACGAAACCACCGGCCGGGGCTACTATGCGGGCGCGTTGGCCCTATTCGGCCAGGATTCCAGAGGCCGCCGCACGCTCGATTCACCCATTCTGATCCGCACCGCACACATCGATCCCACGGGGGAGATCCGGGTCCCGGTTGGCGCCACCCTGGTGCGACATTCCGTTCCCGCACATGAGGTTGCTGAGACCCATGCCAAGGCCGCTGGCGTGCTGCGCGCGCTGGGCATCTCGTCCGCCGCGACCGCCGTATCCTACCCTGCGGCACGTCTGGTCGAATACCCGGGGATCGCACAGGCCTTGGCCCGACGTAACGAGGCCCTCGCCGAGTTCTGGCTACGCCCGCAACACGACCGGCCACTTCCCCAGCTCGCCGGACGCAAGGCAGTTATCGTCGACGCGGAAGACGCCTGGACCGAAATGCTCGCCCATCTGCTCGGCAGGCTAGGCATGGCCACCATGGTGTGCGAGTGGAACGAGGCACCCGTTCCGACCCAGGGTGACCTCCTCGTGGCCGGCCCCGGTCCGGGGGATCCTCGCGGCGAGGGTGATCCACGCATCGTCCAGCTGCGCGAATTGATGCGGCAGCGGCTGGCAAGTCGGCGTCCGCTGCTCGCGGTGTGCCTGAGTCACCAGGTGCTCACCGATCTACTCGGCTTTCCCATCGCACCGCTGCCCGCGCCCTATCAGGGCACCCAACGCCGCATCGACTTTTTCGGGCGCCAGGTGCGGGTCGGCTACTACAACACCTACTCCGCCTTCGATTCCGCCGAGGTCACCGAACGGCTGGCCCGAGAGGCCGTGCAGGTCGCCGTCGACGCCAGCACCGGCGAAGTGCACGCGCTGCGCGCGCCGACCTTCGCATCTGTGCAGTTCCACCTGGAATCGCTCCTGTCCACGGACGGCGTGGATATCCTCATCGATCTCGTCGTGCCGCTGCTCAACGCCACCCGCATTCGACACCAGGGGATCCTTTAACAGTGCCCCGTAAGGCCACCTCGATCAACAAGTGACAGTATTTGCTGGATCATATGCCAACCGGACATGGCGCGCTTATTGGCCGGTTGAACGGGGTTGGTGGTAGTTAGGAGCATTTCAACGGCGGGTTGGCGGTACTTGAAGAGCCACCAACTGGGTTACAGTTTCGCTAAGGGGACTCCGCCGATGAGCATCAGCCGGATTGTTCCCGCCGTGCCGAAATCGATGGTCGCGGTGGCACGCGGGCCGCTGCCGTCCGTGGCTACCACGGTGCCCAGGCCGTACTTGTCGTGCGTGACGCGGTCCCCCACCTCCAGCGACAGCGCCGGAGTGTCCTGCCAACCCCGGAATGCGGTCGAACGCAGGCCACGGGCCGCCACCCCGGCCTGCGCGGAGTCCGCACCTGCCGGGTCAGCCCCAGGCCGGCCCCAGAGGGTGCGGCCGACCGGTGCCGCCCGCTCGGGTTCCGCGCGCCGCCAGTGCACCAGCGACTCGGGCACCTCAGCGAGGAAACGGGACGCCGGATTGGTCATCGGCGCTCCCCACGCGGACCGAGTGATCGCCCGGGACAGGTAGAGCCGATGCCGGGCCCGGGTCAGCCCGACGTAGGCCAGCCTGCGCTCCTCAGCGAGCTCGGTCTGCTCGCCCAGCGCGCGCAGGTGCGGGAACAGGCCCTCCTCCCACCCGGTGAGGAACACCACCGGGAACTCCAAGCCCTTGGCGGTGTGCAAGGTCATCAAGGTCACCACACCACCTGAGGCGCCACCCTCGGCATCCGGGACCTGGTCAGCGTCAGAGACCAGCGCGACCCGCTCCAAAAACGCCGCGAGCGAGCCGGGCTCGGGGCCATCGTCCTCAACCGGAACTACCGGGCCACCCTCAGCGGCGAACTCCCGCGCCACCGTCACCAGCTCGGTGAGGTTGTCCAGCCGGGAGCCGTCCTGCGGGTCGTCCGAGACGTCCAGTTCGGCCCGGTAGCCAGTGCGCTCGAGCACCGCCTCCAGCACGTCGGCAACTTCCCCATGGGCTGCCGTGTCCCGCAGCTCATCCATCAGCGCCACAAATGCCGTGATCGCATTGCGGGATCTCGGACTGAGCTGCGGGATCTCCTGGCCGCTCGCCACGGCCCGCAACCCCGCGGCGAAGGAGATCCGCTCCCGCTCGGCGTACTCGACCACCGCGGCCTCGGCGCGGTCCCCGATTCCCCGGCGTGGCGTGTTGAGGATCCGGCGCAACGACACGGTGTCCTCAGGGTTGTCCAGCACCCGCAGGTAGGCCACCGCGTCTCGGATCTCCCGGCGCTCGTAGAAGCGCACTCCGCCAACCACCTTGTAGGGCAGCCCGAGCCGGATGAACACCTCCTCAAAGACCCGGGAGGAGTTGTTGGTCCGGTAGAACACCGCCACGTCACCAAACCGGGCGCAGCCGCGGTCCACCAGCTGATCGATCTCCGCCGCGACGAACGCCGCCTCGTCGTGCTCGTTGTCGGCGACGTAGCCGACGATCGGCTCACCGTCCCCGGCAGCCGACCACAGCCGCTTATCCCGGCGGCCGGGGTTGCGCGCAATCACCGCGTTCGCCGCGGACAGGATCGTCTGGGTGGACCGGTAGTTCTGCTCCAACAAGATCGTTCGTGCGTTCGGGAAGTCCCGCTCGAACTCCTCGATATTGCGGATCGTGGCGCCCCGGAACGCGTAGATGGACTGGTCGGCGTCGCCCACCACACACAACTCGGCCGGCCCCGGCCCCTGCGTCGTCGACGCTGGCCCTACCAGTTCCCGGACCAGCACGTACTGCGCATGATTGGTGTCCTGGTACTCGTCAATCAGGATGTGGCGGAACCGGCCCCGGTAATGCTCGGCAACTTCTGGGAAGGTCTGCAGCAGCTCAACGGTACGCATGATCAGGTCGTCGAAGTCCAGCGCGTTCGAGGCGGCCAGCTCCCGCTGGTAACCGGCATAGACCTCCGCCACCCGGCGCTCCAGGTCGCTGTCGGCTGCGCTGGCCGCCGCATCCGGGTCAACCAGGTCGTTCTTCAGGTGGGAGATCTTCCCCGCCAGCGTGCGGGCGGGATAGCGCTTCGGGTCCAGATCCAGGTCGCGGGCCACCATCCCGATCAGGCGACGCGTGTCGTCGGAGTCGTAGATGGAGAAGTTCGACGTCAGCCCGGGCAGCATGGTGGCCTGCCGGCGCAGGATCCGCACGCACATCGCGTGGAACGTTAAGACCCACATCACCGCGGCGCGCCGGCCGACCAGCGCGGTCAGGCGCTGGCGCATCTCGGCCGCGGCCTTGTTCGTGAACGTGATCGCCAGCACCTGCCCGGGCGCGACGTCACGCTGGGCGAGCAGGTAGGCGATCCGGTACGTGAGCACTCGGGTCTTGCCGGATCCGGCGCCGGCGACGATGAGAAGCGGGGAGCCGGCATGCTCCACCGCCGCCCGTTGCTGCGGGTTGAGGTCGGCGAGCAGGTCTCCTGGCGCCGCGATGACCGCCGAAGCGGCGCCAGGAGAGTTGACAAGGGGGGCACTCATGGTGGCGCCCACGGTACCGGGGGGGCGCTGTGGTGGACGGCGGCGGGCGCATCGTGGCAGACTGCGTGGCGTGCAGAGTCGCCACGGCTTTTTTGATGGGTACCGGTGCCCGGTGCCCGTGCTGGCGTAACGCAGACCACCACGACGCCCCGGAAGCCAGGGACCTGGGGCGTAGGTGCTGCCGGGGATCGCGGGCTCCGGGAGGAGAACTGGGAGTTCACCACGATGTCCCATCACACGATCAGCGAGGCAGAGCCGATCAGCGAGGCAGAGCCGGGAACCCAGAGCACCGCACCCAGCCTCACCGCGCTGCGCACTGAGATCGACCACCTCGACGCCGAGATCCTGCGGCTGGTACAGCGACGCACCGCGGTATCCCAGGCGATCGGCAAAGCGCGACGAGCCGCCGGTGGTCCGCGGGTGGTCCACGTCCGTGAGATGGCTGTCCTCAATCGTTACCGCGAGCTGGGCAAAGAGGGCCACGAGCTGGCTATGCTACTGCTCCGGCTAGGACGCGGCCCGCTCGGTCGCTGACCCGCTCGGCGGCCACCGCCCGTCCCGCCGCAGCTACCGGATACCGATGCGGCCGCCGCGCGAGGAGTTTGCCGGGGGGCGGAGGGCCTAGCCTGAGCCGGTGAGTAAGGAGCGCAGGAGGTGAGCGCCGCGAGCAGGCTCATCGCCGGCCGTTACCGTCTGGATCGGCGGATCGGCGTCGGCGCGATGGGCGTGGTCTGGCGAGCGCTCGACGAGCGACTGAACCGCACGGTAGCGATCAAGGAACTGCTGATGCAGCCCGGTCTGACTGAGGCAGACGCCCAGGCAGCCCGGGAGCGGGCCATGCGGGAGGGCCGCATCGCGGCCCGGCTGCAGCACCCGCATGCAATCCACGTTTACGACGTGGCTCTTGATGGCGCCACCGGCGCCAGCGGCCAGGTCGTGCCGTGGCTGGTCATGGAGTACCTGCCCGCGCGCAGCTTGGCCGCAGTTCTCGACGAGCAGGGGACGGTGGCCCCGCACGAGGCAGCCGAGATTGGCCGGCAGGTCGCGGTGGCGCTCGCCGCCGCCCACGAAGCCGGGATTGTGCACCGGGATATCAAGCCAGCCAACATTCTGCTCGGCCGGGACGGGATCGTCAAGATCACCGACTTCGGGATATCCCGGGCAAGCTGGGACGCCACCGTGACCCGCACCGGCGTGCTGGCGGGTACGCCCGCCTACTTCGCTCCGGAGGTGGCCCGGGGCGAGCTGCCCGGCCCGGCGAGCGACGTCTTTTCCCTGGGCTCGACGCTCTATGCCGCGGTGGAAGGTGAACCGCCATTCGGGCTGGAGGACAACACCCTGGCGCTGCTGCGGACCGTCGCCGACGGGCAGGTCCGGCCCCCGCAACGGGCCGGGCCGCTGACGGGCGTCCTGATGCGGTTGCTGGCGGACGATCCAGCGGCGCGTCCTTCGATGCCGGAAACGGTGACGGCGCTGGACGCGGTGACGGCTGCGGCCCGGCACCCACGCCCGCGGAGCGCTGTGCCCACCCCGGCGACGCCTGTCCCGGTGACGCCGACCATCGTTGATCTGCCAGCCAGCGCCGCGGATCTGCCGGATAGCGCCGCGTCGGCCGTTACGGCCCGCAGGAGCTGGGCGAGGGAGGGAATCCCGTGGTGGCCGCGCTCGGCGGTGTTGTTCGCGACTGCCGGCGCTCTTCTCGTTCTCGCCGTGATGCTGGCTCTGGTCTCGAAGGTGGCCCTGCCGACCGCTAGTCGTGGCCAGCTGGCCGCAGGCATGCCCGCCACTCCACTGGCGCCAGGTTCAGGCGCCCTGCCCCCAGCAGGACCGGCCCCCGCACCGCAATCCGCGCAGCCAGAAACTGCCCCAGCACAATCTGCTCCAGCGCAGGGCGCTCACGTGGAACCCGCGCAGCTGGAGCAGACCGTCCGCACCTACTACGGTCTGCTCCCGGAGGACACCACCGAAGCGTGGCAGTACCTCGGCGCCGCCGAACGTGCCCAGGGCTTCGAGCGCTACAACGACTTCTGGAGCAGGATCAACCGGATCAGCATTCGCGGACCCGTGGCGGTGCAGGGCAATACCGTGTTAGTGAGCCTGCTGTTCGAGCCGACGAACCGGAAGCGAACGTTGGAACGTTACCAGCTCACCATGGGCAACGCACCCGACGGCCGGGTGCTGATCGAGTCCGCTGCGCGGATCGGGGGCGTCACCTTCGCCGCCTTCCACCACCCCACCGCGCGCTCTCAGTGGCCTACTCCAGGGCCTATCCCAGGCGCCTACACCAGGCGGCGGTCGGACGCCCAGCGGGACAGCTCGTACCGGTTGGACAACTGAGTTTTGCGCAACACCGACGACACGTGGGTCTCCACCGTCTTGATCGAGATGAACAGCTCAGTGGCGATCTCCTTGTAGGCGTAGCCGCGGGCCAACAGGCGCAGTACGTCCCGCTCACGCGGGGTGAGCAGATCTAGCTCCGGGTTGCCCACCGACGCCGCGCCGGGCCGGTGGGCGAACGCGTCGAGCACGAAACCGGCCAGCCGCGGGGAGAACACCGGCTCCCCCGCGTGCACCCGGCGCACCGCGTCCACCAGCTCCGCTCCGGAGATCGTCTTGGTCACGTACCCACGGGCTCCGGCGCGGATCACCGCGATCACGTCCTCGGCCGCGTCGGACACCGACAGCGCGAGAAACACCACCTCAGACTGGTCGGGACGGACCCGGCGCAGCACCTCGGCGCCGCCCCCATCAGGCAGGTGGACGTCGAGGAGCACGACGTCAGGGCGCAGATGCCGGATCCCGGTGACTGCCTCCTCCACTGACCCGCCCTCGCCGACCACGACGACCGGTGACCCGCCCGCCTCAGCGCTCCCCGCCCGGTCCAGCTCCGCCCGCACTCCGGTGCGGAACAGGGCATGGTCGTCTACCAGGAACACCCGGATGCCGTGCTCCGCGGTCATGTTGGTTCGCCGCCTTTGCGGCGCGGGATGGCCAGTTGGACCTCGGTGCCCTGCCCGGGCGCGGTGCGCAGGGTCACCGTGCCCCCGTGGCGGTGCATCCTGCCGTGGATCGAGTCGGCCAACCCGTGCCGGTCAGCAGCGATAGCCGCCGGATCGAACCCGACCCCCCGGTCCCGGATGAATACCTGCACCTGAGCGGGCTCAACCTCGGCGTAGACGCTGACCTCCGCGGTCTGCGCGTGCTTGGCCGCATTGACCATCGCCTCCCGGCTGGCCTGCACCAGCGCCGGCAGCCCTTCCTCCAGGGCACAGTCACCCACCACGACAACCTGCATGCTCACGGCGTAAGTGTCCTCCACCTCACCGGCAGCGGCGTGCAGTGTCGCGGCGAACGCCGCCGGCGCGCCGCCGCCGCCGGCGCGCGTCGTTCGACCGTAACCTTGCGGTCCGTAAAGCCAGGCGCGCAGCTCCCGTTCCTGGCTGCGGGCTAGCCGGCGCACCTCCCGGGCCGAATCGGACTGCTGCTGGATCAGCGCCAGCGTTTGCAGCACGGAGTCGTGCAGGTGCGCGGCGATCTCGGCTCGTTCCTCGGTGCGGATCCGGGCCCGGCGTTCCTCGCTCAAGGCCCGCATTAGCCGCAACCACCAGGGCACCGTGAGCACGGCCACCCCGACCAGGGTCGCGGCGATGGCCAGCAGCACGAATCGCCACTGGCTCACGCCGGGCTGGTTGAGGCTTTGGTTGAGCAGGAACACCGCGATCCCGCTGGTCACCAGGGCGATTCCGGCCAGTACCCGGAGCAGCGCCATCCGGCCGGCCCCGAAAAACACCCCGGAGGCCACGCCCGCGCCGCTGGACCAGCGAGTCCGCTGACTGGCGTCCGCCTCCCGCCATACCACCGCCGCACCGACCAGGGCGATGCCCAGCGGTCCGGTCAGCCACCCACTCCACGCGGTGCCCAGCTCGGCCCCAGCCACGGCCAGACCGACGCCGAGCAGGACCAGGCCGAGGGCCTGCTGCCGATCCCGCTCGCTATCCCGGCGGGTGGGCGCGTCGATCGCCGGTAGGAAAGCCCACAACAGGACGTAACCGATCAACCCAGCCCCGCCAAGACCGGCGAGCGCCACGAAGACCACCCGAACCCCCACCACCGGCACCCCGAGGTGCTCGGCGATCCCGCTGGACACCCCAGCGATGACCCGGTCCGACCGATGCCGGTACAACCGTGACGGGGCGGCTGCCGGCGGGGTGAGCGGCCGGATGCCGCTGGCCTGATCTGCCGGTGCGCGCACGCTTATCATGGTCACACGCGCCGGGGGTCCAGGGGTATCAGGGTTAACCCCCGATGTGCTGGCCACCCGGAAAGGTCCAGGCTCAATGACATGAGCAAGACCAGCGTCAAGCACCCAGGGTGGGATTTTTGGGGGCAGGATTCCTGGGGGCGGGACTTTTGGGCCACCAGGCCGCGTCGGCGAGCGGGCGAACGCAAGATTGCTGGAGTCGCGGCCGCAATCGGTCGGCGGTATGCCCTTGACCCGGCGCTAGTGCGGGTGGCGTTTGTGGTCACCGCCCTGTTCAGCGGGGTCGGGGTGCTGCTGTACCTGCTGGGCTGGCTGTTGCTGCCCGTTGAGACAGACCAGGACGGCGCCGCGGGGAGCACAGCTCGCGGGCGCAGCTCGATGTCCGCCGCGCTCACGATCGTGCTCGTGCTGCTCGTGATTTTGACAGCCAGGAAGGTGTTCGAGGGGCGCGCCTCAGGCGTGCTCGCGCTCGCCGTGGCCGTGGGGACGCTGATGCTGCTGCACCGCTCGCGGGCCGCCCTAGGGGAGATGCCGCTGCGTGAAATTCCAGGATCCCCCTCACCCGCGGAACGCCCAGGCACGACCGCCCCTGGAACACCAAGCCCGGGCACGGCACCCCCGGCTCCAAACGCCACGGCCGTCAGGGCCGACCGGCCCGATCCGCCGGCATGGGACCCGCTGGGAGTGGCCCCGTTCGCCTGGGACCTGCCGGAACCCGCCACGGCGCCAGCGCACACCCCGGCACCGCGCGGTGCCCGATCCAAAGTCACCCCGATCACCCTCGGGCTGGCGCTGCTGACCGGGGGCATCGCGGTGGCGTTCGCGCCCGCCCTGGCGGCCGCCCAGATCGCCGCCCTGCTGCTGGGTGTGGTCGGGCTTGGCCTGGTGGTGGGCTCATTCCTGCGGAGCGGCCGGGGGTTGGTCTTCCTCGCCGTCCCGCTAGCCCTGCTCACCTGGGTACTGCCGGCCACACCACCGGCTGGCTTCAAGCTCGATGGCAGCTACTGGGACCCGGTCACAGCCGCCCAGGTTCAGCCGCACTATGCGGTCACTGTGGGTAACGGCCACCTGGACCTCACCGGGCTGCGGTTAGCCAATGGGCAGACCGTGACCACCAGCGTCGCGGTGGGCATCGGGGAGACGCACGTCATCCTGCCGCCGAACGTCGACGTCCAGGTGAGCTGCCAGACGCTGATCGGCCAGGTCCACTGCCTCGGCCGGACCAGCTCAAGTCATCCGTCCCGGGTGGTCGTGACCGACAACGGAGCTGACGGTCCCGGCGGCGGCAAACTGATCCTGGACGTGCACTCCAGTGTCGGCCAGGTACACGTGGAGCGCGGATCATGAACGAGACGGACCCGACCATCGCTCATCCTCCACCGCCGGAGACCGACCCTGGGACCGACACAGTGGCTACCCCGACCCCGCGGCGCGGGCCGGACCTGCTCACCCTGCTCGTCGGGCTCGGCGCGCTGGGACTCGCGGGCGCTACGCTGCTCGGCGGTACCGACTGGCAGCGCAGCGTGAATAGCCAGTGGGTCCTCGCAGCGCTGGCACTGATCGTCGGGTTGCTGCTCGTGGTCGGCTCGCTCCGCCCGCCGCGTCGCTAAACGCGTTACAGCGTCGCCAAGGCCCACGTTGTCGCGGCGAGCGTGGTGAGGATGGCCGCAGTGCGTACCGCATGGATGCGGGCGAAGCGATCCAGTGTGGTGGCAATGGTCGCGTTGTCGAGATCACTACGGCGCAGCGACAGCAGCGTCGGCGCGGCCCGTGCGGTGGCGACCAGATGCGTGAGAGTACTGGCGGCCGAGGCCAGTAAGGCGACGGTCCGTGTGGTGCCCGGGCGATCGCGCAGTCCGGCAATCACCGCGCCTGTAGTGGTCAAGGCGGTACTGGCCGCCAGAACCGGGTACCAGGCCAGCCCATTGCCCAGATCGGCGGCGCAGGAGTAGTCCCGGTACGGGGCCGGGCCAATGCGCTGGCGGGCGGGTAGCTGCTTGATCGCTAGGTCCAGGGCAACGCCGGCGGCGATGCCGTTGGCCACAGTGGCCCCGATCAGCAGCCCTGTTGAGAGGTTGATGTTCATTGGCTCTCCGTCGTAGGGTGGCGCATTGTCACCCTGTATGATAATCACCGTGCTAGCGTTACACCTCCGGTGACTACCATGACGACCAGCCCACTCAGCACCCCGCTCGCTGACCGAGTAAGCTTCTTGATTTCGCAGCTCGGCTTTCACGCGGCCGCCTGTTTTACCGAGCGCCTGCGACCGTTGGGGCTGCACCCCCGCCACTTTGGGCTCCTCAGCCATCTGTCGGTGGCCGATGGGCAGACGCAGCAGCGGCTCGCCACCGCGATGGCCATTCACCGCAACGTGATGGTGGGGCTGGTCGACGACCTCGAAGACCGCGGGCTCGTCCAACGCCGCCGCCATCCCAGCGACCGGCGCGCCCACGCCGTGCACCTCACCGCCGCAGCCCGCGACCTGCTCATCCAGGCGCAGCGGGCCGCTGACGAGCACGAGGCGGAACTACTGGCCGGACTCGATGAACCCGACCGCCGCCAACTCGTCTCGCTGCTGCAACACCTTGCCCAGCACGCCGGACTTGCCCCCGGCGTACACCCGGGCCTGCACCAGTCCCGAGCATCCTCCGCGCCACGGTTCGTGGCCGGGAAAGGCTTCGCCGAAGCATCCTCCGATGTGGTCGCACCGTGACGAAAATGGAGATCTATCAATGAAACTCGCGGTGTTCGGGGCGTCCGGGGGAACCGGCAAGCATGTGGTTCGACAGGCTCTCTCGCGTGACTACGACGTGGTCGCTGTCCTCCGGCGACCCGACGCTCTCGCGCTCACCGATGAGCACTTGAGCATCCGCCAGGGTGACGCCCTGGACCCAGACTCCGTCGTACGGGCTATCGACGGCGCAGAAGCCGTCATCTCGGCGTTGGGCTCCCCCGCTGGACGTACACCGACAACGATCTACTCCTCAGGAATATCCAACATTATTGCGGCGCTACCGGCCGCGGGCGCATCGAGGTTGGTTGCTATCTCCGCCGCGCCGGCCGGGCCGTGGAGTGAAGTCGGCGCCCTTGAGCGCCTGGTCGCCTATCCGATACTGGAGCTCTTTTTCGGCGCCAGCTACGACGACATGCGTCGCATGGAAAGGGTTCTGTCGCACAGCGAAGTCGACTGGACCGTATTCAGACCGCCCAAGCTCACCGATCGCGAGGCCAGGGGACAGTACCGGACATCGACCACCGGGGCATTACCCCGTGCGTACACCATTACCCGCAGCGATCTCGCGACCGCGATACTAGACTCGATCACCGATGACAGTCTGGTCCGCCGCTTCGTCGCTATCGCCAATTGACGCGATGTCCCTGCCTCAAAACCCGGGGACGACTCGCCGTAGGTCGTCGAGGGTGATGACGTCACTGGTGAGCTGCACCATAGGTGGGGTATGCGCAGGCGCGAGACGACCGGCAGCCAGATGTAGCCACGCTCCAGCGAGCCCCTATGCTCCGGTCGAATCCAGGGCCGGGGTTGCCAGCACCCTCCAACGCCGCCCCCGAAGGCCGCCTGAGATCTTCCAGACTCATACCCCTCACCAGATCAGCGAGCTCATCATGGCCGCCACGCAGGACCGTGATCGCCTGATTCGCCTCGTCGCTGATCTGGAGTCGCCAGTGCGCTTCGGGGTAGACCTCGCCCGCGTCGTCGATGTCGCGGAGCAGGTGCTGGCGGGATGGCCGCTTGGCCATCCCCTCCGGGACGTGAAAGCTACGGATTCTTGGCGCCGTCCGGTAACTGATCAGCCTGGTCAGGACGCGGGCGCGAGTCCCCGCGGTCGGTCTCCTCGATAGCGATCGCAATGCCAATGACGCTGTCCAAGCCTGGGCGCCACCGGATGCCGAGCGTGAGCAATCGGCCAATGATCCCGTACTTCCGTTCGATCGCCGCATGGACGCCACGCGTCTGGTCAGCGTCGAGCAACCGGGCGCGCCCCTTTGCCGACTCGCCGCATGCCCGGCCGCGAACGTCACAGGGTGCCACCTCGACCGCGCCGTCGCGGCGGATTCGCTTCACCTTGCCGGCGTCGACGGGGGTCCTGACCACCAACTCCTCGCCGTGCCGCGCCGCCCAGACCGGTGTCGACACGCCGCGACCGTCCTTGCGGAAGGTGGTCAGCAGGAGGTACTTCGCATTGGCCAATCGGTCCAGTTCAGTATGCACGATCCCACACTAGCCCGCACCTGATCAGCACTGGCTGGAGGCTCGGTCCTGACCGACGAGTTTGACGAACTCACCTTTCGGGACCTTCATCACCTAGTGGATGGTACGCACCACCGAACACGGTCCCAGCGGAACATTCACGTCTTGGTGACCATGCCTCCGTTGATCGAGTAGTCGGTGTTCGGCGCTCTGGAGCCGTTAGCTTGCCGCACAACTCCTGCACGGTTCCTTCAGCCCGCCCGGGGTGCCGGGCAGGTGTATGGTGATGCGCCGTAAGCCCAAGAAGAGAGGACAATAATGACCGCCGTTTCCCAGCCTGGCCTGTCTGATTCTCTCACGCCTGCGCTCATGCGGCTCCTGTTTGGCTTCCAGGCGACGCAGATCGCCACCACCTTGGTTCGTCTGCGGATCGACGACGCCCTGGCCGGTGGGTCGAGATCGGTGGCCGAGCTCGCGGAAGCGGTAGGTGCCAGCGGTGACGGGCTTGGCCGGCTGCTGCGCGCGGCGGCAACGCTGAGGCTGGTCCGGGAGCCGGCACGGGATTGCTTTGAGCTGACCGAACTCGGCACGGGGCTGCACGCCAACCGTGACCTGGCCGGGTTCCTCGGTGGCGTCCTATACCTGGTACACTCCCGGCTGTCCGACGCGGTCGTCTCGGGCCAGCCCGTCAGCCGTGACGTGCTCGGCGCCCCCCTGTGGGAGTACCTGAGCAGCCGGCCCGACGAGCAGGCCGACTTCCACAGGGGGATGGCCGCCAGCGCCAGGGCGCAGACGGGCGCGATCGTGCAAACCATCGACCTGTCCCGTTTCCGTCGAATCGTCGACGTGGGTGGCGGACGAGGGAAGAACCTTTCCGCCATGCTGCGCGCCGCACCCCAGGCCAACGGTGTTCTCTTCGATCAGCAACAGGTCATCGCCGGAGCCGGGGAGCTCTTCGCGGCGGAGGGCTTGAATGAGCGCGTCGAGCTGGTCGAAGGCAGCTTCCTCGAGTCGGTCCCGACGGGTGGCGACCTTTACGTCCTGAAGGGGGTCGTTCTCAACTGGGATGATGAGGGAGCTCGGCTGATCCTCCGCAGGTGCGCGGAAGCCGCACCGGAAGGAGCGACGCTGCTGCTCGTCGAGTCCGTCCTGCCTGAGAGCCGGGAGTCGTCGTTCCTCGACTTATTCATGCTGGTCGCGCTCGGCGGCCGGCAACGGACGGTCAAAGAGCACCAAGCGCTACTCCACGATACCGGCTGGCAGTTCGACTCGGTCCACGAGGTACCGCAACCCCTTTATGTGGGGTCCCTCATGCTGATGGAAGCGCACCGCACGGCAAACACCTAGATCAACGATTTCTCATCGACGTGACCAGTCGCAGGGCCGACGCCTTCCTGTCGCTAACTGCGCCTTGTCCGATCGGGAGAAATTCGACTGTGGACACCGCCGAGGTACTAGGCTTCAAGGACTCTGAGGCTTATGCAAAACTCGGAGACGAGCTCTGTGATCATGTCGCTGACCTGCGGGGACGCCAATTTTTGATCATGTTCTCAAGGGGTTTTGCATAAGCCTCTCTGCCTTGGCGAGAGCAGACCGCGGGCCGGCGATCCTGACCACGCTGACTGACATGCGGCCCGAAGAGTCCGCGCCCTGTAGAAATCCGAGGGGCCAGCCGACCCACAACAGTGGCTGGCCCGCCACGGATAACACGCCAGCATCATCGATTCCGCGCAGCATGCACGCGCACTGGGACACGCCATGCCCGACATCTCCGTTTCCGCCGCCGCGCCCCGCTCCTCTTTCGTCGATGCCATCAAGCAGTGACTCGCCAGCAAGGACCGCAGATCAGTTGTTGATGTGTTCTCGACGGATGCCGAGCCCGATGAAACGGCCCATGGCATGGCGCAGTGAAGGCAATACCTGGAGCGCTTTGATGATCGGTGGCGCGTGGTCGGAAATGTCTTTGTCCTGATGCGTCGGATACAGATCGTGCAGAGCGCGCGACTGAAATTTTTGGACGATCTTGGTGGGCAATTCGCGACGATTTTGAATGAGTGGCAGGTCGCTGTCTTGTAGCGTTCCTTGGCGCAGTTTCGGCCCGAGGATGTTTGCGGTGGCCACCGCATCCTGGATGGCCAAGTTGATGCCGACGCCACCAGTCGGTGACATGGCGTGCGCGGCGTCGCCTATGCACAAAAGGCCCGGCCGGTACCATTTCTTTAACCGGTCGACACGTACGGTAAGACAGTGAACTTTGTCCCAGGTATCAATCTCGTGCAAGCGGTCGCGGAGCACGGGCGCCAGCGAGCCAATCCTGTTGTGGAGTTCACCAAGCCCGGCCTGCCTTATCTCGGTATACGCGTGGGAGGGGATCATATAGGCGAGCTGCCAGTAGCTATCGCGGTTGTACGCCCCGAGAGCGCCTCTGCCGCGAGAAAAAAACTCGATCTCGTCGGTTGCCTTTCGCGACACACGGAACCACAGCACGTCGAAATTTGGGGTGTTGCCGGCGATGGTCTGGAGTCCAGCTTGGGCGCGACAGGTGGAATGCCGACCATCGGCGGCCACTACCAGATCTGCGTATATTTTTAGCAACCCATCCGGCGCTTTTGCCCGAACTCCGACCACACGCCCGCCCTCAATGATGAGCTCTATCATCGCGGTGCTTTGCATCAATCGGAAACTGGAGAACGTCTGCGCTTTGGAGGTAAGGAAGTTCAAGAAGTCCCATTGCGGCATGATGGTGAGATATGGACAGTGCACCTTCAGCTTACCGAAATCAGCTAAGGTGAATTTTTTCCTTCCGATGGCAACTGTGATGTGGCGCGTTCTCGAATGCGGGATCTGATGGAGCTCGTCGATCCAGCCGAGTTGATAGATCAACTCTTGGGTCGAGGGGTGGATGGTGTCGCCACGGAA
>JAFAPC010000184.1 GCA_019247305.1 Pseudonocardiales bacterium
GGCACGACAGCCACTGCCTGGCCGAGGCAGCCGTGCTCACCGGCATGGATGCCGGGAACTGGATGGGCGACAAAGGCTACACCGGCAACAATATGATCACACCCATCAAGAAACCACCCTATCGCGATCTGCTGGACTGGGAGAAGGAATTCAACACCCAGGTCAACAAGATCCGATGGATCATCGAGCAGGTCATCGCCCACCTCAAGACCTGGCGAATCCTGGACACCGATTACCGGCGACCGATCGGTACCTTTCCCGAAACGATCTCAGCCGTTATCGCGCTCCACTTCTGGCGCTCCGCGTGAATAAGCCCAGACATGATCACCACAGTCACGCCCTAGATCAAGGCAACACGCCCACCGGCCATCATCTCAACGCTAGTGACAAGCCTCCCTGACAACCCTCAAGCCTGCCCATTAGCAAGCCACTCGGTCAACGACGTGAATGTTTACCCGAATGCGGCAGCACCAGAATTATACCAGGTTCGCATCTTCTACCACCGCCAGCTAGGAAGATACCCGGCGGTGGGACAATGCTTGACGAACACCCTGAGTATGCCGCATATGAGAGACAGGAGATTCCCATACCAATGCGAGAAGGAGAAATCCTACTGTTTGATGGCCTTCTGTTTCATACAGTCGGAACCAATGAAACTGACCGGACACGAATGAGTGTAAGTTTTGCTTTCCGTTCCGTAGACAATCTAAAAAAGAGAACAACGAGAGTACTTCAATTTTACTATGTGGCGAGAGACAGTACAAGGGCCACTAACCAGGATCCTTCACGATCGTGAAGGGGTGTCGACAGGTTGAGTCCCACTGTGGTTTCTATACACTCTTCGGCGCGAGGTGCTTGGAAACCTACCCCGCTTACAGTTTGCTGACTAGCAGGATTGGTAGCCCATTGAAGCCGGAATGAAACAACAAATCCACTGAGCTTAACATCGCCGCAGTTCAGAGGCTCGATAATGCTCAAAGTTGGGCAAGTTATTTCATTACGACTACAATTAAATTGCATGCAAGGTAGTGCAATACGAGTTATGGACTTTGAAATCTCGGCATCGAGCTGCGTTTCTTGGGGTAGCGGACTTGTATGCGAGAAGCAGTACCGATCTTTCTGTGCCCCAATTAGAGAAACCGGCAGTATAGGCGGGGTTCGCAACACCAGCCAATACGGGCTTCTGTGGGATCACGTCGGCTTGACTGCGGACCACCAGTCGTGGCCAGTCTGCCGAGTAGGTGACCACAGGTATGCCCGGCCTTCTGAACTTGAACCGGGCAGAAGATCATGGTGACGTCAAGTCTTCTCCAGATCCGTGCGGTGGCCCATCCCTGGGCGTTGCTTTTTCCACTCGCGCACGGGTAGTTCGGCCCACACGCCTACGCCTCTGATCGGGTGGTAGCCGAGTGCTGTGGGAGGTCTGCGTTTGACGCTGAGCGGGTTGTTGGTGAGGCGGGTGTAGTTCTGCCACGCTCCGACCGTGATCTCGCAGTGCTCCGCGCACTGGTCTTTGTCCCATAGCTCGCAGGTGTCCGAGCCGCACACGTAGCAGCGCTGCCGACTGTCGGTCGGCGCGATGCCGCAGGTCGGGCACGCCCGCCAGGTGAGTCCACTCACGCTCTCCGACCTCGTCCTGTCAATCCTCGCACCGTCCGCTTGGCCGGGAGCCCATTGTGCCCATGTCGCCAGGGCCGGTGACCTGGGCCTCGACGGCAGAGTGCGACACCTTCGCTGGCGGCACCCTTCCCCAGCACGTGAAGGAGGTGATCCACCACTACCCGCCCACACCGGCCCAGGATGCTGAATTCACGGAACGAGCTCTTGGTCCGAGATCGTCCACACTCGCCGGCATGCCACAGCCGGGACCACGCTGGACGAGTCCGGCGTGCAGGGCTTGGCGGTAGCAGTCCGGCGGAAGTATGCGCTGCGTCAGCGAGCAGGGCGTTGTCGAGTGCTATGCCGGCCAGGGGGCTGCCGTCGGCGAGGTGAACTGCCACGCCCAGCAGAGTGGCTAGGGGGCCTGCACGAGGTCTCCGGCGTTACGCGCCCCGTCCGGGCTCCATCAAGCCACGTGCTGGGTCGCGGTGCTGGTCATCAGCTCCTCGCTGATCTTCATTCGCTCTCCCCTCCGATCAGTTCCGCCCGGATGCCGTCGAGCCACGTGCCGAGGTCGGGAGGTGGCGAGGCCACCCCGTCATGCACGCGCTGCACGGCTTGCTGGACGGTGAAGCCCATCTCTTCAAGATGGGTCCAGTCGCGCAGTACCAGCGCGGCGGCCAGCTGTTCGCCGGTTGACCAGGCGGGCAAGGGGTGCCCGTCGTTGTGCTGCTGCGCCCAGCGGCAGCGGTACAGGATATCCGCTGCGAACCCATCAAGTTGCATCGAAGGAATATCCCCTTTCTTGCGAAGGTCAGGTTGTCTCCGCGCAGGTCAAGCCGATCAATCGAGTGCACTCCACAGCGCGTTCTTTGCGTGGTCGATCCCGCCTTTCAGGCGGCCGATTTGGTCCAGCACGTCTTGCCGTGCCGTCCCGGCCACAGGGGGTAGTGGGGTGCCGAGCGGGCGCCAGTCCGAACGCAGCCAGCCCGCCGCGTCTGACAGCGCCGATCGCGCCGCGTCGAGGTCCGCTAGCGCTGATGTGAACATGCCTTGCCAGGTCGGCAACTCGTGTTCCTGCATTACCCCTCCCTGTTCATTCGTTGGTGTGTCGTTGGCCCCCTGAGTCAGGGCATCACTGCCGCTAAGCGGCGCGGGTGAAACCCCAGCACGTGACCCAGAGTTGCGATAAATTCGCCAGACCAGTTCAGCGAAATGATCAACGTGATGTGTTTTCTTTCATGGCAGAGCACCCTGTTTGGGACATGAATGGATCGACGTGCGTATTCGGGGGTGTGCGGGATTCGCTCGGGTGGTAGGCGGTAAGGAATATGCGTTGCGGGTTCTGAATCCTACCGCTACCGGAAGGGGCTCGCTCCGCAGTTATTCGTTGGGACACCAGTTCGAGGTGCCGGCGACCACCATGTCAGTGGGCCAACACCGAACATCGCGACGAGGCTACGTACCAACTAGGCCTGACGTGGTCTTTCGCTGCTGGGAACGCGCTGATCAGGCTTCCGGCCGTCATTCGCTCCCGGCCTGGGTGATAACCGGGCACTCCTCGGCGTCTTGGCGTAGCCCGTTCTGCGCTATCCGTAGCGCCTCGTTAATTAACCCCGGTACTGGGTAGGAATCGGGGTCCTCGGTCTGTAGGGGGTCAAGGTATCTACGCTCAATCCGCCCGTCTGCGTGCACGAGGGGCAACAGGCCACCCTCGATGCTCCAGAGGCTACTCTGGCCCCATACCCGACCGCAGGTATCGCGGACCTCGATGACGACGCCGTAAAACGACCAGTCATTGCTGCGCCAGGCTTTGACCGCAACCGGGTCGGCAAGTTCGTGCGGGCCGGGCAGCCCAGCCCAGTGACCACCGCATCGAGTGCACCGGTTCCCGTGATTGTCCTTGCCGGTGTCGCAGTCCGGGCAGTCGACCGGTTCGGCGCTTGGGCAGTGCACTGACCCTTCCAGGTTTGCCCAAATGTCCGCGTCCACTTCACCTAAACCCAGCTCGCACGCACACTCGGCGCCGATCTTTGTGATGATCTGGTCGCAGTGCTCGCAGAATCCCTTGTCGGGGTTGTGGTGGTCCGCTGCGGCGAAGTCGCAGGCATAGCAGTCGCCCACCTCACGTGGATCGCTGTAGTGCTCATCGGGGTACAGCTGTGCAGTCACCGACCAGTCCTGCGGCAGGACCCACCCCTGCGTTATCACTACGTCGGTGACCTCGCGCTTGTTTAGCGCATCCACAGTTCAGTCCTCCTCCACTTCGGTAGCAGTTTGTCCTCAGAATTCGCGCCGTAGTAAGCCGTCTCGGCTCATCTGCGAAGGTGAGCCGGCCCATCCTCGGCCCACCACTGCGTCAGCTCCGAACTGGCCTCCTTGACCATGCCGGCCCTGGTCCACGATGGCGCGGCATCCCCACGCGGTCTCGGTGCCAGCGGGTAAGCCTTTATTACAGCCAAAATGGAGCATGATGCTCCCTCCTTTCTCCATTGCCTGTGCATCGATGTCCGCCCCAGGTGACAAGGTCCGGCTGCGCGAGCGTGCATGCGGACCGCCCACATGGTGCGAAGCCTCGATAATCTGCTCGTCACGCCTGGGACGTACCGCGACGCCAGGGGCCGAGTGTTGACATGTGGCTTTCTCATACCCATTCCCTAGCCCTCCTGTCATGCTGTCGTCATGGCCAGAGGTCATCGACCGATGATCTTGCTTAACGCCGCGAGGATTTTCGTGTCCTCGGCGGCCGTTGCGCCGGTCACCGCGTCGAGCATGTTGCGTTCGGTCCGATCCGTGCTCTTAGCGGTGGGACGATCGTGATGATTCCACGTGTTGAACGCCTGCACAACACCAAACGCGGTGCCATACCATTGATTCGCTCGGGAGTCGTAGCGGTACATTCGGTTGATCTCGCTGCGCCGTTTCAGCGCGCGGGTTGTCGCACCCTTGCTGTCACCGGTGGGGATTATCTTTTTGAGTAGCAGATCCCACTGACTGTCGCTGACCGTCCAATCCAGCAGCCTGCCCACCTCATCGGCGAAGTCGCCGGCCATGGTGTGTACCAGGGCCAGCGCCTCCCGCGCTTCGGCCACCTTGAAACCGCTGTACTTGGAATGCCGCGCCTTGTAGGTCTGGCCCTTCTCCGACAACGCCAGCTCCCGGGTATTATCGCACACCACCATCGTGCACGTGCGCTTGAACGTGGTCGCGATGGAACCGTCGAAACTCGTCGTGGCCAGCAGGTTCGGCCGGAATTCCACACCCTCCGGCGTGGTGATTGACTCCGGTACGCTCACCTCCACCCACGCCACCGCCCTGTTACGGAGCAGACCCGCGCTGCTGATGCCCAAATCCGAGTCCAGAATGGTCGCCACGGTGTGGAGCAACCACTCGCGGTACTGATGAGGCCGGTACCCCTCCTTGAACATGCCCAAATCGGAGTAATCGTCCGAGGCGGCGATGTTCTTACGCTGCTCCCGCAGCAGATACCGGTACGGGCAAGCGCCCTCGTCGATGCCATCCATGGTGTCGATCGTCGCCGGAACCCGCACGTACACTGGCAATTCAACGGCCTGCCAGCCGAACAACCGGCGTTCAACGTCAGACACCGGGATAGGCCCGGGGTAGTGGTTGGGCTCGTCGCCCTGCTGATCGGCCCGGTAGTGCCATGCCGTGCCGCGATACTGGGTGTTACCGATCAGCGTCATCGTGTTCAGCCATGAAGCTGTTTCTTTCGACATGTTTTCTCCTTCCCGTGCATCGCTGTCTTGCGATGTGACTGTGTCTGGACAATCCACGGTTGCCCGGACACAGTCGCCACCTAGGCAGAGATCTCACAACAATTTTTCCTTCCGTCGGCGACGCACTCGTCAGCCACAGGTTTCGACGTGAAGTTATACGCGGAATCATGAAGGTCTGAACGCGGTCTAGGCTGCGTGCACATATCCAGCAAGGTGGTGTTCCTTGGCCAGCCGGTCGCCGTTTTGCCGACACGCGGCGGCAGCCCGCCGAAACATTTCCGATGCGGCCCGTGCACCCGCTTGCGCGACCATGGAGGCTTATTCAGCGATCTTGATCGACGGCTGATCGTTGCAGCTCAGCAGGTGTCTCACAAGATCGATAGTGCCGCCCTGAATAAGCCTCATGGTTTCCCACGCGTAAACTACAGCCTCACGAGGCTGGACCTTGACGCGCGCGGACTTCGCGGGCCTCATCGCGCACGCTGTGCGAGGCTTACCGCTCGGGTGATAGTCGTAACGACCATCCCATCCCCTTGGTTGATCTGACGCAAACGTCACCTTACCGAGATGATCGCGATAGCGGTTACCATGCGTGAACGCACCACAGGCCGGGTCAACAGGAGCCGCGCGGATACGATGCACCGCAACGTATGAAGACATGATTCACCTCTCAGTCTAGAGCAAGATTTCGAAGCCTTGTACATCCAGTCTTGCGTGCCACCTACTCTATCACTATTAATGATAGAGTTAAAAGCCAGTAGAGTCTTGCTTTTCAAAACGCAAGAAGTTGAGAGAATGTAGCAGCCGGTCTGACCCTGGTCGCCGCTCGCGCGCCGTATGGTTCTCGCGCTTACTGCTTCCGTTCTGTCGCTCAACTTCCGACACCACAAACTCTATCACTGATATAGACAGTGTTCAAGTGATGAATCGGGTATCCACTCTAATGGATGAACGGAGGCGCCTCTTGGCCTGGTACGACAGAAGAAGACGGTCAGAGAATGACGGCTAGCCCCGTTGGAGCCATGTTTAGCCGGTAGACGGTATCCACTGCGCTTTGGGGCAGCTAGGCCAGCCCGAACGGGTAGCGCCACATGCCTCGCGCCTGCCGCAACACAGCGACTCGCCGTTAGCCCTCATCGCCAAGGCCCTCGCTCTAGCCTGTTGCGGGGATAGTGTCGTTATGCTACACTATCAGCGGGTGAGCAACAGATGACCGGAAGGCGACAGAGGCGCTGCATATAGAGTCCATTATCGACTGCTGGCCTGTATGTTTTTGCCCATGTGGACGCACAGCTGAGCGCAGTTTTCGCCGTCCCGGTTGCCGGGGAGTACTACGCTGCGGTCCGGGCGAGGCACCAGCAGCAACGGCGATCAGCATAATCAGTTTTCAACGTGTGAATAACACCTCAACCCCGCAGAAGACACTACCCACGAACTACCCATCCTACTGCTGCGGTGCCTACTGGCCACCGAGTCGGCGGTGACATCGGTAGGGGCTACGACGGCGCTGAGCAGCAGCGTTGCCAATCTCGGGGAATTCCTGCCTAGAAGGCAGCTCGATAGGACCGTCGCTAGGTAGGTGGCCAAGACTCCGGATTGCCGTCGCTGAGAGACGGCTCTAGCATTACTTTGATCTTGTTCGAACCAGCCTGGCTGGGCACCGTCTTGAAAAAGGCGAAGCGACACTTTGTGATTAATCTATAATCTAACCGAAGGTGGCAATGACTGTTTATTTACATTTTCAAAGTCGATCGGGCGGCGCTACCTTTCCTACCTGACCGGCAGTATAGCTGAAAGAGGACGGACGGGGTAGGGGGCATGAGGAATCGCGCAGGGAGTCTGTCCATGCCGAGACAGAAGATCGGTCAGTAGGCGCCTCAGCCGCGGGATCTCCCCTATCTCGTTGGTAGAGATGGGGTAGGCGCTGTGGGTTAGCTTGCGGCGGTACTTCCAGTTCGGGTTGGTTGATGGTTGCGGTGTTGGAGGAGCTTAGCGAGATTGGTGGTCTCATCGCTGGGGTGCTGGTCGAGTTCGGCCAGGGTAGTGGTCAGCAGGGTAAGGGTGCGGGGAATTGATTCGTGCTGCCCGAGGAGGGCCTGGGTGCGGATGATGTCGCGGTAGACGCTCTCGTTGTAGGGGTCGAGCACACGGGCTCGTTCGAGCAGTTCGAGCCTGCGCTCGGGATCGCGATCGCCGAGGGCTCGGATGAGGACGCCCAGGGCGTCGAGGGCGTCGCGGCGGGTGGCTTCGCGGGGTGCTTCGATCCATTCGGTGCTGAGGTCTTCGGCCAGGCCACCGCGGTAGAGCTCGCTGGCCTGGTGTAAGGCGTCGAGGCGCTCAGCGTCGGTGGTGGCACGGCGGCGGGTCCGCAGCGCGTCGTGGAAGTGCCAGTAGTCGACGGTCACCAGAGCGGGATCGAGGTGGTAGCGGCCGTCGTCGTTGCGGGTGATCTCGCTGAGCTGGTCGTCGGTGGCTTTGCTGAGGTTGCGACGCAGCAGCGACAGTGTGGAGTACAAGCTGTTGTAGGGGCGGGCTCGGGGGCTGTCTGGCCAGATCGCCTCGGCGAGGGCTTCGCGGCGCGCGCCGTTACGGTTGATGGCGAGGTAGACCAGGACTTCCCGTTGTTTGGGCGTCAGCGCCGCGGTGAGGTCGCGTGGGGTGTCCCCGGCGGTGTGGATCAAGGCAACGCGGCCCAGGACCGTCAACAACAGCGGTGGCTGGCGATGCGTCGGGCCGGCACCGTCGTCGGTGCCAGCGTGAACGGCGTCTTGAGGGTCGGTGGTCGAGCTGCTCTCGAGGATCTCGCGGCGCTCGGACTCCGTCGCGGGGGGTTCGTCGCAGGCGTCGGCTGGGTGGGTGGATTCGAGCTGGGTGAGTTCGTCGACCGGATCCTGCTCGCGGGAAGCGTCCCCTGACTGCGGGGTCGTGGGCTGGGGTGGCTGGCCGTTATCGCGCACAATCACCGGGGGCGCGGGGGCGGTGTGGTCCTCGCGCGGGTCGTGGTCGGGCTGGTCAGGTCCCTGGGCGTCGCGGAGCACTGACAGCAGCGCGGTGGTGTCGGTGGCGGGCAGGGTGAACAGCCGGGTGCCGGTTAGGGTCTCGCCGACGCCAGGGCTAGCGGCGCTGACGGTGCCGTCGACGCGGATCCGGGCGGTGGCGCCGGGGCGCCATTGGCCGAGGAGGATGCCGATGATGCCGAGGCTGGCGCCGTTGTCCAGGATCGCCTGTAGCCGGCGGTCGGCGTGCTGGGCAGGCGAGGCGAGTAGCACCAGTGTGGTGCGTCCCTCGGGGAGAGGGTCGTTGAAGTAGCCGTCGAGGACCTGCCGGGTGCGGGTGAGCAGCGCTGATTCCAACTCGTCGAGCGCAGTGTTCAGATCGGACACGATCATCATCGTTGTGGGGATTTGGTCTGGCTGGTGAGAATCGAACAGGGTGGGCACGTCGGCGGCCGGGATGAGGACGCGAACACCGGTCTGCCGCTCGGTGCTGGTCAGTAGTGACAGCAGCAGGGCGCGGGCTGCAGCGGTGGCGCCGGGTCCGAGCAGGCCCAGGCCGTGGGTAGCCGCCAGGTTCAGGGCTACGTCCAGGCCGTCTCGAACGCCCACCGCGGTCACCGGTCCGCTTCCTGGCTCTGGCGTCAGCGGCGGCGATGGTGGGGTGGGCGGCGACTCGGTGGCTTGCTGGTGGGCGATCCGCAGCGCACGGACGACCGGAGCGATGGGCTGGGCGAGGTCGGAGCGGTCCCCGCTGCCGATGCGGTAGCGGCGGCGGCGCCACCCGTTGATCGACCCCAGGGCCGTGCTGATCGCTGCGGCCAAGCTGAGGCTGACGAACGCGCCGGTGGGCAGGGTGATGCCAGTCGCAGGGCGTACGTGGCTACCGCCGGGCCGGGCGGTGACCGGGAGTGGCTGAGCCGAGGCCAGCACGGGCGCTGTTGCCGGTCTGGGAACCGATGTGGCTGGCGCAGGGACGGGTACCGACGGGGCCGGCACGGATACCGAGGTGCTCGGTGCAGGTGCCGATGCGAACGGCACGGGTACTGAGGTGCTCGGTGCCGACGGGGAGGGGACAGTCGTTGCGAATGAGGTGGCTGGGGTCATGCTGTGCGGGAACTGCCCGTTGTGCTCGGCGGCGGTTAGGGCGGCAACGGAGGCGGTGAGCTGCCATCCGGGACGGAGGTAGCCGGGGGTGGTCAACGCATGCCCATCGCGTTGGATGACGCCGCAGTTCTGGGCGAACAGTTCGGGCCACCGGTGGCCGTCCCCCCACAGCCGCTGCGCGATGCGCCAGAGGCTGTCGTAGATGCCGTCGTGCGGTCCCTGGACGGTGACAGTGACGGTCACCATGCCCGGCGGGGCGGACAGGCTGGTCAGGGTGATGCCCACCCGGGAATCGACAACTGTGGCGGCAGGGGCCGGTGCGGGATGCTGCGGCGCGGTCACGACCAGCGCGGACTGGCCGGCTAGCGTGAGGGCCGTGGTACTCGCGGGCGGTGGTCCGGTTCGCTGACCCAGCACCAAGAGCAGGACTGCGCCGACTAGGGTGGCGGCCAGACCCTGCACCGGACGGGCCACTCGGGGGCGCGGCAGCGTCAGGCCACGAGCCGCGTCCACGGTGCACCGGGCGACGTCGATGACGAAGGCGAACCAGGCCACCCAGCAGATGCAGGTCAGGATGTTCAGCAGCATCTGCGTGCCCATCGGGGTGAGCAGGACGTCCTGCAGCTCCGGCCAGGTCGGGACGTGGTGGGGCAGGGGCCAGCCGACATAGTCGACCAAGGCCCACGGCAACCCACCAACCAGGACGGCGAGTGCGGACAGGGCGATCAGGCCACGCACCCACCGACCCAGGCCATAACCAAGGCGGCCGGAACGGCGGGACAGAAGACGAGACCGGGGTGCGGGCATGAGGCGCCTCTAGGGCTCGGGCGCGGTGATCCCGCGCTGCGGTTGGGCACTGCCGGTGCTGGTCACGGTCAGCGAGCCGACACCGACCAGTCGGAGCAGCGGGGTGGGTTGAGTGATGGTGACGGTGACGGTCACGGTGTTGCCGGTGATGCGGACGGTGCCGGCGTGGCCGGTAGCAGCCAGGTAGCGCTGCGCGAGGGCGACGGCGTGCTCCGGCGTCAGCCTCAGCGCGCCGGTAGCGCGGTACGTGGCTAGGTCGATGGCTTGGGCGCCACTGCGGGCGGCTTCCTGAGCCTCACCGATGGCGCGGACCTTCGCGGCCAGGGCCGCACCCCCGTCCAAGACCAGTCCGGCGAACATCAGCACGGCAGTGGCGATCACCACGACGAACGCGGTGACCTGCCCGTTCTCATCCCGGACGAGGTCGGACAGTCTGGTCACCGGGCCGGCCCTCCCGCCGGGGTCGCCGTGGTACCGCGGTAGACGTCGACCACGGAGGAGAAGCTGGCTTGCCGGGTAAGCGTGCCAGGAAGGCCCAACAGGGTGAGATCGCTCAGCCCGAGGGCGCAGGACACCGTCACGGTCACCGTGGAGCCGGGTCGTAATCCTTGGGTGTCGGTGTGCAGAGTCAGCGATCGACAGGCCACACCAGCCTGATCCAGTGCGGCGTGCGCTGCCGCGGCGGCGTCGCTGGCGGCAGTGGCGGGACTGCGGGCGGTGGTCGCGGCGCGGGCGGCTTGGTGCGCGGCGTCGTTGAGCCGCAGGGTGGTGTCGGCCAGACGTCCACAGAGGACAACGAACAGCAGCATCAGGATCACGATCGGGGTGATCACGACTAGCTCAGCGGTGGCCGACCCGTGCTCCTCACGAAGCAGACGGCCCAGTGTCGTCATGGTCTCGCCCCAGCGGCCGGGGCGTGGAACACCTCGACCGGGCCGGCGGCTTCGGCGTGCACGGGCAGGCGCAGGAAGGGCAGCACGCTGGTGGCGGTGCCGGTGATGGTGACCGCGGCGCGGTTAGTGTCCCGGGTCACATTGACTCGGGGACCGATCAACGGGCCGTGACCGAGCTGGTCGAGGACGTGCTGGGCGTGCGCCTGGCCGGCTGCGACGGTGCCGCCGTGCACGCGGGCGGCGGATAGGGCCTCGGAGGCGGTGGCTTGGGCGATGTGGGTGGCGTGTGCCCACAGGGTCCACTGCGCGATCACCAGGACCATGGTCAGCAGCAACGGCATGACGATGACCAGCTCGGCGGTGACCGCCCCCCGCTCGTCGCGCCACATCATCGCTACTGGAAGACGATGCTCTTGGCGGCGGCGAGGATTTGCGGGCCGAGCAGGCCGACCACGGCCAGGGCGAGCGCGGCCAGCGCGGCAATCCAGATCACGTTTTCTGTGGTGGTGCCGCGTTCATCGGCAGCCAGGCCCCGCCAGGCCGACGTCAGGCGGGACAGGATGCTGGTTAACACAGTGACGTCCTCCCAGGTGTCGAGGGTGAGTTAGTGGTGCAGCGAGGAGAGGATCTGGACCATCGCTGGGTAGAAGATGAAGAACACGAACCCCAGGCCCATCAGCACACCGGGCATAACCATCCGTTCGGTGGCCGAGTTGGCTTTCTTCTCGGCCTCGTTGCCGCCCTTGGTACGCAGCGCAGCTGCCTTAGCGGCCAAGCTGGCGCGGATCTTGGCACCTTCGGTGCCAGCCAGCGACAACGCGGCGGCGAGCTCGGACAGCTCAGTGACGTCAAGTTCCTCACCGAGTTGCCCGAGGGTGACCCACGGGGTGGTACGAGTCAGATGCGCGGTGGTCAGGGCGCGGCGCAACTGCTGAAACGACCACCCTCGACCGACGCTGAGGGCATCAGACAGGGCGCCGTCCACGCCAGCGCCGCCGGTGAGCAGGATGTGGATCAGGTTAAGGTAGGCCGAGAGGGCGTGACGGAAGGCCGAGCGCCGCTGGGCTGCCTCGGTGTGCACGGTGGCGTCGGGCAGCAGGAATCCCAGCACCGCCAGCAACACCGAGCCCGCCAGCGGCACCAGCCACGGCAGCGCCCGGCCACCGAGGGCCAGTAGGGCTTCCACCGCGGTCGGCAGGATCAGCCCGGTCAGCGCGAGGGCCGCCTTCTCGGCGAGGTGGACTTCGATGGACCGGCCGGTGACCGCAAGGTCCTTGACCAGACCCGGGCCGGGCAGTCCCAGCGCGCGCAGCACGCCGACGAACGGGCGCCCCATCCGGACGGCCCAGCCACCATCGCTGGTGGCCAGGATCGGCGGCGGGGCCGGGGTGGTGGTCAAGCTGGAGATCAGTGTGGCCAGCGGTGGGGGCGGGGGGAACAACCAGACCGCCAGCAGCCACAGCCCTACCCCGACACCCGCGGCCAGGAGCATCATCATGATCACGGCGTTGCTCCCTTGATGGCGCCCTGCCGGTGACCGGCGGCCGGGATGGTGTCCAACTCGGTGAGGAAACGCTCGGGCTCCTCGATGCGGGCCAAGCGCGCCATCCACACAAAGGCCAACGTGAAGATCGCCCCGATGCCCAGCAGGACCAGTTGCCCCACCGGCGAGCCGTAGGGAGCCAGAAAGGCGGGGTTGAACAGGATCAGACCACCGGCGAAGCAGACGGTGGTGACCACGACCACCCGCATGGTGGTGCGGGTACGGGCCCGGCTGGTCTCCACCCGCTGGCGCATCTCGACCTGGCCCCGCGCGGTCTCGGCGAGCTGCCCGAGCAGCGGGGCCAGCTGGCGGGCCTGATGCTCAGCGGACAGGATCAGCGCGGCGATGACCAGATCGGCGGTGGGGTCAGCCAGCTCGCTGGCCAGCCACCGCAGGGCGGCGGTCAGCCGATCACCACGGGTCAACCGGGCGGCTACCTCCAGGATCTGCGGGCGGATGGCCATCGGCGCGGTGCGCGCGGTCGCGGTGATGGCCTGCTCCAAGCCCGCCGCGGCGGCCAGGGTGTCCCGCAGCATCTCGGTCCACCCGGCGATGGCCTCGATCCGGGCGATCTGGCGCTCGTGGTCGGTGTTGGCTGCGAAGATCCTCGGAATGCCCCAGACGGCCATCGCGGCCAACAACGCCCCGACGATCCACCCGGTGAGCGCGCCCACTCCGATCGCGGCGGCACCGGCGGCCAGCAGCCACCGTGGTGAGCGCTGCTCGCGCTGGTGCGTCCACCACCTCACCCACCGCCCCGCGCTTGCCGAGACCGCTGGCGTGGCGTGGCCTGGGAACACCAGGATCAGGAGGCCCACGCCGACACCGAGCCCGAGCAGCGCCAGCAAGGCCACGCTGCTGCTCATCGGGGCCACCACTCCTCTGCGCGGTCCAACAAATCGGCGTCGAACCCGGCGGCGATCAGCTCGTCGAGAGTCTCCGACCGCAGCGGCACCCCCGGTATGGCGCACAGGTTCTTCCCGGGGCGCCAGACTTCGTTGGACACGATCTGATGGCCGTCGGCGTCGATGACTTCTCGGATTGAGGACACGACCCGTTGACGCTCCTCGCCGCGCGGCTTGGCCAGGTGCACCACGAAGTGCAGTGCTGAGGCCACGAGCAGGTTGGTGGCCTCCAAGGACAGCCGTTCCGGGCCTTGGACCGCATAGGCGGCGAGCTTGGTGAAAGCTCCCTTGCTGGTGGAGCAGTGCAGGGTGCCCATGGAGCCGTCGTTGCCCATGCTCATGGCGTTGGTCAACGGGATCACCTCAGGGCCACGGACCTCACCGACAATCACGCGATCCGGGGACATCCGCAGGGATTGCCACACCAGATCGGACTGGCTGATCGCGCCCTGACCTTCGATGTTGGCCTCACGAGCCTGCATCGCGACCACATCCGGATGCGCCTGCACGTCGTCGCCCAGGCCAAGTTCCAGCACGTCCTCGATCGTGATCAGCCGTTCCCACGGCGGGATCGCGGCAGCCAGGGCCCGCAGCATCGTCGTCTTGCCGACCGCGGCGCCCCCAGTGATCAACACGTTGCGGCGGGCGCGGACCATCGCCTGCAGGAAGGACTCCAATACCTGATCGATCGTGCCGTGGTGCCGCAACTCGGCCAGCGTGACGCGGGCGAAGCGGTGCCGGCGGATCGAGACCGACGGGCGCGCGGTGACCGCCATCACCGCTGAGGCCCGCGCGCCGCCGGGCAACTGGAAATTCACGATGGGGCTACCACGGTCGAACCGGCGTTCTTCGACCCCACTGCGGGCTGCCAGGTCGCGGATCAGTTGCACCAGTTCGGCATCGGAGGCCACTACCGGGGCCAGTCGTTCCCGCCGGCCATCGGCGTAGCGGACGAAGACCCGGTCACCATTGATGTTGATGTTCTCGATGTCCGGGTTGCGCAACAACGGCTCCAGCCCGGCCAGGCCGAACACCTCGTCCAGCACCGCATCGATCACCCGTTGCTCAACCTCCGGCGCCACCAGCTGGCCACCGCGAGCCAGTTCAGTCTGGGTGTGGGCCTCAGCGGCGTCGGCCAGGACCGCTTCGGCCAACACCCGGCGCTGCGTCGGGGTCATCGCCGGATACCCAGCGTCTTCATCGGCCCGGATGCGCTCGGACAGCCGGGCGGACAACTCCTCCCGCAGCCGCTGCCGCAACCGCAGCGCCGGTGAACCAGACTGCCCATCGCTGCCGGGGAGGTCGCTGGGTCCCGGCAACGACGCGGCCACTGCGGGCTGGGGAGCAGGGATCGGGGTGTGGTTCAGATAGGGCGCAGTCATGGCTGTGTCCTGTTCACCGACGTCCTGGTCACCGACCCAACCGGTAGGCCGGACCGTGGCGGCGGGACGGGCTTGGTGCTGGGCTGGCTGCCTACTGGCGCCACAGTCGGTGGCGCGGACAGAGGCGTCCAGATGCGTGTCGCGGCCCGACCGAGAGGTGTTCGCTGCAGTCCGCGCCCGGCGTGAGCGGTCCCGGACAGGATGGCCGCGCCCTTAGGGTCGTGCGGAATCCGACCCATGACGCCGACCCCCAACACCCGGGCCACCTCGCTGGTCGGGTACCCATTACCGACCAGCACCAGGCACGGTTTCGGTGTCCACCGAGCTGCGGTATCCAGCCGGGTGGCCACGTGCGCGAGCTCGTCGTCGCGCGCATGCACCAGCAGCACCAGGGCATCGGCCGCCCGCACGATCGGCAGCGCTGGCGAGTCCGGGTCGACCCGGCCGCAGTCAGCGAGCACCACCATGCCGTCCTGGTCCGCCGCAGCCCGGAGCACCGCAGCCTGGTGGTGGGTGATCTCGCCCAACGCCGCGCGGGCCTGTTCGGCGCCGGCCGGGCCGACCACCACCGGCAACCCACCGGGCAGACGCTGGGTGTGTTGGGCCAACACACCGGGTCCGACGCCGCGGCGGGCCGCTGCGGCCAAGCTGACCAGCCCCGGAATGGGCTGCAGCCGGAAGCGGGCGAAGATGTCACCACCGGCCGGGTCGCACTCCACGACGACCGGCTGCGCGTGGGTCGGCGAGCAGGCAGCTATCGCCAAGGCGCTGGTGGTCACGCCGGGCGAGCCCTTGAACGAACACAACGCCACCAGCACTATCGCCCCCCTCCGTTCAGGGCGACCACGCTGATCTGTCCGGTTGGGGTCGAGGCGAGCTGCCGGGCGTCGCGTTCGGACAGTTGCACCGACACCACGGTGAGCTGGTCATTGGGCTGGCGCTGCACATCGGTGACGGTCGCGGTCCACGACGAGGCCGGCACGGACGGAAAACCACCCGCCGTGGCAGTGCTACTCGGAGCGACCAGGACCGCGACCCGGGTTCCGGGTGCCAGTCCCGGGGGAAACTGGCCGGCCTTCAACCCGACCGCGGCCACCGCCTGTCCTGGCGGAGGTACCTGCGGTGTGCCGATCAGCTCCCGGGTCAACACCGCACCCGCTGGCAGCGCGAACGCCACCTGCTGGCCGATCACCATGGGTTCATCCCCGACGGGGATCACGCTGATGCCGCCCTCGACCGAGACACTGGCCTCGCGAAGATCCTGCGCGGAGAGCACCTGACCGGTGGCGACCGGGCGCGCCAGCACCAGCACCGATTCCCGATGCCCCAGCTGTTGGCCCACCACGAGCCCCCCGATCGCACAACCCACCACCAGCACCACACCCAGCACCAGACGAGGAGCACCGCGCCGCGGCGCGCCGGTCATGCGCGTGGGGACGTCCGGCTCGCGGTCTCGTCTACTCCAGGTTCCAGTCGCCTCACCGGACACTGATGTCCTCACCGGCCGCCTCCAGACAACGAGGTCTCGCACCGCGCCGCCAGGTCCGAATCGGCGACCCGGTGGGAAACCAGTCAGATGTGGTGTTTGTGCGGCTCCCGACCTCGCCGAGGCCACGAGAAGCTACGCCTAGGTCAGCCGCCGCCGGTGTTCACCGCTTGGCTTTCCGCGACGCGGAACGCGGTGGCAAAAGTGGTGGTCATGTCCGGGAACACACCGGCTTGGCCGGCACCCGACCACGTGACGGTCCAGTGCACCGTCGCGGTCACCGGATACGCCTGGTCCGACTGCCCCGCCGAGGGCCAGCGGTAGGTGTAGCCACAATCCGGTGACGTGCCCTTCGGGTCGGCGCCGACCGGATACGGGGTCCCCGGACCAGCGCACGTGAAGCTGGTGCCATCACCCATCGACCAGGACACCGACCTCGGATGCGCTACCGCCGTCACCGACACACCCGGAACCGCAGCGGTCGCGGACACCTCACCCCAGCTACCCCGCTCCAGCCACAACCAGGTCGGCAAACCCACCAACTGCTCATTCCTGGGGCTCGCCATGATCCTGGGTGCGGGTAACCGCAACTGGCTGCGGGCCTGCTCGGCGAGCTCGGCGGGTGAGGGCGGCGCCCCGGCCCGCGGGCCGTCAGGAATCCAGACCGGCGGCCGGTACACCGCGTCGCGGAAACCGGGTCCGGAGCACTGGTAGACATACCACGCGCCAAGCTGCCCCGGGGGTGGCTCGACCACCGGCTGCGGCTGGGCGCCCGGTGCGGGCAGGGTGAACATGGCCGGTTGGACCGCTGCAACCCCGGTACCCCATGGGGGGATGAACGCGGCGGGCTGCGCCGCGTCACTCGGCGGATGGAAGTCGCTGCGCTGATAGGAGCAGTTCGCCAGGTTCTGACCGCCGCCCAGCAGAGTGTCACCACCGCTGCCGGGGTTGGCGTTGCCGGGGTTTCCCTTGCTCTGTCCCTGGGCGTGGTTCCCCTCGGCATTCGGATGGCTGTTACCCCGACTGCCTTTTCCCACGCTGAGCTCGCACCCAGGATTCGGGTACTGGATGCAGTCGCTGTATCCCCAACCATCACCGGCGAACGCAGGGACCGAACCCGCCACCAACCCGGCCAGCGACAGGCCCACGACGACCCCGACCCGCCTCAGCATGACCCCAGCGATTCCACCGCGAACCGGGTGACTTTCCAGGAACCGCCCGGCTGCTTCTTGACCTCCGCAGTGATCGAACGCCGACCACCAGGAGTATCGTCAAAAAGCTGACCGTTCCGGTACTTCAGCCAGTTCGAGCTGTCACCACAATCACTGATCATGACCGTGATCGGAGCGCTCGGGGAATCCACCGAGGACGCCATGGGGCTATCCGTGGGCGCGCCCTTGGTGACCACACCGTTGAGGTGGTCGGTGTAGAGGCTCTTGGAGATCACCAGCAGCGCATCGCCGGTCGCGTGCTGCCTGATCCGGGGTGACTGCCAATCCGATGTCGTCGCCGCGGCGGCCATGTCCTGCCACATTCCCAGATACGCCGCGGTGGCCTGCTGACGCGCGATATCGGCAGGGGAGACCGCCAACGGGGCCGTCGCCGACGGAGGCGCACCAGACGAACCCGCAACGCGCGGGGTCCCGCCGGAGGGGCTTGAGCTACACCCCGCGACGACCACGGTGGACGCTGCCACCAGAACGGCCCAGACATTGCCGGTAACCATGACCCCGCCCCCCGCTCGGAGAAGATCTTTGGTCCAACTGTGATCGGTGATACTGGACCGGCGTCAGGCGTAAGTAAAGAGCGGTTTCCTCTCACCACCCAAAGAGGTCGGGCCATCAGGGTCTTGAAAACCCTTGGGTAATGACATCGCGACGCCAACGGGTGACGAGGGAGCGCAGTCGAGGGCGTCAACGGCTCCCATCGGTTACTCTCACGTACCGTGATACTTCGGACACCGAACGTGAACCTCAAGGTCCCCGCAGCCATACCGGTGTCCCACCCGCCCCGAGTTGCGGTAGGGCGAGGGTGACGGCGTCGCTAGCCATGGATGCTGTTCCCCTCCTCTGGGCCGCAGCCGGCGCCGCCAGCGGCGCAGTGCTGGGCTCCCGGGCCCAACAACTAGCCAACGACGCAGGAGCGCACCACGCTCTCGCGCCCCCGCTCGTCCTCGAAGCCCTCACCGCCGCGCTGTTCGCCGCCCTGGCCTGGCATCTCGGCGCTCGTGCCGAGCTGCTCGCCGACAGCTGGATCGCGGCCATCGGCGTTCCCCTCGCCGCCACCGACATCGCCGTCCACCGACTCCCGAACCGGCTGGTGCTGCCCAGCTACCCCATCGTGATCACCTTGCTGGGCCTCGCCGACCTCCTCGACCACAACCCAGCCGCGCTGCTGCGCTCACTCGCCGGGATGATGATCCTGCTCGCGCTGTACAGCGCGCCCTACTACCTGCTCCCCGGTGCGATTGCCGGAGGAGATGTCAAACTCGCCGGCGTTCTCGGACTCGGCCTGGGCTGGGCAAGTTGGAGTGCACTGCTCACCGGCACGTTCCTCGGCTGGGCGCTCGCCGCGATCAGCCGCCTCGCGCTGCGCGCCACCCACACAGTCAACCGAGACGCCCCCATCCCTCTGGGCGCATTTCTGATCACTGGCGCTTTGACCGCCCTCCTGACCGGCACCGTGGCATAGGGCGCGCTGCGAGCCCGGGTAACATCATTGGCTGCCCCCGTAGCAGTTCAAGCTTAATTCGATGATCATGCTTCGACTGTGGCGGGTGACCTTAATCGGCTGCCTGATCAGTAATTTCTTCGCGGCCCGGGTTATGGCCGCCACCGGGCGGCGGCCTCGGCGCTGCGGCCGGGATGCAGGATCCGCCACAGCCACCCGTGCCAGCGGTGGCGCCCATGCCGAGCCGGGACCGCGGTCTGTTGCCTCGCCACCAGCACCGCAGTGCACTGGGCGCACGGTCGGCCGACCGGAGTCGCCATCGCCGCGGCCACCACGGGATAACTGAGTCGAACAACACGGCGGCCTGCATCGTGAATGCGCAGCCGCCCTCGCTGTGAGGCCCCAGCGTAATCAGCCCGTCCTTGGACCCGCGGATCATCACATCAATCGTCCCATCCCCGTGTGTCGAGCACACCGCAGGGATCACGGCCCGACCATTCACCCAGTTCCGTGGCCCGGGAGGACTCGGGACTGCTCACGCGCGCTCCTTCAACTCGGCGCACGGCTCACAGCAGCGACCAAGCGGGGTGACCATACTCGCGACAGCGATCTTGCGCCCACACAACACCAGGTAGTGCCCGGTATGCTCCCGCAGACCCTGCTCGAAGGCCTCGTCGGTCGCCCAATGCACCTGCCCGCTATCCCCGTCCACGATCTCGGTCACGTGCCTCGGCGGACTCACCGGCTGTCGGCGACCGCTCAGATATCGCCACAACGCACCCAGACGCCACCACGGTGGCGATGGCTGATGATGTCGTCCCGTCATCGAGTTCACCTCACTCCCACCCCGGGGATTCTGCGTCCACGACACTGCGGATCAATAACCCCCGCGTGAAGGGGGCGCTGGGGTCGGCGCGGCCACCGACCCCCGATCAGCCACCTCGGCCAGCCGGGTGCACCGAGTAATACCCACCTGATCGAACCGGCACCTCACCGCTCTATGAACTCCCGGTCGAGGTCACTCCCCGGACACCTCCGCTCAGGAATGCGGACCCGGGCGCCGATTCCTGGACCGGCGCATCAGCAGGGCCGCCAGATGCCGTCGCTCAGCGCGCATCTCGGATATCCACGCCACGGCCAAAATAATCGCCCAAAAAACCACAGCGCCCATAAACCATGCCACCATCGCGGTGCCGGACATGCCCAAATCGTCGTTCATTCCTCATTACTCCGAGTCAAGCCACGACACCACAACCCCGGTAATGGCCTGCGCATGCTCGAAGTCTCCGAACAAATCCCACATCAACGGGACTCTAGTAGAGCGCACGCCAGTTAATCACTGTGGTGCCATCCGAGAACATCACACCCTCGTACCCACACACCCGTCCGTGTCCGCCTGGTAATTGCGGGCGAACTCCGTGGAAGCGCCTCATCCCGTGTCGTCTTTCGCCCTGCGGTGTCACAGTCGTCATCAGGCAGCGGTGCTAGGGAGCGCTCTGTCGTTTGAGTCCAAGCCCTCGCCATCGGGGCGGATGGTGGGGCTCCTGGTTTTCTCACCTGCGGTGAGCACAGTGACCCAACGACCACAACGGTGAGGTCACCATCGGTTGTCACCGGCTGGTTTGAACAGTCGCCGGGATCCAGGTACGGGCACCCGGATTTCCTCCGATTAGCTCCCTCAGGGCATCCCATGTCGTCACCTTCTTTCGTGACCCGGGCGTGCCCAGGAGGCCCCACCGCCGCAGGGGGCAAGGCGAATAGGGCCTCCTGGTTTTCTCGAACCCAGACCGAACCCCCGTTGGGGACGAGGGGAGACGGAGGCTCGGTCCGGTGACCGCGCCTCGGGGAGCTGGGCTGATCCCAGCCACCAGAACCCGCTGCGCGCAACCTCACCAGGTCTCCTCCCCCGGCGCGCGGGGCTGAGATATCCTTGCCGCCCGCCGAGACGCCCCGGGATGCTGCGCCGGAACGGGACCAGCCCAGACCACCACGACCAGGACCAGACCCAGTGGCCCTGGTCGCCCTTCAGCACCTGCGTCACCGTGAGCACCTCCCGGTGGCGGCCCTCCGGGCGGGGGGCACCAGGCCCATCGTCATCACCCGACCCGGCGGTGAGCCTGGAGGTGCGCAGCGCGGTGAGCAGGGCGTGCTGCACCTCATCGGCAGTGCGCAATCGGTGAATGCCGGGGTGCTGGGGTGAGACCAGCCACCGCTGCGGGGTCAGGAACTCCACGGCTGTGGGAGGCAGCGCCACCCACGCCCCTACCCCGTGCAGGCGCACTCTCGCCTGGGCCAGTTCGCCGGAAAGGGCGCCGGAGCCGGTGGCGGTGAACACCAGCCACCGCCGGGGTGGCCTCGCTGTCGTCGCCCGGGGTAGCTGCGGCACTTCGGGGGCGGGCAGCAGTCCGCTCAACTCCTCCGGCAGCTCCAGCACGTCCACCCCGAGCCCGCACACCAGCAGCACGCCGTAGGGGTGCTCGCTCCAGATCCGATAGGCATCAGCTGGGTCGGTGACCGGACTGTGGTGCCAGGTATCCGAGATCGGGCCGAGCCTGCGGGCACCCTCCCGACCATGCCAGCGCCGATCAGGACCCAGGAACGTGCCCGGCACGATCGCCCAGCCCCACCGGGTGGCGCGCAGCGCGGCGTCCCGCACCTCCACCCAGCCCACCGTCGTCGTGACACTGCTCATCGCGACCCCTGGGGGTCGAGCACGCGGACCAGATGGGCACGCAGGAGGACCGGCACCTGATGGTGAGGGAAGCACACATACAGCCACGTGGTGTCCCACCCCACGACCTGGCCTTGCTGGTGCAGCCGGAACGACATCGCGCCGCCTGCGGGGTCCACCGCGATCTGCTCCACCCGACACCACAGGAGAAGCGCAGTGCCATCCACATCAGTCCACTGAGGGGGGCTGCCAGACGTCTTCACCTCACCCATTCCGGTGCCGCTCACCCGACCTCCACCCCCTGAAAGTTGCTGATACCCGCCAGCCACGACCTCAGGAAGGCGAACAGTGCCGCCGCGGCGGCTTGGTCAAGGATGATCACGCAAAGGGTGCCGGGCATGCTCTGGACGAGGGTGACCGTCTCCACCAGGTGCGGCCGGAGCAGTGTCCCGTACAACGCCACCCCAGCGGAGTCGGCCGGATTTTCGGGGGGTAGGAGGACTAGGTGCACTGGTCGGGTGCTCTGCCCGGTGGTGCGGGGCCAGTAGCGCAGCAACACCACTGGCCGGGCCGCCGCCACGGCCGCATGGCCGGCGGTGGCGTGACCGTTCGCGGTGCTCCTCACCGGTGTCCCCGCGGCACCAAGCCCAGCCAGGGGCATGCCAGGGGGCTTGGTTACTTCCGGTGCCGGGTTGTCGGGCTGGTTGGGTTCCCCGGTGGCCGGCGGGAGCCTGAGCTGCGGTGCGGGCACGGACTCCGGTAGCACCTGCTCATGCCGATCGTTCTCGGCGTCGGTGTGGTCGGTCATGTCATGTCTTGGCAGGGAACAGTAACCCGCCTGGGTCGCAGGGCGATGAGAGAGTGTCGGGTGATGACGATCATCGTGGCGGCGTGTCCTTCGAGGCCACGAGGAGAGAAGACGGCGCGATCGGGCTGGCTCTGGTTGGAGATGCCCGCCTGTCTCGGCCCGCGTGAGGCAATCCCGGCAGTCCCGAGTGGGCGCGGTCGTGTGGTGGGCCGTGAGGACCTCGACGCCACACAGTGCGGGGTAATGGCCCGGAGTGCCGGTGCAGGGGGACAGCTTCGACCGGAACGAGGTGCTGTTGCTGGGTGCTGGTGTCGACTAGAGACAGGACAAAGGCCGCGCCCGTCATCGGGCGTCTGCCCTGGGCTGGGGACCTATCATGGTGATGCTCGCCTCCCCGAGGAGCGCACGTGGTAGGCGTCAAGAATCCAGGACGACCGGCTACCATTACCACATCTGCTGTGTTCCATCAGAAGATGACTTGGCCCACCAGAGGAATATCGTATCTCTATCGTTCGGGGTGTGATGACAGCTGTGGAAGCGGACGAGGACCAGCTTGTCGATGAGCCCACCTTGCTGAAAGCGCTGCTCAAGGTGCGGCATTGGCAGAAACGGGAAACTTTTTCCCGCCAGTGGGACAGGGTAGCGAAAACACTGGACTCCTCGCTCATTGGAACCAGTCCCGCGCACGCGCAATTCTATCGATGGCTGAGGGGTAATATTCGTAGTATGCCTCATCCGGATGCGTGCAGAATCTTGGAGGCGATGTTCCCGGGTGTCACGGTTCAGCAACTTTTCCGCCCGGTACGAGCACGGCGGAGCGAACTCCTCGAACCACCCCGGGTCCAACCATCCACTGCAAGCAATGGCTTAGCAACTCCCGCTTCACCGTCGACATTTCCTGTGGCTCCATACGCTGATGCGGCGTACCTCGAAGCGGCCCAGCGGCGCGTTGGGCATATTTCGGCACGACAGGAGGGTAACGGCTCGTCGCATCCACTCACTGTGAGTAGTCCCAGCACCCTACTGTCGCCCGGCAGCAACACGGTTATGTCATCCTGTGGTGTGGTGTCTGACATCAATCCTGCCAGTGTTGAACCCATTGACGAAGTCTTTATTGCTTCTCTTCATGCTCGGATGCGCGAGCTCTTGGCGCTTGATGCTCAAGTAGGCGGCGATGAAACTTCTGGTCAAGCCTTGCGTCTGTTTCGGGCGGTGCACCGCCGTATCGGGGTGAGTCCGTGTCCGGAGCGTTTGCGGCGTGACTTGTACGCGGCTGTGGGCGAGCTGGCTGAAATTGCTGGTTGGTTGTTCTATGACGCCGACCAGCAAGATTCCATGCGTCGCATGAATCACGAGGCACTGTATTATCTTCGGTGGGCCGGTCGTCGCAGTCTGGAACTGTTGACGCTGCAGAACATGAGTATGCAGGCTGAATACCTCAACCGGCCGAGTGAAGCCTTGACCATTGTGCAGTCAGTACTCGAAGCTGGTCGGCTGAGTCCGCGCATGGAATCACTGTTTCTGGCTCGTGGCGCTCATGCCCTGGCGCAGCAGCACCAACAAACTGATGCGGTCCGTACCTTCCAGAAGGCTCGTGCGCTTTACCTCGATGGCCCCCGTGATGATGACCCAGCGTGGGCAATTTGGGTTGACGATCGTCAGTTTGCCTGGTTCGAGGCGATGGTGCAGGCGGAACTCGGTGCATGGGACAAGTCTGTGCATATCTTTGCCGAAGCACTAGCTACCAGCCCTCAGCACCGGGTCCGGGGTCTATATAGTCGTTCGGTTTACCTGTTCGAAAGCCTGGTGAGCGTGGGCGACTGGCGGGAAGCTGAACAGCTCATACCCCAGCTCGCCCCGTACATCGGTGAAGTTGGCTCAGGCCGTACAGCCAGTATTCTGCGGAAAACTCTGCGTACCGTTCGCGCAACGACTACCACCCCCACCTTAGGGGATGGCGTGGTGTGGCTGCAGGGGGTGTTGGAGGTGGGATAGGGAAGCGGACTAAGGACTTCATATGGACTGAGGACTTCATATGGGCTGTTGCGTTGCGCGAAGCTGAGGCAGGCGAGATGGTTGAGCCTAAGGAGTATAATGCATCCTTGGCCTTGGCAGCTGTCGTGGAGGGCGACTAGATGACGCTTACCAAGCAGGACGTCCGCGACATTGTGGACCTCTACATCCGAGCGTGGGTCGAACAGGACCCCGACCTGATCGTGACTATCTTCACTGATGTGGCCACGTATCATGAGCGGGTACTCGAAGCACCGATCCGGGATCGAGCGGGAATCCGGGCGTACTGGCAGACGAAGGTCGTCGAGTCGCAGGGCGACATCACGTGCGAGCTGCTGAATCTGTACCTCAATGGGAATACAGCCATCGTCGAATGGGAGGCCCAGTTTGACAACTTGGCCCAGAGGGTGCGCAAGCGGATGAGAGAGGTCGTGATCCTGGTCTTCGAGGGCAGGCTGATCGCCAGCCTCCGAGAGTACTGGTCATCCGAGCACATCGCTAACCTCGATCCTGGAAACCATGGGGGCAGCTGTGGACGCGGATGAGGATCAGCTTGTCGATGAGCCTACTTTGCTGAAGGCGCTGCTCAAGGTGCGGCACTGGCAGAAGCGGGAAACTTTTGCCCGTCAGTGGGACACGGTGGCGAAAACACTGGATTCCTCGCTCATCGGGGCCTGTCCCGCGCACGCACAGTTCTATCGATGGCTAAGCGGTAATATTCGTAATATACCTCACCCGGACGCGTGCAGAATCCTAGAGGCGATGTTCCCAGGTGTCACAGTTCAGCAACTTTTCCGCCCGGTACGAGCACGGCGGAGCGAGCTTCTCGAACCATCCCGGACCCACCTAGTGTTCCGTAACGGAGTTAGCCTTCCGTCGGTCGACCTTCTAACCAGCAGTGATGCGCGAGGAGTAAACCAGCATCATGACGCGACCCTAGCTGCAAACAATGGCTTAGTGGTCCCCGTTTCACCGCTGGCCTTTCCTATGACGCCATACGCTGATGCGGCGTACCTCGAAGCAGCCCAGCAGTACATCGGGCACATTCTCGTACTGGAAGGGCGATTCGGCGGCACCGATTTAGCGCCTCTAGCCGTACGGTTCTTCCGTTCAGTGCACCAGCAGCTGGGTACCGGGGCCTATCAACCAGCCATTGAACGTGACTTGCACGCCACCGCAGGCGAGCTGGCCGAAGTTGCCGGATGGTTGCTCTATGATGCCGACCGGCAAGACGAGGTGCGGCGGATGAACCACGAGGCGCTCTACTTCTGTCGCCTGGCGGGTGACCGGAGTATGGAGCTGCTCACGCTCCAGAACGCCAGCATGCACGCCGGTTTTCTCGGACGACCCCACGAAGCGCTCCACCTCGCGTGCTCAGTGCTGGACAGCCGCGACCGGCTCTCCCCACGAGTCAAAACACTGTTCCTGGTGCGCAAAGCC
>JAFAPC010000030.1 GCA_019247305.1 Pseudonocardiales bacterium
GCGGATCCAACGGACACCGGCCCTGGCTCTGGAAACACGAACTCGCACAATTCGCCACCACGACCGGACTGGACATCATCGTTTCCCACTACCCGCCCGGCACCAGCAAATGGAACAAGATCGAGCACCGGCTCTTCTCCAGAATCATCCAGAACTGGCGCGGACGACCCCTCGAGACCTACCAAACTATCGTCAGCCTCATCGCCAACACCACAACCAGCACAGGACTGACCGTCCGCTGCGAGCTCGACCCCAACCTCTACCCCACAAAAATCAAACTCACCGACCAGCAGAAAGAAGCGATACCCCTCACACGACATGAGTTCCACGGCGACTGGAACTATACCATCACACCAAGGATTGAATAGGTTAATTCATTCCACCTACGTGGTGGATTTATTGTTCCATATCTGGTCCTCGGGTTGGCGAAATTACAACGTACTGGCCGGTCTTGATCGTTTGAGGGGTGAGTGAGGTATCACCTGGCGCGGCTGTTTTCGGGGATTTGAAGGGTGTTCCAGCAGTGATTTCCCTGCCGCTCCCATGCTGTCTGAGCAGCTCAGCGGGGAGAGTTGCCTCGGAAGAGGCGTGGGGGAGAACTCCCTCGCCGATCACGGTGCCTCCCCTATCACCGCACTTCCGGAACTGGATCGTCATGAACGGGAGTCCTGGGCTGTACACCTATATCTGCGAACGATTCCGGCGAATAACCCGACCTTGCTGATAAATAAGCGTCAGGGATACCAGCGGGCCTAACGGTCGCCATGACATTTTCCAGGTCCGGTACCCCTTCCGTTACAGTCACGCTGACGTGGCGAGCCGCCGAGCGCACGGCCACGAGACCCGCGCGCAGCGCACTCGCTTCGTCCTTGCTCTCGACCACAAAGCAAACATCCGTCATGCCGTAGTGCAGGTTCGCCCCAACGTCGGGATCGATCAGGGTCGGCTCGTTACTCAGGGCCTCCATCATCGCGTCGGTGTGCTCGTCCGTCGCGTCGATCGGCGTGATCCGGTAGCGCACTTCAAGGTAGTAACGAGTCATCACTGTTTCTCCTCCCAGCACGTCTCTCGTCTTAGCCATCCGACCAGATTGCGCCGATAGTTAGGGTCTGACGGAGTAAGATGAACCGTCTTCTTGTGCTCACCGCACGGGCAGTACCCCTTGAAGTACTTGTGACCCTTCTCGATCCTCCAGCCTGCGGACTCCAGTGATTGAAGCACCGCCTCAAGATCCTTATCGGGATGCTTCGGTCTACCCACGTCACCCTTCCAGTTGACCTAGCGAACCAACTGTCACGTAACGTGCTCATGCCACGGTCCGCGTCGAAGACCTTCGGTGACCTATTGGCCGCATGTCACGATCTCGCCTCTGCTCGCTGGATCCGAGTGCTTGTAGTGTTCAACGCTCCGTGGGTGCGTAGGGTGTGTCAAGCCTCCTGGGAAGCGATGACCGACTGGATCTCAGCCGCGGGTTAGTAGGGCCAGGGGAACGGGGACCAGTCGGGGGCTCGCTTTTCCAGGAAGGCGTCGCGGCCCTCGACGGCCTCGTCGGTCAGGTAGGCCAGCCGGGTCGACTCACCGGCGAACAGCTGCTGGCCGACCAGCCCGTCGTCGATCAAGTTGAACGCGTACTTGAGCATCCGCTGCGCGGTGGGCGACTTGGCGTTGACCGCGCCGGCCCACTCCAGGGCGGTCGGCTCAAGGCGGTTGTGCGGCACGACCGCGTTGACCATGCCCATCCGGTAGGCGTCGGCCGCGCTGTACTCCCGCCCCAGGAAGAAGATCTCCCGGGCGAACTTCTGCCCGACCTGCCGGGCGAGATAGGCCGAGCCGAACCCGCCGTCGAAGGAGCCCACGTCGGCGTCGGTCTGCTTGAACCGGGCATGCTCGGCCGAGGCCAGGGTTAGGTCACACACCACGTGCAGGGAATGCCCGCCGCCGGCCGCCCATCCTGGCACCACCGCGATCACCACCTTCGGCATGAACCTGATCAGCCGTTGGCACTCCAGGATGTGCAGCCGCCCGGTGCGCGTCGGATCGATGGTGTCCGCCGTCTCCCCGGACGCGTACTGGTACCCTGAGCGCCCTCGGATCCGCTGGTCTCCGCCCGAGCAGAAAGCCCAGCCGCCGTCCCGTGGCGAGGGCCCGTTGCCGGTCAGCAGCACGCACCCCACGTCCGGAGTCATCCGGGCGTGATCCAGCGCCTGGTACAGCTCGTCCACTGTGGCCGGGCGGAACGCGTTGCGGACCTCCGGCCGGTTGAAGGCGATCCGGACGGTGCCGTGCGCCACCGCCCGGTGGTAGGTGATGTCGGCGAAATCGAAGCCCGCAACACGGCGCCAGGCGGCAGGGTCGAACAACTCGGAGACGCTCACGGCGGCGAGCATACGAACTCCGGCATGCTGAGCACCCGTGAACTCCTCTACCGCGCTGGCCACGGTCCTGGTCGATGAGCTGGTGCGCTGCGGGGTGCGCCATGCCGTGCTCTGCCCGGGATCACGCAACGCGCCGCTGTCCTTCGCGTTGCACGCGGCGGAGCAGACCGGCCGGCTGATCGTGCACGTCCGGATCGACGAGCGCTCCGCGGCGTTTCTGGCGCTGGGCCTGGCGCTGCGGTCGGGCCGGCCGGTGCCGGTGGTGTGCACCTCCGGCACGGCGGCGGCGAATCTGCACCCGGCGGTGCTGGAGGCCCACCACGCCGGGATCCCGCTGCTGGCCCTCACCGCCGACCGCCCCCTGGAGCTGGTGGGCACCGGGGCCAACCAGACGGTGCGCCAAACCGGGCTGTTCGGGGCTGCGGTGCGCGCAGCGCCGTGTCTGGCGGCGTCCTTGGACTGCGACCGGCAGGCGTATGGGGTGCAGCAGGCGCAGTGGCGGTCCACCGTGGATCGCGCGGTTGCGGCCGCTTGCGGTGCGTTGGGCGGCGGGCCGGGGCCGGCGCATCTCAATGTGTCCTTGCGCGAGCCACTGATGCCCGGCGCGGTGCTCGATGGCCTGTCCGCAGGGTCTGCACCACCGGACGGGCTGCCTGCCCTGCGGGGGCGTCCAGATGGCCTGCCCTGGACGGCGGTGTCCACCGCGTCACCGCTTCAGGCTGAGGTGGAGCTGGACCTGAGCCGGCGCACCCTGCTGATCGCCGGCCACGGCGCGCCACCGGCTCCCCCGGGGTTGCCGCTGGTAGCTGAGCCCACCGCCGCGAACTGGCCGGATGGGTTGGTGGCTGGGCCATGGTTGCTCGGCTCACCGGTGTGTGAGCAGTTCCGACCCGAACAGGTGCTAGTCCTGGGCCGCCCCACCCTGCACCGGCCGGTGCAGCGGCTGCTCGCGAACCCGACGGTGGCGGTCACCGTCTGCACGGACCGTCCGGAGTGGACCGATGTGGCGGGCACCGCCATCGCGGTGGGCACCGCGCTGCGCTGCACCGGCTCGCCTGATCCGGAGTGGCTGCACCGCTGGCAGCAGGCCGACGCCCGGGCCGCCGCCGCGGTGAGCGCCACCGTGGCTGGCCACCCCCGCGCCACCGGTCTTGAGGTGGCGCGAGGGCTGGTCGCCGCGTTGCCGGCTGGTGCGCTGCTGCTGCTCGGCTCGTCCAACCCGATCCGGGACGTCTCGCTGGCTGCCCGGCCGCGCCCTGGCCTGACCGTGCTCGCCAACCGGGGTGTCGCCGGCATCGATGGTGCGATCGCCACCGCCACCGGGGCGGCGCTGGCGCACGACGGGCCGGGTTACGCTCTGTTGGGCGATCTGACATTTCTGCACGACGCGAACGGGCTGCTAATCGGCCCGGACGAGGCCCGGCCCGACCTGACCGTGGTGGTCGCCAACGACGACGGTGGCGGCATCTTCGGGCTCCTGGAGCAGGGCGCCCCGGAGTATGCCGGCGCTTTCGAGCGGCTCTTCGGCACCCCCCACGGCACCGATCTCGCTGCCCTGTGCGCCGCGCATCACGTGCCGCACGTTCGGGTCCCGGCCGACGAGCTCGCGGGCGCCCTGACCCCCGTCCGGGGGCTGCGCGTCGTGGAGGTGCGCACCGAGCGGACCGGGCTGCGCGCGCTGCACCATCAGATCCAGACCGCGGTGACGACGGCGGTCGGCCTTTTTGTCGGTGGCAGGGCCTAAGGTCGGTGCCTGGGAGGTGACCATGCGAAAGTGGGTCCTGGTGGGGTCGGTGTTGGCGCTGGCGCTGGTACTGGTGGCGCTGGTCATCCCGTGGCGAGGCGCACCCTCAGCTCCGCGCCCAGCACCCTCGCGACCGCCGTCCGCAGCCGCACCGCCGCCGGTGGTCGGCGCCGCCAGCATCGGGGACCCGTACTTTCCGCAGGCCGGTGACGGCGGCTATGACGTCACCGGGTACGACATCCAGGTTCGCTACGACCCGCCTACCGACCGGCTTGAGGGGCACACCACCATCACCGCCCAGGCTACCGAGAGCCTCTCCCGGTTCGATCTCGACCTAAGGTTGCCGGCCTCGGCGGTCACGGTGGACGACCAGCCAGCCGCAATCCATCAGGACGCGGGCAAGTTGGAGATCACCCCGGCGGCACCCGTGCAGGCTGGAACGCCGATGACGGTGCGGGTGGACTACGCCGGGGTACCCTCAGGCGTCCCGGAGGAGCCCGGTATGCCATCGCCCTGGGTGCGCACGCCCGAGGGCGCGGTCGCGGTAGGCGAGCCGGAGATCGCGGCCTGGTGGTACCCGTGCAACGACCACCCCTCGGACAAGGCGACCTTCATGATCACTGCGACCGTGCCCGCCAGTCTGCAGGTGATCTCCAACGGGGCGCTGCTCGGTGGTCCCGAGCCGGCCGGTCCGGGTTTGGCGCGGTGGCGCTGGCAGGAGAGCGAGCCGATGGCCACCTATCTGGCGTTCATCGCGATCGGCAACTACGACATCGTCCGCCGGGACACCCGCTTCGGGCTGTACCTGGCGGCCTACGATCGCGGACTGGACCCGCAGGTCGCGCAGGCAGCCCGAGCCTCGGTGGAGCAGACGCCGCAGGTCCTCGAGTTCCTCTCCGGGATTTTCGGCCCGTACCCGTTTCGCCAGCTCGGCGGGGTAGTGCCGGACGCCCCCAGTTTGGGCTTCTCCCTGGAGGACCAGACCCGCCCGGTGTACTCACCGGCGTTCTTCGTCTCCGGCCAGGACGTCTCGGTGGTGGTGCACGAGCTGGCCCACCAGTGGTTCGGGGACAGCGTCTCGGTGCGGCACTGGAATGACATCTGGCTCAACGAAGGCTTCGCCACCTACGCCCAATGGCTGTACACCGAACGCACCGGCGGCCTGTCCGCAGCCCAGACCGCAGCGGCGGCCTACGCCCGCCATCCCGCCGACGACACCTTCTGGCGGATCCCGCCGGGGGCTCCCGGCGGCGGGGCGGAACTGCTTAACAACGCGGTCTATCAGCGCGGCGCCATGGCACTGCAGGCGCTTCGGGAAGCGGTAGGGGACCAGGATTTTTTCGCCTCCCTACGCGCCTGGGCCACCGAGCGAGCCGGTCGCAACGGTTCGGTGCCAGACTTCCTGGCCTTACTCAAGCATGTCTCTGGCAAGAACATTGATGACGTCGCCCAAACCTGGCTGTTCACCCCCGCCCGCCCACCCGCCCCGCCGGGCTGAGCGCGACGTAGTTCTCCACATCCGAGTTGTCCACAGGTTGCGTGCGGAATTTCATCGATGTCACGCCTCCGTGAGATGATCTAAAGTCGATCGAGGAGGGCGCTTGTGCCGGGTGTTCGGTTGGAGTGGGACGGCAAGACGGCTGACGTACCGCGGCTGCGCTTGCCGCTGCAGGTCGTGGAAACGGCCAACGCATCACGTGCCGACCGCGGCACACTCTCCTACGATCGTAATCCCGGCGACGGGTGGCGTAACAAGCTGATCTGGGGTGACAACCTCCACGTGCTGGCCTCATTGGCCGACGAACTCGCTGGCCAGGTTGACCTCATCTACATCGACCCGCCGTTCGACTCGCGGCAGGACTACATAGAACGGCTCGGGTATGATACGCAGAAGCCAGAGGCGTTGCTGGAGCGGATCATCAAGTCGTCTTCCGATGAGGGTTCGATCGTGCTCGACTGTTTCGTGGGCAGCGGCACCACCGCAGCGGTCGCCGAGAAGTTGCAGCGGCGGTGGGTGGCCGTTGACATCGGACGGTTCGCGATTCACACGACGCGCAAGCGGCTGCTTGACATTCCCCGGTGCGCGCCGTTCATCGTCGCCAACCTGGGTCGCTATGAGCGGCAAGCCTGGCAGCATGCGACCACCGGGCCGCAGGTGAAGGCATATCTCGATTTCGTTGTGCAACTGTACGGCGCTTCGCCAACCGAGGAGTTTCAGCACCTGCATGGCACTAAGGGTCGGCGGATGGTGCACGTCGGGGCGATCGACGCTGCGGTGAGCTTCGCGGAGATTAAGGAGGCGCTGGACGAGGCGGCGTCGGTGGGCCAGCCCGGACTGGATGTGCTCGGCTGGGAGTTCGAAATGGGCCTGCACGAGCTGGTGCAGGAGGAGGCACGGGCCCGGGGAATCGACCTCCGCCTGCGGCGAATTCCGCGCGAGGTGATGGACCCGCGGGTCGTAGAATCCGGTGAGGTGGTGTTCCACGAGCTCGCCTACCTTGAGGTGGCGACCACGGTGCGAAAGCGGAGTCTCACGGTGACGCTCACCGACTTCATACTGCCGAACCCTGACCTTGTACCAGCCTCGGTGCGCAACAAGATCAGCGGATGGGCGGACTACGTGGACTACTGGGCCGTCGACTTCACCTACGGCATCGGAGGTCACGGTGACACCTTCCATAACCAGTGGCAGTCCTACCGGACCCGGGCGGATCGAAGGCTTGAACGAACTGCCATCCATGACTACGAAGAGACCGGGAATTACACGGTGCTAGTCAAGGTCGTGGATATCTTCGGCAATGACACCACCACGGCAGTAGAGGTGTCGGTGACATGAACGATCCCTACGCAGTACCCGTGAACCGGCCGCAGAGTCCCGCGCCCCTCGTCGCAGGTATCCGCGAGCATGTCGACGCGTGGCGTCGGGATGGCTATCCCGGATCCTCCGCAACGACCCGACGCCTGCTCGAACACTGGTTCCTCGATGAGCACCAGACTCCCGATGGTCAGCCGTTCCGATATTTCTTCACGCAGCGCGAGGCGACCGAGACGCTGATCTACCTCTATGAGGTCGCGAAGCAGCGAACCCTGGCGAGCATGGCGGCGCAATTCGCGTCCCACCCAGTCGCTGTGAGCGGCCAGCCGTACCCGCGGTACGTGGTGAAGGCAGCCACGGGTTCCGGCAAAACGAAAGTGATGAGCCTACTGGTTGCCTGGTCCTACTTCCACCGGCTGCGAGAGGCGGACTCCGAGCTGACGACGAACACACTGATCGTCGCCCCCAACCTGATCGTGTTCGAGCGTCTTCGCGCCGACTTCGAGCACGGCGCGATCTTCTATAACGATCCCGTCCTGCCACCGGAATGGCGCAGTGACTTCAACCTCGCCGTCTGCTTGCGCGACGAGCCGATACCGGTGGCGGCGCGCGGTGTGCTGGTGCTGAGCAACATCCAGGCGCTATACGAACGTCAGGTGCTGGAGCCGGCCAATCCCATCGACGCTCTGCTCGGTGCATCGCCGCCGCGCAATCCGACTGCTCCAGAGCCGGTGCTCGCCCGCCTCGCCCGCCGGGGCCGGGTACTGGTGGTCAACGATGAGGCACACCACCTGCACGACGCGATCCGGAGGGATACCAACGAGCCGCTGACGATCTGGCAGACGCTGTACCGGCTACACGAGCTGTCGGACGGTGGCATCACCGCGCAACTGGACTTTTCCGCAACCCCCCGCAATCAGGAGGGTCGGCTGTTCGATGAAGTGGTGGTCGACTATCCGCTTTCCCAGGCAATCGACGACGGCGTCGTCAAACGTCCCGTCATCGGGGAGCTCACGGGTCAGCTTGAAAGCGCAAGCAACAACGCGGCGGTGCGGTATCGGCAGCGCATCGGTGCCGGAGTCGCCAAGTGGAGAGAATTCCGGGATACCCTTACTCCCGCCGGCCGCAAGCCCCTGCTGTTCGTGATGGCCGAGGATACGAAAGCCGCTGACCAGATTGCCGCTCACCTGGAGACGCTACCCGACCTCGCTGGCCGAGTGCTGACCATCCACGTCAACATGGCTGGCCCCAACCGGGGCGAGATCGCGAAGGCCGATCTCGAGAAAGCGCGGACTGCGGCACGCGAGGTTGACCGTGATGACAACCCGTACTGCGCCATTGTCAGCGTGCTGATGCTCCGCGAGGGTTGGGACGTCCGCAACGTCAGCGTCATTGTGCCGCTGCGCCCTTATACGGCGGCGGCGAAGATCCTCCCGGAGCAGACGCTCGGCCGGGGCCTGCGCCGGATGACCCCGCCTGGGTCTGGTGTGGACGAGCAAGTCGTCGTCATCGAGCACGAGGCGTTCCGCCGGTTGTGGGACACCGCGTTGGATGAGGAGGGTCTGCGGGTGGAGCGCCGCGCCGCCGCCGACGTACACCCCGAGGCGTCGGTGATCGCGGTCGAGCCGGATCGGTTGCCCTATGATATCGAGATCCCGCAACCCTCCCGGGTCCTGCACCGTAGCGCCGCAGGGCTCGTTTCGTTGCGCCCCGAAGACGTTCCCGCCCGCCGGATTCCGCTGGCCGAGGAGCGGCGTAGCGAGATCGTCGACTACACCGGCCGGGACCTCCGTTCGGGGAAGATTGTCGAGCGTGCCGAATACGAATTCCCCGTCGCGGACCAGCCTGGACCGATTATCGCCTGGTTCGCTGATGAACTCGCCCGAGAAACCCGGGTGATGGGGCAGTTCGCGCTGCTTGCCGCCCTTGTGAAGGGTTATCTCGAACGTCGCGCCTTTGGCGGACCGATCGAGCTCGCGGATCCGGTAGTGCTCCAAGCGCTCCGTGAGCCAGCGGCCAGGGAGACGGTTCTGCAAGTGCTCGCCCAGGCCGTCAATGATCGCACGCTGGCGGAGGGCACCGCCACCACGGAACCTAAGCCGTTATTGCTGTCTAGAACAAGACCGTTCCTCTGGAGTCGGCAGAGGGCTATCGCCAAGAAGTCCGTGTTCTCGGTACAACCCTGCGACAGTGGTCTCGAAGTGCGATTCTGTGAATTCCTCGACCGCTCCAGCGATGTCAATGCCTTCGCCAAGCTCGCTCACGAAGTCCGCTTTTCGCTGGAATACCGCGGTGCGGGAGGACGCCTGGCGTACTACTACCCGGACTTCGCGGTGCGGCTCGCCGACGGCGGCTGCATGATTGTAGAGACGAAGGGGCTCATTGACGTCGATGTGCCACGCAAGGACGCTCGAGCTCTGCTATGGGCCAGCGACGCGAGCGCGACGAGCGGGGTGCGGTGGTCCTACCTCCGCGTCGACGAGGCTCTCTTCGACCGCCACGCTGCGGAGCTGCGGACCGTACGCCAGCTCGTCGACCTCGTATTCCAGGCGCGGCGCCAGGACTACCTGAAATCCCTCCCGGCTCCACGCCGCCGCACGTCAGAAGAGATCATCGCGCTGATGGATAAGATCAGCCAACAGATGGATGGTGTCACCGGAATCGACGACGAGCTCTCCCGCTTCCGGAACGATCCTCGTGGCTGACCGTTTTGTCGTCGACACTTCCGTCTTCCTCCGGTGGTACGTCCCGCAGCCCGGTTACGAGCACGCTCGCGAGGTGCGGCAGGACTTCCTGACCGGCGCTGTTGAGCTGGAGACAGTGGACAGCACGCGCTTCGAGCTCGGCCATGTGCTGCGGACTAAGGGTCTGATCAAGGGCCACCTCAGCGCCGCGCAGTATCGAGCTGCGGTGCGGTCGACCGACGATCTCGGCATCACTATCCACAGCACCGATGCGGATGCCTTGGAGCGTGCTGGTGAACTCGCAACGCGGTGCACGCTGCGTTTCTTCGACGCGGTGCTGCTGGATCGTGCGCTGCAACGGGGGATGCCGCTCCTGACCAGCGACCGCAAGCTCGCCAACGCGGTCGGCACCGTCGCGCCGATCGAGATCCTGCGGGGGATTCCGTGACGGCCGTGCCGACATCTGGCTACCCGCCCTGGGCACCATCGCTGCCACTCACGATCCTTCTAGGGCGTCGCGGATCGGCACCAGTTTGGCGGCGGCTTCGGCGATCTCGGAGTCGGGGTCGGAGCCGGCCACGATTCCGCAGCCGGCGAACAACCGCGCGGACCGACCGACGATCTGGGCGCAGCGCAGCGCGATGCCCAGCTCGCCATCCCCTGCGGCGTCGACCCAGCCGACCGGGCCGGCGTAGCGTCCGCGGTCCATCGCCTCCAGCTCAACGATCGCGCTGACCGCGTCTGGGGTAGGGGTGCCGCCCACGGCGGCGGTCGGATGCACGGCGTCAGCCAGGGTGAGCAACGCCGGCCCCGCGGGATGCAGCACCCCACGCACCTCGGTGGCCAGGTGCAGCACGTTGCGCAACGGCAGCACGCTGGGCGAGCTGGGGACCACCAGCTCGGTGCAGAACGGCCGCAGGGCCTGGGCCACCGAGTCCACCGCGTAACGGTGCTCGTCGCGGTCCTTCGCCGAGCCGAGCAGCTCGTCGGCCAGCGCCCCGGCGCCCGCGCCGTCATGCGGCAAGGTGGTTCCGGCCAGCACCCGCGAGAGCACCTTCCTCCCGCGTCGGCGCAGCAGCAGTTCCGGGGTTGCGCCCACCAACTGGTCCACCGCGAACGTCCAGCAGGACGGGTACCGGGCGGCCAGCCCGTGCAGCAGAAACCGGGGATCCAGCGGCTTGTCGGCAACGGCGAGCAGGTCGTGCGCCAGAACCACCTTCGCCAGGACCGTCCCGTTGCGCATCCTCGACACCGCGCGGGCCACCGCGTCGCGCCACGCGGTCACCGGCAGTTCACCGTCGAAGTACCGCAGGCCATGCGGGCCCTTCACCGGCTCTACCGACCGGGTGGCGGTACCGGTCTGGAACTCGGTGACCCAGGTCTGCTCGCCTCGTCGTCCCACCACCACCCGGGGCACCACCAGAACCGAGCTGCCCGGGGAGTCGTCAAAAGCCAGGCTGGTGAAGGCCACTGGGCCGCTACCGGGCAGTCCGACCTCATCCCGAGTGTCCAGCTGAGCGCAGAAGGACTGCCACCAGTCCTGCGCGCGGGTAAAGCGGTGCGGACCCTCAGTACACACCCGGGCCACCTCACCCCAGGCCACCAGCCCTTCGCCGGCCCGGACCCAGGAGAGCACCCCGCGCGGGGAGGGCAGCAGCTCGAGCAGGTCGGTACCACCCGGCACCAGATACGAGCGTACGACCAGCCGGTCGGTCAGCGGGGCGGTGGTCACGGCGTCAGCGTATTAGGGGTATTAGGGCCGTATGAGGGCCGTCCGCGTGCTGCGCGCGTGGGTCCCCCGTCGCGGCCGTCGCTAAACTGCGACTGATGAGCGCTCTGGTGACCGGACCCGGTGCCGGGGCCCCGCGCCGGAGTCTCGGCACCGGGCGCTGGCCACTGTGGGGCCTGCTGCCCGCGGTGGCCGGCCTGCTGACCGGGCTCATTATGCTGGCGTTGGCGGGGGCAGCGCTGGATGACGCCGAGATCAACGCTCATCCCGGCCACGCCACTGCCCAGGTGCTCGGGGTGGGCGCGATGCGGACCTTGGTGCAGTTCGCCGGGCCCGATGGCACGGTGTACCGCCCGGAGACGGGCCTGGCCTACCCCTCGGGGGCCCAGGTGCGTCAGCTGGTACGAGTGGAGTACAACAGCGCCAATCCCGATCAGGTACGGATCGCCGGGCGCACGTGGGTGCAAGGGGTGGCGCCGGCGTCCATCACGCTGATGGCGCTGTGGGCGCTGGTGGCTCCGCTGACCTGGTGGTTGCGTCGGCGCCGGACGTAGCGGGACACCCGCACCCGGCGTTTAGCGGGACACCCGCACCCGGGTAGGGATCAAGCACGAGGAATTCGCCAGGAGTTCCTCGGTGCGACATGGCTACTTCGCCTGTCGGGAGACCACGCCCGACACGGTCAGCGGCATGCGCGTCGCCATCGTGACCGAAAGTTTTGTGCCGGTCGTCAACGGCGTCAGCAACTCGGTGGTGCAGGTGCTGGAGCATCTGCTCCGCTGCGGGCACCAGGGGCTGGTCATCGCCCCAGGCGCGGGCCCGGACAGCTACCAGGGTGCTCCCGTGGTGCGGCTTCCGGCCCTGAATCTGCCCGTGGTGGACTCGGTGCCGGTCGGCGTTCCCACCCGTAAGATTTTTACCGCGTTGCGGGACTTTGGCCCCGATGTGGTCCATCTGGCCTCCCCGGTGGTCGTCGGGGCGCGAGGGTTGTGGGCAGCCCGCAAGCTCGGAGTGCCCACCGTGGCCGTATACCAGACCGACATCGCCGGGTTTGCCGACTCCTACGGGTTGGGTTTCGCCGCGCGCACCGCGTGGCGCTGGACCCGGCTGCTGCACAGCGGCGCCGACCGCACGCTCGCCCCGTCCAGCTCCGCGGCAGCGGACCTGGCGGCGCACGGGGTGCCCCGGGTGCACCGCTGGGCGCGCGGTGTGGACACTGCCCATTTTCACCCCTCCCACCGAGATGAGCAGCTCCGCGCGCAGCTGGCCCCGCACGGCGAGATGCTGGTCGGCTTCGTCGGCCGGCTGGCGCCAGAGAAGAAGGTCCTGCGGCTGTCCGCGCTGCAGGGCGTCCCCGGTGTTCAGTTGGTGGTGGTGGGGGATGGCCCGGACCGCCGCCAGCTGGCCAAGCGGCTGCCCGGCGCCGTCTTCCTGGGCTTTAAGACCGGTACTGAGCTGGCACGGGTGTATGCCAGCCTGGACGTCTTCGTGCACACCGGGCCCTTCGAGACGTTCTGCCAGACGGTGCAGGAGGCGCTGGCTTCTGGCTTGCCGGTGATCGCCCCGGACGCGGGCGGCCCGCGGGATCTGGTAGCCCATGGGTACACCGGTTTCCTGCTGCCCGAGACCGGTCAGCCCGACGCTGAGCAGGTCTTCGCAGACGAGCTGCGGGCCGCGGTGCTCACCCTGGCCGGCGATCCGCAGCTGCGCACCCGCTACGCCAGCGCCGCCCGGCGCGGCGTGCTGCGCCGCACCTGGCCGGCGGTCTGCGACGAGCTGCTCGCGCACTACGCCCAGGTCACCGGGCTGCCCGCGAACCCCCGCACGCACCGGGTGGCGTGATGCGCATCGCCCAGGTGGCGAATTTCTACGGCCCACGCTCGGGCGGTCTGCGCACCGCCCTGCACCACCTGGGTGCCGGGTACGCCGCCAGCGGTCACGAGGTCGTGCTGGTGGTGCCCGGACCCCGACGGATGGACGAGATGATGCCCAGCGGGGTCCGGCGCATCACGCTGCCCGCTGCGCGGATCCCGTACACCGGGGGATATCGCGCGGTCGATCCAGGCCGGGTGGCCGCGGTGCTGGAAGGGCTGCGCCCCGATCGGATCGAGGTCTCCGACCGGCTCACGCTGCGCGGGTTGGGCCGGTGGGCCAGGGCGCACGGGGTGCCCAGCGTGGTGATCTCGCACGAACGGCTGGACCGGTTGCTGCACCAGTTCCTGCTGCCCGACCCAGCGGCCCGCCGGGTGGCCGACTGGGCCAACCGCCGGATGGCAGCCAGTTACGACACCGTGGTCTGCACTACCCACTTCGCCCGGGCGGAGTTCGATCGGATTGGTGCGCGCAACGTCGTCCAGGTCCCGCTGGGGGTGGATCTGACCACGTTTGCCCCCACCCACCGGGACGCCGCGCTGCGCGCCGAGCTGGCCCGGGGAGCGAGCGCGATGCTGGTGCACTGCGGGCGGCTGTCCCCGGAGAAGCACGTGGAACGCTCCATCGACACCGTCGCGCACCTGCACGCCGAAGGGCAGCGGGTGCGGCTGGTCATCGCCGGGGACGGCCCGTGCCGGGCAGCCCTGCAGCGGCGCGCCGCCCGGCTGCCGGTCACCTTCCTCGGGTTCGTGCCCGGACGCGCCGAGCTGGCCAGGCTGCTCGCCACCTCGGACATCTCGCTCGCACCGGGGCCGCACGAGACGTTCGGGTTGGCCGCACTGGAGGCGCTGGCCTCGGGCACCCCCGTGGTGGTGTCGCGGTCCTCGGCGCTGCCCGAGATCGTCCGCCCGGGCTGCGGCGCGGCCGTTGCGGACCACGCCCCGGCTTTCGCGCAGGCAGTCAACCAGTTGCTCGATGAGCCCCAGCAGCCCCGCCGGGAGGCGGCCCGGGCCCGCGCCGAGGAGTTTCCCTGGCCCGCCGCTGTGACCGGGATGCTGCAGGCCCTCCAGGTCGGTGGGTAGCCGGCCGTAGGGTGATGCTGTGCCGAGAGCTGGGCTGGATAAGGACCCTCGCGACGTCGCGGCGATGTTCGACGCGGTGGCCCGCCGCTACGACCTGACCAACACGGTGCTCTCGGTCGGCCAGGACCGGTGGTGGCGGCGCTGCACCCGGGCCGCGGTGGCTGCGGGGCCGGGGGAGCGGGTGCTCGACCTCGCGGCGGGTACCGCCGTGTCCACTGCCGAGCTGGCCCGCGCTGGAGCGTGGTGCGTGGCCGCGGACTTCTCCCTGGGGATGCTGCGCGCGGGCCGGCACCGCAAGGTCCCCCTGGTCGCAGCCGACGCGCTGGCGCTGCCGTTCGCCGACGGGGCATTCGACGCGGTCACGATCTCTTTTGGACTGCGCAATGTGGCGGACCCCGACGCTGCGCTGGTCGAGCTGGCCCGGGTCACCCGGCCCGGCGGTCGGCTAGTGATCTGCGAGTTCTCCCTCCCGACCTGGCCGGTGTTTCGCGCCGTGTACCAGGAATACCTGATGCGCGCGCTGCCGGCGCTCGCCCGCGGGGTGAGCAGTAACCCAGCGGCCTACGTCTACCTCGCCGAATCCATCCGGATCTGGCCCGACCAGCGTGCGCTAGCCGAGCGGGTGGCGGCCGCCGGCTGGACTGACGTCCAGTGGCGCGACCTCACCGGCGGCATCGTCGCCCTGCACCGAGCTGTCAAGCCCGGGGGTTAATCATCCGTCATGCGTGCCATAGCAAGCATCAAGCCGAAACCCTTGGGGTGCCGTTGAGGTATGGGCGTGCCTGTGGAGGACCTTCCGTTCACCGAGTTCGTCCAACGTCCCACCGCCGCTACCCGGCTGCTCGCCACGGTGCGCGCGCTGCGACTGCGGCGGCGCGACGCTGACGATCTCGTCGTGATGTCAGCGGTCAGGGCGGAGCGTGAACGAGAGGTCATCGAGCTCACCGCTCACCTCCTGAGGTCCCTGGTCCGGCGCGCCGACGGTCACGCGCTGCTCCAGGAACTGCTCCCCCAGGTGCTGCCCTGGGCGCGGTTCCTTCCCGTCACCGACCGCCACATCCTGGTCCAGGAGTTCATCGACGTGACCGAAGCCGCCGCCTCGGTCGACAACGTGTCACCGATCGCTCAACTGCTCGTCGAATGGCGCCATACCGCCGAAGTACATGCCGACCCCGAACTGCACGCCCTGCTCTCGGCACCCCGCGGAGAGGACCACGGCCCGGTCCTACCCCCTGATCCTGATCCTCAGGACGGCGCGTGAGTCTCAAACGGGGCGATCGCGCCGCTCCGCCACGCGTCGACGGCGAGTACGACATCCGATTCGATAATTCCGAAACTGAACGCCACCACAGACTGCGCGGCAGTCTCTCTACTGTCAGCCGCCGAGGGGCCGACCTGGAGCAGTGGCAGTTCGAGGTTACCGGGGGCGGACGCATCGGGTACCTGATCGAAGAAATGACACGCACCGTGTGGATCACCTACGCCGGAACCGGGCACCCTACGGCAACCGACCGCTGAAAGAAGCCGCCCTCCTCTCTCACGCCCCCACCATGCACTAAGACGACCCCCTGACGGACGCTGTCCGGCCGGACCAGCGTGCCGGGGGTACATCGAGTGTCAGCGTGCGTGCGTACCGTCGTCATGACGGTTCGTGGTATTTTCTGAGCGGTTCGTCTCTCCTCTGGCAAGTAAGCAGCACAGAAGCCACGAGGACGTGATGGTGATAGGGGCTGGACCGCCGCAGAGCGCACCAGGGATACCCGCCAAGGGAGCCCGTTTCATCGTCGCATCGTCGGGGGTCCACCAGAGCTCGCCCACCCCCGTGGGTCACGCCATCGTGGTCGGCGGCGGCATGGCCGGTCTGCTGAGCGCGCGGGTGCTCACCCACCATTTCGCGCAGGTGACGCTCATCGAGCGCGACGCGCTCCCGGATAGCGCGCAGCACCGCAAGGGCGTCCCGCAGGGGCGCATGCTGCATGTGCTGCTGCCCCGAGGCCGGGAGATCGTGGAGCGGCTGTTCCCCGGCTACAGTCGCGACCTGGAAGCCGCCGGTGCGGTGCCGCTGCGGGTACCCGCCGACGGGCTGCTGCTGAGCCCGGCCGGATGGCTGGACCGGCGGGCTCGTGGGTGGCCGCTGCTGTCAGCGAGCCGGCCGCTGTTCGAGGGGATTGTGCGTCGGCGGCTGCGGGAGGTGCCGAGCGTGACGATCCTCGACCGCCACGACGTGACCTCGCTGCTCACCTCACCCGAGGGCCAGGGGGTGATCGGCGTGCGGCTACGCCCGTTGGAGAACGCCGGCACCATCACGCGGCTTGAGGCTGATCTTGTGGTTGATGCCAGCGGTCGCGGCTCCCGGGCTCCTCAGTGGCTTGCCGAGGCTGGCTACCCCACGCCCACCGCGACGCACGTTGACCCGAACTCCGCCTACGCTTGCCGGGTTTACCGCATCCCGGAGGGGTTTCGTGCGGATTGGAAGCTGGTGATGCTTACTTCGGCGCCGCCCTCGCGACCGTGTGCCGGCTATCTGTTCCCGATCGAGGACCATCAGTGGATGGTGGGGCTGATCGGAGCCGCCGGCGAGCACCCGCCCACCGATGAGGACGGCTTCGCCGCCTTCGCTCGCGGTCTGCGCCATCCGGTCATCGCTGAGACGCTCGCGGCCGCCGAGCCGCTCACGCCGATCCGCAGCTATCGTGGCACGGCCAACCGGGTGTGGCACTACGAACGGCTGCGCCGCTGGCCGGAGCGGTTCGTCGTGCTGGGCGATGCGCTCTGCGCGTTTAACCCGATCTATGGCCAGGGGATGAGCACCGCCGCCCTCGCCGCGCAGACCCTGGATGCCTGCCTGCGTGACCACCGGCGTCGGCACTCCGTTGATGATCTCGACGGGGTAGCCCGACGCTGTCAGCGACGGCTGGCCCACGCCAACGCGGATCCCTGGCTGCTCTCGACGCGGGAGGACCTGCGCTACCCCACCACGACCGGCATGTCGGTAAGCCCGATGATCCGGCTCGTCCACCGCTACCTCGACCGGGTCATCGCCGCCGCAACCCATGATCCGACCATCGCCGAGCGCTTTCTCCAGGTGGCGGGCCTGATGACGCGCTCGACCTCGCTATTCACGCCCCGCGTGCTGCTCACGACGGCGCGAACCCGACCCCCTGACACGAGCACGCTACCGAGTTCCGCACCACCGGCCCGCCCGCCCATCCGGACAAGCTAGCCTAACATTCAGGCTCCGAGCGGCAGTGCTTCGTTCAGCTTAGGCCGCCAGGGGGCATGGGGTGCGTGTCGACGACGTTCCCGAATGTCAAGCCGGTCATTGACCTCGGCGAGGAAGTCCGGTGAGAGCCTCGGCCCGTGTGCTGGCACGGCGTGTGGGTCGTAGCGCTCGAACCACGCTTCGACCTCCGACCAGCTCCAAAGGGGGTTCGATGACCGCTGGCGGGCCACGGGGGCTGGGAAGCCTCCGGGACCACGTTCGCCACGGGCCAGCAGAGCAACGCTCTGGCGACTGCGGCCGACCCGTGCCGCGATCTCGCTGGCACTGAGCCAGTCGTCGTCGGCTTGGATTCGGAGCACCCGAGCGCCGATGCCGGCCTCCTCGATGCCGACGATGGCGGAGATCACGGCATCGTGCTCTGTTGATGCTTCGCGGTCAAAGAAGCCCAGGACACTGCCGCCTGATTCCACGGAGAACGAGCCGTCGTCGCAGCCGGCCTCGTAGAGCGTGTTGAGCTGGTCGTCAGTCAGCTCGATGCCCCGGAGGGTCAGTCGAAAGGTCCATGAAGCCCAGTTGGGCGGCGTCGTCGCGAGCAGCACGGAGTTTCGACGCGACAAGTACCGGGCGAGTCCTCGGTGCGGTCGCGGCCGTGCGGCTCAGTGAGGCGTTGCCTGGGACCGTCGAGCAGGGTGGCTGAGCTGGGCTGTGGGTATTGCCACGGCCCGTGCCGGACGTCGGGGACCCCCATGATCGCTGTTTGTGGTGTGCCACGAGCATGCAGGGAGGTTCGGATGTGAAGGTCTGAGTCTTCGTGTGTGGTGCTGTGCTGGTGATGGAGGTGGGCCCTCCGGGACCGCTCTGCAGGGGGAGGTTCCAAACCACCGCATGCTGC
>JAFAPC010000075.1 GCA_019247305.1 Pseudonocardiales bacterium
GAAAGGCGGTAAATCGCAGATCGCGACCCTGGTCGAGCGGACCACCCGCTTTACTATGCTTGTGCGGATTCCCTACGATCGCTGCGCCGAGCGCGTCGCCGCGCTCTTGGCGAAGAAAATGGGAACTCTTCCCGGGTTCTTGCGTAACAGCGTGACCTGGGACCAAGGCAAGGAAATGGCCCGTCATGCCGACTTTACGATTCGCACCGGCTTGCCCGTCTATTTCTGCGATCCGCACTCACCGTGGCAGCGCGGCACCAACGAGAACACCAACGGGCTGCTCCGGCAGTACTTCCCGAAAGGCACCGACCTGTCCTTGCACACCCAGGACGAACTTGATAGAGTAGCAGCAGAACTGAATGGCAGACCACGCAAGACGCTCAACTGGCGAAAGCCGGTCGAGGCCTTCGAAGAGTTGATCGCGAAGCATTGTGTCGCCATGACCGATTGAAACCGCCCTAATAAAACGCCAATCGCACATTACCCACGTAAGGCGCGAATGGTCCGAATGGCGAATTGGCGAATTGTTATTCGCGCGAAAATATGTGGAGAGAGAAACAGCCGGCGGTTTGGGAGGTGGAGGCACAGACCTCCTGAAGTAGCACCCCTACACCGATGCTGACCTGTTGGTTCTCGTAGGTACTGTAACGATTGTGAAAAATCTTGTAGATATTCTGGGTGGTCTGTAGCGGCCCGGTCCTTGTATTCCTGGGCGAAGCGTCGGCGTGTCGCCACGCGATCTCCTCCGCTGGCAATCAGCGGCAGTCTGCGGCCAGGTGTCTACAAGATCGGGTACGTCTAATCCGATGATCCAACCTCGACTCAAGGTCACCGCCTACTTCAGGAGGTCTGAGGCAGGCCGCAGTCGTTCCGAGATCGGGCGTCTTTCCCAGCAACCGGCCCACGGATCGTGTGATGGTTTGCGAGCGGTCCGGTACTGCATTGGTACCCGGGGGAACTCTCGCATGCAGGTCATCCCTGAAGGAGCGGGGCCGGTCATCCCCATATCACCGTCTGCTCGCAACCGCGCTTGGAGGAAGGTTCGGGCGACCACTCAAAATCCGTCCAGCGCGGCTACGGGCTGCTTGGCGAGCGGCGTACGGGCGCCGCGAACTGTTAACGGCTCCCGTACGCCGCGACGAACATCCCGACCTTCCTGATCCCGCGCCACAACTCGGGTTAGACCGGCGCATCCGGGCGGCCAGCTGGCCTATGCCGTCGGGCCATGCCGTACCCCGGTCTGCCCCGACGTGTCCCCGAACCGTGGTGGCTGCGACGGGTACAAATCCAGAGCACGCAACTGCCGCACATCCAGGTCACTATCCAGCAGACAAGTGTTAAACGGGGGTGATGTGATGCGACAAGGACAGCGGGCTGACAATGTTGGCTGGCGCGTGCTGAGAAAGGACGGGACGATGGTGGACGGCAGCTCGGCGATGCCCGCCCGGCGGCTGGGACGGGAGCTCAAGCGCCTGCGCGAGGCGGCCGGCAAGACGCAGGTCGAGGTCGCGCAGTTCGTCGGTACCCCCTCCACCACCATCAGCAAGATCGAGAATGCCGAGCGGAACTGTCCGCCTCCCCACCTCAAGCTGATGCTCCAGCTGTACGGGGTTGACCCCGTCCACGCCGAGACTTTGACCCAGCTCTCCCACCAGGCACGAGAATGCGGCTGGTGGGCGGATTACGGCGATGACGTGCCGAAGTGGTTCACCGAGTACGTCGGGCTGGAGACCGCAGCCCGCGAGGTTTGGACCTACGAAGGGGGATACGTCCCAGGCCTGCTTCAAACAAGGCGCTACACCGAGGTCGTGACGTGCGCCGCCAACGCCACGGGCAGATCCGAGAGCGCCGAGGGATTCGTCCAGGTGCGCGCGACTCGCCAGCAGAGGTTGACCGGTGAGGAGCCGATGGTGCTCCGAGCGGTCCTGGACGAGGCGGTCCTGCACCGTGCTGTCGGCGGACCCGACGGGATGCGCGAGCAGATAGCGCGGTTGCGCGACGCGATCTCGCAGCCGAACATCACCGTGAAGATCGTGCCGTTCTCGGTTGGCGCTCACCCGGGCATGACCGGGCCGTTCAACGTGCTGCGGTTCCCCGAGCGGGTGATGGACATGGTGTTCGTCGAGCTGCGCGGCGGCGGATAGAGGGAAGGTACTGACATGCACCGACCAACGTGGCGCAAGAGCAGCTACAGCAGCGACCAGGGCGGCGCCTGCCTGGAGGTCTGCGAGCTTGACAGCGGGCACCGCGCCGTCCGGGACGGTAAGGACCCCGGCGGGGCGGTGCTGAGGTTCACTGCGGCCGAGTGGTCCGCGTTCACCACCGGCATCTGCACCGGCCAGTTCGACTGAGCAGCAAGCCCCCATGACTCCGAGCAGATCATGGGGGCCGAGGGGTAGGTCATCGAGACATGGTCTGGCGTCGTCACGATGCGGTGAGATCGCGAGCACCGCTGCGGGGTGTTCACGGTCGACGTCCTTGCCGGTGAGCCGTGTACGCGATCTGGTAACCCTTGTCGACGCCGCACCGCATGACCTCGATGGTGTACTGGGCCTCGTATCGTGACCGTGCACATCGAGCCAGGTCACGAGCTTGAGCTGGGTTGGCGAGCAGACGGTGGAGAGCTTGGGCCAGCAGGTCGGCATCGCCCGGTGGTACCAATGCACCGCAGCGGCCATGGTCGAGTAGCTCCGCCACATCGCCGACGTCAGTGGCCAGGATGGGCACCTGGTGTGCCATTGCCTCTAGCACGCTGCGCGGTGTCCCTTCAGTGTCGGAGGGCTGGACGAGCACGTCCATAGCGGTCAGTGCTGGCGTCACGTCCCGGAGCAGGCCGGTTAACGTCACCTTCCCGAGTAGGCCCAGCCGTTCAGTGAGCGACTCCAGTTGGGTGCGTTGATCTCCTCCGCCCACCACCAGCACGTGGATGTCCTGACGGTGATGGATCAGCCGCTGAGTGGCGGCGAGGAGTAGGTCCAGCCGCTTCTCGGGGGAGAGCCGGCCGACGCTGCCGACGATTGTGGCTTGAGGTGGGATGCCGAGAGATCGCCTGAAGGGGGCTCGGGCATGCCGCATAGCGGGCAGACGCGCGGGATCCGGCACGCCGTTGGGTACGGTGATCACTACACCCCGGCTACCGCGGAGCTTGGGCCCGTGCCGCGCCGCGGTGGCTATCCGTACCTCAGCGAGCGTCCCGCAGCACCGGTCCAGTCGAGATTGCAAGCGTAGTCGCGGCGTGGTCTCAATCCAGCCGTGTGCGGTCACGACAAGCGGGAGATGACTCCAACGGCGCGACATCGTCCGCATGGCGGCCACCAGGTAGTTCGCCTCGTATCCGTGGGTGTGGATGAGCGTGATACCGCGCTGGCGGGGTAGGTCGATGTAGTGGTCGAGGCGAAACAGGCCCGGGCTGAGTATCTCAAGATCAGCTTGATGCAACCGTTGCAGGTAGTCGTCGGGAGCGCGGGGAGTCAGGATCACGGGCCGGTGATCGCGCGTCTGTTGCTGCGCGACAGCTAAGTCCAGGACGTGCAGGTCCGCGCCACCGATAGCGCCTTCCCGTTGCGGCACGATGACATGCAACACTCGGTGGGTCGGCGGTGGTTGGCGTGGCGGGGTCACGCCGGCTCCGTGGCCGACGCGACGGTGTCAGCGAGTTCGCTCCAGGTGTTGGCCAGCACGTCTGCCGCCAGATCCCATGAGGGCAGATGCCGGGCGGCCTGGACGGCGCGGGCGCGCTGCTGGCCTCGCTCCTGAGGACAGGCGAGGAGGCGGGCACAGGCTTCGGCGACGGCGGGCGTGTCAGCGCATTCCATCACGGCACCGGGTGGCAGGTGACGTAAACCCTGCAACGCAATCGGGGTCGCGACGACCGCGCAACCGCGGGCGAGTGCTTCGAGGACTTTGACCTTGACCCCGCCGCCTACGGTGAGGGGGCATACCACCACGTGGGCTGCGTCGAGCCAGGGAGCCACGTTGGGGACCCAGCCCGTCACGGTCACGCGGGGCTCACGGTGACCCGCCTTCACCAACCAGGCAGGTGGGTCAGACCCCACGATCGCCAGGGTCGCGTCGGGGCAGCGGCGCAGAATCTGGGGAAAGATCTCCGCGAGAAGCAGTCGGGCGGCGCGCAGATTCGGTTCATATCCCAGGTTGGCGATGAACAACAGTTGGGCGGACTCACGGAACGCTGTGTCTGGCGGGCTCGATTCCGTACCGAGGTGGTCAGCGCCATTGGGTAGGCATCGCACGTCCGCGTCGGGCACCACGGCGCTGATCGCGTCCGCGTCCTCCTGTGTGACCGCCCCGACGATGCGAACCCGGCGCCACGCGGTCAGCTCGTCACAGCGGGTGCGAGCGCCCTCCCGAAGCAGGGTGGCACGCTCGGCTGGTGTCGGGCACTGCGCCGCTCGCTGCTCGAATAGAGCGGACTCGATGTTGTGTTCGACGAGCAGCACCGCAGGCCGAACCTGCTCGGGTACCAGCCCGAGCAGGTAATGACCTTCCACATGCACGACCATCGCCGGTTGCCGAAGGCGGTAGGTCAAGTAGTCGCGCGCTGCGGGCGCGCTGTGCCGCCGGATGAGTGGGACAACATGGTCTTGTTCCATGGCCTGGGTAGCGAAGATCCGGGCGCGCACGCCATAACGAGTTGCGTCCTCGATGTGGCGACTGTCGAAGTCGGACACCTTGGACACCGCCACGACTTCGATATCGAAGCGCGTGGACAGCCGTTGCAGGAGCTGAGCCTCGCGGACGCGACCTCCACTGCGGGCTGGCCACGGCAGATGATGTGTCAGGAACACCACGACCGGGCGAGCGGAAGACGACACCAGACGAACGTTAACCTGCCGGGGTTGAGATGGGGACACGTCGATGCCCAGTGGTGCAGGAGCGACCTAGGCTACGACTGTGGAGTTGCCGAGATTCCCGAACCCGCACCCCGACAACCTGGCAGCCGCGCTGGCCCGAATCGAGCCCGATGATCTGGTGGTGGACATCGGTGGCTGGTGGAAACCGCTCAACCGCGCCGATCACATCGTGGACCTGCTGCCCTACAAGACCCGAGCCGGGGGTGGGCGGCTCGGTCCAGGACCGGAGCGATACACGCCGAACACGTGGCACCGGTTCGATATCTGTGAGACGCCTTGGCCGTTCGCCGATGGAATCTTCGACTTCGCCTACTGCGGCCAGACCCTGGAGGACATCCGGGACCCGATCGTGGTCTGCAAGGAGCTCGGGCGGGTCGCGCGGTGCGGTTACGTCGAGGTTCCTTCGGCCTGGATCGAGTGCACCTACGACGTCGATGTCGGGCCGCTCACGCACCGCTACCCGGGCTACGAGAAGCACCGATGGATCGTGCTGCGCGAGGACGGGGAGCTGCTGTTCATCCCCAAGCAGGTCTGGCTCTGCTTGATCGAGTTCGTTCCTCGGGACGTTTCCCTGAGGTGGCGGACCGATCAGCGCGTCTGGACTGTTGGGGTGCATTGGGAGAACACGATCCGGGCTCGTGAGCCGGCATTCTCGGGTCAGGAGGAGATCATCCCGATGCTGCGCGGGTATTTCGACCGGTTCGACGACAGCCCCTACCGTCCCAGCGCGTGACCCGGGTCATCGCGCTGGGTTCCGTGGACGAGGCGCAGGACGTGGCCCCGGAGTGGGGACGCCTGCATGCCGACGGGTCCAGTAGCATGCTCACCTCTCCTGCATGCTGCCTGGCCAGTTGGCGGGCCTTTCCCGATCTCGGTACACCCCTGCTGTTGATCGCTGTGGACGGCGCGGGAGGACTCCTCGGTGCCCTCCCACTCACCAGAGGTCCGCTCGGCTTGGCGTGGGCGGGCAGCCCGCTGGGCGACGAGCACGACATGCGGGTTTGCCGCAGGCAAGTCGCCGCAGGTGTTGTCCCCGCATTGCTGCCGGCGGTTACCGAGGTGGGGCATTCGGGCAGGATCCTGCGGGAGGATGTGCGGCCCGGTGGGCAGCTCACCTGCGCGGCCATCAGCCGAGCCGGGTGTCCAGCTCCATGGATGCCCCTGAACGACTCGGATCCGGAGTTCGCTGCACTCGGCTGCATTCCCGGGTGGTCACGTAAGCGACGGTGGGCACTGTGAAACGCGCGGCGCGGACTGGAGGACTCCGGGAAGGTCACGGTGGGGCGTTTGGCTAACCCAGTGGAGCTCGCTGCCGCTCTGCCGGCTTCGCTCGCCTCCGGTTGGCTGCGTGGGCGGTTCACAGACGGCTCGGCGAGTTGTCACTGATGGACCGGCACCTGTGCTTCCCCGAGTTCCTCACCGACGCCGGCAGTCGCCTCGCCGCCGAGGGAAGTGGCGTGCTCCTGCGTTTGAATCTCGATGGCGAACCGTTCGCGCAGGCCCGGTACCTGCGCAATGTCGTGCTGGCGCGGTGAGTCCGCCCAGTTGGCCTGCCACCGGTACCGTGACCGGCTATGGGACGTGTGGAGCATCGGACGCGGGGCGCCGACCCGCAGCGGCGGGCGGGCGCACCGGGTTTCTTCGCGACCACACTGCCTGGGTTGGGGAGGCTGCTTCGGCAGGAGATCGCCTCTCATCCGGATCTCGAACCGGTTGATGAGTTCGGCAACGACGGCCGGGCCGACATCGTCTGCTTCCGCATGCACCGCGGCGCCCAGCCAGACTTCGCCACGCTGCGTCTCGCCGAGGACGTGTTCGTCACACTTGCCTACACCACGAGTGGCCCACCCGGCGCGTCGTCGACTCCCTAGTGACCAAGACCGACCTGGAACGCGGCCTGTCGGTGTGGACCCGCTTCGCCCGGCACCTGAGTTCCTCGATGTCCTACCGGGTGGTCACCCGTGTGGTCGATGAGAGCCGCTTCAAGCGCACCGAGCTCCGTGATGCGATCACTACCGCTGTAGAGGCTCAACGACCGCGATGGCGGGTGGAGGACCCGGCTGAGCTTGAGCTATGGGTGCTCGAATACCAGCGGGCGACCTTTGTTGCTGGGCTTCGACTGTCTGACAAGAGAATGCGCCGGCACGGCGGCGGTCGGACCAACGAGCGGCGGGGAGCACTACGTCCCGTGGTCGCAGCTGCCATGGCAGGGGCGTTCCAAGATCATATGAGATTGAGGATCTTGAAGGACCGTTCCATGACCCGGGTTGCCCATCTGGTGGTCTCGGTGATGTCTCGTCGTCCGATCAGGTGGATCGCGCCCACAGCGAGGTTGCGTAGCGCGGCCATGAC
>JAFAPC010000098.1 GCA_019247305.1 Pseudonocardiales bacterium
CAGGTGTGCTCTGACATCTGACGGCACCCGCCCCGCACGGACCAAGACGATTGTGCCGGTACTCACTCCAAGCCTCGAACCGGCTCGCCGCGGTACGCCAGCGGTCAGATTGTCGGCTTCACCGACGGTCAGCTCCGAACGCCCAGCCCGAGGTCGGCACCTGGGCGCACCTGTGGTTCGGGCCGAGCCTCGCGGAGCACCGCGGCCGGGGTGGCCACCTGCTGCTGGGCTGGGCCGACCTCGGCGACCTCGACGTCAGGCCGGCCGCTACCGTCCCGGCAAGGCGCTGACATTCTCCACCTGCATTGAGTGAGTGTCGGAGTTATTACCACTTTCTGGCGTAGATTCCAATCTACTCGTCATTGACCAATCCTATACTAACACCACTTGCACGAAAAAGGTAATGATGCATCAATCCGCCTCGTCTGGTATCTCCTGCTCGTAGAGCATCTCGTCTCGATTCCCCGTTTGGACGATAATCGTCGTCTCTATCGGCCTCCCCGGAGAAGGAGCTATTCGTGCGGCGTGTGAGCTTGTCTGCGATCGTGCCGGGCTGGTCTCGTGTGGGTTGCCGTGGCTGTGTCCGGTGGTGGATCGGGTGGGTGTTCGGGTCTGGGGTGGGTGAAGGTGGCGTAGATGGTGCAGATGCGGCGGCGCGGAAACGGCCACCATCGTGGCCCGATCAGTCCTGTGTCCCGGGACAATCATCAAGGGGAAGGTTCCCCGGGTTATCGGTGCAGACCAGGGTGCAGATTCGGTGCCGCAGCTCCGCGACCTCCTCCAGGTCCTGGTGCGTGGCGGCGTGCCGGAACAGCTCGCGCAGTTCCTCGGTGGTGCGGTGCGAGCGGAGCGTGCCCGCCACCTCCAAGGCTTCATTCCCGATCGTGACGGCGTGGCGCGGGTCACCGGTGGCCATCGTGAGGCTGGCGAGTTTGGTCAGGCAGACCGCCCGGGCGCGGACGGCGCCTGCGGGGTACCCGGCTGCGCCCGTGATGAGTCGGGTGGTGGCCTCGCCGGGGTCGCGGCCCAGGATCGCCAGCTCGCCCAGGGGTCTTCCGGTGAGCAGGGCGTGGTGCGCGTCGGTGTAGCCGGCCGTGAACGATGGTTCGTTGTCCGGGGTGGCGTGCGCGAAGTGCTCATCGGCGGTGCCGATGGCGGTCAGGGTGTCCTGGACCCGGCGCATCCTGGCCAGCGTGAGGCCCCGTGTGGTGTGCAGCAGGGACCGGGCGGCGGGGGTGAGCCAGTCCGGGCGGACCAGGGCGAGCTCGGTCAGGGTGAGGCCCTCGTCGGGCTGCCCGGTCGAGATCGCCTGCTCGGCCATGCTCGACAGGATCATGGCACGTAGGTTCCAGTCTTTGGCTTGCTCGGCGCAGGCCAGCGCGAAGCTGAATATTTGGCGGGCCTCAGCGTGGGCGCCGGTCTCGAGGGCGATGTACCCGGCGGTCTGGGCGAGGTCGCCGACGGCGGCGTGCAGCTCGGGGCGCAGCGGGTCCGGGCAGATCGCCTCCAGCAGGCCGGCTGCCCAGTGCAACTGCCCCATAGCGGCATCCAGGATCGCCCCACCTCCGTAGACGCGGCCCCACGAGGCAAATCCCTGGGTGGCGTCGCGGATCTGCGCGATGTCGCTCGCGCCGACCCGACGCGGGGTCGGGCGGGGTGTGCTGCGCTCCGGCAGCGCCGCCCGCGGTTGTGCGAGGAGGAGGCTGACGCCGCTGAGGGTGGTGGTGTGGACGAATTGTTGTCGTTTCGCCGTGTCCACCTCCTCGAGTTTCATGGCTTGGCGGCGGGCCCGGGCGTTGACGAATCCCAGTTCGGCATCGTCGGAGACACTCAGGATCTCCCGGAGCGCTTCCCGGCACATTTGTCCCGGCCAGCGGATGACACCTTGTTCGATTTTGCCAATATAGTTCCTGTCGAAGTGTACCTTCGTGCGATAATGAACCGGCCCAGCGGTGGCCCTCCCTCCGGGCCCATCTCACACGACGAGATCGTCCTGACCTCGCTCGGGTAGACGTCAGGTGAGCGATCACCGGTCGAGGCGTACTCCCGATATGCCGAGGAACTCCTCGCCGAACGCGGTATCAGTGTTGATCACGTCACGATCTACTGCTGGGTGCAGCGGTTCACGCCACTGCTCATCGACGCTGCGGGTGAGGGCTGCCTTCACCGAGCTGGTCATGGCCATCTGAACAGATCACACGAACGGATCCAGCCTGCCACCACTTCGTACAATGCAACAGCACCCACCCGCGCGCCCAGCGGCGTCACCTCAGCGGCCATCGCGGCCCGCCCCGGCCTCCGCGATGAGCTCCACGACCATGACCCCCTCCTCAACCTCGGTGACGACGGCGCCGTTGGGTGAGGTGCCCGGGGTGGTTCAGTAGCACCTACCGGGTCCGCTGCCCTCGTCCGGGCCTGGGCGCTCGAAGCCCGCGCTCGCGCGCGACACGGTGATCTCGCGGTCGCGTTGACTCACGCTGGGGAGCACGACGGCGCCACGGCCTTGGGTAAGGCACGGGTCACTCTTTTTGCCCCAGTGCTCGCCTCCTGCGCCACTCCCGTCCCACCGGGAGGTAGCTGGTCCGCTGCGGCACATCCGCACGCCCGCAACATCGAGTACCCGGCATCGGGGGCATTCACCAGACACTCAGCACGCCCGAGGAGGTCGCGGACGTGGTGACATTCTTGCTCTCCGAACGAGCCAGCTGGCTCAGCGGCACCCAAATCCGCGTGCACAAGCATCCATGAGACCGTGCGGGGGGTGTGGCGGGTCTACGTCACCAGTCTCCGGAGCCGCCGGGGTTCGGGTCACCGCCGCCGTCGCCGAAGTCGCTGTCCTGGCCGACTACCCAATTGCCCTGGTCACCGGCGTCGTATGGGGTACTGCGGTCGCGGTTGTACAGCATTTCGTCCTCGCGGAACTGTTCCTGCTCGCCGTGCATCTTGCCGAGCTCATAACCGAGCAACCCGCCTCCGGCAGCGCCGAGCACCCCGGCCGCGCCAGCGCTCATCCCCGAGCGGCGCGGGCCCCGGTCGTACGGGTCACCGTAATCCGGGTACGGGCCCATCGGTGACGGGCCCATCGGTGACGGGCCGGCGAACGCCGACGGCGGCCCCTGCCGGGAGCGGCGCCGCCGAAACGCCAGCAGCGCCCCGACGACGATCGCGCCGAGCAGCAGCAGGATCAGCAGCGAGCCCAAACCGGGTCCGGAGGACTGCGCCGACACCCGTTGCCCGGGGCCCCGGTGTGCGCTGGCGAAGCCGGAGCGCAGGTTGTCCACCGCGGCCGTGACTGCGGCGGTGTAGTCGTGACTGCCCCGGATGGTGGAGAGGAACGCACTGTTCGCGCTGGACTCCGCGGCCCGGGCGGCGCTTTGCGACAGTCCGGCTCGAGAGCCGATCTGGATGGTCTCATGACGGGATTGGGTGTTGATACCGATCACGATCGGGAACGTCGCGTTGACCTTATTCCTGACGTCGGTATCAAAGGCTGAGGTGCTGTCCGCGTCCTGGGTGGTGGCCCAGATGTAGACACCGACCGGCAGGGTGGCGGCGTCATTCTGCACCGTGGTCGCGTTGAGCACATGGGCGTCGTCCTGGATCTGTACCGTACCCGCCCACGCCGGGGCCGCCGTGATCAGCACGGCGGTCACCGCCGCGATCGGTACCGTGAGGCCAAACACGCGAGTGTGCATACCCGCGATGATGCCCGCCGCCGAGCCGATCAGCGACCCGACCCCTCACCCAGGCATCACCCTGGTGAGCCGGTCAGCGTCGGCCTGAACCGAGCGAGCCGTGCGCCTTGAGCTTCTGCGGTGACCCTGCCATCCTCGGCGGCCGGGTCCTGCCTGCCTTTGCGCATGGTGGTGGGAAGGATTCAGAGCATGCTCGGGCCTCGTAACTCAGCGGCGACGCGCTGGATCAGAGCCACGGCATCCGGGCCGGTCGCTGCGGCCTCGCGAAGCAACCGGAACGCTTTCTGGTAGACAGCGACTTCGTCTGGTTCGAACAGTCGCTGCTCGGCGGTCAAAGTTTCGATGTAGACGATCTCGTCGTGGATGGAGAAGCTCGACAACGGCATGACTGGCATCAGCGGGAATGGCACGATCCCCACCTCGACGGTCGGCAGGTCGCTAACCGAGACCAGCCGGTCCAACTGACCCAGGAGGGTGCGGATCGTTCCTGGGGTGCTGCGCAGAGCTGCCTCGCCGAGAATCAGCTCAATGCGCCGGCCCGGTTGGTAGAGCACGTCCTGCCGCCTGATCCGTCCGGTGGCCATCGCCTCCGGGTCGATGTCACCGGGGTCGAGGAGAGTTGGCCGGTTCGGCCGCTCGAGCAGTTCCCGGGCGTACGCGGCGGTCTGCACCAGGCCGGGTACCATAGCGGGTTGCCATTCGGCGATGTAGGACGCCCGGGTCTCGGCTGCCGCCTGCGTTTCTTGCACATTGGTCAGGCCGCCCTCGATGCGGGACTCGTCCCGGTGCGTGACGTACTCGATCCGCGCGGCGGCGAGCAACCCGATCAACTCGGCGGCAACGGATTCGCTGGCGCCGCTGGCAGCTACCCATGCCCGAATGTCCGCCTCGGTGGGTAGCTGCTTACCGGTCTCCAGCTTCGAGACCCTTGGCTGCTGCCAGCCGAGCATTCTGGCGAACTCGCTGCCCGAGGAGGCTGCGCCTGCTCGGATGGCTTTCAGTCGCGCGGCAAGGCGGGCACGGCGAGGGCTTACCGGCGCCACGGGAAGCCCCTCCCCGTCAGGGCACTACGCGTATCTACTGGGCAACGATCCTGGCGAGTTCGGGGTTCGCCTCGACGTAGGACTGCCACGGTGTGGCCAGTCTTAGCGCGGTCTCGCGCCAGCGGCAGGCCTGGTGGATAGCGGCCGGTTCGCTCACCTGCTCCGCTGCGATCCACGAGCCGTCCGGGTGATAGCGCAGCTCGTAGAGCACACCAAGGTCGAAGATCCAGAAGTCCGTCTCCTCCGGAAGCCCCCGGGGCCATGGGTGGCCCGGGGGTACTGGGATAATCCCGATGTACTCCCCAGCGGCCACGTTCGGCTGGTAGCCCCAGGTAAGTTCGAACCGTAGGTAGTCCGTGATCGGCTCCTTGACGACGTGGACCCGCTGCATGGCGCAGCCGGCTGCGGTGCGGTCCCGGACCAGGGTGATCCACTCGCGTTTGCCCGGGGTGATCAGATGCGGCTCGCCAGCCAGAAACGCGGCTAGGGCCGGGTCCTCCCCAGAACTGCCATACACCTGCAACGTTTCCAGCCGGAAGATGTTGACCTCGGCATGTTCGAAATAGTCGTCGAACCCGAAGGCGTTGGTCGACGCAGCTGACATCAGCGGGCGGCCAGGTACTTCTGCACAGCTTCGATGACCACCTCGCGTTTGATGCGCACAGCACCCTCACCTGGGAGAACGTTGTCCACCAGGGAGAGATCGACGGTAGGGCCGACGAGGACGAACTCGTCGCCGTCGAGATCATCGCTCACGCCGGGGCAGTTCTTCTCCCCGCTCTGGATGTCCTTGGCAAGCAGCTGCAACCGCATGGCGAACCTCCTGTCAGACGTAGGCCTATGCGAGAACTATGACGTCACCTACCGTAGATGCGCAAGCATGCGAAATCTATACTTGTTGATCGCATGAATACAGAGTAACGTGGGTGAGCCTCGGAAAGCCCGGGGCGATACGACCCAGCGAGCAGGAGATGAGCATCGAACCACCTCGCCGACACGGCGAACACGAGGCCGGCCGGATGGCAGTCCAGGGACGCCGCACCGACAACACGTGGGGTTTCTCACTGCTGGACAGCAGGACGCAGGAGGTGAGATGATCAAGGAAACCAGCACGGTCACTGATCTCGCGGCCGAGCTTCGGGGCAAGCTGGTCGATGAGCTGGGCGAGTGGGAGCCGTTCCGCGTCCCGGCGGTCGAGAACGCCATGCGTACCGTGCCGCGACACGTGTTTCTGCCCGGTGTCCCCATCGAGGAGGCGTACTCCCACGCCAACATCGTGACGCATCGGGATGCGGAAGGGGTGGCGCTCAGCTCGGCGTCGTCGACGGGGACGGTGGCCGGGATGCTGCAGCAGCTGGAGGTGCGTCCGGGGCATCGCGTGCTGGAGATCGGTGCCGGGACCGGGTACAACGCGGCGCTGCTGGCTCGCCTTGCCGGTCCGGAGGGCGAGGTGACCACGCTCGACATCGACCCAGATGTGGCCGAGGGCGCGCGCCGGAACCTGACCGCCGCCGGATATGGCAGGGTGCAGGTGATCTGCGGCGATGGCGCGGACGGTTACCCGGCTGCCGCGCCCTTTGACCGGATTATCGTGACCGCGGGTTCGTGGGACATCCCGCCGGCGTGGCTGGAGCAACTCACCCCGGGCGGGCGGATTGTCGTTCCGCTGCGCATTCGGGGGTTGACTCGGTCGGTCGCGCTGGAACGCCACGGGGTGTGCTGGCGCAGCGTATCCGTGGAGAACGATGGGTTTATTCCGCTGCGGGGTGCTGGTCATCAGCCGGAGCGCAACATCCGGCTCGACTCCGACGGAAAGCTGATCCTGCGGGTCGATGATGGGCAGCCTGCCGACGCCGATGCCCTGCGCCGCGCTCTTGGTGGGTCCTCGGTGCAGTTGTGGACGGGGGTGATGGTTACTAGCCAGGAAAAGGGAACGGGTTTCGGGAATCTGGACTACTGGCTAGCCGAGCCGGATGGCCTGTGCCGGCTGCTGATCCGCTCCCCTGATCATGGGCTCGTCGCTCCCGCGCTGGCTTACGGGAGTATGGCGTTGCTGGAGGGCGAGACCCTCGCCTACCTCACGAAACGCCCGGAAGGCGAGGCCAGCAGCTACGAGCTGGGAGTCTGCGCCTACGGACCTGCTAGCGAGAAGCTGGCCCGCCGAACCGCCGAGCGGATCCGAGCCTGGGACACCGGCCGAACGCTGGCCACGCACATCGAGGTCTATCCCTCCGGTTCGCCAGTCCCCTCCCCGGGCACCGGCACGCTCCTGACGGCCGCCAAGCTTCATATCCGGGTGATCGTCCGGACTTTATCCCCCGATAAATGAGACTCATCAACGGAATGGAGGGAGAATGCTATGCCCCCCGATACTGCTGTCGTCCTCGATGCCGCGATTGCCGACTTGTTTAACCTCGACCGGCGTGCGGAACCCGCCGAGGACCTGACCGGCTATCCCTGCTCCGCCGAGTGCACAGACAACGGCTGTTCCCGGCCTTCCACCTGCGAAAGGCCACCGCCGGGCATCGGTCACGGCCGTTGAGACACGCGTGCCCCGCGCCAGGCCGCCTCACCTGACCACGTCGGCAGGAGGAGCTGTGACACGTTCTCCGTTCTCTGCCCGTTCGCCTTTTCCGGTTCTGGCCCGTATCCCGCTGCTGCCCGCTGCCGACTCCCAGGAGAGGAGTCCCAGGGGTGACGCGCTGTTAGCGGAAGGAATGTTCCTGGCCTCCCGCCAGCTCGACCCCGAGGCGGACCTCCCTGGGCGCGACCGCAGTCGACTGGCGATCACCCGCCGCGGCTACGAAATCCGGGCACAGTGGCGGCCGGTCCCGCACCTGGTCTTCGCCGGTGTCGCCCTTGCCCGGTTCACTGGCCAGGGCGAAACCCCAAGCCTTCGGCTGGGCGCTGGGCACCGTGCCCGCACCAACCCGAGTGCGGCGTGGTTGGCGGCTGTGCGCGATCAGATCCTGACCGACCCGGCCGTGCTGTCAGCGCTGAGGCTCACCACGAGCAACCTGGTCACTCATCGTGGCCCGCGCCTGGAACATGAGCGGCCGGCCAGCAGCGGCGCCAGGCCACAGCGTGTGTCAGTCCGGGCTACGGAGGCCACCGCGCTCATCATGAGCCTCTGCGCCGCTGGGGCGAGCGCCAGCCAGATACCCGCGAAGGTCGTCGAGCGCTGGAAGGTCCCCGACCCCCTCGTCCGCGCCATGCTCACCGAACTGGTCCGGGACGCCTTCCTGCTGACCGACCTGCTACCCGGTGACCTCACCGTTGACCCGCTCGGGCATCTGGTTGACAAACTCACCCCCGGCCATCGGCTGCGGACGTCTTTGACCAGGCTGCGCAGGCTGCTGGCGGACGCCGACCGGTACCGCCCCGGCGATCCAGTCCGGCTGGACACGCTGATGGAGGCTAGGAACCTGGTTGATCAGATCAGTTTCTGCGAACGCCCCCTGACCGCTGACGCCGTCGCTGATGCGCACGTCGTGCTGCCTGCCGCGCTGGCCGGTGAGGTAGCCACGGCGGCGGGCGTGCTGTGGCGGGCCGGTTGCGGTCAAGGGCCGCTGACCCGTTACCACGAGCGGTTCCTGGAACGCTACGGCATACACCGATACGTCCCGCTGCTGGATGTCACCGACCCGGCCATCGGCCTCGGTATCGACGCGGCCACCCCCGATCGTGACCCGGTTGACCTGCCGGACCGGCGGACTAAGGTGCTCGCCTCGCTGCTTGGCCGCGCCACCGCGAACGGCGGCGTCGAGGTCGTGCTCGATGACGCCGACCTCACCGAGCTGACGGGCGGCCAGCCCGGCCTTCCGCCGCCCCGCACAGCAGAGATGTGTGTCCGGGTCATCGCCGCCACCCCGGAGGACCTCGCCGCTGGGCGGCTGCGGCTGGCCGTGTGCCCCGGTGGGTCTCCAGAGGCCGGGACGGCACTGGGCCGGTTCACCGGGCTTCTCCACATTGCGGGGCAGGACTGCGACGACGCAGGGCTGGTCGCCGAAGTCGTCGCGCGTCCCCGTGTCGCGGAAGGCCTGACGCTGGCCCCGCCGACTGGGCTCACGCCGCAGCGTATCCCGGTGGGAGTGCCTGCCGAACCAGGCGATTTGCCGCTCGATGACCTGTCGCTGGTCTCCGACGGCCACCGCCTGATCTTGTGGTCGTTCAGCCAGGACCGGCAGGTCATCCCCGTCCTGTACTCGCGACTAACGTCCCACCTGCTACCACCGCTCGCCCGGTTCCTGCAGCTCGTCGGCCGCACAGGCTGCCGCCCCCTGCACGGCTGGTCATGGGAACCAGCCGGCGGCGGCCCGTTCACCCCGCGCGTCCGGTACCGACGGACCATCCTCGCCTCGGCCCGGTGGGTCCTACCGCCGACGCTGACCCGTATGACACACGATCAGGCCGCCTGGTCAGTTGCCCTGACAAGGTGGCGGGCCGAGACGGTCCCAGCCCCGCCTGACCTTATCGTCGTTGACGACGGCGACCGCTCCCTGCCGCTGGACCTGCGCCGTGCAGATGACCGAGAGCTGCTGCGCCGCTACGCCGGCCGTGGCGTGGCGGCGGTGACCGAGCCTCCCGGCGGTCCGGGCGCCATCCAGGCCGTGCTGCCCGGCCCCGCTGGCCGTCATCTGCTGGAGCTGGTCGTGCCGCTGGCGCGGCGGGAGACTGTGCCACCGCCGGTGCGCCGCGCTGTGGTGCGCGCTCGCGACACGGGCCTGTACCTGCCCGGTGGGTGGTGGCTGTCCCTGGCGATCCGCACCCCCGCCGGCGAACTACTCCTGCCCGGCCTCGCCACCCTCGCGGGCGACCTGGCCGGGCACTACGACATTTGGTTCTGGCTGCGCTACCACACCCCCGAGAACGGGCCGCACATCCGTGCCCGCTTCTGCGGTGACCCTGCCACCCTGGGCAGCCGGGTCCTGCCCGCCTTCTGCACATGGGGCCGGGAGATGATTCGGCAGCGGTGCTCGGGTGGGTTCACTGTGGAACCGTATGACCAGGAGATCGAACGCTACGGCGGAGCGGCCGCGATCGGCGCCGCCGAGCAGGTCTTCGCCGCTGACAGCTCACTCGCCCTGGCGATCCTGGCAAGCGTCAGCGACAGAGATCAACGGCTGATTATCGCCGCGCTGTCGGCCGCCGCCATCGCCCGCCCCATGACCGACGCCTACCAGGCGGCGCTGAACGGCGGCCCTCTGGACCGCACTGCCCGCCGCCAGATGCTGGACCTGCGCCCGCAGGTCCGGGCGGCCCGGGGTCAGATCACCGCCGGCCCAGATCTCGGCGGGATCCGTTCGGCCTGGAGCGCCCGGCGCGACGTCCTCGCTACCTACCGAGACCTCCTCGATCCGGCGCGGCGGGCCGACTGCACATCGTCACTGATCCACCTGCACCTCAACCGGCTGTTCGGCGACCTGCGGTCTGAACGGATAGTCCGGGCGCTGGCCGCCGACCTCCTCGCCACCCCATCATGATTAACATCAGTCGGCAGCAAGCGCTGGTGACCGCCGAACGGCTGCTGAACGCTGAAGAGATCCTGGCCGCTGTCCCCCGGAGGATCCCTGAGCGGGCTGGCGGGGACCGCGCTGCTACACGCCCGCCTGGCCACCGTGGACCCCGTGTTCGCGCAGGCAGCCCTGCGCCACTGGGCTGCGGCCGCGCAGAACCCAGGTCCTTACCGCGGCGCTGCGGGTATCTTCGGCAGCCCCGGAGGACTGGCGGCATCGCTGATCATCGGCTCGGCGTACCTGCCTGACCCCGCGGGGAGCGTCCACCGCTCCGGGGCGGCGACCACCGGAATGGCCCACGGCATCGCCGGACCCCTGGCCCTGCTCGCGACGGCGCACGCGGCCGGGTGGTCTGTCGCGGGGCAGCGCGCAGCACTCCAGAGCGCGGCGCACTGGCTGCTGCGCTGGCGCACGGAGGGCGCGCCCAGCTGGGCCCCCTACCTCACGGGCGAGGACCTGGACCGCGACACCGCAACGCCGAGTGCCGGACGACGCGACGGCTGGTGCTACGGCGCCCCCGGAATCGGCCGTGCCCTCATCCTCGCCGGCAGCGCGCTCGCCGATTCCCAGCTGACCACGGCCGGCCACGCCGCCATCTCATCCCTCGCCGACCGCCCCGCGCATCTCTGGGACGTTGATGGACCGACCGTGTGTCACGGGTACGCCGGGGTCCTGCAGAGCGCGACGACCAGCCACGCTGGCACCGGTGAGCGCGCGGCAGCCGCCGTCGCCGACGCGTTCAACCCGCACCTCACCTTCGCCTTCCGGCACCTCCACCACGGCGTGCCCTCCGATGAACCCGGCCTGCTCACCGGATCCGCCGGCATCGCCCTCACCCTCGCAGATCATGGACAGCTCCCAGCGCCACCGGTCCCCACCCGATGGGACTCCCTGTTACTTCTCTCCTGACTCCGAGTCTGCCCTCGATGCGGGCCGCGCGATGGAATGACGGTGGTGGCTGCCGGCGGACGCGCGCGCAGCACCGCCCGGTCACCGGCATACGGGCGAGTTACCACAGGCCGGGGATCAGCCGGGCGCGGACGGTGGCGGTATAGCGGCGGTAGGGCTCGCCGAGACCGGCGAGCAGGGCAGCCTCTTCGATGCGGATGCGGAACAGAAATGCCGCGGTGGGCACGATGGTCAGAACCGCGAGAGTGGCCCAGTTACCCAGGGCCAGCCCGATGCCGAAGATGGTAGCCAGGGTACCGGTGTAGGAGGGGTGACGCGCCCACCGGTACGGGCCGGTGTCGACCACCGTGTGCCCGCCGTGCTCGTCGCCGTGGATGCGCACGTTGGTGGTGAAAAACCGGCCCAGACACGCGATTGCCCACTGCCGCAGCCCAATCCCGGCGCCCATCATGACCAGCCCGGCGACAAACACGGGCCACCGGAGGCCGCCAATCGCCGCTGCGGGCACCCAGGACGCGAGGAGGAACGCGACAGTGAACGCGACGGCGAGGCAGACAACGGCCAGCGACATGCTGTGGCGGTCGACCTCCGTGCCGCCGCGGTTGCGGCGGCTGCGCAGCTGCGTGACCACCCCCGCGAGGTAGAAGCCGACGAAGATTATCCAGAACGGGACCGCGGCGGCGGCGTTGGTGAGGGGCAGCGGGTACACCCGCGCCAGCATATGCCCGATATGCCCGATCCGGCCCAGTTGACCGGCCGGGCACAGCGCCCGCGGGAAGGCGGGGCGGCCGAGCGCGCCGTCACCGCCCGGTGCCGTCAGCATTGACCCGCTCGGGCATCTAGTTGACAAGCTCGTCCCGGACCATCGGCCTCGGCTACTGACTCGGCTTGTCAAAACGGCCCGTTCGGGGAGGTGTTGTGTCACATGGGTGAGCCCTGAGGTCGGCATGGTTACAAGGAGGGCTGAAGTCTGGTTCCGGGTGCCTCACATCGGAGCCCTTTGTCACAGTCTGTATTCCATTTGTGCACAGACTGTGGATATCGTCCTCGCGGATCTCGCCCCTAGGGTGTCGTGCCGTGTGCGAGAGGCCAATGAACGATCAGTTTCTTGGCGTGCGCGAATCAATGCTCGGACCTCTTGACCGCGGAGGCTCGCCTGCGATGGGCCCGTCCTCTGCGCCGAGGCCGTCTGCCGCGTTGCCGGGTGCGGGCGCCTGGGTGCCGCGGGCGGTCCTGCCCGCTATTAAGTTCTTCAAGGACGCGGTGGAGGATATCCTTGCTGGACGGAAAACGCTGGAGCCTCGTCCTCGGAGCCCTTCGTGGATCGAGCGGCTCGAGAAAGTCGGGCAAGCCTCGTTGACCTACGGGCCACGTTTCGGCGCGCCGACTGTTTTTGCCACCGCTCGCATCACCGATGTCACCGTGCGCCCATTTGGGAGCGTGACCGTCGAGGATCTGGCACGGATTGGTTATGGCTGGTCTGACCGGAGCTGTAAAGAGTTTGTGGTGGAATACACCCGTTGGTTCGCTAAGGAGCTTGCGAAAGGTTATCCGGTGGCGTGGATCAGTTTCGAGGTCATCGACCGGTGAGCCATGGTGGGCCACTCTATGAGCCGCGGTTCTACGAGCGCGCGGCTCAGCACCACGTAGCGCGGATTTTTCCTGGTCCGGTATTCGTCAACGTTCGATGGGGGCTTCGTGGGAGTCTCGCCACGAGACACGAGTTGGACGCTCTCGTTGTCCGGGGGCGGAAAGCGGTTCCTGTTGAGATCAAGGCCCATTCACTCAGCGATGCCGACACTGACTGGATCATCGCAAAGTACCGTGGAATTGGCTTCCAGCATATTGTGCTGGTTGTTCCCGGTATTTCGGCCGAAGCAGGCAGGCGGCTCGCCGAGAGTAATGCTCCCTCTGTCGAGCTTGTACTCTTCTGTCCCGACCTTGACGCTATTCGCGATTGATACTGCACGTGGTGGCCTCGGATGGTGCCCGCGTGGACTCGTGCTGCCGTGGCGAGCGGCCGCCACCACGTGCGGTTCGTACTCATCCGACCCACCGGCCGGGGCCGGTTCGTTATTGGGCAGCAACGCACGCGGATTTATTCCGCGGACACAGTGCTACGACTTGCCGGTCGCCTTCCTGAGCCTCCTGCGCGGATCCTGTGGACGCCACAGCGCTTTGCGACACCGAGGGATCTCATCGCCCGGGGAAGCAGGGTTACCCCGCTGGGCGGTCTTGTGCCAATCGACATCGACGGTGACCGCCTCCATCAGGCACGGCACGCCTGCCAGATATCGACGAGCGCGGCGGTGCGCCCCTTCTGCACGCGTTATTCCGGTGCGGAGTGTCGTTCTCTCGTGGAACAGCTCGGCGAGACACCCGTTGATATAGTGGCAAGCGGTGGGCGTGGCGTGCATGTCTACTACGAGGATCACGGCGACGTGCGAGACCGCGCCGTGAAGCTATCCAGGAATCTGGCGGTCCGTCTCGATGAGAACGTCACGGCCTCGCTGAAAAGCACGGTTGCTCTACCAGGGTCACTTCATGCGGGCAGCATGCAACCCGTTGTGTCGCTCATGACGACGAAGCGCGAGGTGAGGCCATGCTGGTGACGCCGCTGTCCGATGTTGTGCGGCATCGCCTGGAACAGTGTGCCGCTCTACCCAGCGAAACCACCAGACGGGTGTCTCAGGTCCGCTCGGAAACGACTGCGCTGTTCCCCGAGCTTGTCACCCATATCGCGCCGTACGGGGGCGAACCACCGTGTCCGGTCTGCGGCGCGCCACAGTCTACGGGAGGAGTTCTTGCTCTTGTTGAGGCTCGACCTCACGTGTGCACCGACCGCGGTACAGCCCTCACTGTATGGCAGGAAATCAGCGATCATCTCCTGCCGATGACCTATGAAATCAACGAGCAGGACGTAGTCCTATTCGTTCCTACGCAAGACCCCACACGACCTCACCCCCACCGCCACGGTCGTTTCAAAATGACGTGGGTTCGTGGGGGGTCTGCAGAGCTGCTCATGATTCCCGGTGCCCCGGCCCGGGCAGCTCACTCAGGTGCACAAGCATCCATAAGACCGTGTGGAGGCGGTTCTGAAGGTGCACAAGCATCCATAAGACCGGACGGGGGCTGGGGTCGGAGGGTGCGTCCGCGTCTCCCTGGGTCGGGTCACTTATACGAGCTTGAAACAGCCTGCGCACATCGCGGAGGATGACACCCACAGAAATCGCCAACGGCCAGATCGCGTTCAGCGTCTGCATCGAGCCGGTGGAGTCGGCTGCGGAAGCCGGGCAGGCTGTTCGCCACGGATACGCACCGCTGCCACGATTGGCCCCGATAGGCGGTCCCGTCGGAGGGCCGACCAGGGTTCAGCGGGCGCCGGTGAGCGAGCGTAGTTCGTCTCCTAGGTCGCGGATGGGCGCATGGGTGGGCCAGGCCTGTCGCATCTGGGTCTGGGCGCGCTGGAGAGCGCCAGCCAGCCGGGTCGATCGGGTGGTGCGACAGACGACCAGCGCCTGGCGGGCGTGGGCGAGGGCGAACTCGGCCTGCCTAGCGGTGGTGAACGCCTCGGCGGCGCGCACATGGTAGATCGCGGCCCACTCGGAGTCACGCTCAACCTCCGGCAGGTCGCGGAGTCCGGTGGTCAGGTCGGTGGCCGCCCGCTGGGCGACGCGGGGGTCTTTCAGGGCGTGCCAGGCGGAGGCCCGCTCCAGGGTGAAATACCCAGAATGGCACCAGTATAGGTTCGACGGTGTGTCAGCTTGCCGGGCGACAGCGCGTTCGGCGAACTCATCAGCGCGTCGCAGGGCGCGGTCCATCTCAGCACGTTCGCCGACCATCGCCCACCCACGGGCGTCGTAGTAGGCGTTCTCGGCGTGCTGGACGATGGACACCCGCTGGTCACGGCTCGCAGCCAGGGATAGCGCGATCACCCCGTGCGGATCGTCCAGCACCCACGCCAAGTGGGCCTTGTGGAAGAGTGCCAACGACGTCAGGTCTGGGTCGTCGAACTCCACTCCCAGCGCCAGCGCCGCGTCCAGTTCGCGCTGGGCCTGCTCGGAGTGCCCGGTCTGGGTGAGCAGCCAGCCGAGATAATTATGCAGCTCCCCGGCCAGGACGCCGACCTGATCCCGGACCGGGCCGCGGGCATCGGCCAGCAAATTGCAAACCAGCGCACGGTCGTTGCGGACACCCGGCAGCACGGCGGCGGACCCGATCCGGTCCTCCAGGCGGCGGTTAGCGGCCAGCACGTCGGCGAGCGCGCCGACCGTGGCGGCATCGACCCGTCGAGGGTGACGCACGGCCAGCGCTACCCGTTCCCGATCTTCCGGGTTGGCGGGCGCCGCGGCGGTGTTCGGGAGGGCATCAGCCGCCTCCCAGGTGGCCAGCAGGGCTCCCCCCGCATTCAGAGCGTGGTCTAACGCTTTGACCACACCCTGGCTGGGCCAACGGCGGCCGTGCTCAATGTTATGAACGTGCGCACGGGCCACGTGCGCCACCCCGGCGACCTCAGCCAGCGACAGACCCGCCTGCTCTCGCAGCGTGGCCACCTGCTCGGCGAAACGCGCCCGCCCGTCTGCCCCCATGCCTGCCCTCTTCCTATTCTTCCGTTCGATGTCGCCGCACCCGGAGGTGACCCTCAGCGGGTTCCCTCCACGGTGCCTACGCGCGAGGGTAACCACGTGATCGCTGACATCGCTACGCTGGTGCCAGTCACCGGTCCACGTCGCCGCGGATGAATGCCTCTACCGCGGCGTAGGCGTCGGAGTCGGAGCATTGCTCGGGCGGTGACTTCATGAAATACGACGACGCGGAGATGATCGGGCCGCCGATGCCCCGGTCTTTTGCGATCTTCGCTGCGCGGATCGCGTCGATGATCACGCCTGCGGAGTTGGGCGAGTCCCAGACTTCGAGTTTGTACTCCATGTTCAGCGGCACTCCCCCGAAAGCCCGACCCTCCAGCCGCACGTAGGCCCACTTGCGGTCATCCAGCCACGGCACGTGGTCTGACGGCCCGATATGCACCGCCGCCTTCTCCATCTCATGCGGCACCTGGGACGTCACCGACTGCGTCTTGGAGATTTTCTTCGACACGAGCCGCTTGCGCTCCAGCATATTCATGAAGTCCATGTTGCCGCCGAAGTTGAGCTGATAGGTGCGCACCAGCTCCACCCCGCGGTCTTCGAACAATTTGGCCAGCACCCGGTGAGTGATCGTCGCACCGACTTGGGACTTGATGTCGTCACCGATGATCGGTACCCCAGCGCGGGTGAACTTGCGGGCCCACTCCGGATCGGAGGCGATAAACACTGGAAGGGCGTTGACGAACGCGACGCCGGCATCTAATGCGCACTGCGCATAGAAGCGGTCCGCGTCCTCTGAGCCCACCGGCAGATACGACACCAAGACATCGGCTCCGGACTCGCGCAATGCGTCGACCACGTTCACCGGCTTCTCATCGGACTCGGTGATGATCTCCCGGTAGTATTCGCCCAGACCGTCCATCGTGTGCCCGCGGTACACCGTGACTCCCAGCGGTGGCACGTCGCAGATCGAGATGGTGTTGTTCTCGCTGGCGACGATGGCCTCGGACAAATCTCGCCCAACTTTCTTGGCATCGACGTCGAACGCGGCGGCGAACCGCAGATCACCGACGTGATAGTCGCCGAACTGCACGTGCATCAGGCCAGGCACTCGGGTTGTGGGGTCGGCATCGCGATAGTAATGCACGCCCTGTACCAGGGAGGCGGCGCAGTTGCCGACGCCCACAATGGCGACCCGGATACCGGAACCGGCGTCGCGGCCTTCAGTCATGGTCCGCCCTTTCGGTGTCATCGTGTGATGGTTCGGGATGTGCCCGCTCATGGGCGATCAGTTCATTGAGCCAGCGCACCTCGCGCTCACTGGTTTCCAGACCCATCCGGTGCAGCTCAAGGGTGTACCGGTCGATCTGGTCGCCGGTTCGGGCGAGTGCGGCGCGCAGCCCCTCTCGACGTTCCTCGACCCGGCGTCGCCGTCCCTCCAGGATGCGCATTCTCACCTCGGCCGGTGTCCGCGAGAAAAACGCCAGATGCACTCCGAACCCGTGGTCGTCCCAGGTCTGCGGGCCGGCGTCGGCCAGCAAGGTGGCGAAGCGCTCCTTGCCGTCAGCGGTGAGCCGGTACACCCGCCGGCTTCGGTAGGCCCAGCCCGCGCCCCGGCGCTCGCGCAGGTCCTCTACTACCGCCGGGCTGTTGTCCTCCACGATGAAACCGGAGCGCTGCAACCGACGTAGCGTGGGATACAGCGACCCAAACGAGTAGGCGCGGAACGCCCCGAGCAGACCGGTGAGACGTTTACGCAGCTCATAGCCGTGCATCGGAGCGTCGTGCAGGACACCGAGGACCGCTAGCTCCAGCACTCGGCACCTCCTAACCCGGCGCTGCGACAGACAACCGGACTATATCGCGCCGATACATCTCCCGCGCGATATGCCGCCCGAACGCCCGAGCGTAGATCAGGTAACGGTTGCGTACGCTGTTGAGAGTGCGGACCAGGCGGCAGATGGTGGACTACGCGTTGCGGCGACGTGCGCTGCTCGCGGAGGTCTACGCCGGCCGGGTTGGCCTGACCGAGGTCTGCGACGCGACCCCGTACCTGCTGCAAGCGGCGAAGTTCCACGGTGAGCCCAGCTCGATCACCTGCCCCGTGTGTCGTAAGGAGCCCCTCACCCTGGTCTCCTGGGTGTACGGTGACGAGCTCAAGCATGCGGCTGGCTCCGCCCGGAGCACCGACGAGCTGAACCGGCTGGCGACGCTCTATGAGGAGTTCTGCGTGCACGTCGTCGAGGTGTGCCGGACGTGCAACTGGAACCACCTCGTGCAGTCATACGTCCTGGGAACTAGCGGTGTGGGCGGCAAGCGGCCCCGCCGGAGGACCGCAGCGGAGTAACCCCGCGCTGGGGCGGGGACCTGGTTGCCGGCTCGGCCGGTGATGCGTATCCCCAGCACAGCTGTGCCCTGGGCGAACCCCTCGCGACCTGAGCACCGGTTCTGGGAGGACAAGGCGTGAGCGATCAGCGAAGTGAGAGCTACCCTCCGGAGCGATTCGCCCAAGCCCGATCGCGGCAGCCTCAACCACCTCAACCACCGCAGCGGACGGTCGCGCGGCCAGGTGCAGTCTGGGGCGAGCCCACCCTGCTCACTCACCGAGCACCGCCAGCCGAGCCGTCCATCGAGCGTCCACCGGTCGAGCCGGTCATTCGGCGTCCGCCGGCTGGGCCGGCCCTGGGACGTCCGCCGGTCGGCCCCCGTGGTTGGTCGGGCGGTCAGGACGGCGATGGATATGCCGGCGGCCTCCCCGGCTCACTTCCGACCGCTGCGGGCGAGCCACGGTGGTCCACCCGCTGGCGATGGGCGCCCACGATTGCCCTGGCGGGCCTGCTACTGGGAATTCTGCTGCCGGTGCTGGCGTTCTTTGCGGGTTGGCTGTTTTTCTCCGTCCCCTCTCCCGCGGTGCTGGCGGCGCAGCGCAAACAGATCACCACGATTATGGCCAGCGACGGGAGCACGGAGATTGGCCGTTACGTGCCGGCGGAGGGCAATCGGCTGCCGGTCAGTCTCGCGCAGGTGCCGGTGCATGTGCAGAATGCGGTACTAGCCGCTGAGGACCGCAGTTTCCGGTCCAATCCCGGATTCGACGTCATGGGTATCGGGCGGGCTACCTGGAACCAGCTCACCGGTGGTGATGGCGGTGGCTCCACCATCACCCAACAGTACATCAAGGTGGCCACCGGCCACGACGAGTACACCATGTTTCGGAAATTCCGCGAGATGATCCTCGCTGCCAAGATAACCAAGCAGGAGTCCAAGGACCAGATCCTGGAGGACTATCTCAACACGATCTACTTCGGTCGCGGGGCGTACGGTATCCAGGCCGCCAGCCAGGCCTACTTCGAAAAGAACGTGCAGAATCTGACCGTCGCCGAGGCGGCGGTCCTGGCTGGCGCGATCCGGTCCCCGTCCCGCTTGGATCCGGCCAAAAACCTCCCCCAGGCCCAGTCCCGATGGAACTTTGTGCTGGACGGGATGGTCGAGAAGGGCTGGCTATCCCCGTCCGATCGAGCGGCGGCGCGATACCCGGAGACGATGGCGCCGAGCCAGGCTCCCGGCGCACCGACCGATGACCGGGCGCACATTGTCGAGCGGGTGCTGGAGGAGCTGGACAAGCAGGGCATCAGCCGTGAGCAGCTGGCCGTGGGCGGCGGTGCGATCATCACCACCATCGATCCCCGCGCCCAGCAACTGGCCCGGGACGCCGTGCTCACCGAGCTGCGCGGGCAGCCGAAGAACCTGCACTCCGCGCTGGTCGCGATCGATCCGCGCACCGGGGCGGTGATCGCTTACTACGGCGGGTCGGACGGCGCTGGCTTCGACTTGGCCGGTGGGCCGGCGTGGAACCCGGGATCGGCATTCAAACCATTCACCATGCTGGCCGCGCTGGAACACGGCATCGGGATGAACTCCCTCTACGACGGGAACTCTCCCGTGGTCATTGACGGTCATTCCTACGCCAACTCGGAAAGCCGCAACTACCCCAAGCTGACCTTGCACGATGCGATGACCCAGTCCGTCAATACCGCCTTCGTGCGGCTGGCCCAGGACGTGGGACCGCAGGCGATCCGGGAGGCCGCCATCCGAGCCGGAATCCCTGAGCAGATCAACGGCAAGCGCGCCATGACCGAGCCGGACAGCGGGGCTCCTGGGCTGGGTATCACGCTCGGCCAGTACCCGGTGCACACGATCGACATGGCCAGCGCCTATGCCACCTTTGCCGCCGATGGGATACGGCGGGAGCCTTTCTTCGTCCGCGAATACACCAACGCCGGTGGCACCGTCGACTATCATCACTCGGACAAGCCGTACCCCGCCTTCGACCGAGTGAGCGCCGAGAACAACGCTAAGCTGGCTCGTAATGTCACCGCGACGCTGACCGACGTCGCGCGCAGCTCGCAGATTCCGCTGGCCGGCGGGCGGCCGGTAGCCGCGAAGACCGGCACCCACCAGCGCGGCGACACCGGCAGGAACTCCGCCGCCTGGACGGTCGGGTACACCCCGTCGATCTCCACCGCGGTCTGGGTGGGTGATCCGGCCAATTCGGCGATCAAGAACGTCAACGGCAGCGACATTTTCGGCCGGGGCCTGCCGGGTGCGATCTGGCAGCGGTTCATGAACGCCTATTTGATGGGCGCCCCTATCGAGACCTTCCCCCCGTTCACTCTGATTGGTCCGGCCCCGCCACCCATCGAGACCCCGCCGACGGCGCCACCGGTGCACACCCGGGAGCCGCACCACTCCGCACCGTCCGCGCCGTTCGAACCGGATATCGAGGGTTTTCTGCGCATGCCGATCGAGCCTCCGATGAAGCCGAAGCCGACCAGATCGCGACGCGATACGTGCTTCCGCTTCCCCTTCTGTGACGGACCGCCATCGGGCGAGGAGGACGACAACGAGCGCGGAGGCTGAGCCGGCGGCGCTGCTACAGCGGGTGGTGCCCAGCTGGAGCGATCCGGTGCCGGCGCTGGCCAGCCGGATCGTGGGTGGTCCGCTAGGTCGGCATGCGGTGCTGGGCCGGCACTGGTTCTGGACTCCGCTGCGGGTGGTGGTGCTCTTCGCGACGATCACCTTGGCGTTGGGGTGGCTGCTCAAGGTGCCGTGTCTGCAGACCTACCGCGACAGTGCTGGTGTCTTGCAGGTGGACTGGCGCGACGGCCGCCAGTACTGGGCGATGTGCTACTCGGACACCGTGCCGCTCTACACCGCAGAGCGGCTGGACCAGCCTGGGCTGGCCGGATTCCCCTACGCCACCTCGTGGATCGAGAACCCAGGCGAGCCCAGCGCGCACGTGCGCTACATGGAGTATCCGGTGCTCACGGGCCTGTACCAATGGGTCGCCGCCAAGCTCGCGCAGACCTGGCTTGCCATCGGGAACTCCCACGCGGACGGGTGGCTGCCCCGCGCGGCACCCGCCGTCGTGTATTTCGACATCAGCGCACTGGGGCTCACCGCGGCGTGGTTGGTGACGGTCTGGGCCCTGGTGGGGTTGTCCCGGCGACGACCGTGGGACGGCGCGCTGGCCGCGGTGTCGCCGCTGGTCGTGGTGCACGCGTTCACCAACTTCGATGCCCTGGCCACCGCGCTGGCCACCACCGGGCTGCTGGCGTGGGCCCGGCGACGCCCGGTGCTCGCTGGGGTGCTGCTCGGCCTGGGCGGCGCCACTAAGTTCTACCCGCTGTTGCTGTTGTTCCCGATCCTGCTGTTGTGCTGGCGGGCCGGACAGCTGCGCGCCGGGCTGGCGGCGACCACGGCGGCGGCGCTGTCGTGGCTGGCGGTCAACGTGCCGGTGATGGTGCTGTTCCCCTCAGGGTGGGCGGAGTTCTTCCGTCTCCAGCGCCGGCGCGGGGCTGACCCGGACACGCTGTACACCGTGGTGTCCACCTTCACCGGTTGGCCCGGTTTCGACGGGGTGCTGCGGCCCGGCCAGATCCCCACGGCACTCAATCTGGTCAGCGCGACGCTGTTCCTGCTGGTCTGCGCGGGGATCGGCGCCTTGGTGTGGGCGGCGCCGCGCCGGCCGCGGCTGGCCCAGGTGTGCTTGCTGGTGGTGTGCGCGTTTCTGCTCGTCAACAAGGTGTGGAGCCCGCAGTACTCGTTGTGGCTCGTTCCGCTGGCGGTACTGGCGATCCCCCGGTGGAAACCACTCCTGGCCTGGATGGCCCTTGATGCGCTGGTCTGGGTGCCGCGGATGGCCTATTACCTCGGTCCGGAGCACAAGGGGTTGCCCATCGAGCCGTTCCTGGGCACCGTGGTGGTCCGTGATGGGGCAGTGCTGCTACTGGTAGCCCTGGTGCTGCGGGATGTCTGGCGAGTTGAGCACGACCCGATCCGGATATGGGGCGAGGATGACCCGCACGGCGGTGTCCTGGACGGTGCCCCCGACGCTCGCGGAATCAGGTGCTCGTCGCCGAGCGGTCGTTGCGCGAGGCGCCGTTGCGCGAGGCGCCGTTGCGTTGCGTAACCGGCCTCACGGGATCATCGTCGCTGACCCGGGTCTCCAGAGGTGCACCGGTCGCCTCGCGAGGTCCTTTACGACCCGCTGCCGTATTCGTACCGTACACGGTGAGTGCACAGCGTAACCACGATCTGCTGAAAGTACTGGTTCTCGTCACAGAGAGGCTCTAGGGTCGTTACTCTAGCGACACAACCCAGTACGGAGCGACACGGAGGCACCTATGGGAACACGAGCGAGGGTGACCACGGTTGCCGGAGCAGCCACCTTACTGTGCGCGGCGAGCACCTTCGGAGGGGTCGTATCGGCCCTGGCCGCACCCTCCAAAGTGTCCACCACCGCCACCGTGCTGGCGGACGCTCCCACCCCAATGCTGGTGGGGGGCTGTGGGGATACGGTGCGTGGTGATCCTGGGCAGCGAGTCGGCGTCCGAGAGGCAGATCGCCCGGTTCTTGACGTCGGCGCGGTGCCCGCCACTGGGTCGAGCACCTTCGACGCCACGCCAGCGCTGCGCCAGCTGATGGGGCCGCTGGCTCCAGCATGCAAGATCACTGCTGAACCGCTGTCACCGCTGCTGGCCCCCGTTGTCGCGGTCATCGCCCCGGTCGCCGCTCCGCTTACTGGCCCGATCGGGCCGGTTCCGGGGCTCGCTGCGCCTCCGTCGCCGGGGGCACCACGGTCGGCCCCCTCAGCCGCGCCGGCCGCCCCGACTGATCGGCCACAACCCACTGCGGCACCCGCCCTGGCCTCCCCGGCCGTCGGTCCGTTCACCGGGCCGGTGATGCCGAGTGACTTCCCCTTCGCGTTGGGCCGCTACAGCAGTGGGTTCCCCCGGTACAACTACGCTGACCTGCTGGCGATCGGTCACCCCGGTGCCCTCGGGCGACTGTCGGCCGGCATGCTGACGGCGGACCTGTTTGGCACCCCCCAGGTCAGTAACGGTTCGGGATTGGCAAAGCTGGGCTTCGGAAAGCAGAGTGCGGCGGCCAACGATGTCGCTGCTGCGGGGCGGGCGACCGCGTTGCCGGCCAACGGTGTCGAGCAGATCACCCTGCCGGTCCTCATGGCGGTGCTGATGCTGGCCGGCGTCACCGCCGCCCTGCTGCGCAGCTGGGTTCTTGGGCGACGCTGAACCCGATTAGCCCCGCCGAGCATCCGCCAGTCTCGCCACGAGACACGATTTTCTCCAGGCCGCCCCGCGATTGTCCTCGCGGGGCGGCCTTTTGCTATCCTCGTGCCCGTTGCTGCGCCGGGTGTTGTCGCGCCGCAGTGCTTCCTCCTGCCGCGGAGAGTCCGCGGCCGAGTGAGTCCACAGGAGGTCAGTGGTCTTCATGCGTCGTTATGAGATGATGGTCATCCTCGATCCCCAACTTGACGAGCGCACCGTGGCACCATCGCTGGACCAGTTTCTCGGCGTGGTGAAGACGCAAGGTGGCAGCGTCAACAAGGTCGACGTCTGGGGCAAGCGCCGGCTCTCGTACGAGATTAACAAGCGCACCGAGGGAATCTACGCGGTTCTGGACATGTCCTGTACCCCCGCCACCGTGGCTGAGCTCGACCGACAGCTCTCGCTCAGCGAGACTGTGCTGCGGACCAAGGTGTTGCGACGGGATCTGAGAAAGGACTGACGTGGCCGGCGAGACGGTGATTACCGTGGTGGGAAACCTGACCGCTGACCCGGAGCTGCGCTTCACCCCCTCCGGGGCGGCAGTGGCTAACTTCACGGTGGCCTCTACCCCGCGTACCTTCGATCGCCAGAGCGGCGAGTGGAAGGATGGCGAGGCACTCTTCCTGCGGTGCAACATCTGGCGGCAAGCCGCGGAGAATACCGCTGAGTCGCTCACCCGCGGCATGCGAGTGATTGTCAGTGGGCGGCTGCGTCAGCGTTCGTTCGAGACGCGGGAAGGCGAGAAGCGCACGGTGATGGAGATGGAGGTTGACGAGGTCGGCCCGTCGTTGCGCTACGCCACCGCCAAGGTCAACAAGGCTACCCGTCAAGGCGGTGGGTCGGGCAACGGCGGGTATGGCTCCTCGGGTTCCTTTGGCCCGGCCGCTGAGGACCCGTGGAGCTCAGCTCCGCCGGCCGGCTCCGGCGGTTACGACGAGGAACCCCCGTTCTGATCACCTTACTGTAGATCATCAATCGGATTGCCGGCTCAGCCGGCGGTAGCCGGATTGCCGGCTCAGCCGGCGGTCTGGTCTCGAACACTACTGACCCCCAGACGTGACCCACTCAGGAGTACCCAGTCATGGCCAAGCCTCCGGTGCGCAAACCGAAGAAGAAAATCTGCATCTTTTGCAAGGACAAGGACACCGCTATCGATTACAAGGACACCACGCTCCTGCGGAAGTACATCTCCGATCGCGGCAAGATCCGGGCTCGCCGGGTCAGCGGTAATTGCAGCCAGCATCAGCGCGATATCGCGATCGCGGTGAAGAACGCCCGTGAAGTTGCGCTGCTGCCCTACACCTCGACCGCACGCTGACATCGGGAAAAGGCGACCACATGAAGATTATCCTCACGGCTGACGTTCCCCCGCTCGGCGGGCCCGGTGACCTCGTGCAGGTCAAGGATGGCTATGCCCGTAACTACCTGCTGCCCCGCCGGCTGGCCATCGCGGCTACCAAGGGCGCCGAGAAACAGGTGGCCGATCTTCGTCGGGCCCAGCAGGCCCGGCAGATCCGCGATCTTCACCATGCTCGGGAGGTCGCCGAGGTGCTGTCGGGTCTGGGCACCGTGTCCATGACGGCCAAGGCTGCCCGCTCCGGGGGAAAGCTGTTCGGCTCGGTCACCGCAGCGGACGTTATCGACGCGATTCGTTCCGCAGGCGGCCCGCCCTTGGATAAGCGGACGGTGGACCTCGGCGGCCCTATCAAGTCCACCGGTTCTTACCAGCTGACCGTGCGGCTGCACCCGGAAGTCTCGGTGACTCTCCCCTTCACAGTCACTGCCGCCGGCTGAGCCGGTAATCCGGTCACCACTGGCTGACCGTGGTGGATGGTTCGTCGAGCCACAGCCGCTGTTCGGTTGGTGTAATGGTCAGGCCGAATCGGCTTCGGGCAGGTTTGTCACGTTCGACCCACCAGCGATGGGCGTTCTCCGCTTCGCTCCATAGTTTGCGGGGTCCGTGCTGGCGGACAGGATGATGCCCCTCGGCGCTGTCGGGGGGAGTGACCTGAACGGTGGCTGCTGACTCGGTGGCCACGTGGTAGAGCAACACCTCATATCGGCCGTCGGCTTCGGGAAAAATACCGCATTGCACGTCCGGCAGGTGCAGGCCGACGCTGAAGGCGCCATCACCGGTGACTACCTCACTGGGTGGGACGCCTGCGGTGGATTCGACGGCGGTGGGGGAGGCGTCCACTAGGTCGCCGAGCCGGGCAGCATGCCCGAATGGGGTTCGTTGCCCGCGCAGCCGCATAAACGCCGCGTTTCCGATCACCTTTCCGGTGGCGGTGCCGTCCCCACGCACGCACAGGCGCACGAGGGCACCGTTGTGGTACGCCGTTCCCCATGGAGTGAGGATGAGCCCGCCTGGCCGGGTTTGCTCGACCCACGCATACGGCAGGCAGCCGGCAATGACCGCCGCAGTGCTGATGATCCGGTCATAGGGGGCGGTGCCCGGCCAGCCGAAGGTGCCGTCGGCGCACACCACGGTCGGTGCATAGCCGGCGGCTTTGAGGTTGGCGCGAGCGTGTTCGGTGAGAACGGGATCGACTTCCACGCTGGTCACCAGATCCTCACCGAAGCGGTGAGCGAGCAGCGCGGCGTTGTATCCCGTTCCGGTGCCGATTTCCAGCACCTTGTGTCCATGCTGGACGTGCCCCTCGTCTAGCAAAGCGTCCAGCATGGACAGCACCATGCTGGGCTGGGAAGCCGAGCTGGTCGCTGCGTTGCTGGTTGCCGGCCACGCCGTGGCCCCGTCATCAAGCTGGGTGACGATCGGCTCGTCGGAGTACACTGCCGCTCGCCAGCGATCAGGCTCCCCTTCGCGATCCAACGGCTGCGGGCGGCCGTGCTCGTCGTCGAACCAGACTCGGGCGGGGACGAACCCGGCGCGATCCACCTTGCGGAAAACCGCGGCCCAGCGCTCCGGCAGCGCACCGGCGGCAGACAAGGTCGCGGTGAGATCCTCAGGACTCACGTGTCATTCCGCTCATCCGGTTTGCGGTGCCGCCCCTCCGGCTTGTCCGGGTCTCTCGGCTGCTGGGTGCCGCTGCCCTGCGGCTTGTGCGGCGGATGCTGCCGGTCTTGATCGGTTGTCCTCCCGCTTGCCCATCATGATCCTCCTTCGAGCCGGTACCCGGGCACCCGCAGCGTACCTGTCGAGCGCCGACACGCCGGTGCGGTAGCGGACGGCGCCGACACGCCGAGCTGGGTGCCAACAACCTCTGTCCACATCCGCCCACAGGCTCCTGAGCAGCAAAAATAGCGAAATTCCGGCACAGTTTCCCCAGGTTATCCCCAGTGGTCCGCCGCTGTGCCTGCGGCGGAGGAGGGTGCCTCCGGCCGGCATCCCCAGGCTGTCCCCAGACCGTGGGCGCCCGAGCTTGCTCCACGTTGCCGGCCGCCTTACCGTCACCCGGCGCCGTGCGGAACGGGCCGCTGAGCTCGTCCGAACGAATTCTGTCGGTGCCATCGGGTAGGACACATGTTCGACAACGCCTCGGACAGTGGGGGAAGGGGAGGTGCCCAAACATGGCGCTGGTGGATGACCGTGGGGTGCGCTTGCAGGACGGTGGGCAGGTCTTCGACCGGCAGCCGCCGCAGGACATCACGGCCGAGCAGTCGGTGCTCGGCGGGATGCTGCTATCCAAGGACGCGATCGCCAACGTGGTTGAGGTGTTGCGGACTGACGACTTCTACCGGCCCGGCCATCAAGCCCTCTTCGACTGCATTCTCGATCTGTACGGGCGCGGTGAGCCGGCTGACCCGGTGACGATCTCCTCCGAGTTGGAACGCCGCGGTGAGCTGCTGCGGGTGGGTGGAGCGCCGTACCTGCACACGCTCATCTCGATCGTGCCGACGGCGGCCAACGCCGGGTATTACGCCGAGATCGTCGCGGGCAAGGCGGTGTTGCGGCGGCTGGTGGAAGCCGGCACCCGAATCGTGCAGCTGGGCTACCACGGGGCCGACGGCGCTGACGTGGACGAGGTGGTGGACCGGGCCCAGGCCGCGGTCTATGACGTCACCGAGCGACGGATGAGCGAGGACTACGTCGCGCTGGAGGAACTGCTGCAGCCCACCATGGACGAGATCGACGCGATCGCGTCCCGGGGCGGCGTCTCCTCGGGTGTCCCGACCGGTTTCGCAGATCTCGACGCGGTGACCAACGGTCTCCATCCGGGCCAGATGGTGATCGTTGCGGCTCGTCCCGGGATTGGTAAGGCGCTCGCCCTGAACACCCCACTGCCCACCCCGACCGGATGGACGACGATGGGCGACGTCACCGTCGGTGACCAGCTGCTCGGCGCGGATGGGCACCCCACGACCGTGGTGGCGGCGACCGAGGTGATGAGCGCACGACCCTGCTACGAGGTCGAGTTCTCCGACGGCACCATCATTGTGGCTGACAGAGACCACCAATGGCTGACCGAGACTCGTGCCTCCCGCCGATCAGGGCACGAGGACGCGACCGGCCACCACCGTGATCGCAACCAACGGACGCTCGCCGAGGTGCGCACCACCGAGCAGATCGCCGCGACGCTGCGGTGTCACACGGCAGGCCAGCGGCTTAATCATGCGGTGCTCCCCTGCTCACCACTCGACCTACCTGACGCCGCCCTGCTCATTCCGCCCTACTCGTTCGGGGTGTGGCTCGCTGGCGGCTCTAGCGACGCTGCGGACGTCAGGAGCGCTGATCCTGAGATCGCCATGCACGTCGAGGCTGAGGGATGCTCGGTGCAGCCGCGCGGCGGGACTGTCCCAGCGAGGCTGCGGGTGCTCGGTGTGCTGGGGAACGCGCACATCCCGTCGGTCTACCTGCGGGCCTCGCTGGCGCAACGGCGGGCTCTGCTCGCCGGTCTCCTCGACACCGCCGGCACGGTCGCACCCGGCGGCGTGGTGCAGGTCTCCCTCACCACTGCTCGGCTCGCCCGCGATGTTCGCGAACTAGTGATCAGCCTCGGCTATCAGTGCGGGATCTCCGCTCAGCAGGGACCTGGACGCACCGAACACCCCGTGGTTGAATCACCGGCTCAGTCGGTGGCTGCCTCGTACACCCTCACCTTCCGCACCGAGGATGACGTCTTCCGGCTGGAGCGCAAGCGGCTGGTGCACAAAGAACATCGGCGGTATTCGGCGGCTCGGTCGGGTGTCCGCTACATCGTTGACGTGCGACCGGTTCAGTCTGTGCCGGTCCGCTGCGTGCAGGTGGACAGCCACGATCATCTCTACCTGGCCGGGGAATCGATGATTCCTACCCACAATTCAACCTTGGGGTTGGATTTCGCCCGGTCCTGCTCAGTTGCCCACGGCATGACTAGCGTGATTTTCTCGCTGGAGATGAGCCGTACCGAAATTGTGATGCGGCTGCTGTCCGCCGAGGCCAAGATCCGGCTGTCGGATATGCGGTCCGGCCGGATGAGTGATGACGACTGGACTCGGCTAGCCCGGCGGATGGGTGAGATCAGCGAGGCTCCGCTGTTCATCGACGACTCGCCGAACATGACGATGATGGAGATTCGGGCCAAGGCGCGGCGGCTCAAGCAGCGCCACGATCTGCGCCTGATCGTGGTGGACTACATGCAGTTGATGACATCGGGCAAGAAGTTCGAGTCACGCCAGCAGGAGGTCAGCGAGTTTTCCCGGCATCTCAAGTTGCTGGCCAAGGAGCTCGAAGTCCCCGTGGTGACGATTTCTCAGCTCAACCGCGGTCCAGAGCAGCGAACAGACAAGAAACCGATGCTGGCCGATCTGCGTGAATCCGGGAGCCTTGAGCAGGACGCGGATCTGGTGATGCTGATCCACCGGCCGGATGCGTGGGAACCGGACGACCCCCGGGTGGGGGAGGCGGATCTGATCCTGGCCAAGCACCGCAACGGGCCGACCACGACGGTGACCGTCACTCACCAGCTCCACTACAGCCGCTTCACCGACCTGGCCCGGGATTAACCCCGCCGCTGCTGACTGGCTCGCTCGCACCCAGAGAGGTAAAATGAAGGAGGAACCTAACCAGCGTCGCGTCGGGCTCCGGTATACCTCTCTCACGCCGCACGCCAGGACACGTCGTGCTTCCCCTCCCTTTTCGCACTATCACCGGGGGCACCAGCGCTACCGCGAGCGTGACCGGATTCGACGATGGCTCGGTCACCAGCCAGCGCTGCTCAGGGGAACGCGCGGGCGAATTGATCATCCACCGGCCGCGGTTCTGGTCCCCGGGCGCTGGCCGCCTATTCCGTCTGGACCTCGACGGGCGCCACATCGGTGACCTCTCCTACGGCGCGACCGTGCGGGTGCAGGTCTACCCGGGCAGTTACGTGCTGCGGGCGCGGTGTCGACCGCTCGTCTGCGCGCAACTACCCCTTATCCTCGCCGCTCACCAAACGTTACGGCTCCTGATCCATGTCGGGCCATTCGGGGAACTACGGATTAGCACCGCTGATCCGCGCGACGGCGAGGCCTAATCTTCTCCCCGCGCAGCGCGGTTCAGCCAACGATGATGTACACACCGAAGGCGGTGATCGCGGCGGCCACCAGTAGGCAGAGCCCAGCGATGATCATACCAGCTCGCGCACTGACCCGAGCGGGTGGCCTCTCGGGAGACACGGTACGAGCGGACAGCCCGACCAAGCCGAAGGACACCAGCACCACCACGGCCACGGCCACGCCGAATGTGACGACGAAAACGACCAGCAGGGGACCCCAGGCGATGTGCATCGTGACGACCTCCTCGTTGCGGGCTCGGTGCGGGCTCAGGCCCGGCGTCAGACACTCGCGGTGACGAGCACGGGCGGGACGTCGTTGACGTTCTCGGCAGTGACGGGCTTACGGCGTGATGCGGCATAGATACCCGCCCCCGCGGCGAGCGCGACCAGGGCGACCAGGACAGTGCCGAAGGTGCCGGTGCCCGCGACCCAGGCCGACAGCGCCCCGACGACCGCCGCGCTCGGCAACGTCAACACCCAGGCCACCACCATCTGCCCCGCCACTCCCCACCGCACCGACGCCAGCCGGCGTCCAGCGCTGGCGCCGAAGACCGAGCCGGTGCACACGTGCGTGGTGGACAGCGCGAAGCCCAGGTGGGCGGAGGTGAGGATGGCCACGGCGCTACTGGTCTCGGCGGCGAAACCCTGCGGGCTCTGGATCTCACTGACCCGCTTGCCCAGGGTCTGAATAATCCGCCAACCACCCAGGGCGGTGCCCAACCCGATGGTGAGCCCGCAGCTGAGGATCACCCAGAACGGGGGTCCGGCACTCGCTGGCAGCGAGCCGGCGGTGATCAGGGTGAGGGTAATGATCCCCATCGTCTTCTGCCCGTCGTTGCTGCCGTGAGCCAACGCGACCATCGAGGCCGAGACGATCTGGGAGAGCCGGAAACCGTGGGCGATCGTGTCCGTCGCGGCGCGCGCGGTGATCCGGTAGGCGAAATAGGTGGCCGCCAGACCGGCGACCCCGGCGATGATCGGTGAGAACACCGCCGGGAGCAGCACCTTGCTGACCACCGAGCCGAACTGGATGGCCGAGGCGCCCGCGGCCACCCAGGTCGCGCCGATCAGACCACCGAACAAGGCGTGCGATGAGCTGGAGGGAAGCCCGAACAGCCAGGTCAGGAGGTTCCACAGGATCGCGCCGATCAAGCCACCAAAGATCACCACCGGGGTGATCTTCGTTTCGTTGACGAGGCCGCTGGAAATGGTCTTAGCAACCTCGATGGACAGGAACGCTCCGACCACGTTGAGCACTCCAGCGACCACCACCGCCACCCTGGGCCGCAACGCTCCGGTAGCGATCGACGTCGCCATCGCGTTCGCCGTGTCGTGGAACCCGTTAGTGAAGTCGAACACAAGTGCGGTCATCACAACCGCGACAACGATGACCGAGAAACTCATGAGCCATCCCTTGCAGGCCTATGGCAGATTAGCATGACGCCCGGACAAGACAAGATCAAAACAAACGTAACATGAACAAAAAATGACAAGACTTGCCACAACAATCAGTCACGACCCGACTGACCTCGCAGCTCAGGTCACCACTACGAGCACTCCACCCACCCCGAAACTGTCAGCGCAATTCTAACTTTTACATGAACGGCAGTGAAACTCAGCTGCCCGCTCAGGCATCGCGAATCTGGAAGGCCGACCACGGTCGTTTCACGATCGGCTATGCCCGCAGCTCCGTTGCCGCTTCATCCTGCCATTGCCGGGTCGGGTTGGGCCGCGCTGGGGGCAGCGACGTGGGATCTGGCTGCGGCCCAGGACCTCCCGGTGTCGGTGGTGCGCGTGCTGGGCGCGGCCCTTTCCCCGTGCCCCAGCGGCGAGACCACCGTAGTAGACAACCTCGCACAACGCCGGTCCCTCATCAGATACGAAAAGTTACATACCCTTACCTGACGAGGATAGCGTATCACTCGTCCGAGTGAAAGACCGCTCCGCATGTACTCAATCTGTCACTGGCATCGATCCTAGAAGTGGACACTGACCCGCAGGAGCCCCGTGCCTCACTCGTCGGGTGTGTAGCCCTCAACACGATCGCGACGGAGGACCGGAACCAACCATGATCGAGCAAGGTAGCAGGCGGCCCGGGTGGGCTTCAGGCGATGCGGCGCTCGTCCGCAGAGGTGGGAGACCCGTCATGGCAGTTATCGCCGTCGTCGCCTCGATTGTGGTGACCTTCGGAATTGGTGCCGCAGCCGGCCACGGCACCGCCTCGCCCTGGGCGACCCCGGCCGCGGCCATCACCGCCGTCAGGATGGTGACGGCGGCCCCGCCCACGGCCGGGGTCGGTGCTACCCAGCCGACCAGCACCGGCGGCAGTCAGCCGCCCAGCGGACCGAGCTCCGGGGGACCCACCAACCTCTCCGCCATCAAGCCGGTCCAAACCGCCGGGAGTATTGGGAACTTCACCACCGGATCGGTGCAGATCGGCACCACCACCTACCCGAACAGCGTCCGCTTCACCTGCGGCTATGTAGTCAGTGGCCCTGGTAACGTCGTCTACAACGTTGCAGGGTTCACGTTCCTGGACGCCATGATCGGCGTGCCCAACGACGCCACCAACGGTATCGGCGATACCATGGCCATCACGTTCTTCAAAGACGGCTCGACCCAGCTGGGTTCGCCGCTCAACATCGTGCTCGGCCAGTCGCAGACGGTTCACCTAGACTTACAGGGCGCATCGCAGCTGGAGCTAAAGTGCCTGCCCACTGACAACGTGAGCCACAACGAGGTCCAGATGGATATCGCCCTGGGCGACGCCACGATCAGCCCCGCTTAAACGCTCTTCTCTCTGCGGTACGGCAACCCCGGACCGGCCACACTAACCCCGTCAACTCGGTGGCATTCAGAGTGTCATCGCAACGACTCAGCGGGATTTCGGGTCGACGATCGCGGTGAGGCCTTCTTCGGCGCACTCCACGCGGCGAGACAGGAGCGCTTCTGGACTGTCCCCAGCTGCTACGGCGGCCCGCGCGCCGACATTGCCCGCTACGGCGAGCCCGCCGGCTGGACCGCCGGCGGGGACATGGTGTACGCCGCCTCCACCCTGCACGCCGAAGAGAAGACGACGACTGGGGTCAGGCCGGCACCCTGGTCCGCGAGGTTATGGACGACGCCGCCCGCACCAGACTGGTCAACAATATCCCCGTAGCCTGCACTTATCCGGCAATGATCAAACCAGGAGGCCGCCACCATGACTGAATGCATCGCCGGCATCGACATTCCGGACAGCCGGCTGGCCAGCGAGGCCACCGAACTGGTCCGCGACGCCGCCAGCACGCTGTTGTTCCACCACTCACGCCGGGTTTTCCTCTTCGGTTCGCTACAGGGCAACCGACTCGGCCTGACCGCCGACCCGGAACTGCTCTACGTCGGTGCGATGTTCCACGACCTCGGCCTCACTGAGAAGTACCGGCGCACCGACCAGCGCTTCGAGATCGACGGCGCGAACGAGGCCCGCAGATTCCTCACCGCGCACAGCCTGCCCGAAGACCGCATTCGCCTTACCTGGCTGGGTATCGCGCTGCACACCACCCCAGAAATCCCCTACCACCTGGAGCCCGAGGTCGCTCTGGTCACCGCCGGCGTGGAAACCGACGTGCTCGGCATCGGCTACGCGGACCTCGATAAGGCACTCATCGACGCCGTGGTCAGCGCTCACCCGCGACCTGACTTCAAACGGGAGATCCTGCGGGCATTCACCGAGGGCATCAAGGACCGGCCCGCCACCACCTTCGGCAATGTCAAGGCCGACGTGCTCGCCCACTTCGTGCCCGGCTTCGTGCGGCGCGATTTCGTGCAGGTCATCGAGGATTCCGACTGGCCCGAATAGTCCCGACGCCTGGGCGAGTTGGTTGACCTGCACCATGGGGACGTGCAAGAGCGTGCTGAATTCTGCGCCGATCGCGGTCGCGAGTCCGGCGACGAAGGCGTAATGGGACGCGTGGATAGTGCATGATCGCTGTTTGTGGTGTGCCACGAGCATGCAGGGAGGTTCGGATGTGAAGGTCTGAGTCTTCGTGTGTGGTGCTGTGCTGGTGATGGAGGTGGGCCCTCCGGGACCGCTCTGCAGGGGGAGGTTCCAAACCACCGCATGCTGC
>JAFAPC010000040.1 GCA_019247305.1 Pseudonocardiales bacterium
GACCACCACGCGCATCCCTCGCGCGGCCAGAAGGCGCGCGGTGGCCGCACCGATTCCGCTGCTGGCCCCGGTCACCAATGCCACCCTGCCGGTCGCCCCAGTCACGGGCCCACCTCCTGCTCATCATCGCGGGCCGTCGGCATGACCGCCCGGAGTTGTTCATCGTCGATGCCGGGGTGTGCTGAGCGGATCGCCCCGTAGAGCACGGTCTCGACGGTCGCCCGCAGCAGATCGGCCGCGGTCCAGTCGAGTTCGCGCGGCAACTGCGAGGTGAGCTGCCGCTCCAACGCGCCGCGGGTGATCTCACTGAGCAGCTCAGGCGGCGCCGGCAGCAGTCCCCGCCGGTGCCCGTCCCGGAACAGCTCGTCGAGCCGCCGGTAGACCACCGCGTCCACACGCTGCTCCACGTACCAGCGCAGCATCGCATCGCCCCGCCCCGTCGCCAGCTGAGCCGCGCCGATCCGCCCGAGCTCACTGCCTGCCGCGATCAAAAACCGCTGTACCCGCACACCGAACGGCTGCCCTTCTGCGTCCTCGGCCGCCGCCACCAGCGTGCGCTCCACCGCCGCGAACTGCCGATCCAGCACCGCGGCCAGCAGGCTGCGCTTGTCCGGGAAATGACGGTAGATCGTCTTCTTGCTCATCCCGAGCTCACGAGCGAGATCGTCCATGCTCACCCGCCCGACACCCGGCGCGAAGAACAACCGGCCGGCCGCCTCCACGATCACGTCAGCACGCTGCCCGTCACCCCAGGAAACATGAGAAACTGATTTAGTTTCCATGGTTCCCATGGTGGCTCCCCACCCCTACGCTGTCAAGGCACACCTTCCGAACATGTGGGACTACGTGACCGAATGCCATGATCTTGGCCTGCGCGGAGGAAGAGGACGTGCGCGGCGTGGACGCGTGGTTTCTCCACGCGCCAGCCGGAGCAGATCACGCGGGTGTGCCGGCGATGGTGATCGACGCCATCCGCATGTCCTGCGGCTACCGGATGTCCTGCGGCTACCGGCCGAGCCGGCTCGCAGGACAGCGCACACCTCAACGACCACTCATCCCGGTGCCGATCTGCCGCCTTGCCCCGGCGACGACCACACCCGCCGCCAGGACAGACCAGCACCGCATACGCACACTTACAGTCGATTACGCGAGCTCACCAGTGCGCTACCCCACCTACGGCCCCGAGAAAGAAGTCCTGGGCGTGCTCGCCATCGAGATCGAGCTGGCCGACAAACCAGCCACCTGATCAACCAGCGGAACCACCGCACCACATCCGCACAGCCAGGGCGGTATCGCCAGTCCCGAAGACCTCGCTACCGCCACTGGCCGTTCGGTTGCTGCTCAAACCCCGGAGCCGACCTGGGCGGATACAGTCGATCGCAGTGAGCCGGCTCGATCAGCTGTTAGCAGCTGTCCGCAGAATGTAGGGATGCGGCGGCGATGGCGACTTGGCCGAGGCTGATGCCGCCGTCGTTGGGGGGCACCCGGGAGTGGGTGAGCACCCGGAAACCGGATCGCTCCAAACCCGCCACGGTGCGCTCGAGCAGGAGCACGTTCTGGAAGACCCCGCCGGAGAGGGCGGCCACGCTCACCCCGGTGGTCTCCCGCAGCATCCGGCAGACCCGGACGATCGCATCGGCGAGGCCGTGATGGAACCGGGTGGCGATCACCTCCGGGGGTATCCCGGTGCGCAGGTCGGCTAGTGCGGCGTGCACCAGGTCCGCTCCGTGCAGCTGTAGCGCAGTTCCTTCGGTTACTCCGGCCGGATAGCTTCCCTGCTCGGTGAGGTCGGCCCGCTGCTCGAGTTCCACCGCGGCCTGACCCTCATAGTTGATCGAGTCACGGATCCCCAGGAGCGCTGCGACAGCGTCGAACAGTCGCCCAGCGCTGGAGGTCAGCGGGGCGTTCACCTGCCGGGAGGCCATCGCCAGCACCGAGTCCCAGTGCTCGCCGTGGCGCCTGGCCAACTCCTCCGGGGCGTCGGAACCCAGGTAGGCGGCGGCCATCCGCCAGGGGTGCCGGATGGCCGCGGTGCCGCCCGGCATGGGGACCGGCACTAGGTGCGCCCGCCGTTGGTAGGTGGCCAGATCAGCTAGCAGGAACTCACCGCCCCACAAGGTGCCGTCGCTGCCGTACCCCAAGCCGTCGAAGGCCACGCCGAGCACCGGGCCGACCTCACCGTTGTCGGCGAGGCAGGACGCGATGTGCGCGTGGTGGTGCTGCACTCCCACGAGTTCGGCGTCGGTGAGTTCGGTGTCGGCGAGATCGTGCGCGTATTTGGTGGACAGGTACTCCGGGTGCAGGTCATGCGCGATCACCTCGGGTCTCACGTCGAACAGCCGCCGGAAATGTTTTACGCCCTCGGTGAACGAGCGCAGGGTCTCGTAGTTCTCCAGGTCACCAATGTGATGGGAGATGAAGGCGTGCTGCCCGCGAGCCAGGCAGAAGGTGCTCTTGAGCTCAGCGCCGCAGCCGAGAATCGGCCGTGGCACCGGCCGAGCCAGCGTCAGCGGTTCGGGTGCGTAGCCGCGGGAGCGGCGTACCGGGAGCTCAGCGCCGCGGAACACCCGCACCACCGAGTCGTCGGTGCGCATGTGGATCGCCCGGTCGTGGGTCACCGTGGCGTCCGCGATCCCGCTCAGCCGCACCCGCGCGTCGTCGTCCTGGTAGGCAATCGGCTCGTCGGAGACGTTGCCGCTGGTCAGCACGATCGGCCCGGCGGTGTCGCGGAGCAGCAGGTGATGCAGGGGGGTGTAGGGCAACATCAGCCCCAGACTGCGGTTGCCGGGCGCGACGGCCGGCGCGACGGGGGCGTGCGAGCGGCGCGGCAACAGCACCACCGGCCGGCGCCGTCCGGTTAGCACCCGCTCGCCCACCGGGTCGATCACGCAGAGCTCGTGGGCGGTGTCCAGGTCAGCCACCATGATGGCGAACGGCTTGTCCTCGCGATGCTTCCGCGCGCGCAACAGGGCGGTCGCGGTCGCGTCGGAGGCCAGCGCCGCGACGTGGAAGCCGCCGAGCCCCTTGACCGCTAGCACCGCCCCGCTCCTCAGCAGCGCCGCGGCCGCAGCCAGCGGCTCGCCGGGCAACTCGGTGCCCTCGGCGTCGATCAGCCGCAGTCGGGGTCCGCAGGCCGGGCAACACACCGGCTGGGCATGGAAGCGCCGGTCGGTGGGATCGTAGTACTCGCTGGCGCAGGCGTGGCACATCGCGAACGGCGCCATCGTGGTGAACGGTCGGTCATAGGGCACGTCGCGCACGATGGTGAACCGCGGCCCGCAGTTGGTGCAGTTGATGAAGGGGTACTCGAAGCGGCGGTCGGTCGAATCGGCCAGCTCCCGAAGGCAATCCGCGCAGGTCGCGCTGTCCGCCGAGACCAAGGTGTCCCGCCGGCCGGCGGCGTTGCTGGACACGATGTGGAAACCGGGTTCCCCGGTGGGAACCAGGGGGCTAGTCCGCACCCGTTCGATGACGGCCAGCGGTGGGGCCTGCGCCGGGAGCGCCGCGAGAAACTCGCGGATAACCTGCTCGGCTCCCTCGATCTCCATGAAGACCCCCGCGGTGTCGTTGCCGACTCGACCGGACAGGCCCAGACGGTGCGCCAGGCCGTGGACGTAGGGCCGGAAGCCCACTCCTTGGACGACGCCTTCGACCCGCACCTCAACTCGGATACAGTGCTCCACTGGAGGATTGTCTCGCCCTTGACACGATCCCCGCAGGGGGCTCCACTGGGTGCCTGAGCGTCAGGAGGCCGCTTTGTGCATGAGATGGCGATCACTCAGAGCGTGGTAGAACAGATATGCGAACGGATGGGAGACGCGTCGGTGCGGCGGGTCTGTCTGGAGATCGGCACGCTGTCCGGTGTGGTGCCCGACGCGGTCCGGTTCTGCTTCGACCTGGTGGCTGAGGGCACCACGCTGGAGGGGGCATCTTTGGAGATTGTCCACACCATGGGGAAGGCCCGCTGCCGGGACTGCGGCGCCGAGTTCGCGCTGGCTGACCTGCTCATGCTGTGCGCGTGCGGCAGCGCGAACCGGGAGCTCCTCGCGGGAGAAGAGCTGAAAATCCGAGAAGTTGAGGTACTGGCCTGATGTGCGCGACGTGTGGCTGCTCCGGCGGCACAATCCTCGAACACCACGACCACGGCCACGATCATGGCCACGATCATGAACATCGCGAGACCCGAACTGTCACCCTCGAGCAGGCGGTGCTGGCCCGCAATGACGCTCTCGCCGAGCTCAACCGCACGTGGTTGGCCGAGCACAGCATCCTCGCGGTGAATCTGATGAGCTCACCCGGGGCGGGTAAGACCACCCTGCTTGAGCGCACCATTCGGGAACTGGGCGCCGAGCTACGGGTGTCGGTCGTCGAAGGTGATCAGGAGACGGTGCTGGACGCGGACCGCATCCGGGCTACCGGCGCCCCAGCGGTGCAGATCAACACCGGGGCGGGCTGCCACCTGGATGCTCAGATGCTGGCCGGTGGATTGCGGACGCTGGACCCACCGGAGCACTCCGTGGTGCTGATCGAAAACGTCGGCAACCTCGTGTGCCCGGCGTTGTTCGACCTCGGAGAGCAGGCCCGGGTGGTCATCACCTCGGTGACCGAGGGCGCAGAGAAGCCGCGGAAATACCCGCAGATGTTCCGCGCTGCTGACCTGGTGCTGCTCAACAAGATCGACTTGCTGCCGTACGTCGATTTCGACGTCGCGGATTTCTTGGACGGTGCCCGTCGGGCGAACCCGGGCGTGGAGGTGCTGCAGCTGTCGGCCACGACGGGCGAAGGGATTGCCGGCTGGTACGGCTGGCTGCGCGCGCGGCTCCCCTAGCGGGCCGGGGTGATCAGGCCGCCAGGTGGGGATAGCCGGCGATGAGGCGGACGGTGAAGCCGTCGTCGTGGTGCTCAAGCGTGACCAGGGCGCACAGTTGGTGGGTCAGCCACAGACCCAGGCCGCCGACGGGTGCGCTCGCCGCCGGCAGCAACCCCGCGAAGGGGTCGGTCGGCCCGCTGCCCTGGTCGGTGACCGTGACCACGATCCGGTTGGGGGCGGGCCAGATGCGCAGCTGGGCGGGTGGGTGACCATGGCAGATGGCGTTGGTGACCGTCTCGCTCACCGCGATCACCAGGTCCTCGACGTCGCCGACGCTCAACTGGGTGGCGCGGGCGACGTCGGCCACGGCGCGGCGCGCGGCTGAGGCCGTCGGGTTCACCAGCTCAACCACTGGCGGGGATGCCTCCAGCGGGTCCACGAGTGGTGATCTCGGTTGAGTGAGGAACACCACCGGGTCGGTGTAGCGATCGTTGATCACGTGGTGGCCATCGGGGGTGGCCAGGTAGGGGTGCGTCTGGGCGACGTCGTCGAGGACTTCCTCGGAGGTGATGCGCCGGTCGTAGGGACACAGCGCCCAGAGCGGGAACCGCGCGAAGGCGTGGTTGACGGTGGCTTCGTACCGGGCCCACCACGGCCAAGGCACCCCCATCCCGGGATGCGGCACCTCACCGACAATGCGGATCCGCCGCGCACCCTCCGTCAGATATTCTGTCAGTAACCTGTCGACGGATTTGAGCACGTTGGCTGGCCGATCGTACTGGACTGATAGGAACGACAGGTGCGGGCTGGTCGCGATCGCCGATCGGACCAGCTCGGCGCGCCTGTCATCTAAGGTCACCACGATCGGCTCGCTAGCGTCCAGGCCCTCTTGCAGGAATGGGACCACGAGCTCCAGCAACTGCTCATCAGAGTCGTAGAAAGCGGCCTCATGCACTAGACCGCAGCCACTCGCTGCCATCCCGTTTATCATGCCAGCGGCTCCACTTGTACACCCTCCACGCCGAAAATCTCAACCATCCGGCCCACCCCAGCCCAGGTCGTGCGGAGCACGATCGTCGCGTTGGTCCGCCGCGCCTGCTCGGCCAGCACGAGCAACCGCCGTTGATCGATAAACTCCAACCCTCGCGCGTCCACGACCAGCTCCGGACCGCATAACACGAATCCACCAGCCCGACCCGCGCGCACTAACCTCACACTACCTGGCAGGTTCCCGGTCATCACCAGCACGGCATCATCCCCCACGAGCGCCAGCTCTCGGTCGGGGCGAGCAGGGTCGCTGGGTTACACCGGCAAGATGGCGAGTTCGCGCGGACGGTGATTGAGTCGCGTCGCGCCGCTGTCGTTGACCACCACAATGTCCTCGATCCGGGCGCCCCAGCGTCCCGGCAGGTAGATGCCCGGTTCGATACTGAACGCCATTCCCGGTTCGAGCACCAGGTCGTTGCCGGCCACGATGTAGGGCTGCTCATGCACCTCAAGGCCGATCCCGTGCCCGGTCCGGTGAATGAACTGGGCCCCGAGACCGGCCTCGGTGATCGGGCCCCGGGCAGCGGCGTCGACCCGCTCCGCGGTCGTTCCCGGCGCGACGGCCGCCACGGCGGCGTCCTGCGCGGCCTGCAACACGGCGTAGCAGTCAGCGACGTCGGCGTCGGCCGGCTCGCCCATGCTGTACGTGCGAGTGCAGTCGGAGAAGTAGCCCTCCGGTGTCGGCCCACCGATATCGACGACCACCACGTCCCCGGGCTGCACTACTCGGTCGGACACGTCGTGGTGCGGGCTTGCCCCGTGCGGACCGGCGCCGACGATGACAAAAGCCGCCGCGGTATGCCCTTCCACGACGATTGCGGCAGCCACATCGGCACCAACCTGCGCCTCGGTGCGCCCAACCCGCAGCCACTCCTCCATCCGGGCATGCACCCGGTCGATGGCGTGAGCCGCAGTAGCCAGCGCGGCGATCTCGGCGCTGTTCTTGCGCATCCGCAGCGGCGCCAGCACCGTCGATGCCAGCGTCTGCTCGCCGGCCGGCAGCGCGGCGCGCAGTCCCAGCACGTGCGCCGCAGGCATTGCGTCGGCCACCGCAGTGCGGACCGGCCCCGATCCGAATCTGCCCAGCAGGGCGGCGACCAGGCCGTACGGATCCTCCCCGTCAGTCCACTCGGCGATCTCTAGGCCCAGCTCGGCCACGGGCGTGCTGTCCAGTCCCGGCCGTTCCAACGCCGGAACCACCAGCGTTGGGTCACCGTCTGCGGGCAACACCAGGCAGGTCAGCCGCTCATGGGAGGCACCGGAAACACCGAGCAAGTAGCGCAGATCCGGACCGGGCGTGATGAGCAGGGCAGCCACGCCAGCGACCTGAGTGGCCTGCTGAGCCCGGGTCAGCCGGCTGGTGAGGGTGTCGAGCGAGGTGGGCACGGTGCCAGTCTAGGTGCTCATGGGCCACTCTATGCGCTCATGGACGCGCCCCTGCTGCTGATCGATGCGGCCAGCCTGTACTTCCGGGCCTACTACGGGGTCCCGGAGTCGATCACGGCTCCGGACGGCACCCCGGTGAACGCGGTACGGGGCTTCACCGACATGCTCGCTCGGTTGATCGGGCTGCGCCGCCCGTCCCGCCTGGTCGCCTGCCTGGATCTGGACTGGCGACCGGCCTTCCGGGTCGCCGCAATTGCCTCCTACAAGGCGCACCGGGTTGCGGAGCGGACCGGACCCGGCGCTCCCGATGTCGAAGCCGTGCCGGACACGCTGCGCCCGCAGCTTCCGGTGATCCTTGCCCTGCTGGCCGCCGCCGGCCTGGCCACCGCAGGCGCGTACGGGTACGAGGCCGATGACGTGATCGGCACGCTGGCCGCACGCGAGCGCGGCGACCCGGTCGAGGTGGTCAGCGGTGACCGGGACCTGTTTCAGGTGGTGCGTGCCCAACCGACCCCGGTGCGAGTGGTCTACGTCGCTCGGGGGCTGGCCAAGGCGGAGGTGATCGGCCCCGGCGAGCTCGCCAGCCGGTACGGGCTGCCGGAAACCGGCGTCGGGCCCGGCTATGCTGATCTCGCCGCGTTGCGTGGTGACCCGTCTGACGGGTTGCCCGGAGTGCCCGGCATTGGTGAGAAGACCGCGGCCAGGCTGATCAGCCAGTTCGGCTCGGTGGAGGGACTGCTGGCGGCGCTGGAGGATCCCCAGTCAGCGCTCGCCCCGGGCCTGCGCACCCGGCTGCAGGCTGCCCGGGAGTATCTGGAGCGGGCGCCCACCGTGGTGCGGGTGGTGACCGACGCCCCGGCGCGCCAAGATCGCGACGACACACTGCCGCCGTCTCCCGTCGATCCCGCCGCGCTCACCACGCTGCAACGCACCTGGGGCCTGGGCAGCTCGGTGGACCGTCTCCTCGCCGCGCTTCAGGCCCGGCGCTGAGGCGCGTCCTCGGCGATCAGGTCGCTGGCCTTCTCCCCGATCATCATGACGGTGATGTTGGGGTTGACCGCCGGCAGAAAGGGCATGATGGAGGCGTCGGCGACGCGCAGCCCAGTCACGCCCTTGACCTGCAGCCGCGGATCGAGCACGGCCTCCGGATCATCCACGGCACCCATTCTGGCCGTGCCTGCGGGGTGGTAGACGGTGTTGTGCGTTGTGCGGATGTAGTCGATGAGCTCATCGTCGGTGATCGCGTCCGGGCCCGGTGCCAGCTCGCGTTCGATCCACCCCCGCAACGGCGGCTGGTTGCCGATCCGGCGGGCGAGCTTCACCCCGGCGAGCATCACGGCGATGTCATGGCCGGCGGGATCGGTGAAGTAGCGCGGGTCGACTTTCGCCCGGTCCCGGAAGTCACGTGAGCGCAGCCGGACCGTTCCGCGGGACCGGCCGCGGGCGACGTTCGGTGTCAGGCAGAACCCGTTGGAGGTGGTCGGATAACCCCACCGCACGGTGTTCATGTCGAAAGGCACCGAGCCGTAGTGCATCATCAGGTCTGGACGGTCCAGTCCCGGTTCGGTCCGGGTGAACAGGCCGACCTCCCACCATTGCGTCGAGCGGGTCACCATCGCTCGCGACGCTTCCCACATCACCAGGCCCTCGACGTGGTCGTCCAGATTGGACCCGACGCCGGGGCTGTGCACCAGCACGTCGATGCCGACCGCACGCAGATGCTCGGCCGGGCCGATGCCGGAGAGCATGAGCAGCTTGGGCGTGTCGATCGCCCCGGCGGATAAGACCACCTCACGCCGGGCACGGACCGTGCGGTACCGCAAGGCGCTCGAGTCGAGGTAGTCCACCCCGCTTGCCCGCTTCGCTGCGGCGAAGAGCACCTGCTTGACCCAGGAGTTCGGGCGCACGACCAGGTTGCGCCGCCGACCCATGATCGGGTGCAGATACCCGCGTGAGGACGACATGCGAAGGTTGTCCGCATCGGCGTTGATCTGGAAGAAGCCCGCGCCCTCGGTGACCGTGACGCCCTCGTTGAAGCGCACGGTGGGTAGGCCGACTGCAGCGGCGGCCGCTAGCACCGCGATGGCGCACGGGTCCTGCGGCGGGATCTGGCGCAGTGTCACCGGACCCGAGCGGCCGTGGTGGTCGCCCAGGCCATCGTTGTTCTCCAACCGCGCAATGAGTGGCCAGCACTCCGGCGCGCCCCAGCCAGTACACCCCATCGCCGCCCACTCGTCGAGGTCCTCGCGGGGGGTCCAGAACGCGATGCAGGAGTTGTGGGACGAGCAGCCACCGAGCACCTTGCCCCGAGAGTGCCGCACAAAGCTGTTGCCGCCTGCCTGCGGCTCGACGGGATAGTCCCAGTCATACCCGGAACCCAGCAGGTGTGGCCACCGCTCCAGCTGGAGGACCTTGAGGTCCGCGACGTCGGACGGGCCGGCTTCGAGCAGGCACACCGTGACCGAAGGATCCTCCGACAGCCGCGCCGCGAGGACACACCCGGCCGTGCCACCCCCGACGATAACGTAGTCGTATTCCTCAACCCCCCTGGAGAAGATCATGACAACTGAGTGTACGGCTGGCACTGCGCCGGGGGCGTTGCCGTTACTGGGTCATAGCCTGTCGCTGCTGCGTAGCCCGTTGCGGTTCATGACTTCCCTGGTCGCCTGTGGTGACCTGGTGCGTGTCCGGATCGGCCCCGTTGAGGTGATCGTGGTGTGCACGCCGGAGCTGACCCGCCAGGTTTTGCTCAATGACCGTGTCTTCGACAAGGACGGATCTTTTCTTGACCGGGCCCGAGAGGCCTTCGGCGACGGTCTCGCCACCTGCCCGTACGGCGAGCATCGGCGGCAGCGTCGGCTGGTTCAGCCCGCCTTCCATCCCACCCGGTTGCCCGGCTACGCGCAGGTGATGACCAAACACATCACCGAGGTGATTGGTTCTTGGCAGGACGGCCAGGTCCTCGACGTGCTGCCCGAGATGATGACACTGACCGCCAGAACCGCCGTTGAGGCGATGTTCTCGGACGCCCTGCCCGCTGCCGTGCTCGGCGCGCTGCTCCACGATGTCAACACCGTCCTGGCGGGTCTTTACCCGCGCGTGCTCACACCGCCACCACTGGACAAGCTTCTTACCTTGGGGAATCACCGCTACGACCGGGCCCGAGCTCGCCTGCGACGAATCATCAGTCGCATCATCACCGACCGCCGCGCCAGCGGCACCGACCGTGGTGATGTGCTCTCAACACTGCTCAGCGCCCGCGACCCCGTTAACAACCAGGGCCTGTCCGACACCGAGATCGTGGACCACGTCATCACGTTCTTCCTCGCGGGGTCGGAAACCACCGCCGTCACCCTGGCGTGGGCCGTGCACCTCCTGGCCGCTCACCCCGATGTCGAAAATCGGCTGCACGCCGAGGTCGACGCCATCCTCGCTGGCGGCGCCGCCAGCTTCGGAGACCTGCCCAAACTAGAGCTGACAGCCAGGTCGTCACCGAGACCCTCCGGATGTACCCACCAGCCTGGATGCTCACCCGCATCGCCACCACCGACACCCACCTGGGCAGGCACCTCATCCCCGCCGGAAGCACCATCGCCTACAGCCCTTACCTCCTGCACCACCGGCCCGACCTCTACCCCGATCCCGACCGCTTCGACCCCGACCGCTGGGCTGACGAACACACCGCAACGCCACCGCGCGAAGCCCTCATTCCCTTCGGCAGCGGAGCCCGCAAATGCGTCGGCGACGTCTTCGCCATCACCGAAGCCACTCTCGCCTTGGCCACCCTCGCCGCCCGCTGGCACCTGCAGCTCCTCCCCGGCCGCCACGTGCACCCCGCACGGGCTGTCCTCTTGCACCCCCGGGGGCTGCGGATGCGCGCCACAGCACGAAGCGTCTCGCATAGAAGCTCGGGAGCCGGTACTGGGGCATCGGTGGATCATGAGCCCAACCAGAGAAATTACTCTGACTTATGGCGCCGTGGGCAGTAGGCGGCGGGCGGCCGTCGCGAAAGTGGTCGCCGGGGGGTATTTCTGTTGCTCGAGCAGGTCCAGCGTACGGTGCAGGCGGGTGACGATCCGGCCAGAGCCGTGTCCTGCGTGCACTGCCTGGATCGCCTCAGTCGTGACGCTGATGGCCTCATCGAGCTGGCTCCGCTGGGCCAAGACCAAGCCCAAGCTAGCGGTATAGGAAGTGTAGTTGCGCGGAAACGCCGTCGCATCGACACTGGCGAGAGCGGTGCGGGCGGCGACCTCGGCGGCCTTACCCTGCCTAGTGGCCAACGCGACGCTTTTCTCGTGCGCAGCGAGATCGGCCGGGCCCCAGAAGTCTAGCCAGAAGGGCTCATCCCCGCGCCGCCCGCGGCCAAGCCACTGATGAGCCTGGCCCAGAGCGGCGGCAGCGGCTCTGCGATCGCCTATCTTGGCGTGCCCGACGGCTTCTCGCGCCGCCAACAGGGACAGCAACGGGAAATGTATTTGATCTTGGGTCGCGACTTTGCGGGCGGTCTGGATCAACTCAACCGCCTCCCGGCCATCGCCCGCATCGTTGGCTTGCAGCGCCATCGTGACCAAAGCCGTCACCCGGATCTCGGGCACTTCGTTCACCTGAGCGAAATGGCATGTCTCCAGCCACCACAGGCGCGCCTTCTCCTGCCACCCCGCGTCGAAGGCCAACCACCCCGCGTGCTCCATGGTTGCTGCGGTGACTTTCCGCAGCTCATCTCCGACCGCGGGCGGGTAGCTCCCGCGGCGAACAGCGTCCTGCAGCCGTCGCGCCATCTCCTCGCTCAGCTGATACACGGTCCCGCCACCGTGCCGATGATCCAGCTGGTAGAGGCGCCGCAGCGCCGTCCAGCACTGGGTCACATCGGTGGCCTCGATCCGCCCCGGGGTGACCACGTTCTGCGGCAGCAGCGCCGCCACCGCGAGACCCGCGCCCCCGCTAAGGAGCTCCCGCCGTTCCACATTCTCCAGGATAGACCGCTGGTCCGGGATACTGGCGATGCCGAGAACCGTGGGGGGCACGCCGAGCGCTACGGCGATGTCGGTGAGGACCACGGTGTCCCGTACGGCGCGGGTAATCCCACGCTCGATCCGGGAGATGGTGGCCTGAGAGTACCCCGACCGGTCGGCCAGATCCTGCTGAGTCCAGCCCAGAGCGTCGCGGAACAAACAAATGAGCGCCCCCGTCGCCCCCGCAGCCACCGCGGCGCAACCCCGCGGTGACAGCAGCACCGTCACAACCGCACTGAACTCCATGATCCCTGCCACCCTCCCCCAGAACCCGGCGTCCGATTCGGTCCGGTCGCGCCACGGACTGTACTCACCCAGCTCAAACCCGCTACCGCATATGCACACCCGCATACAATCCAGCCGCGGAACCCACGCGGGCCCCCAGTGGGTGTCCCATTGCTGGCCGCCAGCGGTCGATCGGGGCGACTGGTTGGGGCGTAACCCTAGGTCGAGACAATTTCCGGCGAGAGTGGGGCGAGCGCGCTGGTGTGGCTCAGCGACTTACCGGTGGTCTCCGGGGCGAGCAGCTGGGACACCACGGCGCCGATCACGCACATCGCTGCCCCGGTCACCATGCACCACGGCAGGCCGATGGCCTCGATCCCGATCGGGAGCAGGAACGTGCCCGCCGCAGCCCCGATCCGGCTGAACGCGTTGACGATGCCCACCCCGGTGGCCCGCACATCGGTCGGGAACACCTCGATCGGGTACACGGCGGTGAGGTTGCCGGTCAGGGCGTTAAAGAACGCGAAGACCGCGAAGGCACCGACCAGCGCCATCGGCGGCGCACCGGTCCACAGCCCGAGGACCAGCAACGCCACCGCCATGACCCAGAACGGGCCGATCAGTTGCTTGCGGCGCCCGATGAGCTCGATTGTCAGCATGCCAGCGATCGCCCCGATGAACGCGATCCCGTTGGCGAAGATCGTGCCAGCCATCTCGTTCAGCTTGAGCGACTCGAACACTGTGGGGGCGAACGTGAAGATTGCGAAATACGGTGTCACCACGCAGATATAGAAGGTGCTGACGAAGAAGGTGCGCGAGCGCATTCCCCGGGCGAATAGCTGCCGCCAGCCGGCCTCGTTCTTGGTGTCCGAGCCGTAGTCGGCCTCGGCCAGGTGCTCCTCGCCGCCGAGGTAGCGGTCGATGATCGCGCGGGCGTCGTCGGTGCGCCCGTGCAGCATCAGCCAGCGCGGCGACTCGGGCATCCCGATGCGTAGCCCCAGCACGACCAGCGCCGGGATCGCGCTGATAGCCAGCGTCGCCCGCCAGCTCCAGCCCAGGCCCTCCAGCAGGCCGTAGGCAGCCGCCACCGAGACCAGATAGCCGCCGTACCAGAAGACGAGCATGTAGGACACCCGCCGTCCTCGCCCGCACGCGGGCACGAACTCCGAGAGCATCGACGAGCCGATGGAGTACTCAGCTCCGATGGCGACACCCAGCAGCAGCCGCACGACAAACAGCTGCCACGCCTCGGCGACGAACGCCTGCAGCACGCCGAAGACGACGAACAGGCAAATGTCGATCAGGAACAACTGCTTGCGGCCGAACCGGTCGGTGAGGAAACCGCCGATCGGCGCGCCGAAGAAGAGGCCGATCAGCGACGACGCCCCAATCAGGCCAGCCCACACCGGCGAGATCCCGAGCTGCTTCGACAGCGGCACCAGCGCCACGCTGAGTACCCCCAGGTCGAATCCGTCGAGGCCCTCGCCCCACGCCGTGGCCAGCGTCAGCCGCCGCAGGAAGCCCTTGTCGCCGAACTCCTTCGTGCTCTTCGTGGCCTGCGCCATATCGCACCTACCCTTGCCCCGGCCGTCATGGTTCTCCACACAGGTAACCACCGCGCCGGGCCGCCGCAGTTGCCGCCGGCCGCATACGATCGTCATGCACGATCTTGGTAGGTGGCGTGGAGATAATGGTGTGCCGAATTCTAATCTGGAGTTGGCACTTCCCAGGTTTGTGGGACACGGCTGCCTGGATCCATCGAGCAAACCCGGCCTCGCCACGTTCGCTGTAGGTACCCCGGGTCCGGGAGCTACGTCGATGTCGCCGTCGGCTACGTATTCGAAAAACAACTCCCCGCTACGTAGCCGACCCAGCGGACTTACGTGCGGCTACTGATTGCCCGTGGCGGTACATCTGGGCAAGGTATAGGAAGTCGAATCGGCAATGCCACCGATCCGGCGTTTTACCCCGGATACCACCGGGGCCACTTTCCCTAGTAGGAGGATTTGATGTCAGACGCACTGAGCTTCGTGGAGCTTGACGGGCAGCATGTTGAGCTGCTGCCAGCCCGTACCGTGCTGTCACTGTTCAGCGCTGGTGGCGGCGGACGGGGCGGCAACGGCGGCGAGGGCGGCAAAGGCGGTCTCGGCCGGGCCGGCCTCGGTCTAAACGTCTTGAACATCGACGCGTTCGGTGACCAGCTCAACAGCGCCGGTGACGGCTTCGGCGGTGCGGGCGGCAGCGCCAACGGCGGCGCGGGCGGGTCCCTGTACCGCTGACGAGTCGCGACGGTACCGCTGGATGACTGCATGCGGTGCCGTCGGCTAGGGAGGGGTGGTTTCGGACGCGGCCACCCCTCCCGTCATCGTTGGATTTCCGGGAATAGCAGCATGCAGTGATCGTTAATACGTGACTGTTGTCTGCACCAGCCGTGTTCGAACTAACTGATGGTGCACCGGCGCGTGCCAGGTGCTCACCCGAGGCCTGGGAGTTGTTTCATGATGCACATCTCGTCTCATCATCTGGAAGCACTCCGTATGGTGCTGGCTGGCAAGGTGATCACACCGGAAGACGCCGACTATGACACCGTACGCATCCAGTGGAACAACGACGTCGATCGCCGCCCAGTAGCGATCGCCCGCTGCGTATCACCAGCCGACGTCGCGGCGGCGCTCACCTTCGCCCGGGAACAAGATTTGGAGATCTCGGTGCGTGGCGGGGGCCACGCGTTCTCCGGAGCTGGCGTCTGTGACGACGGACTGATGATCGATCTCAGCGCCATGCGCCATGTCTCGGTCTCCGCTGGTGCGCGGCTGGCCCAGGTAGGCGGTGGTACCACCGTGGCGGAGGTCGACGCGGCGACCCAGGTACACGGCTTGGCGGTGCCAACTGGAGTGATCAGCCACACCGGCATCGGTGGCCTAACACTCGGTGGCGGCATCGGATGGCTGACCCACAAAGCGGGATTGACCATCGACAACCTGGTCTCGGTCGATATGGTGCTCGCTGACGGCCGCTACGTGCATGCCTCGCCGGAGGAGCATGCTGATCTGTTCTGGGCGGTCCGCGGCGGGGGTGGCAACTTTGGCGTCGTGACGACGTTTGAGTTTCAGCTGCATCCGGTGGGGCCAGAGGTGCACTTGGGGTTATTTTTCTGGGGGATGGACCATGGCGAACAGGTGCTGCGGCTGGCCCGCGATGTTGTGCCCCACCTACCCGCCGAGGCCGGCGCCCAGATCGCGATCGGGCTTAACGCCCCGCCCGCACCATTTGTACCCCCGCAGTACCACTTCACTTCCGGCTATCTGCTCATCGTGGTCGGGTTCTCCTCCGCAGCGGAACACGCCCGGCTCGTCGCGCCAATCCGTGAGGCGTTGCCTCCGCTGTTCGAACTCGTCACCCCAATCCCGTTTGTCGCGTTACAGCGGACCCTTGACGAGACGGCTCCCTGGGGGCTCCTGGGCTACCAAGAAGTGATCTACCTCGACGAGCTCACCGACGATGTGATCTCAGTGATCGTGGATCACATGCCCGCTAAGCGTTCGCCGATGAGCTTCTGCCTGGTTTTCCGCCTGGACGGAGCGTACAGCGCGGTCGGCGATGACGAGACGGCCTTCGGCGGCCGGCGGGCGCCGCGCTACGTCATCAACATGGCTGGCATTGGTGCCACCCCCGAGATACTGAGCGCCGATCGGGCCTGGGTCCGGTCGTTGTGGAGCGCCCTGCTGCCGTTCGCCGAAGACTCCGGTGGTTACGTGAACTCCATGACCGACAACGACGACGATCGAGTGCGGGCGTCTTACGGCCCCGCCAAGTACGAACGGCTGGCTCGAATCAAAGCCACGTACGACCCGGGCAACATCTTCCATCTCAACGCCAACATCAAACCCGCCCACAGCCCGGTTCCCTAGTGTGCTCTCGTCGGCCCTGTTTCGCCATTATCTGGCCGGTACTGTGGGTGTCGTGCCTGCCTCAAGCACCTAGGGATGAGGTCACATCGTCATGAGCCCCGTGATAAGCCGGGCGATGAGCTCCAGCGACCGGGAGCGCGCAGTCCTCAACGCTACCCCCACCGAACTGTTCATCAACGGTCAATGGCGACCTGGCAGTAGCGGGAAGGTCTTTGATGTCGAAGACCCGTCCACGGGCAAGGTGCTGCGCGCGGTTGCCGACGCCACAGCAGAGGACGGGATGACCGCGCTGGACGCTGCGGTCGCCGCACAGGCCAAGTGGGCCCAGTACCCACCCCGAGAACGTAGTGACATCCTGCGCCGCGCCTACGAGCTGATGATGCAGCGCCAAGATGATCTCGCTCTGCTGATGACATTGGAGATGGGCAAGCCAGTGGCCGAATCTCGCAGCGAGATCGCCTACGCCGCCGAGTTCTTCCGGTGGTTCGCCGAGGAGGCGGTACGGATCGACGGCGGCTTTGCCATCGCGCCCCATGGCTCGGGCCGAGTCCTCGTGATGCGCCAGCCGGTCGGGCCGTCGCTACTGATCACTCCCTGGAACTTCCCCGCCGCGATGGGCACCCGCAAGATCGGTCCGGCGGTGGCGGCGGGCTGCACGATGGTGCTGAAGCCAGCCAGCCTGACCCCGCTGTCGATGCTGGCGATAGCGGACATCCTGCGCGAGTGCGGGCTGCCTGACGGGGTGCTCAACGTCGTGCCCAGCTCCAGCGCGGGCCGGCTGATGGAGCCGCTGATCCGGGATGGTCGGGCCCGCAAGCTGTCTTTCACCGGCTCCACGGAGGTAGGCCGCCTGCTGTTGGAGCAGTGCGCCGAGCAGATCATGCGAACCTCCATGGAGCTTGGCGGCAACGCACCGTTTCTGGTCTTCGCTGACGCCGATCTCGATGCCGCAGTTCAGGGAGCGATGATCGCCAAGATGCGCAACATCGGCGAGGCGTGCACCGCAGCCAACCGCTTTTACGTGCACGCCGACGTCGTCGAGGAATTCTCTCGCCAGCTGGCCGACCAGATGGGCTCGTTGCGCATCGGCCGCGGCAGCGAGGAGGGCGTGCAGGTCGGCCCACTGATCGAGGCCCAGGCACGAGACAAAGTGCAGCGCCTGGTCGAAGACGCGGTTGCCCGCGGCGCCCAGGTGCTCGTCGGTGGCGAGCCGGTAGACGGTCCGGGATACTTCTACCGCCCGACCGTGCTCGTCGACGTGCCACCGGATGCCGAACTGACCAGCACCGAGATCTTCGGACCGGTCGCGCCGATCACCGCATTCACCGACGAGCAGCAGGTGCTGACGGCAGTCAACGACACCCCCTTCGGGCTAGTCAGCTACGTCTACACCCGTGACCTGAACCGCGCCCTGCGGGTCTGTGAGCGGCTCGAGGCCGGCATGGTAGGGCTGAACCAGGGCCTGGTCTCCAACCCGGCGGCGCCCTTCGGCGGCATCAAACACTCGGGGTTAGGCCGGGAGGGTGGCGGCCTGGGTATCGAGGAGTTCTTGGAGACCAAGTACGTAGCCCTCGCGACCTGAGACCGTGTTGGGCGGGGCCGTTAGTTAGGGAGACGTTTCGCGGCCTTGCGCTGGCTGCTGGGTTGGGTCCTCCGGGCCCGCCGCCTGCGGTGGTTCGCCCGGGGGCGTCTGTGCAGGTGGCACGGGGTGGGCAACACCGGGCTGTCCGCTGAAGGTCGGCGGTACCGGGGACCCCAGCGACGGGGTGCCCACCCCTGGGCCGGACACTTCCTTGCGGGCCACCTCCTCGGCGGCCCGAACCAAGGCCGCGATATGGGGGTCGCTAGAGGTGTCAAACCACCCGGCGACGGACTCGTCGTCCTCCTCGGGCCGGCTGGCGGCAACGTGCTCGTGGCTTGGCTCGTACCGGAACACCCCATCCTCCCCGGGCGCACCAAGCATCTTGGTGAATCCTTCGAGGGCCTTGTTGAAGTCGCTGGGGACGATCCAGACCTTGTTGGCGTCGCCTTGTGCCATCTGCGGCAGCGTCTGCAGGTACTGGTAGGCCAGTAACTCGGGGGTCGGCTGGCCGGCCTTGATCGCGGCGAACACCTTCTCAATCGCCTTGGCCTGGCCTTGCGCCTGCAGATACCGCGCGGCCCGTTCGCCCTGGGCGCGCAGGATACGAGACTGCCGCTCAGCTTCTGCGGTGAGGATCGCGGCCTGCTTGGCGCCCTCAGCGGAGAGGATCGCCGCCTGCTTCTGGCCTTCCGCGGTCTTGATCGCCGATTCGCGCTGACCTTCGGCGGTGAGGATGGTGGCCCGCTTCTCCCGATCCGCGCGCATCTGCTTTTCCATCGAATCCTGGATGGATGGCGGCGGATCGATCGCTTTGAGCTCGACCCGACCGACCCGGATTCCCCACCGCCCGGTCGCCTCGTCGAGCACTCCCGAGAGCTGACCGTTAATGAAGTCCCGGGAGGTCAAGGTGTCCTCCAGGCTCATCCCGCCCACGACGTTACGTAACGTGGTAATGGTCAACTGCTCCACCGCGGCGATGCGGTTGGCGATCTCATACACCGCATCCTTCGGGTTGGTGACCTGGAAATACACCACAGTGTCGATGGACACGGTGAGGTTATCTTTGGTGATGACCGGCTGCGGATCGAAGGAGACCACCTGCTCCCGCAGGTCGATCCGGTCCCGGATCGAGTCGACGAAGGGCACCAGAAAGTTCAGGCCTGGACTAAACGTCGTGCGGTAACGGCCGAGACGCTCGACGACCGCAGCGGTAGCTTGCTCGATCACCACCACAGCTCTGATCACTGTGACGACGATCGCCAGCAAGATGACCGCCAAGACCACGGCCAGGGCAACACTCATCAGGGCTCCCCCAAAACGACGGCGGTGGCACCGGAGATGTTCATCACCGTAACGGCTCGGCCAGGCTCCAGTACCTCGGTTTCGTCGAACGCACGCGCAGACCACAGCTCCCCGCGTAGCTTGATCTTGCCACCGTGCGCGTCGACGGTATGGACCACGATCGCTTTATCGCCGACCAACGCGTCAACGTTAGTCGGCACGTGGGCGGTGTGCAGCCGGCGCTTGAGCACCGGGCGGGCCAGGGTAGTCAGTGCCAGCGAGGTGGCGGCAAAGGCGGCGATCTCCCACGGTATCCCGGCGCCCAACGCCGCGAACCCCGCGGCGACCAGCGCCCCTACCCCGAGCATGATCAAAACGAAGCCGCCGGTCAGGACCTCGGCAGCGATCAGCGCAAATCCGGCAATAAGCCACACGACAGCGGGCATGCATCTATCTTGGCAGATCTTTGGGCGGAGTGTGCTGTGATCGTGACTGGGGCACTACGATCCGGCGGTGACGAAGTCGATGAGCTGTTCGACCGCGCCCAACAGGGCCGATTCAAGATCGCGAAAGTCCTCCACGGCCCCCAGGACCCGGCACCAGCCCTGTGCTGGGTCCGCCAGCCCGTTTCGGTCTACCCAGCCCAGCGCCTGGCACACCCCGTCCTTCCACGGCACCCCATGGGGCACCACCGGCCAGCCCGGGATGCCCAGCGCCGCAGGCCGCACCGCCTGCCAGATATCCACATAGGGGTGCCCAGTTACCAGCACGTGCGGCGTGCGCACCGCCGCAACCAGGCGGCTCTCCTTGCTGCCCGCGACCAGGTGATCAACCAGCACACCGAGCCGCCGGCCTGGGGCGGGGTCGAACTCCGCGATCCGGTCAGCCAGGTGATCCACACCATCGAGTGGTTCTACGACCACGCCATCCACCCGCAGATCATGGCCCCAAACCCGTTCCACGAGCTCAGCGTCGTGCGTGCCCTCCACCCAGATCCGGCTGGCCCGGGCGATCCGGGCTCGTGTCCTCGCCACCCGGACCGACCCGGACGCCGACCGGGGCGCTCCAGCCGTGGTCAGTTTCGTGGGGCGGACCAGCGTGACCGGCTCGCCCTCAACCAGAAACGCCGCGCGCCGAAGCGGGAACGTCCGGACCCGCCCTCGGGCGTCCTGAAGCTCCACCGAATCGCGTTCGCAACGCAGCACCGCGCCACAGAAACCACTGGCGGCGTCCTCCACCACCAGGCCAACCTCGGCCGGCAACTGCGGCACCTCCCGCCGCCGGCGGGGCTGGCGCAACACGTCCGGCCCGTAGTCGGCGCTACGCCCCGCTGGGCTGCTCTGGAGGTCCCGGGCAGGCATGACTGGACACGCTAGCCGGACGACCCAATCCCCCCGCCTCGCCACGCCGCAGGTGCGGGTTACATCTGCGCTGTCCGAATTGCCGGCTCGGCCGGCAGCTATCCGATCGCCGGTCGAGCCAGCGGTGTTCTAGTCTTCTACTTCGTGCCATGCCCTAGCGCGACATTGACCGTGTGGACCTCCGCCTGGCTGCACGGCTGCGCTGCTCCTGACGCGGTGATCGACGGTCTGCACACCTGGGCAGGTCTGCACGAGGTCGTGGCCGTCGACGAGGCCACCGCACGGCGGCTTGACCTGCCAGCACCCGGAGAACCGCCGACTTCTGTGGTCGGCCTGCTGGCTGCTGCTCGACGAACCGGCGCGAGCGGTGGCCAGCTGTTGTTACCGGTGCCCGGAGACGTACGCGGTCTGCCAGCTGACGGCCTGCTCGCTGCGACGGCACTGGAGCATGGCGAGGCCGCTGTGTTCCCTGGCGCCGACCTGGCCGTGGTGCCTAGCTCGGCCGCCGAGGGCGTGTTGCGCTGGACGGTGTTCGCTGATGGTCCGTTACCCCCAGCCCCCGAACCCGCGCTGTCCGATGCCGAGCATGGCCTGCGCGGCGCGGTCCGCCAGGCGGCGACCACGCTGGTGGAACTCGGTGTCGCCCGGCGTCGCCCCGGCGTCCGCGCCGAGATCGCCGAGGCGCTCAAGCGCCGAGTCCGGCCGCCGTGGCCTGAGGGCACCCCGGCCCGCACGTTGCGCGTACTTGAGCAGGCCGACGAGGTGGAGGCCATCCTCCGCGCCGCCGACGCTGACAGCCTCGGCGGTGCGTTGTCCGCGTCGGCGGCGGCCCGTTCTGCAGCGCTGCGCCCCCTGTTCACTGCGGTTCGGGAAGCCCGGCGCTCAGCGGTCGCGGAGGCGGTGCGGGCACTCATCCCACGTGCTGGGCGGCGTTAACGGCCGTTAACCGGCCCTCAACCGGAGCTGCCCGGCCACACCCGGGCACAACAACTCGGTGCGCAGGGAACCCCGTTGACGCCCTGACCGGCTGCCGGGACCTGCGAGCATCGCCGAGCAAGTGCGCCGCGCGCCTGCTCGGCGATGAGCTCCACCACCATCGCGGCGAAGCGTGGGTTGGTGCCAGGGGTGGCGGCGCGCACGAAGTCCATCCCGAGCGTGGCCGCCCGCTGCCGGGCTTCGTGATCGAGGTCCCACACGACCTCGAGGTGATCAGAGACAAAGCCGATAGGTGCCACCACGACGCCGGGAACACCCTGGGCGTGCAGTGCGTCGAGGTGCTCGATCACGTCTGGCTCCAGCCAGGGCACCTGCGGCGGCCCGGATCGGGATTGCCACACGACGTCGTAGCTGGCTACGCCAGCCGCCGTGGCAACCAGCTGGGCGGCTGTGGTGACCTGCCGGGAGTAGCGGTGACCGCCCTGAGCGGCAAGCCCGGCCGTGGCGTCGGCAGCCAGTGGCACCGAGTGCGCCGTAAACACCACCCGCGCAGCGGGGTCGGCCTGCTCACGGGCCGTACACAGCGCCTCAGCGCACGCCGCGACGAACAGTGGGTGATCGAAGAAGTGCCTCAGCTTCATCAGGTCCGGTGCCCGGGGTCCGACGGCGTACCGAGCCCGGGCGATGTCCTCGTGGTACTGCCGGCAACCCGAGTACCCGCCCCACGCCGAGGTGGCGAACACCACCGCGTTGCGCACCCCGTCGGCGGCCATCGCGGCGACGGTGTCCTCCACCATCGGGTGCCAGTTGCGGTTGCCGAAGTACACCGGCAGGTCAAGCCCGGCGGTGGCAAGCGCCCGCTCAATCGCAGTGATCAGAGTACGGTTGCACTGATTGATCGGTGACACGCCCCCGAAATGCAGGTAGTGCTGGGCCACCTCGGCTAACCGCTGCGGCGGTACGCCTCGGCCGCGCGTGACGTTCTCCAGGAACGGGCGCACCTCGCTGGGGCCCTCAGGCCCCCCGAAGGACAGCAACAGCAGCGCGTCGCTGGTCAATGGCCCATGCCCAGACCGCCGTCGACCGGCAGCACTGCCCCAGTGATGTACCCGGCTGCCTCCGATGCGAGGAAGGTCACGACCGCGGCAATCTCGTCCGGGGTGGCTTGGCGGTGCAGCGGGATCGACCCCAGGATCTCCTTTCGGCGCGACTGGCTGATATCCGCGGTCATTTCAGTGTCGACGTAGCCGGGCGCGACCACATTGGCGGTGATCGAGCGGGATCCCAACTCCCGCGCGATAGATCGGGCGATGCCGATCAACCCGGCTTTGCTGGCCGCGTAGTTCACCTGGCCGGGTGCACCGGACAGCGCCACGACCGAGGAGATGAACACCATCCGGCCCCACCGGGCCCGCAGCATGCTTTTGGCGGCGCGCTTGGCCACCCGGTAGGCCCCGGTGAGGTTGGTGTCGAGCACCCGCGAGAACTGGTCTTCGGTCATTCTGAGCAGCAGCGTGTCGTCGGTGATCCCGGCATTGGAGACGAGCACCTCGATCGGTCCGTGCGCCTGCTCCGCCACGGCGAACGCCGCCTCCACAGCTGCGCCGTCGGTGACGTCGCAGCGCACCCCCAGCACGTCCTCAGGTACGCCAGACCCGCGGTGGGTCACGGCGACTCGATCACCTTGTTTCGCGAAGGCCCGGGCGATGGCCAGCCCGATACCACGGTTGCCACCGGTGACAAGGACGGAACGGGCCACGCGCGCACCTTTCAGCTGGTCAGGACCCGTGAGTGCTAAACAGTGCTAGGGCACTGTTTAGCACTCACGGGTCGTGCTTCCCGGCGACGGTACCCGAGGTGGTAGATCGGTCCGACACACACCGGCAGCTCAGGGCAGCCGCTGCCCGACGGCTATGGCGCCGACGGTGGCGAGTACCGCGGCGAGAGTGCCCGCGACCAGCCACGGCTTGCTGGCGTCGGTTCGTTTGGTTTCGTAGCCGATTTGCTCGCCCAGAGTGTTGACCACGTCGCTGAGCTGGCCAGCGCTGCTGGCGTCGTAGAACTGCCCGCCGGACAAATCTGCGATGTGCCGGATCGACTCATCATCGGCGGGCACTGGCTGGCGCTCGTTATTGATCTCTACCTGGCCGTAGGCGGTGCCGAAGGAGATCGCCGAGATAGGGACCCTGGCGGCGGCTGCGGCACGGGCTGCGGTGAACCCGCCACGGGGGTCGTCGCCGTCGGGTGTCGGCACTGTCTGTTTGCCGTCGGTCAGCAGCACAATGCGCGCCGGTGGCGGTCCTTGCGCATCCGAGACCACGGCGCCGAACGCCTCAATCGAGGACAGCGCAGCGAAGATCGCCTCACCGGTCCCGGTGGCCTCGGCCAGCTTGAGGTTGTCGATTGCCCGGATCACCGAGGCCCGCTCCGTGGTCGGCGGCACCAGCACGGTGGCCGAACCAGCGAAGGACACCAGACCCAGGTTTATCCCCGGGGTGAGGTCACAGACGAATCTTTTCGCCTCCCGCTGGGCCGCCGCGATTCTGGTTGGCTCGATGTCGGTGGCCCGCATGGACAGTGACACGTCGATCAGCAGCATGACGGTGGCCCGGTTACGCGGCACTTTCTGCTCCGCGGTGGGACCGCCCAGCGCAATGGTGCACAACCCCAGGGCAGCCAGCGATAGCGCTGCCGGCAGGTGCCGCCACCAGCCCTGACACTTGGGCGCGACCCGCTCCAGCATGGCGAGATTGGCAAAGCGCAACACCCGCCGGCGCGCTCGGCGCTGCGTCCAGATGTAGCCGAGGGCCAGCGCGGCGACCACCAGTAGCAGCAGGAGCCACTGCGGACTGGCGAACCCGGTGAGGCTCATCCGCCACCTCCCGACCAGTGCCGCTTGCGGGCCACCGCGAAGCGCACCATATCGGACACCCAGTCGGAGTCGGTGCGCAACGTCAGCTGGGCGGCGCCGCAGCGTCGCAGCGTCGCGGCGACCTCGGCGCGATGAGCGGCGGCGGCGGCGGCGAACTCGCGGCGCAGCAGCGGCGTGGTCACGACCTCTCTCTGCCGCCCGGTCTCCGGATCAGCGAGCACCACCGTGCCCAGGTCGGGCAGTTCGAGGTCACGGGGGTCGAGCACGTCGATCGCGATCAGGTCGTGTCGGGCGGACAACCCGCGCAGCGGCCGCTCCCAGTCGAAGACGTTCCCCGACCGGGGACCGAGGAAGTCCGAGATGACCGCGACCAACCCGCGCCGACGCGGGGGGCGGCGCAGCTGTTCAAGTAGCCCGGCGAGATCACCGCGGATGCCTTCGGCCGCACGCGGCAGCTCAGCGATCCGGCGAAGCATCCCGCGGGCATGCGGCTGACCGCCGCGAGCCGGTATCCGTAGCGTATCCGCCCCGGTGCTGACCACGGCGCCGATCCGGTTCCCGCCGCCCCGGGTCAGATGCGTCACGGCGGCGCAGGCGGCCACCGCCAGCTCCCGCTTGTCGCATTCCGCAGTACCGAAGTCCAGGCTGGCCGACAAGTCCACGGCCAGCCAGGTCTCCAACTCCCGATCCGCGACGGTGTCCCGGATATGCGGTTCGGTGGTGCGCGCGGTGACCGCCCAGTCCATTCGCCGGACGTCGTCGCCGGGCTGGTAGCGCCGGGCCTCACCCGGCTCGGTACCCGGTCCCGGCACCAGGCCGAGGTGATTGCCCTGCAGCAGACCGTCCAGCCGGCGGCGCACCGTGAGCTCTAACGCGCGTAGCCCGGCATCCATGCGCCCCTCGCGCAACGCCGGCGGTGCCCAATGGTGCCGCTCACCCCGCGTGCTCCACGTCGTCATGTGATCAGGCCGTCCCTGGGTAGGGCCGTCATCGGCTAGCTCTGGCCCGCCACCCCGGCCGGCGTTCCAGGACCACCCGCCACCGGGCCTACCCCTTGGGAGCGGGCAGAAACCTGGGGCATCGGCACGGTCTGCAACACCCGGGTGACGATGTGCTCCACCGGCACCCCGTCGGCCAGCGCGTCGTAGGACAGCACCAGGCGATGTCGGAGCACATCGGCTGAAACATCCACCACATCGTGCGGCAGGACGTAGTCACGTCCCCGGATCAACGCCAACGCGCGGGCCGCCGCAACGATACCCAGGCTGGCTCGGGGAGAGGCGCCGTAGGCCACCCACCCGGCGACGTCGGACAGACCATGCTCGGCGGGCGTGCGGGTGGCGAGTACTAGCCGCACCACGTAGTCGACTAGCGCATGGTGCACGAACACCCGGGCCGCGACCTCTTGCAGCCTGATCAACTCGGCGGGGTCAAGCACCTGGTGCGGCTCGGGCGGGCACACGCCCATCCGGTAGATGATCTCTCGCTCCTCCTCGACCGTGGGGTACTCCACTTGGATCTTGAACAGGAACCGGTCGCGTTGCGCCTCGGGAAGCGGGTAGACGCCTTCGTTCTCGATGGGGTTCTGGGTGGCCAGCACGAGGAACGGTGCAGGCGTTGGGTACGTGGTGCCGCCGATGGATACATGTCGTTCGGCCATGACCTCCAGCAACGCCGACTGCACCTTCGCCGGTGCCCGGTTGATCTCGTCCGCGAGGACGAAGTTAGCCATCACCGGCCCCAGCTCAACATCGAACTGCTCCCGTCCCTGCCGGTAGATGCGGGTGCCGAGAATGTCGGCGGGAACCAGGTCAGGTGTGAACTGGATACGGGAGAACGAGCCGCCTACCACCCGGGCGATGGTCTCCACCGCGAGGGTCTTGGCCACCCCCGGCACTCCCTCGATCAGGAGGTGTCCGCGGGAGAGCAAGCCGACGAGCATCCGCTCGACCAGCCGATCTTGCCCCACGATCACCCGCTGGACCTCGAAGATGGTCCGTTCGATCAGCTGGGCGTCCCTGGCGGGGGTCGTCAGCCGGCCGGGGTGGCGGGGTGGACTGGGTGCTGGCGGGGGCACCCTGTCGTCGACGTCGCTCACAGGTCCTCCTCCCGGCCAGACCCAACGCCTGCGCCGGTGTGACGGCTGTGAAGATAGTACTGAAGCCGTGATGGACTTCGGCGCGACAGGCGGATCTGGCACGACCTAGCCAGGCTCAGAGCACCCGGACAACGTAGGGCATGATCTCGGTGTAGCGCACCGCGGTGACCCGGACCGCACCTCCGGAGTAGGGGGCCTCAATCATCTGCTCACCGCCGATATAGAGCGCCACGTGATGGATGTCTCCGCCGGTACCCCAGAAAAGCATGTCACCTGGGCGCTTTTGGGCGAGCGGAACTTTGCGGCCAGCGTTGTATTGAAAGCCACTATAGTGCGGTAGCGCATAACCGAGTGCGTGCGAAAAAGCGTAAATCATCAGACCGGAACAATCGAAGCCGACCTTGCGGTAGTCGCCGTAGGTGTCGGCGACGCCGCCGTCCCGAACACCGACTGTAGGTCCTTGGACGTTTCCACCGCCCCACGAATAACGGACACCCAGCTGAGCCATTGCCCGATTGATCACTGACTGGACGGTTCCAGAAGCGAGCCGAGACCCGCCAGCAGCTGAGCTGCTCCGCTCGGCGGCTAAGGTGCCTCGCTCGGCTGCTGCGGCAGCAGCAGCTGCCGCAGCCTGTTCGCGATCCCGTTCAGCGCGCCACTCCTCGTAGCGCTGCCGCTGCCCGCGTAGCCCGGCAACGGCGTTCTGCGCGTCATAGAGCTGGTGCTCAAGGTCCGCTTTATGTTCCTGCAAGGTGTGAAATTGTGCGGATTGCGCTGCCTCGGTGTCGATGGCCACCCGATAGGCACCCTCGAGCGCGGTTTTGGCGTCGGCTGCAGCCCGCTCAGCGGTCTGCGCCGCCGCAACGGCCGCCCGAGTCTGGGAATCCTTGTTGGCTGCCTCGATCCGGGCTCGGCGCATGGTTTCCACCGCGTGCAGCTGGGCACCTCCCACGGCATCGAGCAACTCGGCCCTGGCGAGCAGGTCCTTTGGATTCCTCGACCCGAGGAAGGCCGAGAGTGAGCCGACGGTGCTGCCCTGCCGGAAACTCGCGGCCGCGAATTCGTCGAGATTCCGATGCGCCACCGTGACCTGCGTAGCAGCCGCGTCGGCCGCTGCGCGGGCATGGTCTGCGGCGAGCGTCGCGGCAGCCACGGCGGTGTCCGCGGCTTGCTGGTCGATCAGCGCTTTGTTGGCTTGCTCGTGCCTGAGCTCGACCTGAGACTGCAAGGCCACCAGGGCGGCGTCGGCCTGGGTGATCTCGTTGGCCAGGTGCCCGACCCGGGTTGCGGTGGCATCGACGCGAGCCTGGCCGGACCTGAGGTCGTCGTCACTGGGGTTGGGCGGGGCTGGCGGCACCGCTTGCGCCACGATGGGTTGTGCCACCAGCGCCAGCACCGCGAGCAACGCTGGCACCAACACGCGGCTGGTGAGGTGACGACGAGTCCGGACGCTCACACGCCCACTCCTTCCAGTGGCCCTACCCGCGAGGGCACCTGCTACGGGCGCCTCCTCATGCAGGCGCCAGCCCTCCCCGACGTCCGCCCAACCTTGTCAAGCAGGCCCCAGACGGGCGCAGTCTGTCACACCCCACTCACTGACACCAGAGGTCCCTCGAATAACAACCACAACATCAGCCACAGGTGTGATCCTTGCCAGGTGCTTGTTACCCTGTGTAATCGGGCCTTGAGGACAAAGCGGTCGCAGACGAGTGCAGGCAGACGGAAGATGTTCCGCTCACCGCCCGACACGCCTCCAGCGGATTGCCCAACGCATCACGGACCTGCGCGGCCTGCTGACCCCGTGGAAGCGAACCGAGCCGGTGCGCGAACTAGATGAACGGTTGGCCGCGTACCGCCCAACCGTGGAAAGCAGCAGCACCACGAAGCCACCGTTCGCGAGCCAGTCTCCTCGGTGAAGCCTTTCGGAGGCGGTAGCTGGAGCCCGTCTCGCTGCTCCCGTCAGGCGCTGGACTCCTCACAGGTGTCCTGGCCCGGCACTACGTCGTACGCGTCGACGCAGACGTCCACAACTCATCCTTGAGCTTGGCTGCCTCGACGCTGGTGTGGTGGGTGAGGGTTTAGGTCATGTGGAGAAAGAGATCAGGTGCGGGCTTCGATCGGCAGGCCACTTCACCCATCGTGTAGACGTGGCCGTTGAACAACTTACGGATGTCAAGCGCGCTGTTGGCCAGAGCGAACAGATCGTCATCCATCGCCGTGGCCACACAGGTGCTGAAGCGGTTTTTGGTCAGGGCGTAGAAGTCAGCGAAACCCGGAACGTAACGAGCACGGTCGGTCAGGAAGGCTCTCATGTGGGCATTCCGTTCTGCGACAAGGGCCTCGACATCGTCGGTCGACTGGTAGTGGTTCTTGAGCACGGTGACCGCATCACGGCCAGACAGGCCGGTAAGCAGAGGTTTGACGGTCGTTCTCTGGTAGGTGCGGCCCCAGATTCGAAGAAGTTCTGCCTGGGCGAGATCCCAGGCACCTTCGGTGTCAAGGACAACCCCTTCCGCATCGAAGATTAGCGTGTCGATGTCGGTCAGCACGAATTCACTTCCAGCTTCTCGTCCCAAGGTAAACGGTCTCCTCCTATCGATCGTGCGCAACACCCAAGGAGTAACATGGCGCAGGAAAGGCTTGATAGACAACGTTGACACCAAGGGTCCAAAATGGGGAAATCCGCTTCAGCGAGTGTCACGCTGGGCGATCTGCTCCGCCAACGCGGTGTCGGCGATGAAGTCGACCGCCTCCTCTGGGGGCGAGTACGGCGGCATGAATGCGGCGGCCCGCACGTCGCGGTAGGCGCGGGCGAGCGGATGCCATGCGTGGTAGCTGGCGCCGCCGACCAGCCGCATGGCGTGGTCTACGACCTCGGTGGCGACCCGTTCCACGACCAGGCTCACGCTTTGGCACTCCTTCATCATTGCCCGGCTCATGTCGTCGGTGACCACCTGTGGTTTGTTCCGCAGCAGGTAGGAGTCGAAGTCCTGAAGGGCTGCACCGAGCGTGCCCCTGGCTGCGTTAGCGCGATCTCCATCTCGGCTACCTCGGTCTTGACGCTGGCCGAACTCATCCGCTCGCGCCGCCCGGGGGACGAGGTGGTCAGCGTCCGCAGGGCATGGTCGCGGGCCGCTTCGGCCAGGCCCAGGTATACCCCGTTAAGGCCCATGCCGCTGACCGCGCGGCCCTCCAGCATGCCCACGTCCCGTCGGCCCCACGGCCCGCGCACCAGCAGTGCCTCGTGGGGTACGACGCACTCGGTGAACACCACGCTGCCGCTGCCGGATCCGCGCAGCCCGAGGCCCTGCCAGTCGTCCTCAACGTGCACCCCGGGCGAACTCGCCGGGATCATGGCGCTGGCCAGGTGCTGGCCGTCGCCGCGTTCGGCCTTCAGCCGGCAGTAGAAGTGCGTCGCGGCCGGGGAGATCGAGGCGAGGATCTTGCGGCCGTTGACCACCCAGCCGTGCCCGGACGCGGTCGCGGTGGTGGCGAGGTTCCAGTAGTCGGCGCCCCGCTCGGCGACTGCGGAGCACAGCAGCATCCGCCGGTCCCCGATCGCCTTGAGCCAGTTCCGCCGGGGTAGGAAACCGGGCTCGTCGTCCGCGCCAAACCGGACGACGCGAGCGAAGTACCAGGCGAGCGCGATGTGCATGTAGTACGCAACCGCGACTGAGGCGTCGGCCCGGGCCAGGCGGGCGGTGGACCGTCCTGCACGGCCCGTTCGAATGACTCGGCCAGCACGGCACACGCCTCACGGGTTCGCAGTCGTGCCGGCGGCACCGGCAGTTCTACCCTGGTGACCTGGAACGGCGCGTCAGCGTCGGTCGCGGTGGTCGGCAGTCCCGACAGGTGCTGCGCCACCAGAGTCGTGCCGTGGTAGCCGGCGGCGAAGGTGACGATGCGGTCTCTGGGCCGCCCGAGGTTACGCCAGTAGCCGCGAACGATCCGCACTGCGGCCTCGGTCGCCTCGGAACCGCTATTGACGAAAAGGGTCCGATCGAGCCCGTCGGGCAGCAGCGCGCTGATCCGCTCGGCCACCAAGCCGACTGGCGGGTGCGTGCCCACGCTCAGGTCAAAGTGCGGCAGCAAGGACAGCTGCCGCTCGGCCGCAGCGATCAGCGCGGGATGGGCGTAGCCGCAGCTGGAGTTCATCGCCGACGCCATGGCGTCGAGGTACTCGCGCCCGTCGGCGTCCCGCACGTGACACCCGATACCGGCAACCAGCATCAGGCCTTCCTCAGCCGGTGACTGCACTGGCGACCACGGATGCCACACGAACCGCTGGTCGCGCTCGTGGGCTGATCGGTCATCGACCGCCGTGCCGCCGGTGCTCTTATCGTTCGTCAACGACATGGTGACGATCGTCCAGCCTGGACCGGCCCCGCACATCCGCACACGTGTCAGGGCCGCGATCCGACGGTCGGCGGTAATGATGGCGAGTGGCTGCCTCTGCGGGACGACGGACGGAGCGGAGAGGGACGTCGATGGTGACCCTGCGCATGCTGAACCCGGCGGCGTCCCTGCCGTACCGACCGGACCGAGTGCTGGTCGCCGGCGCCAGCGGCGCGGGGAAGACCACGGTGGCTGGCAGGCTCGCCACACTGCTCAAGCTGCCCCGCATCGAACTGGACGGACTGTATTACCGGCCGGACTGGACGCCCCGGGTGAAGTTCGCCACCGACGTCGAGCGCGCCACCGAAGGACCCCGGTGGATCACCGAGTGGCACTACCCGGAAGTCAACGGTCTGCTCGCCCGACGGGCGGATCTGCTGGTGTGGCTGGACTATCCTCTGCGGATCACGATGGCCAGCCTGGTGCTGCGGACCCTGCTACGGGCGCTGCACCGAGAAGTGCTGAGGAACCTCGCGTGAGCGTCGAGTTCGATGAGATTGTGGTCGGTGCCGGCTCGGCCGGAGCCGTGCTCGCGGCCCGCCTCGCGGCGCGTCCTGAACGGCGGGTGCTGCTCGTCGAGGCCGGACCCGACTACCCGGACCAGGCAGTCCTGCCGGAGGACCTGCGCAACGGGTGTACCCCGTCGATGGTGGCGCACGACTGGTCGCTGGTCGGCCGGCGGGACGACGGCGTAGAACTGCCGCTGCCACGCGGCAAGGTGGTCGGCGGATGCTCTGCGGTGAACGCCTGCCTGGCGCTGCGACCAGAAGCCACGGACTTCGACCGGTGGGCGGCCGCCGGGGTGCCCGGCTGGTCTTGGCCGGAGGTCCTGCCGTTCTTCGTCCGACTGGAGGCGGACGCGGACTTCGGCGGCGGCTACCACGGCGCGCACGGCCCGCTGCCGGTGCGCCGTCCGTCCCGCACCAGTTACACGCCCCTGTCCGCCGCGCTGGTCGAGACCGCGACGGCGGCCGGATATCCGCTGGTCGTCGATCACAACGCGCCCGGCGCGACCGGAGTGGGCCCCCTGCCGCTGAATCTGGTCGACGGGCGTCGGGTCTCTACTGCGGCAGCCTACCTGGAGCCGGTGCGGGGCCGGCCGAACCTCGTCCTGTGGGCCGGCACGATGGTGGACAGGGTGCTGTTCGACGGGATCACGGCGACCGGGGTCGTGGTCCGGTCAGGCAGCCGGACCGCTGAAGTGCGTGGCGGGCGGGTCACCCTGTGCGCGGGTGCCTACGGGACACCCGCGCTGCTACAGCGGTCCGGGGTCGGGCCGGCGGCCCTGCTGCGCTCACTGGACATCGACGTGGTGGCCGACCTGCCCGGTGTCGGTGCCGGCCTATCCGACCACTCCCAGGTCCCGATCGGAGTCGTGCCCCAGCCGGGACTGTGCGACCCGGCCGACCCGTGCGCACAGGTGGTCCTGCGCTACACCGCCCCAGGTTCGACGGTCGCCAACGACATGCAGCTGTATGTGCTCAACCACGTAGAACTCGGTGTGTACGCGCCGCACCTGGACAGCGTGCCCGGCGGCCGGGCCTTCATGGTGACCTCGAACCTGATGGCGCCGCGCGGTCGGGGCACGGTCGCTGTGGTGTCGCGCGATCCGAGGGTGCCGCCGCAAATCAGCATCGACTACGGGCGGGAGGCCGAGGACGTGCGCCGTCAGCGGGCAGGGGTCGAACTCGGCTGGGACCTGCTGCGCCAGCCCGCCTTCATCGTGTTGACCAAGGAGATCATCGACCTGGACGCGGACACGGTGCGCTCGCCGGCCGCGCTGGGCGCTTACGTCCGCCGTGCCGCCCGCACGGCGCACCATCCCGCCGGCACGGCCCGGCTCGGTCCCGCGAGCGACCCGCACGCGGTGGCCGACGGGCGTTGCCGGGTGCACGGCACCAAACAGCTGCGGGTGGCCGACGCCTCAATCATCCCGGTTCCAGTGCGAGCTAACACGAACCTGGTGTCAATCATGATCGGCGAGCGGGTCGCCGACTGGTCGGACTGACTGCGCTCTGGGCAGCGGAGCGATGAGCCGCCCGCCGTCGAGCTTTGGGAGGGAGCACATAACGTTCCTGGTACTCAACCGCAGGCCGATTCTGCCGCAGCTGCCGGCATGGCTGCCCAACACCGCTGAGGCGCTGGTCGTGCTCACGGCGAAGTCGGCCACGGCGGGGCTGTCGGCGGCGGCAGCCGGTCGGTTCCGCCGGATCGAGGTGGTGGACGACTACGAGTCTGACGAGATCGACCGCCGTATCGACGCGTTGTGCACGCAGGAGAATGTCACGCGGGTACTCACCACCGCGGAGATCGACATCGTTCGCGCGGCGCGGGTGCGGGAGCGGCACGGCCTGCCAGGGCAGTCGGTGGCCAGCGCCGTGGCCTACCGGCACAAGTATCGGATGAAGGAGCTGGCTTCCCGCGCGGGTGTCATGGTAGCGCCCATGGCCGTCGTGCGCCGCGCCGAAGACCTAGCGTCCTTTGTGGAGATCCATGGGCTGCCCGTCGTGGTGAAGCCGGCCGACGGGGCGGGCTCGGTCGGCGTCACCGTGCTCTCCGACCGGGCCTCGATCGCGGCGTTCGGTTACCAGGGCGACCGGGAGTGGCTGGTCGAGCAGTTCATAGCGGGCACCATGTGCCATGTGGACGGCCTGATGGCGGGCGGCCAGGTGCTGCACGGCCGGCCGTCGCGGTATCTGCACGCCAATCTGGACACCGCGACGCGGGCTGCGCCCAGCATCAGTGGCATGTTCACCACCGACGACCCGTTGGGCCGGCGGCTGCGCGCCGCCACGGCGGCCGTGGTGGCCGCGCTGCCCGCAGTGGCTGAGGTGAGCGCCTTCCACGCCGAGTTCTTCCACACACCGCAGGACGAACTCGTCCTGTGCGAGATCGCCTGCCGGCCGGGCGGCTGCGGCATCGTCGACGCCTACGAATTGTCCTTCGGCGTCAACCTGTACGCCGCGCACCTGCGCGGCCAGGCCGGGCTGGGCACACCGGTGGCGATCAAAGACGAGCCGGCAGCGCGGCACGGCTGGGGCTGGTTCCCGCCCCGGCGCGGGACTCTGGTCCGGCTGCCGTCGTCCTGCCAGCTGCCCGGCGCCCGCCGGTTTACCCCCTGCGGCGAGCCCGGCCTGCGATACCAGGGCCCGTCGTCGAGCACTGACCGGGTGGCGGAATTAGTCTTCCGGCTAGACGACGCCCACCCAGTCGAGGCGCAACTGCGCGCGGTCGAAGACTGGTGGGACCGTGCGGCCCGATGGTCACCGCTGTGACCCCGATGTCAGCCGGTCGGAGAGCCGCCCGATGACCCGCGTCGGGCCGGGGACTGGCGGGTTCCTGACTGCGATGGTCGTGGACGCGCTAGGCAGCGGTGTCTGGATCACGTTCTCGTTGCTGTACTTCACCGACGGACAAGGCATGTCGCTGACGTCAGCCGGAGCCGCCCTCAGCGCTGGCGCCCTGACCGCGCTGGTCCTCGGCGGGTTGGCCGTCGGCGTGCTCACCGACTGGCTGGGCCCGTACGCTGCGGCAACGCTGAGCTGCGCGATCCGCGCGGTGGCCTTCCCCTGCTACCTGTTCGCCGACGGTCCGGTCCTGGTGGCCGCGACGGCCTTCGTGGTGAGCTTCGGCGACCGCCTCTACTGGGCCGCGCACGGCGGGCTGGTCGAGGACGTCACCTCGTCTGGCTACGAGCGTCGGCAGCTGTTCGCCCTGCTCAACAGCCTGCGCAACGTTGGGCTCGGGGTGGGCGCGTTGAGCGTGGCGCTGGGCGCGGCCCTCGAGCGGGCTGAGAGCACGCTGTTCTGGCACGCCATCCCGCTGGCTAACGCGGCCAGCTTCGCTGTCGCTGGCGTCCTGTTCCGGCGCGTCGGCGGGCGGGACCGTCCGGTGGGCACCGGTGCCACGGGGCCGGGGCTCACCTCCTACCGCGCCGTCGTCGCCGACCACCGCTTTCTCGTCTTCACCGGTGCGACGCTCGCCCTCACGCTCGCCAGCGTCGGGTTCGACTCGATCCTGCCCATCTACCTGTGGTCGCTGGGCCTGCCGCTGTGGCTGCCACCGGCGGCCTACGTGCTCTCGTGCGTGGCGATCCCGGCCAGCCAGCCGGTAGCGCTGCGGCTGGGCCAGCGCCGTCCGGCGATGGCGCTGATGGCACTGGCGGCCGTGCTCATCGCGAGCGCGCTCAGTGGCCTCGTCGCGCTGCACTGGCTGGACCTGGTCGGCGAGGTGGTGCTGACGGCCGGGCTCGTACTGGTGTTCAGCCTGGGCGAGGCGATCTCCGGCGCGGTCGTCATGACCATCGTGCTGTCGTTCGCAGCGCGCGGCAACGTCGGCCGCTACAGCGCCTTCTACCAGCTGGCATGGGGCCTGTCTGGTGCGCTCGGCCCCGGCTTACACACCTGGCTGTTCTCGGTGTCCAGCAACGCGCCGTGGCTCACGGTGACCGGTGCGCTGCTGGTGAGCACTGCCCTTTACCTCCGGCTCGCCAGGACCGGGCCTGAACCGGCGGAGACGGCGGCCCCCCCCCAACTCGAACGGAAAAATCAAGATGAACAGGACGGCCGAGGAGGCCCCCGACCGCCACGCCCAGGAGCGCGACCGGATCACCGACACGGTGTTCCACTCGCTGCGGCGGTTCTGGGCGGGGCGAGATGTGGTGCTCGTGCTGGACGCCTTCGACCAGCGGGCAGGCTCGCTCGCCGACGAGCTACACGCGTGTGGTGCCCGGGTGGGCGCCGTCGTAGCCCGCACCAGCCCGGCGCCCGGCGCACCGCCGGTCGAACGGAGCTGGCACTGCACCGACGCCGGGCTGGATCTCACCCGGCCGCAGTTCGAGGCGTGGCTCCGTATCCCGTCCCACACCGTGCGCGCCTGGCTGGACGAACTGGATCCGGCCCGGGAATGGCTGGTGCTGGGCACGCCCCGGACCGGGATCGCCAAGTTCTGCGGCCGTACGGTGCACGGCTGGCGACGGCCGGAGTGGGCGGCCGTCGAAGACAAGACCACGATCGACCGGCTCTGGGCGGCCACGGGGGTGGCCGCACCGCCACACCTGGTCGTCACCGTCGAGGAGCTGACGCGTGACCCCACGGCCTCGCCGAGGTGAGTGGCCGTGTTCTCCCCCATCGAGATCGTCACCCTCGGCGACCCGGTGACAGGCCAGCTGCTGTTCTGCGGCTCGTCCACCTACTGGCGTCCCGACGAGACTGCCGTGCGCGACATCCGGAAATCGGCGTACCGCGCGGGCGCGGAACTGGTCCGCACCACGGGCTACCGGGGAATCTTCAGCGTCGACGGCCTGCTCACCCCGGCGGGCTTCGCGGCCACCGAACTGAATCCCCGCCACGCCTCCGGGCTGGGCCTGCGGGCCGCCCTGCCGGATTTTCCGATCTACCTATTCAACCGGGCCGTCCAGGAGGATTTGCCCGGCCTCGCTGAGATCACCAGTGCCGGCCTGGAGCACGTCGTCCGCCGGGAGGTGGCGGCAGCACCGTCGTACTCGCTGTCGGTGCCGGTCACCCAGGGTACCGACGGTGCGGCCCGGCTGGTGACCGCCGATGGACAGGTGATCGACTACCGTGCCCGCGACGGCGCCACGTCGCTGCTGGCGGTCGCGTCCACGCTGCCGGACCATCGCGCCGGACCGGCCTGCGCGGCCCTGGCCGCGCACCTGGGCGAACCCGGCCTACGGTCCTTCCCGCTGGCTGCGGTGTCCGCCTGAGGCGGGCGACTTCCGCGGAGAACCAGTTCCGAGAGAAAGGGTATACGACCATGCCGGAGGCGGGGAGCCTGGTCAATTCCTGGAATGAGTGGGATCCGTTACGGGAGATCGTGGTCGGTGTTGCCGACAACGCCTGCTTCGAGCCAAGGGAACCCGGATACCGTCCGCAGCTGCGCACCCGTGACGGCCGGGACGCGGCATTTCCCACCGGCCCCAAACCCGCCGAGATGATCGAGCGAGCCACGGAGCAGCTCGACGCGCTGGCGTTGCTGCTCCGCTCGCAGGGCATCACGGTCCGCAGGCCGGAGCCGCCCGTGCTGGCCGACGCCGTCCGGACACCAACCTTCGAGGTGGCCAACCAGTACTGCGTGGTGTGCCCGCGCGACGTGATGATCACCCTCGGCAATGAGATTCTGGAGGCCACGATGTCGCGGCGCGCCAGGTACTTCGAGTACCAAGCATACCGCAAGCTAGTCTACGAGTACTGGCACGCCGATCCCGGTATGGAGTGGACGGTCGCCCCGAAGCCGTCGATGTCCGACGCTATGTACCGGGAGGACTTCTGGGACTGGCCGCTGGAGAAGCGGCACCGTAAGATGCGCTCGTTCGAGTTCTGCGTCACGCAGGACGAGGTCGTCTTCGATGCTGCGGACATGAGCCGGTTCGGCCGTGACGTCGTGGTGCAGGAGTCGATGACCACCAATCGCACGGGCATCCACTGGCTCAAGCGCCACCTGGAACCGCGTGGTTTCCGGGTGCACCCGGTGCACTTCCCGCTGGACTTCTTCCTGTCGCACATTGACTGCACCTTCGTCCCGTTGCGGCCGGGCCTGGTACTGACCAACCCAGAGCGGCCGTTGCGCGAGGGAGAGGAACAGATGTTCCTGCGCAACGGCTGGGAGCTGGTTGACGCACCGCAGCCGACATCCTCTAACGACGAGATGCCCCGGTACTGCCAGTCGTCCAAGTGGCTGTCGATGAACGTACTGAGCCTCTCGCCAACCAAGGTGGTGTGCGAAGAACAGGAGAAACCCCTACAGGATCTGCTGGACAAGCTCAACTTTGAGGTGCTCCCGATCCCGTTCCGGGACGTCTTCGAGTACGGCGGCTCCCTGCACTGCGCCACCTGGGACATCAACCGGGTGGGAATGGTCGAGGACTACTTCCCCCGGCTCGACTACCGACCCCTCGCGCAGCAGCGCGGCGAGCGGGTCACCTGACGGCTCGGCCGGTGGCCCGCAGGGCGGCGCTCACCCGGTGGTGCGGGAGCACCACTCGTCGAACGCCTCAACGGTGGTCACGCCGTCGTCGAGCACGGCTCGATAGACGTCGTAACTGGGTACCCTGGCGCCGGTGTCCGGCCGCTCGGCCAAGACCCGCTTGATCCGCAAGATCGTGCTCCGGTGCTCGTCGGTCAGCCGGGGCGCCAGCGTGTCCAGGTGGGCGAGGTCGGGTTGGCGCTCCGGTTCGTCGACGAACCAGATGTCGAGTGTCCACGTCCGCTCCCCCAGGGAGCGGTACTCGATGCCCAGGTAGAGGCCGTCCGGGTAGCACGGGTCGGTGTTCCAGTGCCCAGTGTCGTTGCGGAAGCACACCTGCCGCACCCGCTCGTGTATCGCCAGCTCGGCGCCGATCCGGGCCACGGCCGTCGTGGTGGCCGCGTCTAGTTTCGGGCAGATTACCGTGATGTCGAGGTCCCGCCGCACCATCAGGCCCAGGGCTGCGGCACCGACCCGGACCGGCCGGCCCCGCGTCGCGAGCAGAGCGGCCAGCCCCAGGTCAGCGGCGACCTCGTCGGCCTCGCTCTGGAGGTCGTCCTGGCGCCTGGGCGGAAGATGCTGACCGGTCATGGGTTCAGCATGCTGTCCGACCGCGAATCACCGGCCCGCACCGCCCCCGGGAGAGCGGTGGCACCACTTAGTTCACCTGGTGCTCCCGACCTTCCCAGTACTCTTGGCGCAGCTTGAACTTCTGGATCTTTCCGGTGGCGGTGCGCGGAATGGCCTCGCGAAACTCCACCGACGTCGGCGCCTTATAGCCGGCCAGCCGCTCCTTGCAGTAGGTGATCAGCTCGTCCTCGGTGACCCGTTCACCTGCGGCCACCACGATGAGCGCTTTGATCGTCTCACCCCAGCGCTCGGAGGGCACCCCGATCACCGCGACCTCGGCCACCGCCGGGTGGCTGAACAGGCAGTCCTCCACTTCGATGGACGAGACGTTCTCCCCGCCGGTGATGATCACGTCCTTCTTCCGGTCCGTGATACACAGGTATCCTTGGTCATCCACCGACCCACCGTCACCGGTGTGAAACCAGCCGTTCACGAGCGCGTCGCTGCTGGCCTGGGGATTGTCCCAGTACCCGGCCATCACCACGTTGGAGCGGGCCAGGACCTCCCCGGACGGGGAGATGCGCAGCTGGACGCCCAACGCGGGGGCACCGGCCCGGGACAGCCTGCGGGCGCGCTCCGCGGCGGGCAGATCGTCATCAGCTGGCGCGGCGCGGTTGACGGTCAGCAGTGGTGCGGTCTCGGTGAGCCCGTAGATCTGGATGAACTCCCAACCGAGTTCCTCGCCGAGGCGTTGAATCATTCGCCGTGGCGGTGGCGCACCCGCGCAGACCAGCCGCACCCGCCCTCGTCCGGGGATCTCACCGTCCCACTGTGCGGCTGCCTCCAACACCGCATGCCACACCGCGGGAGCGCCACACATCAACGTCACGCCATGCTGGGCGACCCGCCGCAGGATCTCGGCGCCGTCTACCTTGCGGAGCACGATCTGCTCGGCTCCCAGCCCGACGAGCCCGAAGGGCATACCCCAGCCGTTGCAGTGGAACATGGGCAGCGTGTGCAGGTAAACGTCGCGCTCCCAGACGCGGGTGTGCAGTGCGAAGGTGACTGCGTTGATCCAGATAGTGCGGTGGGTCAGCTGCACCCCTTTGGGACGCGCGGTGGTGCCTGAGGTGTAGTTGATCGTCGCCGTGGCGTCCTCGTCCGGCTCGGCCCACGGTCGCGGTTCGATGTTGAAACGCATCAGCTTCTCCTCGGTCTCGCCGCCGAGCACGAAACGGTGCGGCGCAGCCACCGCTTTGAGGGGTTCGTCGAGCTCCGGGTCGAGCAGCAGTACCGACGAGCCACTGTGTGAAACGATGTAATCGACCTCGTCGGAGCGGAGCCGGAAGTTCACCGGTACGCAAATACGGCCACTGGCCGGGACCGCATACAGCAACTCAAGCAGCCGCGTGCAGTTGTGGCTGACCACAGCCACCCGCTCCCCTACCCCGACCTTGAGCGCGTCCAGGCCGGCCTGCCAGGCGCGGACTCTGCGACCCAGCTCCGGGTAGGTTGAGACCGGCACTGGTGGGGCCGGCTGAAGGGGTTCGTCCACGACCGCGACAGACTGGGCGAACGCCGTCTCGCTGCGGCTAAGGAAGTCGGCGACGGTCAAAGGCACCCGCATGGTCTGCCACCTCCGGCCTGGTCTCGTTCAGATACCGCTCCCAGGGTATGGGTCACTCCCTAGAGCGGAGCCGGCCATCCACCGGAATACGCTCCGTGCTCTGTCGCTGTCAGGATGTGCTCGCCAATCCGCAGAGGACGGTGCCATGTGGAGATCGTTTCGATTGCCGACGACTGTGCTCCTGGGCACGGCGACCACGATGGCGGTGCTGGCGACACCCGCCACGGGCGCGCCGGAGCCACCAGTGGAGTGGGATAAGCCTTCCGGCACGTCGGTGAGCTTTGTGGTCGTGGACCGGCAGACCGGTCAGGTCCGGGCCGAGCACGCGGCACACACTCAGTACCGGTCCGCCTCGTTGGTGAAACTTCTCATCGCGCTGGACTACGTCGAGTCTCGCGGGCCGGACGCGCCGATCCCGCCGGGTGATCGTGCGCTGCTGGAGTCGATGCTGCGCTCCAGCGACGATGACGCGGCCAGTGAGCTGTGGGTGCGCGGCGGATGGGAGACGATCGTGCAGCGGATGGCCGATCGGCTCGAGCTGACCGATACCGAGCCGCCAGCGGACCGGCGCGTCTGGGGATACACGGCCACCAGCGCCGCGGATGTGGCCCGAATCTACGAATACCTCCTGGACAAGGCTGATCCATCGGTCAGCGACGTCATCCTCGGGAACCTCCGTATGGCGACGCGGTGTGCGGCCGATGGGCGTGACCAGTACTTCGGGATCCCGACCGCGGTCGATGAGCCATGGGCGGTCAAGCAGGGATGGTCGGGCTATGAGGAGGTGGTGCCCGGCGAGGAGTGCCACGAGCGCATCGATCGTGGCACGGCACCCGAGGAGATACCGACTCTTCGAGACGCGGCGATCCGTGCGCAAGCCGACCGTGGCCCTGATATTGACCTCACGCGCCGTGCGATGCACACCAGCGGCACGATCGGCGCGGACCACAACATGATCATGGTGCTGCTCAGCCTGCACCCCGAAGGCACTCCGTACCAGACCTCCGCCCAGCAGGTTACCGCGATCGTTCGCGCGCTTTACCTAGCCGTTAAGGTTGCGCCTCCTGATCCCGTACGCAGATGGCCAGACGTAGAGTCACGGTAGAGGGCGCCAGCCGAGCCCTCTGTCGGTGGAGGAGCCTGTGACCCACGCAACAGCGAGTGCCGACAGCTTCGGTACTCGTGGCACGTTGTCCGTCGGAACCGCCCGCTATGAGGTGTTCCGGTTGGCCGAGCTGGACCGGCGGCTCGGCCTCCAGTGGCGTGCCCTGCCCTACAGCCTGAAGGTGCTGCTAGAGAATCTGTTGCGTTGGGAGTCAGGTGCTGGTGGAGGGCGCGTCAGCGCCGCGCACATCGAAGCGCTCGCCTGCTGGGACGCGCAGGCGCCCTCGGCTACCGAGATCCAGTTCACCCCCGCCCGAGTCATCATGCAGGACTTCACCGGCGTGCCCTGCTTGGTCGACCTGGCCACGATGCGCGAGGCGATCACGGCTCTGGGCGGTGATCCGCAGGCGGTCAGTCCGCTGGTTCCGGCCGAGCTGGTCATTGACCACTCCGTGATCGCTGATGTGTACGGCCGCCCGGATGCCTTCGAGCGCAATGTCGACCTGGAGTACCAGCGGAACCGGGAGCGCTACCAGTTCCTGCGCTGGGGACAGGGTGCTTTCCGCGAGTTGACGGTGGTCCCCCCGGGGACCGGGATCGTGCACCAGGTCAACATTGAGCACCTGGCCCGCACCGTGATGATCCGCGACGGTCAGGCCTACCCGGACACTGTGGTGGGCACCGACAGCCACACCACAATGGTCAACGGGCTCGGTGTGCTGGGCTGGGGCGTGGGCGGCATCGAGGCTGAGGCCGCCATGCTCGGCCAGCCCGTGTCGATGCTGATCCCACGGGTGGTCGGCTGCAAGCTCACCGGATCCATCCCGCCGGGGGCGACCGCCACCGATGTGGTGCTCACCCTGACGGAGTTGCTTCGCCAGCACGGTGTGGTCGGGAAGTTCGTGGAGTTTTACGGTGCGGGTGTGGCAGCGGTGCCACTGGCCAACCGCGCCACCATCGGCAACATGAGCCCCGAGTTCGGCTCTACCTGCGCAATCTTCCCGATTGACGAGGAGACCCTCCGCTATCTGCAGCTCACGGGCCGTCCCGCTGAGCAGCTCGCGCTGGTCGAGGCGTACGCCAAGGAACAGGATCTCTGGCACGACCCGCGTCGGGAGGCCGTCTACTCCGAGTACCTTGAGCTGGATCTGTCCACCGTGGTCCCCTCGATCGCCGGGCCCAAGCGCCCGCAGGACCGGATCTCGCTGTCCGAGGCCAAAACGGCATTCCGCCACGCGCTGGCCGGCTACCCCAGTGCTGAGGAATCCGCGGTGGACCAGGCGGGTGCCCAGTCCTTCCCGGCCAGCGATGCGAGCGCGGTGAGCAGCGGCAATGGCGTGGGCAAACCCCGCCGGGCGATCTCGGCCGCGGCCGGTGCGCAGGGCCGGCCGAGCCGCCCGGTACCCGTGCGGCTCGCCGAAGGCGCTCAGTATGAGATCGACCATGGTGCCGTGGTGATCGCGTCCATCACCTCGTGCACCAACACGTCCAACCCGTCGGTGATGATTGGTGCCGCGCTGTTGGCCCGCAACGCCGTCGAGCGGGGTCTGACCGTCAAGCCCTGGGTGAAGACGTCGATGGCGCCCGGTTCCCAGGTGGTCACCGACTATTACGAGAAGGCTGGGCTGTGGCCGTACTTGGAGAAGTTGGGCTACCACCTGGTCGGCTACGGCTGCACCACGTGCATCGGGAACTCAGGTCCGCTGCCGGAGGGGGTCTCGCAGGCCATTCATGACGGTGACCTCGCGGTGGTCAGCGTGCTGTCCGGCAACCGCAACTTTGAGGGCCGGATCAACTCGGACGTCCCGATGAACTACCTCGCCTCTCCCCCCTTAGTGGTCGCTTACGCGCTGGCCGGAACGATGGACATCGACTTCGCCAGCGATCCGCTGGGGTTCGACCGTGACGGTAATCCGGTGTATCTGGCTGACATCTGGCCCTCGCCGGGGGAGATCCAACATGTGATCGAGCTCGCGATCAGCCAGGAAATGTTCGCCGAGGACTACACCGACGTCTTCGCCGGCGACGCCCGCTGGCAGGCACTGCCGACGCCGGAAGGCGAGACCTTCACCTGGGATCCGGAGTCCACCTATATTCGCAAGCCCCCGTATTTTGAGGGAATGAGGGTGCAACCAGCGCCGGTGGTCGACATCGTGGGTGGCCGAGTACTGGCACTGCTCGGGGACTCGGTGACCACGGACCACATCTCCCCCGCCGGGGCGATCACGGCGGACTCCCCGGCCGGTCGCTACCTCGCCGAACACGGTGTGCCGCGCAAGGACTTCAATTCCTATGGGTCCCGTCGGGGCAATCACGAGGTGATGATCCGCGGCACATTCGCCAACACCCGGTTGCGCAACCTGCTGCTGAAAGACGTCAACGGCGGCTACACTCGCGACTTCACCGGAGCACCCGACGCTGCCCCGGTGCCCATCTACGACGCCGCCCAGCGCTACGGCGCCGCCGGCATCCCGCTGCTGGTCCTGGGCGGCAAGGAATACGGCTCGGGTTCCTCACGGGACTGGGCGGCCAAAGGCACCCGGCTGCTCGGGGTTCGCGCGGTGCTCGCCGAGTCCTTCGAGCGGATCCACCGCTCCAACCTGATCGGAATGGGCGTCCTTCCGGTGCAGTACCCCGCTGGCGAATCAGCCGCGTCGCTGGGCCTGGATGGCACCGAGACCTTCGACATTTCCGGCGTCACCGCGCTGAACAGTGGTTCTATCCCGGCGGCGGTCCGTGTCAGGGCTGTCCGTGACGGGGCCGATCCAGTGGAGTTCGACGCCGTGCTGCGTATCGACACCCCCGGCGAGGCCGAGTACTACCGCAACGGCGGAATCCTGCAGTACGTGTTGCGCACCATGGCCCGCCGTCCCACGTAAGAGGGTTGATCATCGTAGAACTCTTGATGTCAGACAGTGCGTGCACTACCCGCTTGACCTGGGGCGAGGGCTGGCTCCTGCCCGCCGGTGATGCGAAGAAATGCTTGATCACCGAAACTGTGGCGTAGCCGTGCAGGAGTGCACGGCTACGCCACAGTTTCGGTGATCATAAGGAGGGTCGCTGCCTGTGGTGGGCCGCTGGCCGGCCCTCAGCACAGACTTAATGCTCTTAGCTGAATTTTTTCCACTTCATCAGTTCGAAGGCGAGCGTGGGCAACTGATTTCCCGAGTTCTCGATACCTCCGCCGGAGAGCAGGTGCAGCCACACCAGGTTTCCCTTCTTAGTGATAATGCACCACGCGGTCGTGCCCGGAACCATGTCCTGCACCCGCTCGGGGTTGCCAACCGCCAGGGTCTGCGCCGCGGAGAAGCAGTCCGCCGGAGCGGGCAACGTGGCCGGGCCGCTGCCCATCAGGATCGCGCCGCTTTTGCCCAGGCCACCATAGTAGTAATAGTAGTATAGGTCCAACCTGGTGGCGTTCTCCTCGACCTGCGGGATGTCGAGGTCAGCCCCCCAGATGTTGTCGACGCCGCCTGGCAGGGTGAGCCGCTTGAGCTGCGGCCATGCTGGCGTCCACGCTTGCTGTGGCGGCGCGGTTGACCACACCACAGGCGGCGGGACGGTCGTGCTACTTGTCGTCGTGCTGGTGGGCGGCGTGGTGGGGGGTCCAGCGGGGCTGCCGGCTGCTTGCGGCGGGGAGGTGCCGTACGTAGTGGTGGCCGGTGGGCGCAGGATCACCACGGTCACCAGCACTGTCACGGCCACCAGCAGCGCTGCCGTCACCGCCGAGAACACGACGAGGAGCTTTGTTCGCGACGGTGGAGGCAGCTCCCGAACGCTGCCAGGGGGCGCTGTGGGCGTGAACGCTGGCTGGGGTGGAGCTTCGCGCGGGGCTTCCCGCTCCCTTAGCATCCGTTCCAGTACGGCGGCGGTCTCCTGCCCAGCCTCGGCGCGCACGTGCTCGATCCGCCGCGTCACCGCGGCGTGGTCCCCGGCCGCATGTGCTTGTTGGAGACTGTCTAACTCGGCGGCCAGGTAGGCCTCGGTCTCGCCACGGTCACTCATGCTGATCCCCTCGGGTTCGCGGACGACCATTGGCCAGCAGCCGTGGCCATAACCCACGACACGACCTCCAGGCTGTCGGGTGCGCACGTAAGGTATTCCGTCTCTCACGCCGCGTTGAACGAGGGTGGCCGCTCCGTCAAGCATGGAGGGACGTGCGGCTCGTCTCCGTCAATCTCGATCGGTAAATGACCTAGTAAGCTAGGCCTTGCCGGTTTCCACGGCGGCCAACACCGCATGCCACGGGTACTTCGCCAGGTGCTTCGAGCCTTGGTGTGGCACGTGTGGTTCGTAGCCCTCCGGCCCAAGGAGTACCGCTACGCCAGCCTCGCGCAATTCCCTGACGCTGCGACCGAAGGCCGGGTGTGCCGCTTGCGCTGAGTTGAGAAACGGGAGCGCCGCAAGGGGTAGACCAAGCCCGATGCCTTCAGTCAGCAGTCCCAGCGCCAGCGTGTCAGAGATCCCGGCCGCCCACTTGTTGATCGTGTTGAAGCTAGCGCCGCCCACTACCATGGCGTCTGCCGGTGGTAACACGTCGGGCGTGCCCGGCTGCTTATATTCCGACCGCACCGGATAGCTGGTTTGGGCTTCGAGGGCGGGCTGGTCAATAAAGCGCAGCGCTGAGGGCGTGGCGATCACGCACACCCTCCAACCCGATGCCTGCGCGAGGGAGACCAGTTTGCCGATATCGCGAGCCGCCGGGGTCGCGCAGGTCATGACGTATAGCACTCGGCGAGACGGTTCCTGGTGGCTGCTCACCCGGGCACCCCCACTGCTCGGGCCAGCCTTATGACACCGACCATCGGAGTGGTGCCCCGGGGATAGCTACGCATGAGTTCGGTAATGATCAGCTTGCTCTTACGACGGCAACGGACCTCTTCAGGGGCAAGCTGGTGAGCATCAAGGAGCGCGATAGCCGCTTCGTCACGGTGTCCGACTTGGAGATAGCCGCGCGTGACATCGAGCAAGTGGTTAGCCCGGCGTTCCCGGGGCAGGTGCATGAGATCACCCCGGGGAATGTCCGCAGCGGCCTCCATGACCCAGCCGCCGCTATGCATATCCGCCAACGCCGACACGCGGTGCACCAAGACGTTAGTAGTCCCGAACGCTGACCAGTTTTCATTACGGTCAGTCTCCAGGCGGGCGGCGACGGCCAGCGCCTCGTTCTGGAGATTCCGCACGTCGGCTGCTTGGTCGAGGCGTGCCGCAGCGATACTGCCTTTGAGCAGGAGCATGCCGTAGGCGGAGACAAACGCTGGGGTGGCGCCACTTAAATTGGGTTCGAGCCGGTCGACCGCCGACTTGATCAACTGTACGGCGTCGTTACTGTGGTGGGTGGCCATGAGCGCGTGCCCGACCCCCCGCGCGGCGCTACCGATCAGCGTCAGATCACCCGTCTGCTCAGCGATCTGAATGCCGCGGTCTGCAGCCACCCAACCAAGTTGCGCATCTCCGAGCTTGAAAGCAGTTGCTGCCGTCAACTGATACGTCCAGGTCAACCAGGTTTGCGCCTGCCGCCGCTCGTCATTGCCTAACTGCCAGACCGCTGCCTGACAGTCACGGATGAGATCGGCCAGGAGTTGCGCAACGGCTTGATAGTTGCATGCTTGAAATGCCGTCCACCCGTAACGCACGGTGCGTTCCAACTTGGCCAGGTTCGGCTCCGGCAGGATATCGCCGTTCGCGCGGAAGACGTTGGTAATGGCATCGTAGCGACGCAAGGCTTGCCGGATGGCATCGATCTCCCGGTCGTCGGGGCAGATACGCCGACGTTCGGCTTCCTCAGGATCGATGAGTACCGCAAGGGGGATATCGAGCACATTGGCGACCCGACGTAACACCGACAGGCGGTCAAGTCGGCGATCCCCGGTCCGGATCTTTTCCACCCAGCTGAGCGATTTACCCATACGGTCGGCGAACATCTGATAGGTCATACCACGTCGCTGCATCCAGTACAGCACCACGGCAACCGTCTTCTGTCGCTGCGCGTGCTCAGGGTCGGGCACAGCCACCGTCCTTTCGGTCTCTACGTCGGTTCGCTTGACTAGCCTAAGGGACCGCCAGCGCGAGGCCAGTACAACGCGACGGGCCGATTATCCTTGCGGCGACGACCGTGGCTGTTAGCTGCCGGGTACCGAGCGGGCTGCGATGGCCAACCGGTTCCAGGTGTTGATGACGGCGGCGGCCCAGATGATCTGACCCACCTCCTTCTCGTCGAACACGCGGTGGGCCTGCTCATACACCGCGTCGGGCACGTGTCCGTCGGTAATGAGCGTGATCGCCTCGGTCAGCGCGAGCGCGGCGTGCTCCCGCTCGGTGTAGAACGGGGTTTCCCGCCAGGCGTTCAGGGCGTACAGCCGCTGCTCGGTCTCGCCGGCCGCGCGGGCAGCCTTGCTGTGAATGTCGATGCAGTACGCGCAGCCGTTGATCTGCGAGGCGCGCATCTTGATCAGTTCCAGCAGCTGGTGGTCCAGCCCGCAGTTTTCCACGGCGGAGGTGAGCGCGGCCATCCGGCGGTACAATTCGGCGTTGAGCTCGGGGAGAGAGAAACGCGATTCCATGCACCCGACGTTAACCCGCGAGGCAGCCAAACTGGTGTGTTGGCGGGCGGGAAGTTGCGGCAGGCGTGCGGCATCGTCAGGTTGGGGTGATCACGGGGGCGAGTGTGGGCGACGGCGGGTGCGCAGCAGGGCTAAAGCGTAGCCGCCGGTGGTGAGGGCGAGGATGGCGAAGCTCGGCGGGAGCGCCGGTACGGTGTAGCTGAGCGCCAGGCCAGCCCACACCTCGGCCACAGCAAGGCCGACGGAGAGGAACAACGCCGGATACGGCCGGGTCGTCAGGCACTGCGCTGTTCCAGCGGGTGCGGCGAGCAGCCCGAGCAACAGCAGCGCCCCAACAGCCTGGCTCGCCTCGGCGGCAGCCGCACCGAAGAGAGCAAGAAAGCCGTAGCCGAGCATCCGGACCGGAACCCCTCGGGCGGCAGCAACGGCACCCTCGATGCTGGCAAACAGCAGCGGCCGGGCAATAACGATCATGGCGGCGGCGATGACGGCAGCGACGATCGCGGCGGTGAGGGCCGCGGAGCGGTTCAGGCCGAAGATGGAGCCGAACAGCACGCTGACCCCAGCGTTGCCGTTGCCGGTGCTGTTATTGGTGGTGTAGAGGGTCAGGAAGAACACCCCAAGGCCAAGGATCCACGCGAACACAGTGCCGATCACGATGTCGTCGGCGCGGCCTCGGTCACCAAGGGCACCGAGGGCGACGCCCACGCCGATGGTCGCGGCGAACAGCCCCAACCGTTCATCGACGCCCAGCGCCAGCGCGGCCAGGGCACCGGTAAATGCCACATGACTCAGGGCGTCGCCGGTGAAGACTTGGGCCCGGAGCACGGCGAAGTAGCCGATCAGTCCCGCAGCCGCAGCAATGGCGGTACCGGCCAGCAGAGCATGGAGCAGGAACGGCGGCCACGTCATCGCGTGATCCCCGTCGTGCTCGCGCTCGCTGCGGGGCTGGCGGCCCGCCAGCGAGGCCGCGCGTGCTGGACCGCTTGGGCGGCCAGATAGCCGGTGAAGGCGAAGCTGGTAATGAAAAACCCGACCGGAAACGGGGTGTAGTAGGCCGCGCTCAAGCCGAGCCACGTGACGATCAATCCGATCATGACGGTCAGCGCCAACGCGCGGAGAGGAAGCGCGGTCAACGCCTGCGCGGTCGCTGCGGGCATCACCAGCAGGGCGAACACCAGCAGGGTGCCGGTAATCTGGCTAGCTGCGGCAACCGCGGTGGCGAGGAGCACCAGAAACGCCACAGACAGGGCCCGCACCGGAACCTGGCGGGCGCTCGCCACGTCAGGATCGATCGAGGCGAAAGCCAGCGGGCGGCCGATCATTCCCAGGACGGTGAGGGACACCGCGGCAACAACGCCCAGGAGGGCGACCTGCCCCGTGGTGATGCCCAGGAAGTTGCCGAACAGCAGCGCATTGATGCCGTTGAGAAAACCCTTGTAGAGGGCGACGAACAAAAACCCGCACGCCAGCGCGAAGGACTGCACAGCGCCGGTGACTGCTGACTCCTCCGAGTAGCCACCGGGCCCTGCGCGGGGCGAGGCCGCGATGAGCAGGGCGCCAGCCAGGCAGAACGCAAAATAGCCGTAGCTGGCGCTGACACCAATCAGGACCGCACCGGCTGCGCCCGGGAAACCGATCACCGACAGGGTGTGACCGGCGAAGCTCTGCCGGCGCAACACCATGAAGGCGCCCAGCACGCTGGCCAGCACCGCGACGATGCTGCCAGCGCGGAACGCGTTGACCATGAACGGGAACGACCACATCTGCTGCAGATCGATGATCGGGTTCCAGCTGGGGCCCACGGCGAGGATCATGGCTGCGGACCGGAGCGCCGCTGGACGTGAACTCCGGACCTGTCTGGCTGGCCGATCACGACCAACCGGCCATCAGAAGCGGTGAGCACCTCGATCGGAGTGCCGAACAGCTGAGTCAGCGTCGGGCCGGTGACCACCTGGCCGGGTGGGCCGATCCTCGAACCACCGGGAGCGAGGTAGACCACGGTGTCGAGATGAGGCAAGATCGGGTTAACGTCGTGCGCGACCATCATCACGGCGACCCGTTGGGTACGGCTGATCCGGGCGATGAGGGCGGCGACAGCGGCCTGATTCGGTAGATCCAGGCTGTCCAGTGGCTCATCGAGCAGCAGCAGCTCCGGGGCCGGGGCCAACGCCTGGGCGATCAACAGGCGTTGCTGCTCCCCCCCGGACAGCTCACCGACCGGGCGCTCGGCGTAAGCGCTGGCACCGACCAGGTCGATGACCTCCCCGACGCGCGCGCTCGCCGCGCGCCGCGCCGCGCCACCCGGCCACCAGGCCGGCAGTGGCAGGCCCCACCGGTGCCCGTCTAGGCCCAGTTGCACAATATCGCGGCCCCGTACCCGCAGGGATGAGTCGAAACTGCGGCGTTGCGGCAGGTAGCCAATCCGTTCGTGGGCCCGCCCAGCGGGCCCGCCCAACACCCGCACCTCGCCTTCGGCCAGCGGTAGCGCCCCCAGAATGACCTGGACGAGCGTGGACTTGCCGACCCCGTTGGGTCCCAGTACCGCGACGAACTCTCCAGCAGTCACCGTCAGATCCAGCGCCCTCCACAGCTGCCGACCACCTCGCTGGGCTGCCGCATGGCGCAGAGTGACCACGGGCTCGACCAGCCTTCGATCCGCCGCCCGCGGCAAGGGGATGCTGGCGGCGTGGTACGGCTCGCGGCTCGCTTCGGGGTTGAGCGGGTGGGCATTCATGGGGTGGTCGCTCGCGATAGTGCTTGTTGGATGCCCTGGAGTTGGTCAGCCTGCCAGTCCTGGAAGCTGGCAGTGGGTGGGATGAGGGTCTCGGTGACTGTCGCCACCGGAATACCCTTCGCCTTTGCTGCGCTCACCAGAGCCCTCACGTCCGGGGTCGAGTTCTGGGTATTGACCACGAAAATCTTGATCTGCTTAGTCGTGATCTGCTGATCAATTGTGATCTTGTCAGCCGCACTCGGATCGGTGCCTTGGCTCACTGCGTCCAGGAACGACTCTGGGGTGACCATCGTCAAGCCCAGGCCTTCGGCCAACGGGGTCACGATCGATTCGGAGGCGCCGATCGGGGTTCCGCCGTACTTGCTCTTGATGTCGGCGATGAGCTCGTGATAGCGGGCCAAACCCTGGGTCTCGTAGGTCTGCTTCTGCTGATCGAAATAGCCGGCGTCGGCTGGGTCGATCCGCTGGTAGTCAGCGGCGATCCGCTCGATCACCTGGTGCACGTCATCCGGGGAGTACCAGCGATGAGGGTTGCCGCCC
>JAFAPC010000102.1 GCA_019247305.1 Pseudonocardiales bacterium
ATCCTTGGTCTCGAGAAGTTCGACACGTAAGCCGAGCTCTGGGCGCATCTCCAGGGAGGATGCCCTCGCTCCGGTTCCGGACCGCGCTCTGCCGATCATCTCCTGCGCAGTCCGGTGTCGTGAACTCGACAGGACCGACATTTTCGGCACCGAAAATGTCGGTCCTGTCGAGTTCACGACATGCAGCCGCAACGTGATACCTCGGCGGTCCGAGGCGCAGCCTCCCTAGGCTACTGCGCGCCCACTTCGGGTGATCACAGCGGCTTCGCGTTGTCGCCGCACCCGCGTCACCGTTGGCGCCTGCGACGTCCCGTCAGTGTGGCTTGAGCAGCGTGCCGACGGTGGGCGCATCGTCTCCATTCGGTAGCCCTGCGTTGCTCGCCCTGTTCGGGGCACGGGATCAGGGCTATTCCTCGACGTCAGCGCGGTCATGATAGTAAACGGTAATGGACGGCCAATCCTCACCATCAGAGGTTAGCGCGGGATGTAAAATGAGATTGCTGATATCGACATCTCCAAGCTCGTCAATTGTATCGGCAACACGTCGCAGTAGTGCCGCGACATTATCTTGCCCTTCTCCTTGTGGATTGCATTGCGAAAAATGAAACGCAGTGTAACGTGGAATTGACATTTTTCCTACAATCTTTGATGGTAGCCGTACCTATTATTTCCGTCGCTTCTGCTTGTTTCGCTCCTTATTATATTTCTCGCCCTGAATCAGCTTCCGTTTCGCCCGCTTGAAGGCTGCTTCATCGTAAGGTCGCCCAGCTTTCTGGTTCTCAATCGCGCGTTTTTCTTCCTCGGAGAGCTGAGGTGGTTTCGGCGCCATCGTAACCGAGCCACTGAGGAGCAGCACTCCTCCCGCCGAGGAGCGCGATTCTCCTGTGCTGGTTGCTGAAGCGTCCGATGCTCCGGCAGCGAGCACCGCGAACGCGACCAGCGGTGCAACAACGCCACCGATGACACATTTCATGACTTCCCCCAGGGAGACAGAGTAGGTTAGCCCGCCGCTAGGCAGAGCGCGAAATTCCGACAATGATCGCCAAGTCGATTGTGTCAGGACGGACCGCGTCACCCCCTATGGTCGAAATCTGAGAGTCTCATCAGAGATCCTAAGACATTGGGCCTGCGCGCCGACGTGGCGTGCGCCGAGGTGGCGTCGGCCGTGAGCGCGTCCCCAGACGCGTCCGCACCTCCGCGTCCATGGCACACCCGTCGCTAAGCTCGCTCGATAGACGTTCGTGGGCGACCGTAGCAGACCATACGAAAGCCGCAGAGGCCGGGTGTGGTCCCGCATACCTCGGTGACGTGCGTAGCGGAAAGGGTCTCGCTCATGTCAGTTCTCCTCATTTCTCCTCAGTCGCCCCAGGGCTCCTGACGCGATAAATGGGTCTACTGCTCTACCCGCGAGCCACGTTTCCCGCCTTCCTGGGCATCACCCACCCCCCGGTGAAGCGTTGCCTCGGACCGTTCAGCGGGATGGCTGAGCTGGGCTCGGAAAATGATGATCGCTGTTTGGGTGCCAAAAGCGACTCATTCGAGGCTGTTGCCTAATCCTGCGGTGCCGCAGAGCTGCCACAACCTGTAGGGCTCCGACAAGGGCTGAGCGTCCACATGTAGTGGCTCGCGTTCCAGTGAACGCTATTGGGCAACAGCCTCATTCTGTCGCTTTTGGCACCCAAACAGCGATCATCCCAGGCGGGAGGCGCCAACCCTAGAATAAGCCGACCTGCCCGAACCGGAACCTGCCCTGATCACCCCGGGTGCGCCCTCACTGTTTGACTCCTGATCCCATCACCTCCACAGGTCGCTGGCCGGCAGTGCCAGGAGACGGTCACCGAACGGCAGCCGCCGCTGGCCGGTGTGGAGCACGAGCCCGCCGGTGAAATGACCGCCGGCATGATCGAGCCGGTCGCGCATCCGGGCCAGCCAGCGGAAGTCATCCGACCGCGGAGTCGAGGTCGCCTTGACCTCGATGCCCAGGACACGGCCGTCGTCCGCTTCAAGAACGAGATCAACTTCGGCACCGTCACTGTCGCGGAAATGGTACAAGCGGGCTGGAGTCGCACTCCAGGTCAGTTGCTTGCACAGTTCGTTGGCGATAAAGGTCTCGAACAGGGCACCGGTCGCCGGCTCCGTGGGTCGCATCAGCGCCGTCGGGTCCTTCCCGAGCAGGGCGGCCGCGACTCCGGTGTCGGTCAGGTAAATCTTGGGTCGCTTGACCACCTTGGCGGTGAGGTTCCGGCTCCAGGCCGGGACCTGGTGGATGAGGAAGACCGTCTCCAGCCACGGCAGGTAGCTCTGTGCAGTCCCTCGGTCGATGCCGACCCGGCCCGCTATCGTACTGAGCACGAGTTCCTGGGCCGTGGTCGCAGCGAGATATCTGATCATCGACGTGAGTGCGCCGGCTCGACGAATGTCTGCTATCAGCTCGATCTCCCGGGCAAGGACGGTTTCCACATATCGGGCAAACCACCGTCGCCGGGTTCGAGCGGCCATCCGCTGGACGGCCGGGTAGCCTCCGGCGCACAGGGCCTCGAAGTAGCTCGCTCGATCGATGGGCGCGTGGCGGCTGGTGAGGAGCTGTTCGGGACTGCCAAAAGCTCGGTCGACGAAGTCATCGGAACCCGAGTGGAGCTCACCCTGGGACAGCGGCCAGAGGGTCACGATATCCACCCGCCCGGCGAGAGTTTCGGCGATCGAAGGCACCGTGAGGAAGTTCGTCGAGCCGGTTATGAGGAACTGGCCCGGCTGGTCGTTTCGGTCCACCTGCGCCTTGATCGCGAGAACCAAAGGATCTCCAACGCGCTGTACCTCGTCGATGACCAGTGGCGTACCGGTAGCACTGATGAAGGTGGGAGGATCGGCCGCCGCTACGTCGCGTTGATCCGCGTCGTCCAGCGTTGCGTAGGTGGCGCCGATGTCCGTGGCGAGCGCCCTGGCCAAGGTGGTCTTGCCCACCTGGCGCGCACCATGGAGCACAACCACCCGGAATCCGGACAGGGACTCGACGACGAGACCGACCGCCCTGCGCGGGATAAACCCCGTGCTCAGATGCGTGACCACGACTTGAGGATACTCTCAAGCCAGCAATATATCGTTCGGTAAGACCCCAGTTTCTCGGTGCCCTGACCCGCAAAATCTCGGCTGAGGCAACTCCCACCGCGCCCCGGCTGATGCTGCTCGAGGAAGTGTTCGTCGGCATCGACCCGTCCCACTGCGGCCAGCTGCTCAACCTGCTTCGTGGCTTCGACCCATGCGACACTAGGCTCACGCCCGTGCCAGATCCTGACGATGAGGTCGAAGCCCGCCTGGCCATCCTTGAGCGCGACATCGCTCGGCTGCGCGAGCAGACCCTCCTCACCAGCTCGGACGCCGCCGCTGCCCGCGCAGATGCCGCCGCTGGCTGCCGGTGCCGACCGTGACGTGTCAGAGGTCCGCGCTGAGCTGCGGGCCCACATCCAGGCCCGCAACGCCGTGCAGAAGACCCAGCTGGAGCAGGCGCGGGAGATGCGTGAAGGCTTCGCCGAGATGCGCGAGGGCTTCGCTATACAGGCCACCGGTATGGCTCAGATCACCGCGCTGCTGACGAAGATCGCAGAATCAGAAGGTCACCACTGAGACCAGGACAACGCCCTGTTCACGATTCTGTCCACGAGCTGACCCCGCCGGGGCGCGTCAGCGTGCATGTTCCGCGGAACCGCGACTCGTGAGCACGGTGACCGTCCGTAGTGCCCAGGCCGGTAGGGTGCCGTGGTCATCGAGGACCGGCACGGCGTCGGGGATGACAACTCGGGTGCGAACGGCGACGCGGGGGAGTCGGTGGCCAGAGTCTTCGTCAGCTATGCCAGCCAGGACCGGGTGTGTGCCGCTCAACTGCACCAGTGGCTAGTTGCTGAGGATCACGAGGTGTTCCTGGATCGGGATCTGGGCAACGGCATCGCGGTGGGCGAGGAATGGAACAAGCGGCTGCATGAGCGGCTGCGCTGGGCTGACGCGGTGGTCTGCGTGGTTACTTCCGCCTCGGTGGCCTCGACGTGGTGTACGGCCGAGATCAGTATTGCGCTGTCGCGGGGTAGCCGGGTGTTGCCGGTGCTCGCTGAGCCGACGGTGGTTCACCCCCTGCTACGGTGTACGCAGCACGCCGACCTGACTGTCGATGCTGCTGCGGGACGCGCAGCGCTGGTGGCGACGTTACGTCGGGTGGATGCCGTCGGGGGCCTCGGGTGGCCAGATGGTAGGTCGCCGTTTCCGGGGTTGCGCCCCGTGGACGTCGATGAGCATCGGGTGTTTTTTGGTCGCCGTGGCGAGGTGGCGCGGTTGGCCGCCTTGGTGCGATCCCCGGCCGAGCGGGCTGAGGGAGCGGTGCTGCTGGTGGTGGGCCCCTCGGGGTGCGGCAAGTCCTCGCTGGTCCGAGCCGGGTTGGTGCATGTGATGGCCGAAGAGCCGAGTTGGTGGACGCTGGCGCCGATACTGCCCGGTGCTGACCCGGTAGCCGCGCTGGCTCGGGAACTGACCGCCGCAGCGCAGCGTCTGGGGCTGGACTGGACGGTGTCAGGCGTCCGGCACCGGCTCGAGGGCACTGGCCTGACCGGGCTGGCTGATGAGCTGCTGCACGCCGCCCGAGCGCGGCGGTTGCTGCTGGTAGTGGATCAGTTCGAGGAGCTGCTCACCCAGGCCGGGCCAACCCAGCGAGCGCACTTCGCCCGTCTCCTGCACCCGGCGTTATCAGGTCCGGTGCAGGTGGTCGCCACCCTGCGACCGGAGTTTCTCGACCAGCTCCTGCTCGACTCTGACCTGGCAGTGTTGCCGACTCACCCCTGGGCGCTGCGGCCGCTGCACCGCGAGGTGCTCCGGAGCGTGATCGAAGGCCCGGCGGAGCTAGCCGGGATCGGGGTAGATGACGAGCTGGTGGCCCGGCTGGTCGCCGACACCGACACCGGGGAGGCGCTCCCGCTGCTGGCGTTCACCCTGGCCCAGCTCGCCGAGGGAGTCGGCCGCGGTGGTCAGCTGTCGATCGCACGGTACGAGCAGCTCGGCAGGGTGCAGGGCGCGCTGACCCGGCAGGCCGACGCGGCCCTGGTCGAGGCGGTCGCGGTCACCGGTCGGAGCCGGGAGCAGGTCATCGCCGGGTTGTTGCGGCTGGTCACCGTGGACGAGCAGGGCCGTCCCACCCGGTGGCGAGTCCCCCGCGAGGAGTTGCCGGAGCCGGTGACCCGAGAGCTGGACGCCTTTGTCGCGCGGCGCCTGCTGACCACTGACACCCAGAACGGCACCGTAGTCGTCGGAGTGGCCCACGAGGCGTTTTTGTCCGCCTGGGCACCGTTGGCCCAAGCGATCGAAGAGAACACCGCAGCGCTACGGGCCCGCCGCACACTCGAGCAAGCCGCCACCGAATGGCACGGCGAGGGCCGCCCACCAGCCCGGTTGTGGGAACGCGGCCAACTCGCCGCCGCCGTCACCGACACCGGCGCCCACGTCAAGGCAGGCGAGCTGGTCACCGACCGCGTCGACCTCAACCCGACGGCGCGGGAGTTCCTACGCGCCAGCATCCGCCGAGACCGCCTCCGGCGAGGACGCGCCCTCACCGTCCTGTCGGTGCTACTCGTGCTCGCTGTGGTGGCAGCTGGTATCGCCGTCGTCCAGCAGCGCACCGCGGAGCAACAACGCAATGTCGCCTTGTCCCAGCAGGTTGCCGGACAGGCCCTGGAGCTGCGCGCCAGGAACCCAGCCCTGGCCGCCCAACTCGCCCTGGCCGCCTACCGCCTTGTCCCCACCACGGAAGCCCGCGGCAGTCTGCTCAGCATCGCCGCTACCCCTTACGCCACCCGACTGACCGGCCACACCGGCAACGTCAAAGGGGTGGCGGTCAGCCCCGACGGCCATACCCTGGCCACCAGCGGTGACGACGAGACGGTGCGGTTGTGGGATATCCACGACCCCCACCACCCCAACCTGCTGGGGGTGCTCACCGGCCACACTAACTACGTCTCCGCAGTGACCTTCAGCCCGGACGGACACATTCTGGCCACTGGCAGCGACGATAAGACGGTGCGGTTGTGGGATATCCACGACCCCCACCATCCCAGTTCCCTGGGTACTCTCACCGGTCATAACGGGGTCGTTTCCTCGGTGGCCTTCAGTCCTGACGGGCGTACTCTGGCTAGTGGCAGCGTCGATCACATCGCGCGATTGTGGGATGTTCACGATCCACGCCAGCCTTCCCTGCTGGAGACCCTGACCGGACACACCCACTACGTGAACTCGGTGGCTTTCAGCCCCGACGGACACACCTTGGCCACCGCCAGCTGGGACCGCACCGTGCGATTGTGGAGTGTCGGCGACCCTCACCAGCCCCGCCCGCTGGGCATCCTCACCGGCCACACCGACGGCGTTTCCTCGGTGGTTTTCAGCCCCGACGGCCATACCTTGGCCACTGCCAGTCAAGACACCACCGTGCGGTTGTGGGATGTCAGTGATCTGCTTCATCCAGGCCCGCTGGAGGTCCTGGCCGGCCACACCAACACCGTCTTTTCGGTGGTTTTCAGCCCAGACGGACATACTGTGGCCACCGGTAGCTACGACACCACCGCGCGGCTGTGGGACCTTCCTGGACCCATCCTGGCTAGCCACGCCAACGCCGTCTCGTCGGTGATCTTCGGCCCTGACGGGCATACCTTGGCTACCGCCAGCTACGACAGTACCGCGCGGTTGTGGGACCTCAGTGACCTGCGCCGTCCCGACCCGTTGGGTGTCCTCACCGGCCACCTCAGCGACGTTTATTCGGTGGTCTTTAGCCCGGACGGACACACCCTGGCCACCGTCAGTTACGACGGTACCGCGCGGTTGTGGGATGTCCGTAACCTGAGCCTGTTTGGCATCCTCACCGGCCACACCAACGCCGTCTCGTCAGCGGCCGTCAGTCCTGACGGGCGCACTCTGGCTACTGGCAGCGCCGACAACACCGCGCGGCTGTGGGAAACCGACGTCGATCGTGTCACCGATCGCATCTGTCAGATCACGCCCGCGATCACCCCACGTCAGTGGGACCAATACTTCCCGGGCTTGCCGTACCGGCCCCTATGTCCATGAGTTACCCGACGGTAGGCCAGAGATGGCTTGGGCGATGAGGGGTCTGAGACAACTGATCCGCACATCGTAGTCGGGGGGAGCAGTGCTGGTAGCCATCGATGACCTGCTCAGCGTCGGGGATGGCGACTCGCGTGAAGACGGTGACACCGGCGGGGAGGTGTGATGATCAAGGTCTTCGTCAGCTATGCCAGCAAAGACCGGGAACGGGCTGATGAACTGCACCAGTGGCTAGTCAATGAGGGCCACGAGGTGTTTCTGGCTCATGACCTGCGCGATGGCATCACCGGCGGGGAGCAGTGGCGCCTGCGGCTATACGAGCAATTGCGGTGGGCCGACGCCGTGGTCTGCGTCCTGACTCGGGCCTACGTGGCATCCGGCTGGTGCACAACCGAAGTGGCGATTGCCCAGTCTCGGGGCAGCCGCCTGATCCCGATCCTGGACGAGCCGAAAGTCGTCCACCCGCTGTTGAGCGACGTCCAACACATCGATCGGACCCGGAACCCGGCGGATACCTATGCCGCGCTGGCTGAGGCGTTGCGCCGAGTCGATGCCGCCGGGGGTTTCGGCTGGCCCGACGACCGATCCCCGTTCCCCGGGCTGCTTCCGTTCGGTGTTAAGGAGCATCGGGTGTTCTTCGGTCGAGGTGAGGAGATCAAGGAGCTTGCCGAGCTGCTGCGATCCCCCGCTGAGCAGGTCAAAGCGGCAGTGTTACTGGTGGTCGGCCCCTCCGGATGCGGCAAGTCGTCACTGGTCCGGGCCGGACTACTGCATGTGATGGCCCAGGAGCCGGAGTGGTGGACGCTGCCCCCGATCCTGCCGGGGGCTGATCCCGTGGCGGCAGTGGCCCGGGAACTGGCTGCGGTTGCGCAGCAACTGAGGTTGGACTGGACGGTGGCGAAGGTCCGCGACCAGCTCGACAATATTGGCCTGACCGGGCTGGCCGACGAGCTGCTGTTAAAAGCCCAGGCCCGGCGGCTGCTGCTGGTAGTGGACCAGTTCGAGGAACTGCTCACCCAGACCAACCCCGATGAGCGGTCCCGGTTTGCCAAACTGCTGGGCTCGGCGCTGTCGGGTCCAGTGCAGGTGGTGGCCACATTGCGGCCAGAGTTTCTGGACCAGTTGCTGGTCGACGCCAACCTGAGGACGTTGCCGACTCACACGTACACGCTACGGCCGCTGCACCGCGAGGCGTTGCGGCTGGCGATCAAGGAACCTGCCCGGTTAGCCGGTATCGGAGTGGACGACGACCTGGTGGCCCGGCTCGTCGCCGACACCGACAGTGGGGAGGCGCTGCCACTGCTGGCGTTCACCCTCGCTCAGCTCGCCGACGGGATCGGTCGCGGCGGCCAACTGTCGGCCAAGCGGTACGACCAGCTTGGTGGAGTGCAGGGTGCGCTGACCCGGCAGGCCGACGCGGCCCTGGCCGAGGTGAGTGCGGTTACCGGGCGGGCCCGGGAAGAGGTCATTGCTGGGTTGTTGCGGTTGGTCACCGTAGATGATCAGGGCCGCCCCACCCGGTGGCGGGTCCCCCGCGATGAGCTGCCGGAACCGGCGCGCCGAGAAGTGGACGTTTTTGTCGGGCGGCGGCTGCTGACCACAGACACCGACAATGACGGCGCGGTCGTCGGGGTGGCTCACGAGGCGGTTTTGTCCGCCTGGCCCCCACTGGCCCAAGCGATCGAGGAAAACGTGTCGGCGCTGCGAGCCCGCCGCGCGGTCGAGCAGGCCGCCACCGAATGGAAAGATAAAGGTTGTTCATCGGCCCGGTTGTGGGAACGCGGGCAGCTCGCCGCCGCCCTAGCCGACACCAGCGCCCACCTGCACGCCGGGGATGTGGTCACCGACCGCGTCGAGCTCAGCCCGACGGCCCGGGAGTTTCTCCGCGACAGCCTCCGCCGGGAACAATTCCGGCGCAGACGCACCATCACCGTCTTGTCCGTGCTGCTCGTCCTCGCCCTGGCGGCGGCGGGTGTGGCCGTCGTTCAGCGGCGCACGGCGGAGCATCAACGCAATGTTGCGTTGTCCCGACAAGTCGCGGGCCAAGCCCTGGGGCTGCGGGACGCGAACCCGGCCCTGGCTGCCCAACTCGCCCTGGCCGCCTACCGTCTTGCCCCCACCATCGAAGCCCGCAGCAGCCTGCTCAGCACCGTCACCAACTCCGACGTGACTCGGCTGGACGGCCATACCGGCAGCGTCAAGGCAGTGGCCCTCCGCTCTGACGGGCGTGTTCTGGCCACCGGCAGCGACGACCACACCGCCCGGCTCTGGGACATCAGCAACGTTCATCGTCCTCGCCCTCTGGCCACCCTCACCGGCCACACCAACTACGTCTCGTCGGTGGCCTTCAGCCCCGACGGGCACACTCTGGCCACTGGCAGTGACGACCACACCACACGACTATGGGACATCACCGACTCCCAGCATCCATCGCTGCTTGGCACTCTCACCGGCCACACCGACGTCGTCTACTCGGTGGCCTTCAGCCCGGACGGACATAGCCTGGCCACCGGCAGCGCCGACCACACCGCGCGGTTGTGGGACCTCAGCGACCCCCATCTGCCACACCCGCTGAGCACCCTCACCGGTGAACCCCCCGACGACGTGAACTCGGTAACCTTCAGCCCCGACGGGCACACTCTGGCCACTGCCGGTTGGGACCACACCGTGCGGCTGTGGGACGTCAACGACCCCCGCAATCCAACGTTTCTGCGCACCCTCACTGACCACACTAGCCACGTCTCCTCAGTGGCCTTCAGCCCCGATGGGCATACCCTGGCTACCGCTAGCTGGGACCGCACCGTGCGGTTGTGGGATGTCCGTGACCCCCGTCAGCCCCGCTCACTGAGCATCCTCACTGGCCACACCAACACCGTCCGTTCGGTGGCTTTTAGCCCCGACGGGCGCACCCTGGCCAGCGGCAGCGCCGACGCCACCGTGCGGCTGTGGGACGTCAGCGACCCGCTCCAGCCACACCCACTGGGTACTCTCATCGGCCACACCAACATCGTCTATTCGGTGGCCTTCAGCTCCGACGGGCACACTCTGGTCAGCGGCAGTTACGACACCACCGTGCGGCTGTGGGATCTTCCCAGGTCCATTCTCGCCAACCACAACAAGGATGTCCGCTCGGTAGTCTTCAGCCCTGACGGACACACCCTGGCCACCGCTGGTGACGACAGGACCACACGGCTGTGGGGCGTCAACGACTCGCGCCATCCCAGCCTGCTGGGGACCCTCACCGGCCACACCGGCCGCATCAGTGCGGTGGCGTTCAGTCCAGACGGGCACGCCCTGGCTACTGCCAGCTACGACAACACTGTGCAGTTGTGGGATGTCAGCGACTCCCACCGTCTCAGTCTGCTAGGGACCGTGACCGGCCAAACCAACAGTGTCCGCTCGGTCAGCTTCAGCCGCGACGGTCACACCGTGGCCACCGCTAGCTGGGACCACATCGTGCGGTTGTGGGATGTCCGTGACCTGCGCCATCCCAGCCTGCTGGGGACCCTCCCCGCCCCCGCCGACAGCGTCTCCGCAGTGGCCTTCAGTCCCGATGGGCGCACCCTGGCCACCGGCAGTGACGACAGCACCGCACGACTGTGGGATGTCAGCGACTCGCGCCATCCCAGCCTGCTGGGGACCCTCACCGGCCACACCGGTCGCATCAACGGAGTGGCCTTCAGCCCCGACGGGCACACCCTGGCCACCGGCAGTAACGACAGGACCGCGCGACTGTGGGATATCAGCGATCTCCGTCGTCCCGGCCTGCTGGGGACCCTGATGGGACACACCGGTGACGTCAGCTCGGTGGCCTTCAGCCGGGACGGGCGCACCCTGGCCACTGCTAGCATCGACACGACGGTGCGCTTGTGGGATGTCCATGACCTGCGCCAGCCCAGCCTGTCGAGCATCCTCACCGGTCACACCGACATCGTCTTCTCAGTGGCTTTCAGCCCGGACGGACACACCCTGGCCAGCGGCAGCGCCGACACTACCGTGCGATTGTGGGAAACCGACGTGGACAGTGCTACCGCGCGAATCTGTCGGATCACGCCCACGATCACCTCACGCAAGTGGGAGCAATACTTCCCCGGCTTGCCGTACCGGCCCCCGTGCCGGTGAACTAGTCGACGGGATCTGCTCGGCTCCCGCACAGGGAACGGGTGGGTGCCTCGCCTGGCGGCGGTCATGGGGAGGCGGCACTGGTCGCTGCCTGCCCGACAGGCACCGCGCCGTCCGGGACAGCTACAGACTGATCCGGCCCAGCGCTGATGTTCACGCCGCGGAGTGGGCCGCGTTCGCGGCCGGCGTCCGTGTCTCGGGCAACGGCGTGCCGGGTCTGTCAGATTGATCAGGCCCTGGTGATGACGGCGCATGGTTGGCGCGCAGCGCGCAGCGGCCCAGTAGTGGTCAGCGGCGCAGGGGGTTGGTGAGGGGGCGGCGGTCGGGGTCGATGATGGCGGGTGGTCGGAAGTCGACGCGTCCTCCGTGGATGGTGATGTCCCAGCCGGTGAGATGCACCTGGCGGTGATGCGTCTGGCAGAGGAGAACGCAGTTGTCCACGCTGGTGTCGCCGCCGTCAATCCAATGCTGGCAGTGGTGTGCGTGGCACAGTCCTGGTGGTCGGTCGCAGCCGGGGAACGCGCATCCGCCGTCCCGCGCCACCAGGGCGCGGCGGATGGAGAGCGGGACGGTCCGCATCGCCCGTCCGACGTCGAGGGGTTCGGAAGCCCCGCCTAGCACGACGGGGATGATTTTCGCGTCACAGGCCCACTGCCGGGCTTCGGCTGCGCTCAGGGGTGTGCCGTAATCCAGCGTCGCCGTTCCCAGCCCGGTGCGCAGAACCTCCCAGGGGAGGGTGACGCTCAGGTGTGGGGGTTCGCCGGCGGTGGTCGGGCAGTCCTGGGCGGTGCGGGCGAGTCCGCAGATCTCCAGCAGGGCGTCGGCGTGGCGCTGGGGGGTAGTGCGCGGATCGGGGATGTGCTCAGCGGCGGGGCGGGGAGCGGCGAACTGTTCGATCAGGGCGCGGAACGCGGCACCGTGCTCGGGTTCCAGGAATCCCTCCAGCCCGAGTCGCCCGTCACGGCGTTCCCGCCACCGCAGCTCCCCTGCGGCAGGGGTGGGGGTGGGTTCATCGCGGGGTGGGGAGCCATCGGGGTCCAGGTGCGCCAGGATGTGCCGTCCGATCTTGTGCAGCGAGGTGGGGTTGAACGAGTGGGCGTAGCGGGCCAGCTCGGCCTCAGCGGCCTCCCGCTCGGTGAGGCTGACGTCAGGCGGGATCGCCTCCATCGTCTCGGCGATCACCCGAACCTGCCCCGGCCCGATCTCCCCGGCGGCCAGTGCTGCGGCGGTGTTGGGCAGGGCCGGCGCCAGCACCGCGCCACCCAGGGTGCGGCGGGGGGCGAGCGCAGCGGCGTGTGCGACCCGGGTGCCAGCCTCAGCGGCGGACAGATGCAGCATCCCGGCGAGCAGCCGCTTCGTACTGCCAAACCCGGTGGCTGCCGCGATATGACGGGAGTCCAGCTCCGCGACCGCCTCCAGCATCACCGAATGCAGCATCCGCGAGACCGACTCGATGTCCCGGATCTGATTCTGCAACCCCGCGTCATCACCCCCGACGATCACCGCACGCCACTGATCCAGGCAGGCGACCACCACCTGCTTCGGATCCAGCTGAGTCTCAAGCACGTCACCATCATCGCCCCCACCCCTGACAATTTCCGGCGTTCACCCCGCCAGCGGGACCGCCGATGCTAAGGGCTAAGGCGGTGGCCCTGGAGTCGGGTCATCGAGGGGTGGGGGCCGCCGGGAGCAGGGTTGGCCAGGCTGACTCGCCGATCCGGGCCAGCAGGGTGGTCCTCCCGGCCGGTCCGGATCGAAAGACCGCGGTTTCCCCAGGGCCGAGTTCGCCCAAGACGGCCGGCTGCGGGTGGGGGATGTCCAGCACGCTGGAGATCAGCACCACATCCTTGCCGGCCGGGGGTGCTTCGGCGAGCACCTGCAGCGTCGCCTGTTGCTCGGCTGCTGCGCCGCCGCGGTTGACCCAGGTGCTGGCGGCGTCCAACCGGTCGTCGTCGCTGACCGGGGCGATGGTCAACAACCGTCCGGTGGCCTCGGTGCGGCACAACCGAGCGGTGCGCACCACCCAGATCGGCAGGTCCAACGCGCGTATCGCCGCGCCGATCTGCGCAGCGTGCTGGCGGCCGGTGGCGCTCAGCAGGCTCTGCGCGGCGCAATCATGGCTGGCCGCCTGCTGCGGGGTGACCGTCCCGGACCGATCGTCCCGCTCGGTATGACGTATCCACAGCAGCAACCCACCCTCGCGCAGCGCCGCCACCAGAACAGCACCCCGCACCGGCCCAGTGATCTCCGCCGCGCCGATCGCACCCGGCCGCGTGGAGGCAGGGGTCGAGGCGGACTGAGAAGTACCGGACGACCCGCCGCAGGCGCTGATCACCAGTGCGATCGTCACCAGCACACCCGCCGCGGCACCGCGCGCCCTGCGATCAACGGACACACCGCACTCCCCGCCGTGATCATGCTGCTCCACCCGCGACAACGATATCGCGATGCGATCAGACCGTCACCGACAACAGCCACCACCGACGGTCACCGCCTCGCCGGGCCCGCCCAGAGAGGGAGACCTCCGGCGCCACGGGCGCTACCATCGCTGAATTGTGCCGGCCATGACCACCACCGCGCGCGGCTGCACCAGACCGAACAGGGGCGCAACAGCAGTGGTGTTAGTCATATTATCTTCGTGAGAAAATATTTCTGAAACACGCAGAGTGCCTTCATGGTCACGGATAGGGTGTCCGAGCACAGCCCGCTGGGCCGTTGGAGTGAACTTCGAGTAATTCTTTTGATCGTGGCTCAACGCACTGACAGTCTGTGGCTGTCAGATTATTTTGGTCGGGTCAGCACGGTGATATCGTGATGCGCGTCAGAATGGGCACACCAAGTGACCGATGAGCGGGGTCATGTTTATGACTTCATCACCAGGCGCCTGGTGAAGGGCAAGATAGTTCCGGTGCTCGGCGCCGGGGTCAACCTGTGGAAGCGACCTCCACCCTCCTTTGAGCGAGGCCGATGTCTGCCTAGTGGAACGGAGCTCGCTGACGAGCTCGTCCGGTACCTGGGCGATGTGCAGATCGAGGGCCGTGATCTGGCCCGGGTGTCGCAGTACGTCGCGACGCTGGCGGGGGAAGGACCGCTCGGAGAGGAACTCCGCGACGTCTTTGACAGGGACTGTCCACCTACTCCGTTTCATCATTTCCTCGTCCACGTGGCGCGCTGCGTCCGTGAGTCGAAAGAAGCCCATGAATGCATGCTCATCGTGACGACGAACTACGACGATTGCGTCGAACGCGCATTCAAAGACCAGAGTGAACCGTATGAGCTCGTCACCTACATCGCCCGAGGCAGGGATCGCGGATTTTTCCGCCACGTCACAGCCGATTGCGACATGACTGTGATCCGAAAGCCGAATGAGTACGTCGACCTCCGGTTGGATCAACGGACCGTCATCGCCAAAGTGCACGGCTCCGTGGACCGGATCCACGGGGACAGCTTCGTCATCACCGAGGACCACTACATCGACTATATCGCCCGCGCCGATCCTACCAGTCTGTTTCCGGTCACGCTCGCGGCGAAGCTTCGAGAAAGCCATTTCCTCTTCCTGGGTTACAGCCTGCGGGACTGGAACCTTCGAGTGATCCTGTACCGGTTGTGGGGGGAACAGGAAGGCAAGACCTACAAGTCGTGGGCGATCCAGAAAGACCCAGACCGGGTTGACCGGGTGGCCTGGGACGAGCGCGGTGTCGACATTCTGCCCGCCAGCGTGGAGGACTTCATCTCAGCCCTTGAGCAACGACTTCCTCCCGAATGTGTCGCACTACCCTCAGCGCTGAATTTGTGATCATGTCGTGACTACTGCCACGGGTCCTTCTCCCCGGTCTCAGGACGCACGTGACCGGGACGTACCGGAGTGCCCCTACGTCGGGCTGATGCCCTTCGACGAAGAGAGTGCGGAGTACTTCTTCGGCAGGGAGCGTGAATCCGACCTCATTGTCGCCAACCTCATCGCATCGCGGCTGACTCTGCTGTACGCCCCGAGTGGGGTCGGCAAGACCTCGGTGCTGTGCGCCGGTGTGCTGCCCCGGCTGCACCGCATCAATCACGACTCCGACGACGAGCTGGGCCTTTCTGGCACGGCAGCGGTGTACGTGAACGTCTGGCGCGACGCCCCGCTCGCGAGTATCGCAGCGGCGATCGTTGACGCAGTGTCGCCCGTGACCGGTGGCGGCACAATGGAGGAAACCGCCAATACCCCCACCTTGGGCGTCGACTGGCTTCGCGAGGTGCTGCACGAGTCCAGGATCTCGACAATGTACCTGATCCTCGACCAGTTCGAGGACTACTTCCTCTACCACTCGACGGATCGCGGTGAGGAAGGGCTGACCGCCGAGCTCGGCAGGATCTTGAGCACCCGAAATCTGCCGGTGCATGTCCTCCTGTCGATCCGGGAGGACGCACTCGCCAGCCTCGATCGTTTCAAGGGCCGAGTACCGCGCCTTTTCGGCAACTATCTCCGGCTGGCGCACCTGAGTCGCGTGGCAGCTCACACCGCCATCGAGGGTCCCCTCGCTCGCTACAACCTCCTCGCGCCACCCGACCGCAGAATGTCCATCGAAGCGGGCCTGATCAGGTCCCTGTTGGATCAGGTCCGCACCGGTCAGGTGCGTGTGGCGGAAGGGAGAGCGCCCGAGGTGCTTGCCCTCGACGGGCCCGCACCAGACGACCGCGGGGATGTTGAGACGCCCTACCTGCAACTGGTGCTGACCCGCCTGTGGAATGAGGAACGGGCCAGCGGATCATCGTCGCTACGCCAGAGCACGCTAGATGAGCTGGGCGGCGCCCAGACGATCGTTCAGACTCATCTCGACAATGTCATGGCCGGCCTCTCGCCCGCGCAGGTCGATGTCGCCGCCGCGGTCTTTCACCATCTGATCACACCATCCGGGAGAAAGATCGCGCTAGCCGCCGAGGACCTTGCCGAATTTGCGGAGCTGCCGGTGAGTGCCGTGCAGGATCTCCTCGACACGCTGTGCTCGGGGTCGCAACGCGTGCTGCGCCCGGTGCCCCCGGCCGTTGGCGTCGCGGGTCCTCCCCATTACGAGATCTTTCACGATGTCATGGGTACGGCGATGCTCAGCTGGCGCCGACATTATGTGGCACAACGGCACCAGGGCCGCCTCGTCGCTGAGCGGGAAGAAGCCCGCGCAACGGCGCAGACTGCCCGCCGTCAGCTGCACCTGACCCTGCTGGCGATGGGATTGGCGGTGATATTGCTCGCCACCATCGGCGTTGTCGCCTATCTGTTCCGCCGTGATGCGCAGCAGCGCGCCGATTTGGCACAGGCAGCCACCATCCTCAGCTACAACCCTGTGGAGAGTCTGCGGCATGCGGTCGATGCCTACCGGGTCAACGCCAACGATGATGCCCAGGAGGCTGTGCTCATTGCGGCGTCGAGCCCGCGCAATCACATAGTGGCTGGACCGGACGGACCGGATGGGTCGAAACCGATGACGGTGATCGGCATGGCAAGCACGCCGGACTCTCGACGTGTCGTCCTCTACGACGCCGACGGCAACATCCGGGTCATTGGTGATGGTGATAACGGCGCCGGGGAACCCGAGCGAACGGTGTCGGGCCTGCGCGGCACCGTCATTCCGGTGGCGTCGATCTCCACGCCTGCGGTGTCGGCGGCGGCCGTCGCCCCTGACGCGTCCCGCATCGCGCTGGGGACCGACCAGGGCATGGTGGCAGTGATCGATACCGCGACGGGGCAGCACCATGAGATCGACAGCGAAGAACATTCAACGCCCCGCGTTATACGGTGGGTCGGCTCCGCGACGAACGGTCTCGTCCTAGTCGTCTCCAACTCTGGGGTCGCCGCAACGTACAATCCCGAAACCGGAAGGCAGGTCGCGCGCTTCCCAGGTGTCGTTTACGACGCCTTACCTCTGGACGAGCAGCACATCGTGACCTGCGGACCAGACAAGAAGCTGCCAGTCGTGACCTCCGGACCAGCCAAGAAGCTGCGAGTGTGGGACGCGTGCACCGGCACTCAGATTGCGGAGTCATCCCCACTGAGCGTCCAGACGCTCCGACACTCCGGGCAGTTCGTCGTCGGCCTGAACTTTCCAGAAAAAGACGAAAGAGAAAAACCCTCGATCGTCGAGTGGAAGTGGCAGTCTGGGCCGGACGCCATCTTTCGGTACCCGATCCCGATCGACGACTTGAACGGCGTTCGGCGGCTTGTCGTCGATGAGCACGCGCACATTGTCATCGCGTCGCAGGACAAGAAAGTATGGACGTACCTCCTCGCCGAGGGATCAGTAGTAAGACCACTGCCCCAGCAGATAGGCCTCGTCAACGATGTAGCCATCAGCCCCGACGGCCGGTGGATTACCACCGCCGGCGCCGACGGACGTGTCCTTGTCTGGGATCTGGGGAATGGACAGTCTCCGACCAGCCCTGCCTACGAATTGTCGGACCTTCACGGAGAAGTCGCTCAGGTGAGTTACCCGGGTACGGGAACGGCCGTGATGTCTCTGGGCTTTGACGGCACGGTTCGACGCTGGGAACTACCTCCGGTGCCGCGCTTCCCAGGGAATAGCGGCCCGATCGTCCACATGGACCTGAGTCGCGACGGGCGGTGGCTGGCAACGGCGAGCCAAGACGGTCACGTCTTCATCATCGATCCGCAAGACGTGGCGAAACTTCCGGTGCCCACCGTGCCCACTGACAATCCACTGCGGGTAGTGCTCTTCGATCCGACCGAACCGCATCGCATTGTTACTCTGGGGCGGTCCGATAGATTTTCAAAGCTGTGGTCTTGGGACGACCACAGTAACACCGGCCATCTTAAGTTGAAGTACGAACTACCTTTGCTGCCGCGATTCGGGTACTTGGTTAGCCTTGCCATCAGCCCCGATGGCAAGACGCTAGCAGCCGGGGACACCAACGGCACAATCCATTTCTGGGATGCCCTGACCGGGAGGCTCCGCATGGACCGCGAGTTCCCCGGCACAGGACAGTCCGCTGACAGCGTTGCGTTTGACCCCACCGGCGACCTGCTCGCCGCCACGGAGAGCGGTGGGGTCCGCCTGTGGAAATGGCGCACCGCGGAGCGACTCACCCTGCTGCCCGACGCGACCCGCGTGACCTTTGATCCTTCCGGCCAGCATCTCGCCAGCACAGCCGGAGATGGCGCGGTGCGAATCTGGACCCGGGACGGCAAGCTCGACCGCAATCTGCTCGCTCACGGGTACCCCTCCAGCAGCCCGTCTTTCAGCAACGACGGTGAACTGCTCGCTGTGGGTACCGCCGATGGGCTAGTTGAGGTCTGGGATGTGCACTCTGGCCGGGCGGTCATGCTCGACCGGCACCACAGCGGCCCCGTCAACAGCGTTCAATTCCTGCCCGGTGACCGATCCCATCTGCTCTCCGCAAGCGACGACACCACCGTTGCCCAGTTCAGCTGCCCCGCGTGCAGCCGTCCTCAACAGGTCATCCAGGATGCACAGAAATGGGTAGACACCAACCCTGAGACGCCTGGTGAACGATAGAGAACCCGAAAGGTGGCAGGTGTACCATGGACATTTACCCAGAGCGTGACACCGAAATTCGCGTGGAACGCCCAGGGGTCTATGAGCCTCCGATACTCGAGGAGATCGGTGAGTTCGCTGTGCTGACCCGCGCCGATCGCCGAGGGTCGGCGGTCGATGGGACCGGGTACTACTCGGAGTAACGCGTCGTGCGCTCCACGCTGGGTCCGCCGGACGATGGTCAAGCCTGGTTTGTGGTCCTGCCTGACTGCCTTGCCGCTGGTGGCATCGCGGCGGCGTTGGGCCCGCAGGCGTCACAGACGGTGCCGTATCCTTCGGGGCGGCCGTGGCTGATGGGCCGGTGGGCTGCTGAGGAGCTGGTAACGGCCCAGGTGGCCGGGGTGGCGGTAGCGGTGATCGGGTGCGCTCCGCTCACCGCCGCGGCGCTGTCGGCGTTGGCCCGCCGCGTGCGGACGGTGGCTGACCTGGATGGGCTGGGAGCCGGGTTGTCCGGCAGTTTTCACCTGGTGGCGGCCATTGACGGTCAGGTCCGCGTGCAGGGCAGCGTCTCCGGGCTCCGGCGGGTTTTTTACACCCAGGTAAGGCAGCTGACGGTGGCGGCGGACCGGATGGATGTCCTGGCCGGCCTGGCGGCAGCCACGCTCGACGAGCAGTGGCTGGCGGCCCGCCTCGTCTACCCCTACCTGCCTCATCCGGTGGCCGACGGGTGCCCGTGGCAGGAGGTGCGAGCACTGGCCGAGGACTGTTACCTCCACACCGCCCCCGGCCAGCCGGCTCGCGTCGTACCGTGGTGGCAGCCACCGGAGCCGGTCCTGTCGCTGGCCGAGGCCGCACCCACCGTGGCGCAGACCCTCACCGCCGCCGTCGAGGCCCGCACCCAGGCTGGCGGGATAATCAGCTGCGACCTGTCCGGGGGTCTGGACTCCACCCCGATCTGTTTCCTGGCCGCGCGGGGCACCAGCCGCCTGATCGCGGTGACTGTGGTCTCGACCGATGCGGGCCACGATGATGCGTCCTGGGCGCAGCGCGCCGCGGCCCACCTGGCGGGCATCGAGCACCTCGTGCTTGACATGCGGCGGCTGCCCCTGATGTATGCGGAGGTCGGCGCGGGCGGGGTGGGTGCCGACGAGCCGCACATCACCATCCGGGACCATGCCGCCATCACCTGTGTGGCCCGCCAGCTCGTCGAACGCGGCAGCCGGCTGCACCTTCGGGGGATGGGTGGTGATCAGGTCCTACAGGCCCCGCCGGCGTACCTGCACACCACCGCCTGGGCACATCCTCGCATCGCCGCCCATCATCTGCGCGCTCGCCGGGCGGTGAGCGGCTGGCCGCTGGCGGCCACGCTGCGCGGGCTAGCTGATCGTCGCAGCTACCAGGCCTGGCTGCGCGCCGCCATCGACGAGCTCACCGAGGCGCCACCGGCCCGCGGGATGCCCAACCTGGGCTGGACTCCTGCCCTGCGGCTCCCACCGTGGGCCACTCCCCGAGCGGCTGAGGCGGCCCGAACCCTGCTGCACGAGGCCGCCGCCAGCGCAGCGCCCCTGGCCCCTACCCGGGGCCAGCACGCCAGCGTGGAGCAGCTCCGCGGCATCGGCTACCTCACCCGGCACCTCGGTGGGATCATGGCCCGCGCTGGGCTGCCGCTGGCTGCTCCGTTCCTTGATGACCGGGTAGTCGACGCCTGCCTGCGGGTCCGGCTGCACGAGCGCACCACGCCGTGGCGGTTCAAGCCACTGATTGTCGAGGCGATGCGCGACCTGGTGCCCGCCCCGGTCCTGCACCGCAGCACCAAGGGGGACTTCAGCGTTGACTGGCACACCGGGCTACGCCAAGCCCGGCCCCACCTCGCCGCCCTGCTCGACGACCTGGCGCTGGCCCGCTTCGGCCTGGTCAATCTCGACGTGTTACGCACGGTGTGCCTCGGGCTGTACCCGTACGCTCTTGATCCGGTGGCCCTCGACCGGACCCTGGCGTGTGAAGCATGGCTACGCACCTTGCCCTCAACCGTCCTGGGCACGGCGGCGGGAGCGCCGCGATGACCGTGCGGTTGCGGGCTGACGTGAGCACTACGGACACTGGTGAGGGCATGGTCGTGCTGGATGAGCGCGCGGGCCGCTACTGGCAGCTCAACCAGACCGGCGCGCTCGTCCTGCGGCTGCTGCTCGACGGCGTTGCCCCTCACCAGATTGCCCGGGTGTTGGCTGAGCGGCACGCGGTGCGCATCGAGCGGGCAGCCGCCGACGTCACCACCTTCCTGGCGCAGCTGCGCACCGCCGGATTGGTGACCGACCACCCAAGGGGACGTTCATGACGCAGCCGCAGACCGTGGAACGCCGCAGGAAGCTCCCGGTTCGGCAGCGGCCCGCCGCCCTGGCCGCTGTCTGCGCCGGACGCCTGCTCGCTCACCTGCCCCCACGACGCATTCGCGCCGTGCTGACTTTGCTGCGCCGCCGCGCCGCACCGGCCACCTACCAGCAGGCCCGCGACGCTCACGACGCGATCCTGTCCACCAGCGTGCGCTGCGGCGGCCGACACTGCCTCCAACGCTCCTTGGCCACCGTCGTGCTGTGCCGCATTCGCGGTGTCTGGCCCACCTGGTGCATCGGTGTGCGCACCGCTCCCTTCGTCGCCCACGCCTGGGTGGAAGCCGAGGACCACCCGGTCGGCGAGCCCCACAGCCCGGACCGCTACCGCCGGCTCATCGTCATTCCCCCGAGCCGGGCCCAGGCCCCCCAGGGAGACCCAGTGCCGTGAACTCGACCAGACCGACGTGCGCAGGCACCGAAAACGTCGGTAGCGTCGAGTTCACGGGCTGCCCTAATTCCTGATGCGGTGGGTCAGGCGCGGGTAGTGGTGAGGTGGCGGGCTGCGCGGGCCAGCTCACGGGCGTCGGTGCTGGGTCGGGCGTCCAGGGCGGCCACTAGCGGGACGAGGCGTTGGCGAGCCCGGAACGAAATGATCTTGGTCACCCCCGTGATCGCGTTATGCGCCAGCCTGAGCCCGTCAGGCTCACCGGCCCGGACGTGGATGGTGGCTAGCAGGACACCGGACCGGATGCGGCCCGGATTGCTGCGGGTCTCCCAGCGCCGCACCGACGCCGCAGCGAACGTTTCCGCCGCCTCCAGCCGCCCCCGGTTTAGCTCCAGATCCGCGTGCACCCGGTCCAGATCACCGTTGGGGTCGGCCGGGGTGGGCTGCCACAGCTCCCGTGCTCGCGCGATCTTGACCGCTGCACCCTTGTGGTCCCCCATGAGTGCCAGAGCGGTCGCGGAATCCGCCAGCCCGCAGGCCTGCAGGGACGCCGGGGACCCTTGCCAGACGACTCGTGGGCGCTCGTCGTTCGCGGGGAGGCGCTCAGCGATGAGGTGGCCCAACTGCAGCATCGCGAGCCCATCGTTAGGACGACCATGCTCCACCGTGGCCAGCCCGGCAAAGTTCAGGGCGACGGTCTGGAAATAGGTATCGCCCGTCTGGGTGGCCAGCTCCAGCCCATAGATGAAATGATCCATGGCGAGGTCATGCAGTCCCGCGCCAAACGCGTCATACCCAGCGCACAGCTGCAGCTCGGTGACTGCTCCCAGGAGGGCCTGTTTGACCGGCTCGGCGCCGGGGACCTCCAGCAGCCGGGTCGCCCAGGCCACGGGCCCGCTATTCCCGCCGGGGTCAGCGCCATAAGTGCGACCGCACTCGTCGATCCACCGGGTGAGCTCGCGTACCTTCGCTACATGGACCCCGTGGATCCGGGAAGGCAGCGTGGCAGGGGCCGGTGCTGGGCCAAGCAGCTCAGGTCTCGGCTCGAGGTCTTTTACGGGCTGGCCGTGGGCTGCGTAGGCGGTGGTGCCCACGGCCATGATGATCTGTCGCCGCCTCGTGTCGATCTCCTCCTCGGTGTGCTCACCACGGGTGCTCCCCCCAGGGTAGGCGCCAGTACCCTGAGTGGGGCCGAGGTTCATCAGCTCGCGGGGGATCCCCAGCCCGTCGGCGATCCGCACCAGCACCTGGTGCTTGATCACCTGCCGGCCCTTGTTGATGATCTCTGAGACCTCTGACTGGTGCATCTTCGTCGCCCCGGCGATGCCCCGCTGACTCCACCCGTTGGCGTTCAACACCTGGAATAGCGTGCCAATATCATGGCTGGCCAGCGCAGCGCGCACCTCCGGACGCGCCAACAGCCCCGGATCTACCGGGGGCGTGTTGCCCGCCAGCTTGCCGATCAGATTCTCATCCCCAGACCCCATCACCGCTCCCCCTCGCTCGTGACCACACTGCAGGATAACGGCCCGGTCGTCGGAGGCCGTCCCCGCGCAGACGTGGATCTCCCCACAACCCGCACCACTAGCCACCGCGCCGATCTCGTGCCATAATCGAACACATGTTCGAGAAACGCCCATACGTCTCGCCTCCGCTAGCTTCGCATCGCGAGCTGTATCGTCCGTCCATGACCCTGTCCGCTCGTGACGTAGCCGCCGCTCTCCGTGACCGGCTTCCCGGGCTGCCGACGAAGAAGCTGCACAAACTTCTCTACTACTGCCAGGGTCACCATCTGGCCGCCTTCAATGAGCCGCTGTTCAGCGAGACAATCTCCGCCTGGGACATGGGGCCTGTGGTGGGAAATCTGTGGTACGCGGAGAAGCAGGGCGAGGTCTCGAGGGTTCATCGCGAGATGGATGAGGCTCAGCTGAACACTGTCGGCTACGTGGTCAGCCGCTACGGCGCGCTGACCGGACAGGATCTTGAGCACCTGACCCACAGCGAAGAGCCCTGGAAACTGGCCGACAGCGGACGTCGGCCCGGCGAGAGCGCGCGCATCGAGTGTGAGTGGATCAAGCACTACTTTAAGACCAGCGGTCATGCGGAAAACGACGAGGATGAGGTGTTGCTCGACTCGGCAACTGTCACGCAGTGGCTGCAGGGCGCCGAGCAGCGACGCGAAGCTCCCGGCCGACCGGACAGTCGGGAGGAACTCATGGCCAGGCTCGAAGAACTCGAGGCGAGGCTGACCCCGCGTGGTTAGCGGAGTGCGTCCCTGGACGTTGGAAAACTTCCTTGAGCGTTTTGACGCCTGGGCGGAGCTTCAGTGTCCTACCCAAGATCTGCGCTGTATTGTGATGAATTGGATTATGACGCGCGACGAGGACCCTTATCAAGGAGTCCGACGAGAGGGAGGACACCCGAATCTGTGGGTCGGCCGGATACCGAATTCGCGCGATGGTTTCGGACACGTTGTCGTCTGCTCATACTGGATCAAGGAGTCCAGCCGCACCGTGAGCTGTAACCTTGTTAGCACGCTGAGTTTGCCGCTCTAGGCGGGGGTACGCTGCGCCGGGCAGCGGGTGCTCTCTCCCAGGGTGGCCACGCGGTACAGGCATGCGACGCTGCCGAGTGCTGCGGCACGCACGTGCTGACCCCTCCGCCCTGCTCAGCGCGCCAGCCGCGCGACCCGCCGCCTGGGGTCGTTGACCTCGTCTCAGGTGAGGAGGCACCGCGGCGTGCAGACGCCGTTTCATCGGGATACCAGGAAGGTTGGAGCGTGGGAACATCGATCGATCGGATTGTGTTGTGGCCAGCATGAGCGAGCGGATCAGGGACGTCATCATCATCGGCTCGGGTCCGGCTGGCTACACCGCCGCCATCTACACCGCGCGTGCCCAGCTGGAACCGCTCGTCATCGAGGGAAGCCAGTACGGTGGCGCCTTGATGACCACGACCGAGGTGGAGAACTACCCGGGATTCCGCGACGGGATCATGGGTCCAGACCTGATGGAACAGTTCCGAACCCAAGCCGAGCGCTTCGGTGCCGAACTGCAGCCCAGAGACGTCACGTCGGTCGAGCTGGCCGGTGACCTCAAGCGGGTCACGATCGAGGACACGACCCACCTGGCCCGGTCGGTGATTCTCGCGATGGGCGCGCAGGCCCGCTACCTGAAGGTCCCTGGAGAGCAGGAACTGCTGGGCCGCGGCGTCAGCTCGTGCGCCACCTGCGACGGCTTCTTCTTCCGCGACCAGGATATCGCCGTCATCGGCGGCGGGGACTCCGCGATGGAGGAGGCCACCTTCCTGACCCGGTTCGCGCGGTCGGTCACCGTAGTGCATCGGCGCGCCGAGTTCCGCGCCTCAAAGATCATGCTCGAGCGCGCCCGGAACAACGAGAAGATCCGCTGGCGCACCGGGGTCACCGTCGAGGCGGTGCTCGGCGACGGCGGTGTCACCGGCCTGCGCCTGTCCGACGGCTCAACGCTGGATGTCACCGGGATGTTCGTGGCCATCGGGCACGACCCGCGCAGCGACCTGGTGCGCGGTCAGGTGGACACCGACCCGGATGGCTACGTCCTGGTGACCGCACCCACCACCGCCACCAGCGTGGACGGTGTTTTCGCCGCGGGCGACCTGGTGGACCGCATCTACCGGCAAGCCGTCACCGCCGCCGGTACCGGGTGCTCCGCCGCGATCGACGCCGAGCGCTGGCTCGCCGAACACGCCGAGGATCCGCGCGCTGGCCTCGCCCATGAGTTCGTCGGCGGCGGCTACGGCCCCACACCCTAATCACCCAGAGTTTCACCCGTTTCCACCAGATCCCGCACACAGGAGATGACATGGCAGAGCAGTCAACCGTGACCGTGACCGACGAGTCATTCGCCGACGAAGTGCTCGGCAGCGACAAGCCGGTCCTGGTGGACTTCTGGGCGACCTGGTGCGGCCCATGCAAGCAGGTGGCTCCGGTACTGGAGGAGATCGCCTCGGCGCACGCCGAAAAGATCATCATCGCGAAGATGGACATCGACAAGAACACCAAAACCCCCCAGCACTACCGGGTCATGTCGATCCCGACCATGATCTTGTTCTCCGGCGGTGAGCCGGTGAAGCAGATCATCGGCGCCAAGCAGAAGGCCGCCCTGCTGGCAGACCTGGCTGACTACCTGAGCTGAGCAAAACAGAACGTCGCCGAGCCACGGGGGTGGTGGCCGCGTCGCGGGGTAGGCGAAGGTGCGGGGTCCAGCCGGCGTGCTGGGCTCCGCCCTTACTAATTCAGTCGACGTGCGTGTCGGTGCAGGGCATCGGCGAAGTCTGGGAAGTAACCGTTCTCGATTCGTTTCAGATACCGTCCCATCACATGAAGCTGAGATCGGACGCCATCCGGTGAATCGAGCACGTCAGCGAAAGCCTCGTACACCTTCTTGGCGGTTTCCGGCGTCAGCAACGACAGCACATAAAGCGTTGCCGCATCATACCCAGCGGGTGCTGTACCAAACGATTCCCAATCGAGGATGACGAGGCGCGGTGCCGTGAGGTTCGACCAGTTCAGGTCGCCGTGAGCCGTGATCCAGCGAGTGACGAACGGGTCAACCGAGCTGCCGAAGAATGCCAGCAGTCGACGCGTCATAGCCTCTTGGTTGGTCACGGTGCGTCTGGTTTTGTGCGCAGACAACGCGTCCTGCGCCGATCGGAGATCCCGCCACCACTGTGGAGAAAGATCGAGTTCTGCCCGCAACTCCTGAGTCGTGGAGCACACCCTGTCGGTAACCAGAGTCATGACCTCCGCTCGATTACGGTACGTCCGCTCGCCCCACTCATACATGTCGAGCACGGTTGGTTTCGGGACACCGACGATCGTCGCCGCTTCTTGGTTTCCTGTCCAGAAGTCATCTTTTGTCCATTGGGTGTGTGACCACGACACGCGCAGCCACCGTTCACCGTCAGTACCGATAGCCCGGCTGCCGATAGTGCGATCATGCCAGCCGAACGTCGGTTCACCCACCACCGTGAGCCCGAAATGCTCGGCCGCCGTGATGAGTTGTGCCCCCATCCACTGACGATGGCCGTCATCGGAACCGTTCACTGCTTGGCGCTCCTGATAATAGTACGGCCAGCAGCGTTTCGGTTCGGAATGGGACGGCTTCCCGTCGGGTTCATGAGGTTCTCTCGCGGCGTAGTAAGGAACAGCTGCCAGCGGCGATGCAGGATTCGATGCTCGAAGCCAGCTCGGGATTGACCGCGAGCTGGTCGCGATGTTCGGGCCAGTGCCGGCGCACTCGCTCGACCAGCTCGGTGACGCAGTCGGCCAGCTCTGCTCGCGGGGCGCTCAGGCGCTGTTGCAGGTGCTCGAAGGTGATGACGTTGGCTCTATCGAGGCGCCTCGTGCCACCAAACTTCAGGCCGAGCGTCTCCCGCTCACCGAGGTAGCACGCGGTGGAGACCATGTCATACACTGAGGCTTATTCAGCGATCTTGATCGACGGCTGATCGTTGCAGCTCAGCAGGTGTCTTACAAGATCGATAGGGCCGCCCTGAATAAGCCTCACTGGAGCGAGACAGGGAACCCGGGGATCGGTATAGATCAACGACCAGTTCTTTAGGTGCGCGTCATCGTTAGCGATAAGAATGGTGAACGCCAGCCGGCGGGCGAATTCGCGCAGACTGTTCAGATCGTGCCCCCGGTAAGCGAGCGCGGCCACGGTCTCGTAGTTGCCGAGATATTTGTTCTCCGGGTAGACGTTGCGAACTTGGGCCAAGTCTTCAATATGCACCATATCGCGCTGTGCATCCCGGTCGAATCGCCGGATGGCGTACGCTCACTCCTCCCGGCTGGGCCAGACGTCCGGCGGTAAGCCGTCCAGCTCATCACGGTGCACGAGCCGCACCGGCGGGACCGCGATGCCGACGGATGCTGCCAGGGACATCATGGTGAACTCGTTGCGCGGCACGTCTGCATATGTCGCATCAGGTAGCTTGACGATCCAATCGCCACCCACGCCATAGGCAGGCACAGTGAGCCGGTCGCCCTTCGCGAGCATGGAGAACTTGAGCGCCACTCCGGCCAACGAGAAGCGCCACCTGTCCGGCTTGTGCCCGTCTCCCTGCTCTGGAGGAGAGGAGGGTGTCGGCAACCACGCAAGTTCATCGCCCTCGCCGTCCCGCACAGGCAGCACGCGCACCGCACCCGGCAGGTCATGCCCAACCTGCGCAAGTAGCTCCATCTCGCGCTGGACAGACACTTTCCGATCGGCGGCGATCCATTCCCGCAGCCGGCCTTCGGGCAGCAGATTGGAAAACCAGCAGGGCAGGCGGAGCGCGGCGGCATGCCGAGCGGAAAGATCCTGCTCGAAAATCAACCCGAGGACCGGCCGGTCGGGGTCATTGAGGTACTCCTCGGAGAACACGAAACGGGTGTAGTCGCCGCGCTGACACAAGGTGCCGACCCGATGGCGGCGCAACCACACCGAGTGCCGGACCTCACGCAGCGTCATCGTCTCCCTCGCTATCGAGGTCCTCGATGAGCAGCTCGGTCAGCGGTGGGGTGTTCTCGAACCCCCACTCGCACTTGCGCCGCAGAAAGGATTCGAGCACTTGCTGCAGGTCAGCCTGGCGGGACTGCAGGAAGGCCACGGTGTCGCCAGCGGCCAGATGGCATTCGCTCTCGGGGCTGATCGAGTGGGAGCGGAGCGTCTGCGCCCAGGTGTCCTCGGGCACCTCACACGGGCGCTGCAGGAAGGCCCCAGCCACCGCGCCCACCGGCTCGGTGAAGCTCCGGCACCAAGGCCTGATCGACCTGCGGTGCCTCGATCTGGAGCGCACCGAGGGTCAGCCGCTGCGCAGGCGCCGGCCGCCGCCACAGCAGCAGGCTGCCGACTGGGTACCGCTTGACGACGCTGTCGAAGAGCCGGATGACGTCGTGGCGCATCCAGCGGAAGCTCCGCTGGAAGTGCGGGACCCGGATGCGCCCGCTCCACGCCAGCTCGACTAAGTCATCGAGCTCGAACGTGGTGGCGCCTGGTTGGGTCTCTAGTCCGCTGCTCATGCGACCTCCCGTGTCGGCACCGTTCATCGTGCCCTATCACCCCGACAACAACGGCCGCTCACGACTCATCCCGAGGATGGGTTACTGGACGGGGGTGACGCGTCTCAAGCGGGTCGGAGGCTGGGCTCGACGGTGTGGATCGTCACGGATCCCAGCAGTCGCTCCAAGGCCGCCTCGACGTCTTCCTTCCAGCTCAGGGCGGTGCGCAGCTCCAGGCGCAGCCGGGGCCAGCGCGGGTGCGGGTGCACTGTTTTGAACCCGACCTGCTGGAGGAACTCGGCCGGGACCACGCAGCTGGATTCCGGATCGGGCTGGGCGTCACCGAACGCCTCGATGGCCTTGACGCCGCGCCGGGTGAGATCCTTGGCGACGGCCTGCACCAGCATCCGGCCCAGCCCGCCGTCGGTAAACTCCGGCATCACTTTCAGCGCGGTGAGCAACACGGCATCGGCACTGACCGGCGAGGTGGGAAACGCCGCCGCCCGCGGCACCACGGCCGGCGGGGCGTAGAGCACGTAACCGGCCGGCACATCCGCACACATCACAATCCGCCCGCAGGAGCCCCACTCCAGCAACGTGCGGGAGACCCAGGCCTCCTTCTCCAGTTCGGTCTGGCCGAACTCCTCGGCCTGCTCCCGGATATGCGGGGCCAGCTCCCAGAACACGCACCGCCGGCACTTCTTCGGCAACAGACCAAGGTTGTCCAGGGTGACACCGACCACTCGACGTGACACCGAGCCTCCCTGAACTCCACAAGCGCCCGCCCCCCGCCGGCCCACCCCCGGTAGGCACAGCGCCGGGCGCAGCATATGCCGATGGCCCCCTGGGGTGAAGGCGGTGGGGCGCCTTGTGGGGAGTCTCTACACTGCTAGGGGATCTGCACCCGCAGCAAAGGCGTCCTGATGAGCCCACACCGGCCCACCCAACGCGACCTCGATCCACACCTGCACCGCTACGCGCGGCGCACCGCAGGGATGACCGCATCCGAGATCCGCGCGCTGTTCGCGGTGGCTGGCCGTCCTGAGGTCGTCTCCCTGGCGGGCGGCATGCCCTACCTGCCGGCGTTGCCGCTGGACTCGCTGGCCGAGGAGCTCGCCCAGCTGGTGCTGACGGACGGGATGACGGCGCTGCAGTACGGCTCGGCGCAAGGCACCCCGGCGCTGCGCGAGCGGATCTGCGAGGTGATGGCGCTGGAAGGGATCCGGGCGCATCCTGATGACGTCACGGTGACGGTCGGCTCGCAGATGGCCCTGGACATGGTCACCCGGATCTTCTGCGACCCGGGGGACGTGGTGCTCGCCGAGGCCCCCTCCTATGTCGGGGCGCTGAGCACCTTCGCCTCCTACCAGGCGCAGGTGGTGCAGGTGCCGATGGACGACGATGGTCTGGTGCCGGAGGCGTTGGACGCCGTGCTAGGCGCGCTGCGCGCCCAGGGCCGCACCCCGAAGTTCCTCTACACCATCCCGAATTTCCACAATCCCGCTGGTGTCACGCTACCTGTGGCGCGCCGGGCCGAGGTGCTGCGCTTGTGCGCCGAGCATCGGGTGCTGATCGTCGAAGACAACCCCTACGGGCTGCTGGGCTTTGATGGCCAGATCTATCCAGCGATGCGGGCCAGCACCCCGGACAACGTCGTGTACCTGGGTTCGTTCTCCAAGACCTTCGCACCCGGGCTGCGGGTTGGCTGGGCCCTGGCCCCGCACGCGGTGCGGGAGAAACTGGTGTTGGCCGCGGAGTCGGCGACGCTGTGTCCCCCGACGTTCACTCAGTTCGTGGTGTCCCGCTACCTGGCTGCGTATGACTGGAAGGGTCAGATCAAAAACTACCGGGAGGCCTACCGGCAACGCCGCGATGCCATGCTGGCGGCCCTGGCGCAGTATCTGCCGCCGGGGTGCCGCTGGACCCATCCGGCGGGCGGGTTCTACGTCTGGCTCACGGTGCCCGAGGGTTTGGACACCAAGGCGATGCTGCCCCGGGCGGTGAGCTATCGGGTCGCCTACGTTCCCGGCACCGCCTTCTACGCCGAGCGGACCGATTCTCCTGGGCCTTCTCCCACGGACGCCTTTCCCGGGGATACTTTCCCCGCAGGCCGGCTGATGCGGCTGTCCTTCTGCTATCCAACACCGGAGCGGATCACCGAAGGGGTGCGCCGGCTCGCCGCCGTGCTGGAGCACGAGCTGGAGTTGCAGCGCACGTTCGGCAGTGTCCGCCCACGCCCGATGGTCGGTCCGCAGTCGCCCTCCCCGGACACTGCGTAGCGCCCGCCGTTGAACGTCCGCTGAGAGCCCATTTGAGGAGTCACCGGTGACCGATCGCACCGTCGCTGTCTTAGCTGGTGGGCTCTCGCCTGAGCGGGATGTGTCGTTACGCTCCGGGCGTCGGCTGTCCAGCGCGCTGCGGGAGACCGGGTTGCACGTCGAGGAGTGGGACACCGACGCCAGGCTGGTCAGCCGGCTCACCGGCAGCCGGCCTGACGCCGTCGTGGTGGCCTTGCACGGCGGGGCGGGGGAAAACGGCGCCGTGCAGTCGGTGTTGGAGATGGTGCGGGTGCCCTACGTAGGGGCCGATCCGCGGGCCTGCCGCCGGGCCTGGGATAAGCCGACCGCCAAGGACGACCTGGTGCGCGCCGGGCTGAGCACCCCGGATTGGATCACGCTGCCGCACGCGACCTTCCGTGATCTCGGGGCGCAAGAGGTGCTCGACGCGCTGGTTGCCCACCTGGGTCTGCCGCTGGTCCTCAAACCACCCCAGGGTGGCTCGGCGCTGGGTCTGCACCTGGTGCGCGAGGTCGCCGAGCTGCCGGGCGCCGTCGTGGGGTGCCTGGCCTACGGGGACTCGGTGCTCGCCGAGCGATTCGTCGCAGGCGTTGAGGTCGCGGTCACCGTCGTGGACTCACCGGACGGGCCCCGGGCACTGCCGGCGGTGGAGATCAATGCCACGTCCGGCTGGTACGACTACGCCGCCCGCTACACCGCGGGGCTGGCCACCTTCCACGCCCCGGCCCGGCTCGACCCCGCGGCGGCCACCGCAGTCGCTGACCTCGCGCTGCAGGCGCACCAGTTACTCGGACTGCGCGATGTGTCCCGGACTGACGCGGTGCTCACCCCGGATGGCACCGCCCATTTCCTGGAGGTCAACGTCGCCCCGGGACTCACCGAGACCTCCCTGCTCCCGATGGCGATCGACGCCGAGGGCATGCAACTGGGCGCGGTGTTCGCCGAGCTCATCGAGCGGGCGGTGGCCCGCGGCTGAACCGGTCCCTGATCGGAATCAGCCCTGCCGCTCAGCTCCCCGGCGTGTCTTCAGGACTTCCTCGGTACGAAAGATCTAGATTCCTCGTAGGTAGACGGTCGTTAGGACAGACAAGCCAACGTCGCACCGGCTTATACCCCAGGCAGGTAACTAGTGTGAGTGACGCAACCGACGTGGCAGGGCCGCTCATCGACATCCGAGACGTGCTTGAGACATTCCGCAGACACCAGATTCTCATTGCGGACTGGGCTGCTGTCCTGTCCAACGCGGCAAAGGCCCTCGACCAAGTCTCCGCAGACGTCGTCGCCCCATCGGCGCTGATTCAGCTCGCCGCCCAGCTCAGGATGCTGCTCGCGAACGGCTTGCCGGCAGACGCCGAGACTGTCGACAGAGTCGCGGACGAGACCCAACGACTTCTTTCTCAGACGAGAATTCCAGGGATACCTCGACCCGAGGACGAGCACTGGGAGTTCGCATAGCTTTTCGGCGACGAGTGTGGACGGCACAGATCCCAAAGTTGATCTTGTGGTCCCGAAGCTGACAAAGGCTGACAAGAACAGTGCCGAGCTTGAGGACGTGGTTGCCGTGTTAAGATTAAGTCTCGTCCCCGCCGACTGCACCGTCCAGGGCCGACCGCGCCGCAAAGCACGAGCCAGGAAGGCCACCATGCCGCTGACGCCGCGGGCCACGCCGACATTCGCATGGCCGCCCGGGGTCGGCAGAAGTGGGTCGGGATCGTGGGAGGCCCACCAACCAGGCAGAACAGTCCCCTCGGCAGGCAATGGCTCGGTCAGGCGGACCAAATACTCTACTTCTCGTCCTCAGGCGGAGGGCAGCTCGAGGGTGTGGGTGTGTGAAACGCCACCACGAGTCGGGTGAACTGCTTCTCCATGATCTGCCCGTTTGCTCGTTCCCCGATGGGTGCGCCTGCCGGGTAGGCGGTGATGACGGGCTGCTCGACGCGGTCGCGGTCCCAGGCGCGGATCTGGTCGCACACGCGCTCGGCGAGCTGCGCTCTGCTGGGGCCGTGGCCGATGGCTCCCAGTTCCCAGCGGCGTTCGGTGGCCTCAGGCTCGGGGCCGCGCAGGGTGAGGTAAGCCAGCGAGGTCCCCTCGACCACGCCAGGACTGCGGTAGGCGAAAGCCGGGCTGCACAAGCCGGACTTGACGGCCTCGGGGGTGGCGGCGAAGCGGCAGGTTCCCGGCTCGGTGCCGCTCAGCCGCAGCCAGATACGGTCAGTGGACTCGTTGGGAACCACCGAGGCGCCCGACCACACGGTGGTCCGGGGCGCCTTGAGAACTCCCTGGAGCGCGTCGAGGTCAATGGGTTGGTCGCGGTCCCAGGACAGGGCGACGCCCTCGGCGAGGTGACCGGTTCGCTCACCATCCTGGCCCTCGCCAACCATCGAGATGAAACCGCAGAGCTGGCTGTCGCTGGCCCGCAGCACACCGTCCTCGTGGACGAAGGCCACGCTGCGGGCCTGCCCGCGCCAGTGCAGCGGCACCACGAGACGGCCACCGGGTGCCAGCTGGTGAAACCAGGCGGGTGGTAGGTCCCACGGGCCGACCGTGACGATGATGCGGTCATAGGGAGCATGGTCGGACGCGCCCAGCGCACCGTCGCCCGTGACGACGTGCACGCGGCCGTAGCCAGTCTCCTCCAGCCTCAGTTGGGCCTGCCCACTCACGTCTGGGTGGATGTCGATCGTGGTCACCTGGCCGGTCTGGCCGACGAGGTCGGCCAGCAGCGCGGCGTTGTAGCCGGTGCCCGCGCCGATCTCCAAGACGCGCTCACCGGGGTGGGCGTCGAGCTGGCCGAGCATCATCGCCATGACCGTGGGCTGGGACGCACAGCTGGTGGGCCGGCCACCCTCAGAGCCAGGCTTGATGATGATGGCCTTGTTGGCGTAGGCGTCTTGGAGACTGGCCTGGGGCACGAACAGGTGGCGGGGCACCCTCCGCAGCGCTCGCTCGATGCTCCTGGAGTGCAGGTGACCGGCCTCCCGGATGTAGTCGACCAGGCTGTTGCGCAGATCCTCGGCCGGGGTCTCGGTAGTGGTCATCCAGTTCCTTCCGGATGAGCCGACCTCCGGGCTCGCCAGGTGATCGCGGCTTGTCGAGCCAAACGACGGCACGCGCGTTCGCTGTCCGGGTCGATGCCGATGGCCCGGTTATGGTGCAGGTGCAGCAACGACTCCACCACGACGTCCACGTTCACCTCCGCCGGCAGTTGTGTGCGGTAGGCGGCCAGTGCGTCAGCGCGCGCCTGCCACGCCTGGCCGACCTCGCCTACCCAGCCGGGCACCTGCCGCAGCGCACCGGCCGTGGCCAGCCGGATCGCGTGGTCGCTCACCGCCCGTTCCACCGCAGGCGCGGTGGGGGCCGGCCGGGCGGCCAGCCAGTCCATCGCTTCGGCGAGGCCGCCGAGAAAACCGCTGAGGATGCCCACCATATTCGCCACGGCCAGCGCGACGGGGTGGACGGCGGCGGGCGGGATCCGCAGCCCAGCAGCGGCGGCACGCGAGTCGGCGACGAAGACGTCCTCAGCCGCGTCCAGCGCCTCACCGTGCCCATAGCGGCCGATCTCGGGGTAGTAGGTGTCGATGACCAGACCCCCGACCATCCCCGCCTGTCGCATCCGCTGCGTCCACTCCCCGACCGCACCCACGTACGCAGCGTAGTGTTCGCCCTCGGTGTGGATGCGCAGCCGAAGGTGGTCGGTCTCCTGCGGGCTGTGGTAGCGCAACCACCACCACGACGTGGTCCCCAGCGCAGCCAAGAGCGTGGGCAGGTGCTCTGCGATGATCTCGTTCATCCGCTCAGGATGGGTGTGGATCTTCACGGAGAGCCAGGTCGCCTCGGGGGAGCCGGGCAGGTGCCCGTGGGCGTTGGTCACCTCGGGCAGGTAGCCGCGTAGGGGGTTGGGTGCAGCGGCGCGGGTCCTGACCAGGGGCAGCGCGACTTCGTGGGCATGGCCCTCGATCCACCCGAACTCGGCTGCCGGGGTGGCCACGGAGAGGACGGCTTGGCCGTGCCGCTTCAGGTGGGCATGCAGGAGAATGGCGTGGGCGGGTTCATCGAGAGTGAGGCGCAGCGTGCGGTCCGCGTCGCGCAGCTCGACCACGTCGGGGCATCCCCAGCGCTGCCGCCACCGGTCGAGAACCTGCCGCCACGCATCCTGACCGGCCTGACCGGGGGGTAAGTCCTCGGCGGCCAGCCGCCACTGCGCTGGGGATAGGACGGTGCGCTGGTAGCGCACCCGGGGCAGAAACGGCAGGCGGACGTGCGGACCCCAGTCGAACTGGTACCAGGCAGCGCTGAACGCCCGGGGCAGCGCAGCCAGGAACCGCGCCAACGGCGGGGGCTGCTTGTCCAGCGCGAGTGCGTGGAACACCTGCGGCTCCACCACCTGGCGACGTGAGATGCTGACCAGGTGAAGGCGGTCCCGGGTCGCGGTGATGGCCAAGTCCTCCACCGTGAGCAGCGTGTCCTCGCCCGGCTCACGGTGCTCCCCCAGCGAGAGCACATGATCCAGGTACGCCGGGACGCGGCAGACGTTCTCCGCGTGCGGGTACAGCGGCCCGAAGCTCAGTTGCGCACGGAGTGCACCGTCGGTGGCAGCGGGCAACCCCCGGTACACCTGCGCCAGGCCAGAGCCGGTGGCTATCGGGGTGAAGCGGCTGGTGAGCGTTCCGGCGGAGCGGGCGGGGGCGACGGTGAGGGTGAACTCGCCGCGCTCCAGTGCCGGTGTGCTGGCGGCGTGGATGCGGGCGGACAACTCCACGTGCGGCGGGATGTACCGCTGATCGAACGTCTCATCGGTCAGTTCGAGGATGTGCTCCTCGGTGAGGATGATCTCGCGGGTGCCCTCGGCCATCGCCTGCCAGGCCATCGCCAGCAGCCGCTCGTCGCGCTCCGAAATGCCCGGCGTCGGCGCGGGCCGCACGCTACCGCGATACCCGACCGGGTACCCCAGACCAGCGTCCGGGTCGAGCACGTCGGCGAGCGGCACCAGCGTGCCGGTGCCGTACCGGTCCACGAACGCGGCGTGGTAGTCCCGCCAGGCCGCTTCACCGGTGGGCTGCCGCGTGAGACGCAGCAGCGCGCTGGCGGCCTGCTCCATCTCCTGGGCGACGTGGTGGGGCAGCCGAACATCACAGTCAAGCAGCAGGTCCACCGCCAGTGGGATGCGCCCGGCCTGGGACAGTTCCCGCATGCGGTTCGTGATCGTCTCGCGTACGCGGCGCTGCTCGGCCTTCGGGGTCGTCTCGTGGTTGTGGTGGCGTAGGCCGGCCTGGATGGCGTCGAGCTCACGCACCAGAGATGCGGCCCCTGGGAGGGTGTCCGCTTCGGCGTCGTGCAGCCGGTCCACCAGGTGAGCGAGCAGATCGGTGACCGTGAACGGGGCGCGCAGGCTGGTGAGGAGATAACTCTGCCGCACGAGTTCGGTGAGCATGTCCCGGACGGTCGAGCGGGCGACGGCGAAGTCCTCGGCCAGCTTGTCGATCAGGGCACTGAATCGGACCGGGGTTGCCGCCGCGTCGTGGACCGCCGCGACCGCGCTGGTGTACCGGATGCTCACCCTGTTCGGCCCCTGCGGCACTTCGAGTCGCCCACCGCGCCGCAGCGCGAGGTCGGTGACCACCACGTCAAGACGTTCCAGCAGCTCAGGGCATCCCTCAGCGCGAGCGATGAGGTCAGCCAACCGTTCGGTGTTGACGCGGGCCACGACCCGATGGTCCTCGCCCCAGCGCGCCTGGGTCGTCGGTCCCCAGGCCACCGGGGCTACCCCCGCGAACAGGCCGAAGGGCGTGGGGCGGCCGATGCTGCGGAGCAGGTAACGCGCGGTGGACAGGGTGGCACTGCGGATCTGCTTGTCCCCCACGGCATCACCGGCGCGGATGGCGTCGATGCGGTCGCCCAGGGAGGGGCTGGCCTGCCGGATAGCGTCGGCGAGATCGACTCGGGACCACATCTGATCCAGCCAGCCGCGACACGCCCCGGTATCGGCCAAATCGGGCCACTGGTTGGGGGCGTTGGCCAGCGGCGCGGCGGCGGCCCGAAGCAACGCGACGTCAGTGTGTCGATAGAGCGAGTTCTTGTCGGGGACACGCATCCATTCCTCCGTCGAGAAAGCACGGGCTGGAGGTCTCTCCCCGGCCCCTGCTTCACCGCGCAGCGGCGGATCTCACACCCCACCGGTGACGCACGCGGAGGCACAGCTGGGGTCGCACCCGTCATCGGTCCCGCCGTCGCAGCCGGCAAGCGGGTGACCAGGGGGAACATCGATGATGACCCGCAGGTCGAGGTCGAAAATGTCCTCGACCTCGGCGGGGCTCTCAGTTGCGGTTGCGCGCATAGTTCCCTTTCCTCTACTCACCGGAAGAGTTCCTATTCCGCCCCGGCCGTGAAGCTCGAAGCAGCCTTTTGCGTGATTCTGCCGTCAGGCGCAGAGCCGACCGGACCTCGCCGGGCCGCCAGAGCCCCGGCAGCCAGGTACAGCTGGCCAGCAGATCGTGACGCGGGTGTGCCGCTTGTCGATGATCAAGCCCTCGGGCAGGCGCTCATCGGGTGTGTCTTTGGGCCAGACGGCGAAGTCCGGTCCAGGGCCTCCGCGGCGGTTGCGGTCCCAGACGCGCACCTGCTCGGCCATCGCCTCCGCCGCTGCTAGTGCGTGAGGGCCGAAAGCATGGACGCCGAACTCGGCCTTTCTCAGCCCGACCTTACGCGTCGTCAGGTACGCGAACGAGTCACCGTCGAGCACCGTCAAGTCGTACCATTGGTTGCCCGGGTCGACAAGGCAGGAGCCCTGGTCGGTGTCGGCCGTCAGGCGGCAGAATCCTGGGAACGTCGTGGCCAGCCAGAACTGCAACGTCTCGAACGACTCCCCGCCCCCGATTGTCACTCCCGACCACACCTCGGCCCACTGCGTGCCGAGCACGCCGTCCGAGATGTGGGGATCGTCTGGCCCTCCGTCGTCCGCATTCATGCCGGGCCGCAGATCGGCCTGCTCCAGCATGAACGTCTGCAGCTCCGGCGCGGTGACCGTGTTGATCGTGACGCCGTGCTCGTCCCGCTTGACGACCACAGTGTCGGTGGCGGCGTAGACGGCCTCCAGCGGCGCCCCGGGCGCGAACAGATGCCGGGGCACCGCACGGAAGACCTCAGCGACCCGATCGCTGCGGATCGCCCCCATCTCCCACAACTTGCCGATCATCATCTCGCGCAGCGCGTCGGCTTGCGGGCTCTCGTCAGTGTTGGCGGCGTTCACCTCTTGGAGTGTGCTCACGCGGTCACCCTATTCATGGCCACCAGGGCGATGCTCCGCTTGAGCTGGTGCGGCGAGGACGCGAGGCCGCTGTGATCACCCGGGGTGGACGCCCAGTAACCTGGGCGGGAGCTCGGTGCGGAGAGGGGCTGGCATGTCCAGCGTGGACGACGTCCTGGGCGAGCTGGACGACGCGGACGCTCCCAACCTGGGCGAGCTCGCTCATGCCGTGGCCCACGCCTGGGGGACCTATCGGGCATGCCGGTACGCCAGCTTGGCGGCGCTGCTGCCGCGCTTGCTTGCCGACGCTCAGGCGGCGGTGCATGCAGCCACTGCGGCCGAGGCCGGACGGGCTGCCGACCTCGCTACGCAGGTTCACCAGATTACCGCGCGCACCCTGGTGCGGTTCGGTGAGGCTGACCTCGGTCATGTCGCGGCCCGGGAAGCACTGCGTCTGGCCGCCGGGGCGCTCGATCCGCTGCGGCTGGCCTCGGCGCGCGACTGCTTCGGTCACGTGCTCATCGTCCAAGGTCGCTACGCTGACGCCGAGCGGGTCCACGTGAGCACCGCCCAGCAGCTGGAGCCCACTGGGCAGGCCAGCGCGGCGCACTGGTCGGTGTACGGCGTCCTGCTCCTGGGGGGCGCCTCGTCGGTAGCTCGGCAGGGGCGCTCCGGGGTGGCGAGTGACTTGCTGGCCGAGGGGGCGACGGCAGCGCGCCAGACCGGGATAGACCGCACCGACTACGACGTGCACTTCGGTCCGAGCTACCTGGTGTCGCAGTCCACCGATTGTGCCGTGGTCACCGGGGACTACGTCGCGGCGGCAGAGGTGGCTCGGCGGATGCCGCGCGACTCGGCGCTGCCGCCGGCTGCCCGGTCTCGGTACCCTGGTTGACGTGGCGCACGCGCAGCTGCGCCTGGGCCATCCCCAGGCCGCGGAATCAGCGCTGCTGACGCTGGAGCATGCCACCCCGGAGTGGGCCGCGCTGCACCGGCTGCCCCGGGTGCTCGTCGGGGAACTGCTCACCCGCGGGCGCCCGTCAGCGCGGCTGCGCGAGCTCGCCGACCGGCTGCAGGCCACCCCAGCCCGTCTCAAGGAGTAGCCCCGGGGGGGCCAGCCAGCCGCCGCGACCCACGACGCAGGCCGGCGCGAGCTCACCGCCCGCAGCGCAGCCCACCGGCGTGTCGGGTTCGTTCGGGGGTCTTTGATCGTCGATCGGGGTCCCACAAGCGCCTTATCATACAGGCCGTAGGAGGCGGCGGCACTGTGAACAGCGTGGTGACTATGGTCCCGGTCAGCGGGGTGGGGTCAGCCGCTCGACGGCGAAAGCCTCGAGGGCGCCGGTCAACGCGGTGGCCTCGCGGCCGGGGTCGGTGCGGGCGCTCAGCGCGGTCTGCACCCGCGCTACCGACGTCAGGATGGTGTGACTGCGCTGAGCGGGGGGAAGGGCCAGCACCGGGCCGAGTGCTTCGGCCGCACCCTCCACTTCGCCTCGGACCACCCGGGCCACCGTGAGAATACAGCGGGTGGTTGTTTCGTTTCGGAAGGAACCGCCGCCTGGGATGGCCGTAGGGAAGGCGGCCAACGCTTCCAGGGCGAATCGTTCCGCGTCGCCCGCCTCTGGTGCACCGCCCCAGGAGAGCGTCTCGGCGGCGTATTTGAGCTGGGTGGGTCGGGTGAAGGTGCACAGCCCGCCGAGGACGTCCAGGTCGTCGGGCTGCACCCGATCCTGCGCCTCGGCCGCCCGGGCCAGCGCGACATGCGCTTCCTCCAGCCGGTGCAGCCCGCCCAGGGCCCGGGCCTCGCTGCTGGCCAGCAACACGGCGGCGGTGCTGCGGCTGCGGGCCGCCGCTTCCGCGCCGAGCTGGGCATAGCGCACCGAATCCTCCCAGCGCCCCGACCAGTAGGTGATGTTCGCCTGCAGGCCCCGGATCCACGTGCGCAGACCGTCATGCCCGGCATTGTCCGCGCACGCGTACCCGGTGCGGGCCTGCGTCATCGCCTCATGGGCGGCACCGAAATCCCGGGACGCCATCGCCAGCAGTCCGCAGGTGATCCCGGCGACCAGGTAGAGGTCCCGGGTCTGCGTCGGCTTCTGGTGTCCTTCCAGCAGCTCGAAGGCACGGTTCTGGGTGTTCACCAGGTCACCGAGCAGGGTGGGCAGCGGCTGCTGGAGGTAGGCGACGACCAGGCGGCGCAGGTCATCGGCTAACTGGTCGAGCGTCTCGGCCCCGACGTTGGACACCTCGATGCGGGTGAGGAAATCCCGAGCGCGCTGCGCGCTCATGGCGATCACCTGCTTTTCCCGGTCCGGGCGGCGGCCCGCCTCGGGGGTGCCCGGAGTTTCCCTGGAGGCCAGGTTACCGCCGCCTCGACGCCCGCCTGGCTCCGGCGGTCGCTGGGTCACTGTCGCGATGTCGTCGTTCGGGTCGGGCTTCGCAGTGGGCGTACGCAGCAGCCTGCTCCGCGATGTCCGTACTGGCTGGAAGAGTTGCTGAACTGTCCATCCCGGGAACATGGCTTCCAGAATCCGGCAGGCGTCAGGATGCGGCGTATGACGAACACTGCCCTTGAGCCATCGGTAGAACTGCGCGTGCGCTGGACAAATGCCGACGAGTCGAGAGTCAATCGTCTTCGCGACCTTATCCCACTCACGCGCAAAAGTGTCACGCTTCTGCCAGTGTCGTGCCTTGAGCAGCGCTTTGAGGAGGGTCGGTTCGTCGATGAGCGGATCTCCAGCTGTGTCCATGGTCAGCATCGTAGGGTAGTTCGGTAGTCGCTCCCGGATCACCGGGGTAGCAACGGCGAACCAGGCGGCGGTGTGGAGCTCGGCTCGCTCGGTGGTGGCGAAGCGGAGCAGCTCGACGGGTAACCGGGAGTAATGGGCCACGGGGCGCACGGTAGTGGCCGACCCTGACACTTCCCGGCGTGTCCGCCGAGGGCGAGGGTCTGCTTCGCCGTCCGCGCAGGATCGAAGGAGGCAGGGTCCAAGGAGGAGTATAGTTCGACGAAATATACTCCTCCACCTTCGGAGCGGGATGCTGAGCAAGCCAAGCCGGATTTTCGATCGTCACGTCGAGTGGCGCCAGCTGGCGACCTTCGCCCCACCCGCACCAGGCCAGCCCAGACTGGGTGTAGTCAGCGGCCGGCGGCGCCAGGGGAAGACCTATCTCCTGGAGGCGCTCGCCCGGGAAAGCGGAGGCTGCTACTTCGGCGCCACCCAGGCCACCGAGGCTGAGTCACTGCGGCTGTTCGCGGACGCGTTGGGTCGGTGTGTTCCGGCACCCCTACCGCCGCGCTTCCTCGGCTGGGATGAGGCGGTCCGGTACCTTTTCGCGATCGCGGATAGCCTCCCGGGTCCCGTTGTGATCGATGAGTTTCCCTATCTGAGCAAGGTGTCACCAGCGCTTCCGTCGATCCTGCAACGCGAGATCGACCGGGCGGTGTCGGCGGACACGACGATCTCACTGATCCTGTGTGGATCTGCGATGTCGGTGATGGGCGGGCTGCTCGCCGGAAGTGCACCGCTGCGCGGGAGGGCCAGTCTTGAGCTGGTGATCCGCCCGTTCGACTATCGGCTGGCTGCCCGCTACTGGAAGGTGGCCGACCCCAAGCTCGCTGTCCAGCTGCACGCCATTGTCGGCGGCACGCCAGCCTATCGCCGTTTCGTCAGCGACGATGTCCCCGAGAGTGGGGCCGACTTCGACGAGTGGGTCGTGCGAACAGTGCTGAATCCGGGGAACCCGCTGTTCCGCGAGGCTCGCTATCTCCTGGAGGAAGAAGCGGACGTCCGGGACACCGCGCTCTACCACTCCGTCCTCGCTGCGGTCGCTCATGGCAACCAAACCCGCGGGAGCATCGCCGCATACATCGGTCGCCGGGCTGCGGACATCGGTCACCATCTCAATGTATTGGAGGATTGCGGACTGCTGCGCCGGGAACCCGATGTCTTCAGGTCCGGTCGATCCCGCTATCGGGTAGCCGATTCGCTGATTAACTTCTATCAGGTGGTGATGCGTCCGCACTGGGGGCTGCTGGAGAGCGGTCGCGCGCGTCCGGTATGGCAGGCCGCCGCCGCACGGTTCTCCGCCCAGGTCCTCGGGCCGCACTTTGAGCAGATGTGTCGAGAATTCGTGCTGGCTGCCCCGGCCGACTTGTTCGGCGCCCTGCCCAGCGAGGTCGGCTCCGGCGTCGTGGCCGATCCGGCCCGGCGCAGCCAGATTGAGATCGACGTCGTGGTCTTCGCACCCGCGGCGCCGGGTGAGCCGCGCCGGATTCTCTCGCTCGGTGAAGCGAAGTGGGGTGAGGTCCTGGACGCACGCCACCTGGATCGCCTCCGCAGAGCCCGAGATCTGCTGGCCGGCCGCGGGTACGACACCCGCGACACGGTGCTCGCCTACTACGGCGGGGCCGAGTTCGATCTCGATCTGAGCCTGCTCGGTGGCCGTGACCAGGTGCTGGCCGTCGGTCTGGACGACCTGTACGCGGAGGTCGGCGGGGGGTAATTGGGCCACGGGGCGCACGGTAGTGGCCGACCCTGACAGTTTCCGGCATGGCCGCCGACAGCTATGGTGCGGGCCCCTGCTGGCTCTGCTCGGCCGCGTCCGGGGCTAGCATGCCGCGCCAACCGGCGCCGGAGGGCAGCATCCCGCCACGGCGGTGACGCCGAGGTTGGCCACTCAAGGAGGCTGCATGACCACGGGAATCAACCCAGGTGATGGCACCTGTTGTTATCGGTGCGCGCACCGCACTCGGCCTGGTGACCGCTATTGCGAACGGTGCGGCTCTGCGCTGCCAGGGATGCCCGCTCCCTGGCAGCCAGCGCCAGTAGAGTCGGTGTCAGGAAATGGGCAGCCTTATAGCAGAAATGGTCAGCCTCATGGCAACCAAGGGCCCGTGGGCCCGACCCCGGGCCATGATGGGACGACCCGTTATCTGTGCGCCGCCGCACACCTTGACGAGGAGTTCTGTGATAAAGCGATTGCGGAGTTTCTCGTCGAGCCAGTGCGGGCGATTCCGCCGTCACCCGGTGTCGATTCCGCTGCTGTGCTTCGCGAAGCGGTCGCGGCGCAGACGAGACGCCGCATCCGGGACCGCATACTGCTGGCGCTGCTGGTGGTACTTGCCTGCGCCAACCCGATCACCGCGATCTCATGGACGGTGCTGGTCGGGGTAGCGGCAGCACTACAGGCTATCGGCGCTGGCCTCATTCGCCACGCTCGCAGGGATGGAGCGCAGCTGCCGGCTACCGACGCTGGTCGCACTCGGCGCACAGTCGCCGTGTTGGTTATCCTCGCCGCGCCCGCCCTGGCCGCGCCTGCCCTCGCCGTCCTGCTCCAGTTCGCTACGTCCTCGCTGGACGCCCTCTTCGGAGATAATGCGGACAAGATTCTATTCCCTAACACCGCATGGCCAACCTTGCTGATCGGCGGTTTGCTGCTGCTGGTTCTCGTTGTCGATGAGTTTACCGTCGCCAAGCTGGTGGCCAGCAGTTTCCGGCGAGGTAGCTTTGATCCAGACGCCAATAAAGCTCCCTCCGAGTGGGAACGTCGGGTCCGATCTCTGGGACACGGTTCTTTCCGCGCCGAGTTGCGCCGAGTCTCCTCTTCCAATGAAAGCTCGCACGCTGCGGCGGGGCAGGCCGATGTGGTCGTGTACCGCGGTAGCACCCCTTTCATCGGGGCTGGAGAACAGGTTGCCCACCATGTCATGACGTTGCCGCTGGAACCATCCGGGGACGACAGTGACGCGAAGCCGGTCCCGATCAGCGTCACTGACTTGCACCGGCACGTGGCTGAGAGTCTCGCCGCCCTGCGGTCCCCGTCCTCGCTCAGCCCGGGCCGGCGACTTGCCCGGCTTCAGCAGCGCGAGCAGGTATTGTTGCCCGCCGACCTGTTGCTGCTCAACCGCTCCGTCCAGACCCAGCCACCGGTGCTGACCGATCTCTTGCCCGATCTTTCCCGGCCACCGCTGGCTCATCTTCCCCTCGGCGCCGCCCGCGCTCTCGCCGAGAATCCGTTGGAATGGGCGCGCTACTACAGTTGCTTCCGGGTCGAGTCCTGGGATCGTGATCTGACCACGTCGTGCTACTTGCATATCGGTACCGATCAGCGCATGTTTTACCTGGAGCGGACTTACTGCATCCTGTTCCCGGTGCGGGAACGCTACCGGTCGATTGACCGTCCCGCCGAGTCGCCGTTGAACACGTTCGGTCGCAGCCTGGTTGAACTAATAGTACTGCCCGCGAGTGTGCTCGCGCGCCTGCGGTCGGTGTTCCGCAGACGTAAGGTTCTGTCTCAACGGGCCGGCGTGTTGGTACCCGACCGTTATGGTGCTGCGGAGAGTATACGTGAGCTCGCGGCTGATACCGAGGCGCACACCTACTTCCAAGACGCCGATACCGAACGGTACGTCAATATTATGGATCGTGCACTGGTCCGCGCGGTGGGGCAGTTCCTCGAAGAACGGGGATACTCGGTAGTTGAGTTTACGCGGATGGCGGACCCTGTTATCAACAATTTCAATGTCCAGGGCAATGTGACCAACTCCATGCTTGGCGGTGGCAATCGAAATGTTCGGATGAACATGGCCTCCGTCGGTGGAACCAGGGGAGCGAAATGAGCACCAAGAGACCACGTCGAGGCCGGGATTTTTTCGTCGGCGGTTCGATCACCGGTAGTGTCATCGGTGATGACAACAGCGACATCAATATCACGATCGCGCCGGACGTCGAGAGCGATTCTGCTTCGCTCGATGAGCTGCGGGAGGCGATCGCGTTGCTGCGGGTTCAGTTCGCGGCTGAGGACAGTCGTGTTCGGTACGAACTTCAGACCATCCAGGATGAGCTGGGCGAGGATGAGCCAGATGGCGGGATGATCCGCAGCCGGTGGAAGCAGGTGCTCAAACTCCTCGGGCCGCTGAAGGACCTGACCACCGTCGCCCAGACCACCACCGCCATCCTCGCCCTCTTCGGCGGGAAATGACCAGGCACCGATCCGGGGCAGCTCCGGTGACCTACTGCACTCACTGCGGCATCCTGCGGGATCGGGAGGCCGGCAGCCGGTTCTGCCCCGGCTGCGGTGAGGGTGAGGGTGAGCAGGCGAGTGCGGCACGCTTCACCCGCCCTCGCACGCCGGGTCGATTCGTGCCCGCCCTGGCCGCGCTTGTCCTGGTCCTCGGGGGCGGCGGTGTCGCAGCGTGGGCGACATGGGCCCATCGCAGCGCCTCTCCCGCAATCCCCAGCCCTGCCACGCAGACTAACCAGCCGCAGGCTACACCAGTTCCGCCTGAGCAGAGCGACCCGCCACCCACCGCCTCGGCCTTGCTGCGCACCGCCACGGCGACAGCTTCTTCCCACTCAGCTCGCGGTTATGATGCCAATGGAAAAGAATTTACCTACGAACCGGCGAAAGCCATCGACGGCCTGGCTGAGACTGCCTGGCGTTGCGATGGGAACGGTGTCGGTCAATGGTTAAAGATCGATTTTGGACGCACGGTAACCCTCACGAGTATTGGCATAATCCCCGGCTTCGCCAAGACTGACCCTGGGGACGGGACCGACCGTTACGCGCAGAACTGGCGCATTTCCGAAGTCCAATACTCCTTCGATGACGGCAAGACATTCCGACAAACCTTTAACACCAGTGTTTCTGTGCGCTCTCCACAGACCAGGGACCTGCCGAGCATATCCACCAGTCAGGTGACGATCACCATTCTCAAAAGTGTGCCCGGGGAAGTCATCAATGGCTGGCGCTTCGATCAGGCCGCGATCTCTGAGGTCGTCGTTTCGCCATGATGACGTTTCGCTGGCACACCACACAACAGGCAAGTCCCATAACCGCGTGGACGCCACCCGCCGTCTTGGTTCAGGTGCTACTCTGCTGCCTCGTTCCGCTCGCCGCGTGCGGGACAATCCCCCCGTCGAGCGCTCCCGCCGTCTGGCTGCCCAGCCAGTCACCGCGCGCGACACCCGCGGCCGCCAGCGTCGGCTCCGCACCATCCGAGACGCCAAACAAGATCACTGTGGTGCTTGACCCAGGGCACAACGGCGCCAACGCAGAGTATCCGGCGAAGATCAACCGCCAGGTTCCCAACGGCCGGGGCGGCACCAAGGCGTGCGACACCACCGGCACCTCCACCGAGGCCGGATACCCCGAGCACGCCTTCGCCTGGGACGTCGCGCTCCGGGTCCGTGACGCGCTGGTCGCCCGCGGGGTGCAGGTGGTGCTGACCCGACCGGACGACGCCGGGGTCGGTCCCTGCGTGAACGACCGCGCCGCGATCGCGAACCAAGCCGGCGCCCGGGCGAAGGTCTCCATCCACGCCGACGGGGCCGCGCCATCCGGGCACGGTTTCCACGTTGCCTACGCCGACCCACCGGTGCACCCCAGCCAGGGGTCGCCGTCGATCGCCCTGGCCACCGCGCTGGTCAGAGCGTTGCGCGCGGGCGGCTTCCCGGCCGCTAACTACATCGGCTCCGGTGGGCTGTATCCCCGCTCGGACCTCGCCGGGCTGAATCTGTCCCAGATCCCGGCAGTGCTCCTCGAGTGCGCCAACATGCGCAACCCGCAGGAGGCCGCGCTGGTGTCCACCCCGGCGGGCCGGGCCCGCTACGCGGCGGCCATCACCGAGGGCATCATGGCCTGGCTCACCTCGCGCTGAGTGCCCCATCGAGCGCTCGTTGTTCCCAGCTGCGTTGGTGATTCTGGACCGGTGAGCTGGCCTAACCCTGAGTATTCGTGTGGTCGCACGAACGATCAAGGCTAACAGAGTGCGGACGCACCGGCCGTGATACCAGCCGAGCAGGATTCGTGTTCGTTTCTGGTCCCGCAATGGCGGGGTGGATCGCCTGAAATTCTTCCTGGAGCAGCGGGGAGCTTTGCGCTCGGGTGTGATGCCGTGGTCGGGGTAGCGTCTAGCTGCCATTGGGAGCAGCTGGCAGGGCAGGGTGAGGGTGGGAGGAACACGTGCCGGACAACGCGCGCAGCCTGAGGCAGGAGCAGCTGTGGCTCACGGCTGATCTGCGGAATGCGGGCAAGACCTGGGTTGAGGTCGCCGCGGTTTTCCAGAGGCGGTATCGGGTGAATGCGCGGGTGGCGTTTCGGCTGGCGCACACCTGGAGCCAGCGGCAAGCCGCCGACGAGTGGAACCGGCGCTGGCCGGATGACCCGAAGACGTTCAAAAACTTCTCCTATTGGGAAATCTGGCCCAGCGCCACCGGCTATGCACCGTCGCTGTACGTTCTCACGAAACTGGCGCAGCTGTACGAGTGCAATGTGAGTGACCTGGTGATAGATCTGCCCGGCTTCCGGCACCACGACAGCGCCCACCACACAGTGGCGACACCACACGACCTCACACTCAGCCAGCACGTGGAATCATTATTTATCGACCTTATCGGCCAGGAGGACAGTGGGGGTGGTATACTGTCGTCGTTGGTCCTGCCAGCGGGTGCCACCGATTTGATGCACCGGCTGGAGGAGACCGACGTCGTAGAATTAGCGCAGGTTATTACTATGCTGACGCAAAAGCTCGGTTTCGGGGCGAACCGCCGCGAGCTCCTGTCCAAACTGGGCGCGGCAGCCACGCTCGCGGCCGCCGCACCGGTGGATGGTGTGCTGGATCCCGACGAGCGCGAACGGGTCACCCGCGTAGTGCAGGGCGTCGTGGGCTTCACCGAGCCCGCGCTGCGCTATTGCGAGGCGATGGCGGGCACTCTTGGTCACCAAGTCCAAGCGCTCGGCCCCCGGCTCGGGCTGCAGAATACCCTCGGCCATCGGGACGTCGCCCACCGTCTTGCTCACTCGGCGCCGCCGGAGCTTAGGCAACGCGCCCTCTCGGCGTATGCCGAACTGACGCAGCTCGCCGGCTGGATGTGCTTCAGTCTCGGTGATTGTCGCGGCGCCCAGCATTACTATGACGACGCCCGCGCCGCTGCACACGACGCGCAGAACATCGACTTGCTCGCCTATACCTTGAGCGACATGAGCTATCTTGCCACCTGGCAAGGCAAGCCCCGGGTCGGCCTTGACCACGCGATTGTCGCGCAATCATGGGCCGCGCAGACCAACAATCCGCGAGTTGCGGGGTGCATCGCCGTTGCGACGGCGCGAGCGTTTGGGGCCGACCGGCAGGAGAATGTCTGCCGAAAGCAGCTGGACGTCGCGCAGGCCACGCTGGCCAGGATCGAGGATGACGCTGACGACCCCCGGTGGCACTGCTTTTTTAACGAGGCGGCTTTCTGGGGGAGGATGAGCCAGTGCGCCTTGTGGTTGGGTGCGCCCGAGCGGGCTCTGGAAACAGCGTCGAAATCACTCGCGATCCATGACCCGACCGACATCCATGACCTTGCCTTCACGATGCTCTTCCAAGCTGAGGCGTTCATCCAGATACGCGAGATCGACGAAGCCAGCCGGGTCCTTGGCAAGGTGGTCACGCTCACCGCTACCCACACCTCGTCCCGCCTGCACCAACGCACCACCGACATGCGGGCGACGCTGGCCCCGTGGCAGCACAGCAGGCCAGTACGGGAGCTGGACGACCTCATCGCGGCCTACTCTCCCCCACCCCGCAACACCCGCACCACAGAACGCGGGTAGTACCAGCACGCAAGATGCCCATGACGATTGTCCCAAGGACGCGTCACCGTTGGTGACGATCACGATCGGGCCCGGACCGGGAGTCAGGGCGACGGCAAAGTCGGGAAGCATCGGCGAGCGGGCGGCCGGGAGTAACGCCCCGCGCCCACCTGACCAAACATCCCAAGACAAACCTCCCCGACCAACACCAAGACCATCGGGGAACTACGCCACGTCACGACGCACCAACCTCAGCACACACCGGCTGAATGTTTGCCCCACTCGGTGTCGAAATGCGGCGGCTGGCGACGTCACACCGCGTCGGCCTCCGGGTCAGGGTTGGCTTCGGCGATCGCGGCGTGGAACTCAGCCTCGAACCGGGTACCGGCCTGGGAATCGCGCAGGAGGAGGGCCTCGCGGACGGCCGGGCCGGTGCGGTCGATCCCTGTGGTGACGGTGAGGGTAGCCATCACTGGATTATGCGGGGTACCGCGCTGCCCGCCGGTGCCGGCACGCCGACGCACTGCGTCGGTGCCGCCGCAATCGCGCCTCGTAGCGACTAATCCCCTGATGTGCGGCAATTTTCACTCCATGTGATGGTGGAAACTGTGTGCCGCGGCGAATCATTGGTATGCTGCGCGGCCGAGTGTGGCGGTAGTGCTCTCACCACTTGACACCGCCACCGCAGGGGTTTCTCTTCAGAGGTTTTTCGCTAAGAGAGGATATCTGTGCGCATTCCCACATGGGTGTGGCTGGCGACCAGCGTAGGCATAGTCATCATCATGGCCCTCGACCTCGTCATCGTCGATCGGCGTCGTCTCCAGTTCACGCCCCGCGCTGCGGCCCGTTGGATATTCCTGTCGGTCCTTGTCGTCGCGCTCTTTTGCCTGGTCATCTGGATGACCTTGGGTGGTCGATACGCGGGTGAATTCCTAAGCGTCTACCTGGCCGAATACTCGTTGAGTGCCGACAACCTGTTCGTCCTCATGCTCATCGTGTCAACGTTCGCGGTGCCCGAGACCCACCATCATCGAGTGCTGGTAACCGGGATGATGCTGGCGCTCTTGTTGCGCGCAGCGGCGATCGCGCTGGGGGTCACCGTCGTCCACCTGTTCGGTTGGGTCTTCTACTTGTTCGGGGTGTTCCTTATCTATACGGCACGGAAAGTGATCACCGTCAGTGGTGAGGCGGACGAGGAGTACACCGAGAACGTCATGCTTCGCACGGCACGAGCGGTCCTGCCGGTGACGGGTAATTACCACGGCTGCCGGCTGGTCCTGTGGCGGGGCGGGAAGATCTGGGTCACTCCGCTGCTCATCGTCATCATCGCCATCGGCACTACCGACCTGCTCTTTGCCCTGGACTCCATCCCGGCGGCCTTCGGGCTCACCACCGAACCCTTCCTGATCCTCACCGCCAACGCTTTCGCGCTAACCGGGCTGCGGCAGCTGTATTTCCTGATCGGCGGCCTGGTGAACAAACTGGTCTACCTCCGCTACGGCCTGGCGGTGATCCTGGGCTTCATTGGTGTCAAGCTCATCCTGGACACCTTGCATGACAACGACCTACCCTTTCTCAACAATGGTCAACCCGTGCCGGTACCAACGGTGACTAGTGTCATATCCCTGGCGGTGATCGTGAGCACGCTCCTGGTGGCCGCGCTGGCCAGCGTCTGGAAAACCCGGCGCATCGCCAAACGCACCCAACCCCACCCACCTGCGCCCCAAACACCAGCCGAGCCTCTGGCGGGTCCCACATCGGGAGCGTGAGGCGAGACGAGTCGCCCAGGAGATTACGGCCTTACCGTCGCGCCGCCGAATTCGACACCAGGGCGGTGGAGGTGTAACGACGACAGCCCTGGAGGCTTATGCAAAACTCGGAGACGAGCTCTGTGATCATGTCGCTGACCTGCGGGGACGCCAATTTTTGATCATGTTCTCAAGGGGTTTTGCATAAGCCTCCTGGTGTCGAATTCGGCGACACGAGAACGCTGCGTTAGCTCATCGAGACCATCAATGGTGACATGACAACGCGGAGGCGCAGGCCGAGCGGTTTGCGCCGGAGAGCGATCCACCCTGGTTGTACTGGGTAATTCCAGCGGGAATCATGGCCAATGCGGGCCGGTGTCTGCTGCGACTGGGGCAGCCTGGTCTGGCCGGCCACGTCCGCGCCGGACACGAAGTCACTGATCTTCCTGGTGCCCGTCTTGCTGGCTAATGAGTGTGTTCAGCAGGCCGGCGATCTGCTCGAGGCCAGCGGCGGTGCCGTCCAGCCGGCCGCGCATCTCAGCAAACCCGCGATCTACTTGGGCAAACGCGCGATCAACCTGGGCGAAGCCGTCCTCGACTCGTTTCCGCAGGTCGGTCAGGTCTTCACGGAGGTCGGTTAGGTCTTCGCGCATCGCGTTGAAGCTGGATGTGGTGGCCTGCCGGAAGTCGCGAATCTCGCCCCGAATCTGCTCGACGTCGCGGTCAGCGCCGCCAGCCAGCACGCGGGCGGCTGCCGCGTCCTGCTCGCTGTGCTGGACCCGTTCGGCCAGCTCGCTGACCCGTGTCTCCAGCGCGGACAGCCGAGCCTCGACATCGGAGGGGTGAGCCATGAGCCGCAGTGTAGCGGCCACAGAGAAGGGCACGTAGGGGTGCCGCAAGTCGCGGGCGGGCTCAGCTCGATGGCGTCGGTAGGCTCTTTTGAGTGCTCGGATCACTGTGTGCGAGGTGCTCCTGCACCCGGGCATGGCGGAATTGGTACGTTGCGCCGGACTGGCGCAGCACTTCCCTGCGATGGGCATCCTCCAGGAATCGCATCAGCCGCCACGGCAGCTCACCGCGCAGGGCCAGCCAGATCCGGCTGAGCGTATAGACGCCCCACGCCCGGGACAGCACGCCCAGGCCTCCGACGATAAGTCCGACGGCAAGCCCGAGGATTACCCCAAGAATCTCGTGCGACCCGGGGTGGGACAGTTCGAACGCGAGGCCACCGCCGACGGCGTTGGTGAGGGCGAGCACGAGGCCACCACCGACGGCGTTGGTGAGGGCGAAGATGAAGCCACCCACGCGCCCATACGCCCGGCCACCCACGATCCCAGCTGCGAGGCTGCCCATCAGCCCACGGACCAGGATCGCTCCACCGCCACCGATGACGCCGAACGCAAGTCCAGGGGGGAACCTGACCAGGAGACCCTCCGCGAGCCCGAACGGTAGCGCCGCTACCAGGCTGAATGCGTACGCGGCCGTGCGGTCCTGCTGCAGGACGACTCCCGGACTGGATACCTTTGCCACCTCGGCGGGGATGTCCAGCCACACCGGCGTCGCGAGCGCGCACCCAAACACCACCCCGACCGCGAGCACCCATCCGAGCGGGAGGCCACACCCGGAACCGACACCGACACCCAGCGCAAGGCCGAGCACGAGCCAACGAAGGAACGGCACCAGCGTTCCCCGGAATCGCATTTCGATTTGCACCGGTTCCGGCCGCTGTCTCACGCCGTAGGCGAGACCGGTCACCAGGCCTGAAAGAGAACCGCCATAGAGAGCATACAGGAGGCCCTCAAAGCGGTGAGTGGTGTGAATGACACCCATCCCGGCGAGGACATTCATGAACCCGACATTCATGAACCCGACGAGCACCCCGAGGGGGAGCCCGACGGATATCCCGCGGGTCGATCTAGGAATGGTGTCGACTAACTGCCACCACGCCAGGTCCCCGGTGTCACAGTGGCGGGCGAGGAACGTCAACCACCGGAGGGCTTGATCTGGCGAATACTGTTTCTGCGCTGAGGTCGATGGTGTTCCCGGTGGGGAGGGAGAATCCTGATAAGCAGCGGGAATGAACTCCTCGAGCAGGTGGTATTCGACCGCGGCCTGGTCGGGAAGATCGAGCAGCTGATTAGGATGATCAGAAGCGGGGGCAGCGTAGCCGGTTCTGGCCAGACTGACCATGAGCGGGTTGGTCAACGCTTGCGCCAGTGGTCGGTCAGGCTGCACGCGTAGCTGGTCCAGCACGGGACGCCAGCGGTCTGGGGCCGATGGCCCCGTCGCCATCAGGAAGGCCGCCGCGTCGTCCAGCTCGACGGGTTCGATCTCCAGCACAGTCGCACGCGTTAGGGTCTCGCCACTCCTGCGAACCGCGGTCTCGTACTCGTCGCCGCGGCAGGTCACCACCAACGGGTACTTCTCGTTAGTGACGGCAGTATCGAGGGCGGCGATGGCTTGCGGTAGCAGTGCTGCGGGCATCTCGTCCAAGCCGTCTAGGACCGCCATGACCCGTTCCTGGATGACCATCTGCTCGGCCGCGTTGGGGCCGTAGCGGTCCTGGTTGGCCAGCGCCGGGTACTCCTCGAGGATCCTTCGCGCTAGCCAGGTGTGCAGGTGCTCGGTGCGGGGATCCCAGGACGACGCGCTGAGCAGCACCGGCACCGGCTCGCCAGGCACCAGACTGTCCAGCAGACTGAGGGTGAACAGCAGCGCCAGCACGGTCTTCCCCGCGCCGGGAGCCCCCAGGACCACCAGCTGCCGGGCCTGGAGCGTGCGGAACAACGTGAGGACGTGGGGCACGTCGTGGTCGCGTTGTTCCGCAGGCTCCGGGCGGCCCGGCACCACATCCTCGGGCAACACTGCCGCCACCGGCCGAGCAGTGCGCGACAACCGGATGCGGATCGGCTCGCGACGTCGCAGGGACCGCACCGCCGCCTCCTGCCTCCATTGGTGATGCACCACCTCGGCGAGGTCGGTCACCGCCTGGTCCAGCTGATCCGATCTGGCCGGTTGCCCCACAGCGGGGGGCTGTCCCGACCGCCACGTCACGAGAGTGACCAGCGCAAGCGCGATAGCCAGACTGGTGCCGAACACCGACGCCCAGCTAGCGGCCCGCGCCACACCCTGGGTGAGCAGGACCACAGCCAGCCACACCAGCCCAGCCAGCAACACCAGCAGCCCAGCCCCGACCGCGAAACGCAGACCACGGTCTTTTCGCCCTCGGGTGTGCACGGGGCGCATTCTGCCCGCCACCGTTCGCGACCGGCTAACACCCGTCTCGCTGGAAACCCGGCTGGGAGCCCACCACCTCCACGATCGCCACTAACGCCGTCGACCCCGGCATGGCGGCCGCGGTGCAGGATGCGCCACAGCCAGCCGAGCCGGTGATGACGCGCACGCCGAGCCGGGCGCGCGGGCTGCTGCGCCGCCGCCAGCACTTCGGTGCACTCGGGGCACGGTCGGCCGACTGGCGCGACCATCGCCGCGGCCACCATGAGATAACCGCAGAGCGCCTGATACTGCCCGGCCCGGGCGACCAGCGGTCACATCCTCATCAGTCACCTCATGCGCTGATGGGGGCCGGCCGCCGGGAGCCGCAGGGGGTCGGTGCTCAACCGGTGGCAGGCCGGGGAGGGGTGGGCGGTGCGTTGTCGCGGGAACCTCCCGGCCGGCGGGCCTGAGCACAAGCCTGCTTAGCGCGAGGCCCAACGGGCTGATTCAATGACAGGTCAGTGACAGGATGAGACGTTGGACGAGTCTCTGGCCCAGGGCATGGAGTTTTGCGGTTGACTCGGGGTCTTCGCTCATCCGCAGGTAGCGGTTGATGGCGGCGAGTTGGGCGATGGTTCCGGAGTGGTTGTCTAATTGGGGGAAGAGAGGGTGGATTCGTTGTGCGGTGGCTGGGTGGAAGAGGTTGCTGCGGTAGAGAGTTGCGGCGTCGTGCCATGTGGGGGCGCGGCGCCAGCATTCCCAGTTGAGGAGCCACAGGCGGGGGCGGGTGATGTTGATCCAGTGGAGGTCTCCGTGCGCGGTGGTCCACGTGACCTGGGTCGTGAACAGTTCCATGGGTAGTTTTGTGTTGAAGAATTGTTCGACGCCTTCGGCGGTGTATTTGGGCAACCAGCCGAAATTTTGTTCGGGGACTGGGTGCTGTTGCAGTGTGGTGAGGGCGTGTCGTAGTGCGGTCCACCATGTGTCGGGTAGGCCGGGATCGGCGTAGAGGTCTCCGTCGGTGGAGACGGGTTTGTCGGGGATAGAGGTGATGACCTTGCTCCGGCGTCGGATATCTGCAGCGTGCCAGTCAGGGTCGTGCCAGTCGGTCCACCGGATGATCTGGGGTTTGGGTACGCTGTGGATGGCGTTGGATTCGACGTTGCCTTCCCAGCGGCAAAGCCGCCCGGCGTCGGGGTCGTCCATGATGGTCCGCAGCTACACGTCTGCGGTTTTGTGGTGTGCATGTATTCCTACTGTCCGCATCTCTCCGGTGAATGTAGGGTCATCGAGGGGAGTAACGTCCAGTTTGTCCGCCGCGATGTGCAGGTGGTGTGTTAGGGAATCAGCTCGTTCGCGGTCCGGTTCGCTGTCGTGGCGCCCAGTATGATCCATAGCTTGGTGGTCCCGTTTCGTGCTTCTGTTGTCGGTCGGGCGATGTAACGCTTCTTGTCCCAGTGCGTTTTCCTGAAACCTGTCTTTCCGAACCTGGAGGTTTGATGCTTGTCTGCCTACTTTAGCGCGGGAGCGACATCGTTGTCTGGGTTTCGGTAGGGGTTGATCAGGGCGAGCAGGGTCGAGCTTTTTGTCGTGACAAGTTTTTCTAGCAGAGTCATGCTGTCCTTACTTGCAGTCTCGGTGAGGTCGAAGAAACCAGTTACGAGAGCTTGTGTAGTGATGTGACAGTGATGGGTCTCGGTGGTAGAGAGGACCCCGTGTTCGAAGAAGCGGTTTCCTGCCATGAAGTCAGCATACCGGGCGGGTTTTATGCCGAGTAGTTCCGGGGAGAGCAGAATGACGTTACCGTTCCAGGCGACAGTGGGAAGCGGATCGTGGGGGACGTCTGCGGCTGCCGTTGAGGGTGGTGCGGCGAGATAGCTCAATAGTCGGTCGTCTTCTCGTATCCGTATACTTCTGTTCCTGCCGGCCCAGGCGAATACGTCTCGCCACAGCGTTCGGGCCTCATGTAGTGAAGGGGAGCCATGGTGGGGGTTGACTCCTTCGCGCTCTTCCAGGTTGAGCGCGATTGATGGGGGGCCCAGGGTCGCAAGGAAGTCCAGAATCTGGTGGATACTATCAATCGCGGTCTGGTCGATGACGGCGATCACACTGAAGTTGATGTCGTGTTCTGTAAGCTTTGCGATTCCGTCCATGATGCGTGTCAATGCTGGTTTTCCTCGCCAGTCGACCCGGTTGTGGTTCAGGGTCGCTGGGCCATCGAGGCTAACTCCCACGTCAATGTCATGCTTGAGGAATAGCTCACACCACTCGTCGGTGATCAGTGTAGCATTGGTCTGGATCACATGATAAACCAAGCCGGCGTTGTGTAAGGGAATGAAGGATTTGAGAAGTTCCTCGAACAGGGTAGGGTCGATAGCAAGAGGTTCACCGCCGTGCCATACTAGCTCTAACGGTGCAGATTCCACCCAATCGGGGTTGATTCCCTCGGCGATGGCGCGCGCTACTGGAAGAGACATCTCATTCTTGGACTTACGCCCAGGAAGGTAGCAATACGTGCAGTCAAGGTTACAGAGGCATGTCGGTTGCAGGATTATCATTGACGGACGCGTTGCTACCCGGCTATCCCTGGGTCCTTGCCGGGTCACCGGATTACCTCCCGCACACCAGACGATCTACCGGGCGATGGTCTTCCCATCGCTGTGGTTCACTGTCATCCCCGGCTGGAGTGAACGAGCGCCAAGCGACGCTAGGGACGCCGCTGGAGCCAATCTAACAACCCATGATCACTGCACGTCGGTGACGTCGAGTTTCCGTGGCACTCAGAGTGGCCAGGGGGCGCAGACAGCTTTCGCCGGAGATCGCGCGGTGTCCTGGCGCCAGTTGCGGTCGCGATACTCACCGTAAGAGATGGATAGGCCATCTAGGGGAATTGGGGTCCACGATCGACTGAGAGTGCGTTGGGGACGTACTTTGACCGTATCCCCGCTCTCTGCTGAGACAGCACGCGATAACAGCACAGGAGGTCAACTGTGCCCGCACCGCGCCGAGGAAGAGGAATACGCCAGCACCGCACCCATCACTTGGACCTGAGCTGCGGCCCCCAGCAGGCCCCCCAGCAGGCTGTGGTCTCCGTCGCGGGGTTGGTCGACCGCCCGGTGCGCAACCCCGGGGGTGAGGTGGTCGGGCAGGTCAGCGATGTGGTGGCCCGGTGGGACACCGGTGAGCCGCATCCCCCGCTGGCTGGGCTGGTGGTTCGGGTGGCCTCGCGTCGGGCGTTCGTCCCGGTCGATCTGCTGGCGCAGGTGCGGGCCGAGGGGGTGACCCTGAACACCGCCCGCCTGACGCTGCAGGACTTCACGCCCCAGGAGGGTCAGGTGTGCCTGGTGCGCGACATCCTCGACCGGCAGCTGCTCGATGTGGCAGGAGTTCGGGTGGTGCGCGCCGCTGACCTGTACCTGGCCGGCGTGGCTGGCCGGGTCCGCTTGGTCGGGGTGGATGTGGGCCTGACCACCCTGCTGCGCCGGCTGGGTCCGGCGCGGTGGCGGGCCAGGGCCCGTCCGCAGGCGCTCATCGACTGGGCGTCGGTCCATTCGTTCGGCTCCGTGGCGCTTACCGAGAGCTCGGGACGGGGCGCGATCCGGCTGGACCGCCACCGCAGCGAGTTGAACCGGCTGCTACCCGCCGACCTGGCCGCCCTGCTGGAGAACCTGGGCCGCGAGGAGCGGCGTGAGCTGCTGGACGTGGTCGAGCCCACCGCCGCGGCGGACGCCCTGGAAAGCATGCGTCCGGACAAGCAGCGGCAGCTGCTGACCGAGACGGGGCCACCGCGCGCTGCTGGCCTGGTCGCGCTGATGGAACCCGATGAGGCGGCCCGGGCTCTGCGCGGGCTGGATCGCCAGCAACGCGACCGGCTGCTGGGCGCGATGGTTGATGAGCAGGCCGACGCGCTGCGCGGGGTGATGGCCTTCGGCCCGGACACCGCCGGCGGCGTGATGAACACCGCGCTGGTCATCGCCTCGGTGCTCGACACGGTGGAGCACGTGCGCATCCTGCTGCGCACTAAGCGCCGCGTCGCGGACCTGGACGCCGTCGTGGTGGTGGACGAGCAGGGTCAGCTGGTGGACGACGTGTCCTTGGAGGAGCTGCTCCTGGCGGAGGTGGCCACCCCCCTGGCGGAGCTGGTCGGCCCGCCCTGGCCGGTGTCGGTCACCCCGAACACCCCGGTGCGGCGGGTGGCTGATCGCATGCTCGACGCCCGCCGGCTGTCCGCTGTGGTGGTGGACGACCAGCATCACCCGATCGGGCGCATCCTCGCTGACGACGTCCTGCAGGCGCTGCTGCCCGGTCTGGGCCTGCGCCTGCCACGCCCCCGCTGGCCTGCCTGACTTGGCCTGCCTGAGCTGGCCTGCCTGATGCGGACCCGCCTGAGCTGACCTGCCGCCCTGGATCCGCCGCGCGAGACCCGCCGGACCGGAAAGGAACGCCGTGATGGGCACCTCCCTGCCTTCCCCGGAGACCGCCCTCGCGGGCGCGAACCGCACCGCGGGTCCCCGTCCAGGCCGCCGGACCCCACGGAGGTGGCGGGCCCGCCTGCTCGCCGTGTTGGCCGTCACCGGCCCCGGGCTGGTGGCCGCGGCGGCGGGCAACGACGCGGGAGGTATCGCCACCTACGCCTCAGCCGGTGCCCAGTTCGGCTACCACACCCTGTTCCTGATGGTGTTCATCACCGTGATACTGGCCCTCGTCCAGGAGATGTGCGCCCGACTGGGCTGTTACACAGGCGAGGGTCTGGGGTCACTGTTTCGCGAGCAGTTCTCCCTGCGGGTGACCGCGGTGGTGCTAGTGGCGTTCCTGGTGGCCAACCTCGGGGCGATGGTCTCGGAGTTCGGCGGGGTCGGAGTGGCGTTCGAGCTGGTGGGGGTGGGCCGGTTCGTCTCGGTCCCCATCGCGGCGGTCATCATCTGGGCGCTGGTGGTCTTCGGCTCCTACCGGCACGCCGAGCGCGTCTTCCTCGGCCTGGCCCTGGTCTTCCTCGTCTACCCGGTCGCCGCCATCCTCGCGCACCCGAACGTGGGGGAGGTGCTCAGCCAGACGCTGCTGCCCAGCGTGGTGCCCAGTGGTGAGTTCCTGCTCCTGTCGGTGGGCCTGGTCGGGGCTACGATCAGCCCCTACGTCCAGTTCTACGTGGCCAGCGCGGTCGCGGACAAAGGCGTTCGTCCACTCGACTACCCCCGCCAGCGCACAGACGCGATCCTGGGCGCGGTCTTCGCCAACGTCATCAACATGTTCATCATCATCGCCGCCGCGGCGGCGATCACCACCCGCGCCCCTCTGCAGTCAGCCCAGGACGCCGGGCAGGCGCTGCGGCCGGTGGCCGGGCCGTTCGCCGCCGAGCTGTTCGCCATCGGGCTGCTCGGCGCCTCCGCGCTGGCCGCTGCGGTGGTGCCGCTGTCCACCGCCTACGTGGTGAGCGAGGCGATCGGCACCGAGCGCTCGGTGGGCAACTCCTTCCGCGAGGCGCCGCTGTTCCTGTGGCTGTTCACCGGGCAGATCGTGGTCGGGGCCACGATCGCGCTGCTGCCCGGCAACCTGATCAACCTGCTGATCAGGACGCAGATTCTCAACGGCGTGATCGCCCCGATTCTGCTCACCTGCATCCTGGTGCTCACCAACCGGCGGGCCCTACTCGGACCGGCCGCTAACGGTCCGGTCCTGCGCGCACTCGGGAGTGTGTTCGTCGGGATCATCGCGGTGATGGCGGTGGCGGCCATGGGCCTCAGCGTCGCCGGCTGGTTCGGCGTGGGCGGCTGAGCTCCCCACAAAGGCCGCGCGGCCATCGGATGGAAAGACGGGACGACACGATGACTGCCTGGACGAGCCTCCGGTACGTCGTGGTCGATGTCGAAGGCAACGGACAGCAACCGCCTGATCTGGTAGAGCTGGCCGTGGTACCGATCGTTAATGGCGAAGTCGGTGAGCCAACGAGCTGGCTCGTGAAGCCCGAGCGGTCGATCACGTACTTCGCTACCCGGATTCACGGCCTGACGAACGACGATGTCGCCGAGGCGCCCGCGTTTGCGGAGATCGCGGACGAGGTACGCGCGGTGCTCGACGTACCCGTCCTCATCGCGCACAACGCGCACGTTGACGTTGGCGTGCTGCGGCGCCAGCTAGGCACCTGGGAGTGCCCCGAGGTCTTCGACACGCTCAAGTTCGCTCGTCGGCTGCTGCCGAATCAGGTGAGCTACAAACTCGAAGTGCTCACCGAGGCATTCAAACTGGCCGAAGGGCTACCTGATGGCCTGTCGCCGCATCGGGCAACCTATGATGTACTGGTCACGGCATGGTTGTTCGTGCGACTCGCGACGCTGTCTGACACCCGGCCGTTGTCGCTCGAAGAGCTCCGGGGCGACGCACCGGGAGGGAGCGACGATGAAGCTCCGGCCCTGTCCTAGCCACCAGCGGGGTCTGTTCGTCACCGTTGACGGCCCGAGCGGTGTGGCAAATCCACCATCGTGCAGCACTTGGCACACATGCTCGTCGCCACGGGCGAGGAGGTGCATGTCACGGTCGAGCCGTCGAGCGGACCCATTGGCAAGCTGTGCCGCGAACTCACGGAGACCGTGACCGGCCTGCCATTGGCGTGTTTGTATGCAGCGGATCGTTATCACCACGTTGAGACCGAGATACGGCCGCTTATGACGGCCGGTAAGACGGATTACCTGGTCACAGTCCCGAGGGGTCGGCCTCTGGCCAGGAGGATAACATGGCCGCTGACATGCGACGATGCGGCTGATCTGGCCGGTACCGAATAGCAGCCCAGCCTGACCAATGTCGCGCGAAAGGACACCGAAAGGTCCGACAGTAGCTCGCGCCTTTCGGCCACGGGTAGCGACACACCTCCTCGAACTCGACGTGTTCACCGCGAAGTTCCCCGGCGGGAACTCCGGCTGGCGGATTGGGCAGGCTACTCAAGGACAGTGACGTGGAAAAGAGCGGCCCGCATCTCGTAGACGGCCTTTTCCATGTCGACGAGAGCATGCAAGGCGAGCACAACGTCATCAGGGACGCCCAAGGCCCGGGCTGCTCGGACAACCCTGGATCGCTCGGCTTCGGCGTAGGTGCCGTCGGCGCCGCACATCTGGATAGCGTGGTAGATCAAGTGCCGTGCGGCATTCCAGGTCTCAACGTCCACTCTAACATCGGCCAGCAGTTCGTCGAAGTTGGCTGACTGATGGTCAAAGTTCTCGTACTCGGCGAAGATGTCTTCAGGGGCGCCGTATTTGCGCTGACGCTCGATGACCCAGTTGTACTCTGCTGGGCTGACCGTGCCGTCGGCGCCTGCGATGGTCAACAACGCCTTCCCATAATTGATCCATGTCTGCCGGGGTGCTTCTGACACCCCGTACAGTTCACGACCAAAATCACTTACCTTCACAGTCTGCTCGTCGCTCACGGTTCTGGCCTTTCTTGTACGGTTACGGCGATCAGGAACCAGGAATCACGCTATATCAAGAAGAAGGATATCGTCACTGTGGCAAGGAGACTTATGCAAAACTCAGAGATGAGCTCTGTGATCATGTCGCTGACCTGCGAGTACGTCAATTCTTGATTATGCTTTCAAGGGGTTTTGCA
>JAFAPC010000103.1 GCA_019247305.1 Pseudonocardiales bacterium
TGAACGGCGGGGTGAGATGGGCTGCGTCGCCGAGCAGGAACACCTGCCGGTCCCGCCACCGGTCGGCGACCTGGGCGCGGAAGGTGTACTCGGCCACCCGCATGATCTCCAGCTGGTCGACTCCGATGCCCCTCGTCCACGGCGCGAGCAGGGGATGCAGCCTCTCGATCTGGCGGTAGTCATCTGCGGTCTCGCCGGGCAGCAGCCGGAACTCCCAGCGATGGTGGGTCGTGCTGACGCGCATGTATGTGGCGGCGCGGTGCGGGTCGCAGACCTGCTGCACGCCCTCCCGCTGCCCGAGGTCGGTGGGGGTGGCAATGTCGGCGACCAGCCAGCGCTGCTCGAACCGGAGGTCCTGCATGGTGGCACCGATCGAGTTGCGGGTCATGCTGTTGGCGCCGTCGCAGCCCAGGACGTAGTGCGCGAGGATGGAGTAGTGGCCACCGTCGACCCGGTCTGTGCACTCAACCCGGAGTAGGCCGGCGCCGTCCTGAGCCAGTCCGGTCACCTCGGTGTTGCCCCGGATCGTGGCGACGGGGTGCCGTCTCAAATTGGCGCGGAGCAGGGACTCCAACTCCGGCTGGTCGAACATGCTCGCCTCGGGATACCCGTGGCGCCCGCGGGCTTGGCGCCCGAACTCGGCCAGCACCCGCAGGCTGCGGTCGACCAGTCGCAGTCCCCGACACGGCCGCGAGATCCTGGCGAACTCGTCAGCGATGCCCAGACGAGCCAGGATCCGGTAGATCTCGTCGTCGAGGTGGACGGCCCGCGGCAGCGGGTAGACGCCCTCCCACCGCTCGAGCACCAGGCTCTCGACGCCGTACTGGGCCAGCAGCGTGGCGGCGGCGATTCCGGTGGGTCCGGCGCCGACGATGACGACGGGAACGGGGCGGCTGCTCATCGGATCCCTCCCCACAGGACGGCGAGGTAGGCGGCGACGACCAGGCCGGCGAGTAGGGCCGGGGCGGCGTCCCGCAGCCCGTCGCCGGCGCGGCGGTGGCTGATGAGGGCGCCGGCGAGGAGGAGCAGGAGGCCGGCGCCGGCCAGGGCGCCGATGCGGGGCTGGGCCAGGCCGACCAGGATGCCAGCGGCACCGGCGACCTCCAGCGCTCCGATCCGCCGGTAGGCGGCGGTGGAGAAGCCGACGTGGGCGGCCATGTGGCGGATCGGGGGGACGGCCAGCATCTTGGCCGTCCCGAGCCCGGCGAAGAACACGACCAGCACGATGGCGAGGGCAATGGCGGCGGCGGTCATCGTGCGTCCCTCACCGTGGTGCGCTGTCGGCCGAGGCGCAAGGCTGCGTCGTCGGTGGCCACGGTGGCCTCGATGACGTCGCCGTCGTGGAGGTACTTGGGGTTCTTGACCTGAGCGGGAAGGACCAGCTTCCATTTGAGCGCGGGCGGGAGGAGCGAGACGATCATCCCGACCAGCTTCGGCCCTCCGCTGAGGGCGGTGCCCACCGGGGTGCCGGTCAGCACCAGGTCGCCGGGGTCCAGCCGCTGGAAGCGGCTCAGCGTCTGCAGGGCCTCGACCGGCGGGAAGAGCATGTCGCCGCCGACGGGCATGTTCTGGCGGAGCTGCCCGTTGACCCACAGCCGCAGCCGCAGGTCGTCGAAACGCTTGAGCTCGTCGCCGTCGACCAGGACCAGCGCCGGGCCGACCGGGGTGAACGTCGGATAGGACTTCGACTCGAAGAACTGGCCCTTGGGCAGCTGGATGTCGCGAGCGGAGATGTCGTTGGTGACGACCAGGGCGGCGACATAGTCGGCCCAGTTGTCGGCGGTGATCGTCGTACCGACGGGCATCTCCCGGCCGATGACGAGGCCGATTTCTACCTCGTAGTCCAGCAGCCGGACGTGGGCGGGCCGGATGACGTCGTCGTACGGGCCGGCGATCGACCCCGACGCCTTGCGGAAGAACGTCAACGGGATCTGCTTGGGGTTCATGCCGACGTCTTTGACGTGGGAGGCGAAATTCGTCGCCTGGGCCACCACCCGGCACGGTGCGGTGACCGGCGAGACGAGCGCCAGGCTGTCGACCGGCACGGTCTCGCCGCTGGCCCCGGCGGCCGTGATGGCCGTCCGGTCAGCCAGCAGCTGGGCCGTGGTCCGGGCCTTGGTGGCGATCCGGGCCGCGCCCGCGGGTGTCGCCACCCACCAGGCGTCGGCGCTACGAAGGACGGAGGTGCTCATGACCGGGCTCCTTTCAGCAGGCCGCGCAGGCGCTGCACGTCGAACTCGTTGTCGCCCCGTAGGGCGCTGACCACGGTCCGCAGCTCCTGCAAAGCGCCGGGGCCGGGTTGGGTGCCGAGGAAGTCGCTGGTGGCCGGTGGCCCCCACTGGGCTAGCCCGGAGCGGGTGAACGGCGCCCACCCGGGCTCGAGGGTGTTGTCGAACATGTCGCCGTCGGTGAAGTGCTCGACCAAAAACCCGTCGGGGTCACGCCAGTAGTCGAAGATCTGGCTGCCCTCGACGTGGCGGCCGATGCCCCACGACCGGTGGTAGCCCCGGTCGAGCAGGTACTCTCCTCCGGCGGCTAGCGTGTCGAGGTCGGCCACCTGGTAGGCCGAGTGGAGGTAGCGGTTGGCCGGGCCCAGCGCCAGGACCAGCGTGTGGTGGTCGGTCAGCGTGCTGCCCCGGTCGCAGCGGTTGAAGCTCATCACCGGCCCCCGCGTGCGCTGGCCCGGGTAGTAGAGGAAGTCGCTGACGATCAACCCCAGGTGCGCCAGGTACCAGTCGAGCGACCGGCGGTACCGCGTCGTCTGGACCACGACGTGACCGAGCCGCTGGACCACCGCCGGCTGGCGGGGCGGCCGCTGTATGGCGTTGGCCCGGGTCACCTCATGGCCGACATTGAACGGCAGCGGCGTCGGGGCCGGCAGCCCGGCCAGCTCGTGGGTGTCGGCCACGACCCGCACCGGCATCCCGTTGGGGTCGACCAGGGTCACCGCCAGTCCGCCCAGGCTCTCCGGCAGCTTTGCTGGCTTCCTCCCGGTGGCCTGCGCCAGCCGGGCGACGTCGCTTGAGTCGGCCGCCCGGAAGGCCGGGCCGACGAATCGGGACCGCGGCGCCTTGCGGACCAGCACGCACGGGCAACCGGCGTCGCTGCCCCGCAGCTGGAGTTCCCCCGGCGTTCGCTGAGCCGTCGTGAACCCGAACGCTTGGGCGAAGCGCTCGGTCCGCTCCAGATCCGGCTTCTCGAACTCCAGCCACGCCAGGTCGTGGACCTTGACTAGGGGGTTGCGGGCGCGTCCCGGATGCTCGCCCGCCACTGCGCCATGCTCGCTGTGGAGGCCGCTGTGGGGGTCCGTCTGCGTGTTCATCTGAAGCCCTCCTTCGTAACTGAAGATATCATCACTCATGATGTTATCCTCTGTCAAGTAGTTTTCCTCATTCATGATGAAACCGGCTACAATGTCGGTATCCACAGCCCAGGGAGATGCGCGAACAGATGGCCGAGCCGACCGTCACCACCAACCGCCTCGAACGGCGCAAGGCCCGCACGCGGGCGGCCCTCATCAGCGCCGCCCAGAGCTTCATCGCCGCCGGGAACCTCAACGTCCCGATCCTGGAGATCACCCAGGCCGCC
>JAFAPC010000032.1 GCA_019247305.1 Pseudonocardiales bacterium
CGCGTGCCCGGCTGAGGTGAACCTCTTCATGGCTCGTTCGCGTTGCCGGGTCGGTTGGTGGGAGTTCTCGGCGCGGTTATTCAGATACTTCGACTTCCGGTGCTCGACCGAGCGCAGCACCCGGCGCCGGGCAGCGGCGTAGCTGAGGAGTTTGTCGGTGATCAGCACCCGGGGCACGTACTCCAGCCCTTGAGCAGCTTACGAAAGAACCTGGTCGCGGCCCGGGTGTCCCGCCGGGAGGTGACCAGAATGTCCAACACGGTCCCGTGTTGGTCCACCGCCCGCCACAGGTAGTGGGTCGGGGCTTGAGCAACAACGGAACGGTCAGTGGCGATAGCGGGTGAAAGATCGCTGGGTTACCGCCACTGGCCGTTCGGATGTGGCTGGGCGTCGCGGGGGTCGGGGTCTTGTAACGGTTTGATCGCTGTGGGTGGGTTGGTGGTGGTCTGGCCCTATTTTGCGATCTATGCCGGTGGAGTTCCTGAGGGATGATGAGGCGGCGGTGTACGGGCGGTACGCGGGGGTGCCGTCGCAGGTGGATCTGGAGCGGGTGTTCTTCCTCGATGACGAGGACCGGGCGCTGGTGGAGCGGCGTCGGGGGGAGCACATGAAAGTCGGGTTCGCGCTCCAGTTGGTAACCGTGCGGTGGCTCGGGACGTTCCTGGAGGATCCCCTGGACGTGCCGGGTGCCGTGCTGGACTTCGTGGCCGGGCAGTTGGGGGTGGCGGACCCGTTGCAGGTGAAGTGGTATACCGAGCGGACGAAGACGCGGTTCGATCACCAGTGGGAGATCCGGCGGGTCTACGGGCTCAAGGAGTTCGCCGAGGTCGAGACGGAGTTCGTCGACTGGGTGGCGGCGCGCTCGTGGACGTCTGGGGATGGTCCGAAAGCGATCTTCCTCGACGGGATGGTGTGGCTGCGGGAGCGGAAGGTCCTGCTGCCTGGGGTGACGAGGCTGGCGCGGCTGGTCGCGAAGGTCCGCGACGACACGACCCGCCGGCTGTGGGGGGTGTTGGAGGGACTGCTGACGACGGGCCAGCGGTACGCGCTGGACCAGCTGTTGGAGGTCACGCCGGGGTCGCGGGTCTCGGATCTGGAGCGGTGGCGCAAGGGCCCGCCGCCGCGCGGGAGCGGCCCGACGATCATCAAGGCGTTGGACCAGGTGTCGGAGATCATGGCGCTGGGGCTGGCGGAGCTCGGCGCCGAGGCGCTGGTGTCGCCGCGGTGGCTGGGTGAGTTGGCCAAGTACGGGATGAGCGCGGACGCCTCGCTGATCCGTCGCCATGGCGATGATCGGCGGCTGGCGACGTTGCTGGCCACGGTCCGGCATCTGGAGGCCAAGTCGGTCGACGACACGCTGGAGCTGTTGGACCTGCTGATGGCGGCCGAGCTGATGAACAAGGCGCAGACGGCCTCGAACAAGGAGACGCTCCGCAAGCACCCGAAGCTCGCCAAGGCCTCCGCGAGGCTGGCGGTGGCGGTGGAGGCGTTGTTCGAGTCCGATGGCTGGGGCGGTCCGGAGGAGGAGCCGCGGGTGTCGGAGGTGTGGGAGGCGATCGAGGCGGTCGTGTCCCGGGCTGAGCTGCGCGCCGCGCTGGTGCTAGTGAGCGAGAACGTGCCGCCGGCGGATGCGGCCGAGTCCGACGATTGGCGGGCTGAGCTGCTGGGCCGCTACAGCACGGTGTCGGGGTTCGTGAAGCTGCTGCCGAATGTGATCTCCTTCGGCGCGAACGCCGAGGGCGCGCCGGTGCTGGAGGCGATGCGGGCGCTGTCCGATGTGCTGGCCTACCGCAGCCGCCTGCCCGCGCCGCTGATCCCCGGCCGCTTGGTCGACGCCGAGGTGGTGAACGGGCCATGGAAGCGCCTGGTGTTCGGCCATCCGGCGCATGAGGACGGCGCGGTGAACCGGCACGCCTACACCTTCTGCGTGCTGGAGCAGTTCTGGCGGCATTTGAAGCGCCGCGAGGTCTATGCCGATGCCTCCACCAAGTGGCGCAACCCGCAGGCCCAGCTGCTGGAGGGCGCGGCGTGGGAGGCGATCCGCAACGATGTGCTGACCACGCTCGGCCTGCCGGAGGACCCTGATGCCCTGCTCGCCGAGCACGCCCAGACGTTGGACGCCGCCTACCGGGAGGTTGGCGGGCGGCTGGCCGTCAACACCGAGGTCCGCGTGGATGACGCCGGGAAGATCCACCTGACTGGGGTGAAGGCCGTGGAGGAACCGCCGTCCCTGGTGGACCTGCGTAATCGCACCACGGCCATGTTGCCGCGCGTCGACCTGCCCGAGGTGATCTTGGAGGTCATGGCGTGGGTGCCGGAGCTGGCCGAGGCGTTCACTGCCGTCTCCGGCGGCCGGTCCCGGCTGGAGGACCTGCCGACCTCGATCGCCGCGTGCCTGGCCGCGCATTCCATGAATGTCGGGTACCGGCCGATCGCCAAGAAGGGCGTGCCGGCCCTGGAGCGCTCGCGGCTGTCGCACGTGTTCCAGAACTACGTGCGGCCCGAGACCCTCGCCGCCGCGAACGCCCCGCTGGTCGCCCGCCAGGCCGGCCTGGCGCTCGCCCAGGCGTGGGGCGGCGGCCTGGTTGCCGCGGTCGACGGGATGCGGTTCGTCGTGCCCGTCCCGGCCGCGTTCGCCCGCCCCAACCGCAAGTACTTCGGGTCCAAGCGGGGTATGACCTGGCTGAACGCGATGAACGACCGAGGGATGGGGCGCGGCGCTAAGGTTGTGTCGGGAACCGTGCGGGACTCCCTGCACATGGTTGACGTCATCTTCGGCCTGGACGGCGGTGAGCTCCCCGAGATCGTCGTCTCCGATACCGGCTCCTACTCGGATCTGGTGTTCGGGCTGCTGGAACTGCTCGGGATCTCCTACCGGCCCGCCCTGGCGGACCTGCCTGACCAGAAGGGCTGGCGGATCACACCCGGCGCCGACTACGGTCCCTTGAACATCTTCGCCCGAGGCAAGATTGACTTACGCAAGATCCGCCGGAACTGGGAGGACATCCTCCGCGTCGTCGCCTCGATCTACACCGGCACTGTCCGGGCCTATGACGTGGTCACCATGCTGCAGCGCGAGGGCCATCCCACCGCGCTCGGCGAGGCGATCGCCGCCTATGGTCGGATCTTCAAGTCCCTGCATATCCTCAGCTACATCGACACCGACGAGTCCTACCGGCGCGATATCAAGGGTATCCGGAACCTGCAGGAAGGCCGCCACGCCCTGGCCCGTAAGATCTGCCACGGCAAGAAAGGCGAGCTGTACCACCGGTACGAGCGCGGCTTGGAGAACCAACTCGGCGCGCTGGTTATCTCTAGGGGCAGAAGCTCGTCAGGGACGTGCGGCCTACCGGACCGCGCCTCCGTGCCGGAGAGCTATCCGGTAGGTGCCGGTTCTGTCAGGGATGCCCGCTACGTTCGCCGCCGTGATCGACAGTTACAGGGCCGAGCGGGCTGTGTCCGCTTGCGATGAGTCGGTGTCGTGGGTGGTGGTCCGCGTGGCCGACTACGCGCTGCACGTAGAGGCGGTGGCCTATCTGGCGGCGCTACGGGCGATGGACCGTTCGCCCAACACCGAGCGTGCCTATGCCGGTCGGGTGGCGCTGTATCTGTCCTACGCCGCTGATCGCGGCCTGGACTGGTCCCGGCCCGGGTTGGAGGACCTCGCGCGGTTCTTGCGGTGGCTGGTGGCCGAGCCGCTGCCGGCTCGGGGTCGGGCATCGAGTGTTGAGCCTCGGTTCCGGTCGAAAAAGGCGGCGAACGCGGTGATGACCGCAGTGTGCGGCTTTCTGCGGTTCGGCGCCCAGCACGGCTGGGTAGCGCCGGAGGTGGTCGCCCGGCTCTGGGAACCGAAGTTCCTAGCGTTCCTGCCGCCGGGCTATAGCGCGGGTGAGAACGGCCAGTTCCGCACGGTCCGCGCCAAGACGATCAAGTTCACGGTTGCTGACGAGGGCTACGAGTGGCTCAGCGCCGAGCAGTTCGAGCAGCTGCTGGGCCTGACCAGCAACGCCCGGGACCGGTTCATGGTGGCGTTGATCGGCACCACGGGCATGAGGATCGGCGAGACGCTGGGACTTCGCCGCGAAGATATGCACCTGCTGGCCAACTCGGCTTCGCTGGGCTGCCGGGTCGCCGGGCCGCACGTGCACGTACGCCGCCGAGCGAACGCCAACGGCGCGCTGGCCAAGTCCCGGTTCCCGCGCTCGATCCCGGTGACCGAGGAACTCGTTGAGCTCTACGCTGATTACGCTCATGAGCGCGACCGGGTACCGGAGGCCGCTGGCGCCGACATGGTGTTCGTCAACCTGTTCCGAGAACCTCTCGGGCGACCGCTTGGCTACCAGAACGCTAAGGGCATGTTCGACCGGTTGGCTCGCCGGGCTGGGTTCGCTGTCCGGCCGCACGTCCTGCGGCATACGGCGGCGACGCGCTGGGTGCGCTCCGGGGTGCCGCGCGATGTCGTGCAAGCCCTGCTGGGCCATGTCTCCCCGTCCTCGCTGGATCCCTACGTGCACGCCAGTGACCAGGACAAGCGCGATGCGGTGGAACGGGTCGCCGCGCTGCGGGAGGGTCGGGCATGAGGGCGGGGTTAGCGCCGGTCACCGGGCTTAACCCTGGGGCATCGAAGTCGGCGAGCGATCTCCAGGGCTGGGTCGTCTGGCTGGAGCGAGCGTTGGCTCCGGCGTGGCGTGTCGATGAGTGGGACGCCGCGAACTGGCTGTTCACCGGGGATGTGACCAATCCGCGCACGAGCGTGTGGAAGTGCACCACCGCCGCCTGCGATGCGGTGATGAAAGCCCGAGGGCAGCGCTGCCAGGCCTGTGAAGCGGCTTTGGGGGCGAGCGATCTGAGCCCGTCGGTGTTCGCGGCCACCTATGTCCCAGTTCGGCGGGCCGCGTTTCCCGGCACGGCCTCGGGGCGCTGCATCGTTGGCGCCGATGCGACGCCGTGCGTGTTCGCCGCGTTCACCCATGGGTTGTGCCAGTCGCATTACGGACTGTGGATCAGATACCAGCGCCAACACCCAGGGGCGGGGTTGGAGCAGTGGGCGCAGACCGTTGCCCGGCCACGGACTGCCCCGGTCAACGGGTGCCTGGTCGGTGGTTGCGGAGAGGCCCTGCAAAGCGGACTTGGGTTGTGCTGTTACCACCACCGCAAATGGCACTGTCAACTTGGTCGTCTGCCTGGTGGCTGGGAGGATCGCCGGGTTGCTCGCAGTGAGGTGGGAGGGGCTGGGGCTGGTGACCATCGGTGCGCCGTCCTACAAGGGGTTTCGCTTCCCGGCGGAGATCATCAGCCACGG
>JAFAPC010000118.1 GCA_019247305.1 Pseudonocardiales bacterium
GTGCGACCGCGTCAAGAAACCACCGAAAAACACCTTCGCAACCAAGAAGCGCGACCAAGCCAGACGACCCAGCAAAGTCACCTACAAGATCAAAATAGTCCGGAAGAAGCTCCTACCAGCCCAAACGTCTTAACTCACCGGCATTGCTGGTCAGTGACTGTTTTCGCTGGTATCATAGATCAAAATCTCCACAGAAGCGTTCGGACCGGGAGCGGGGTATCAGTTGACAGGGATGGGGCAGTTCGCCTATCCTTAACGCATTGCAGCCCCGCGGGCCACTTCGTTGGTACGCGTCTTGCATCGCCGGGGAGCCCTCGAGGGCTCCCCGTATTTGTATTCTTGACACCAAAGATCGGCTGAACCAGGAGACGAAGGCGTTGGCTGCACGACGTACCAGGATCTTTATCGACTACTGGAACTTCCAGCTAAGTTGGAATTCGGCCGCAAAACAATCGAAATGTGATTGGCAGGCGTTGCCTCCGGCAATCTTGACAGCAACGGCGTCGCTTCTAGGATCTGTCGGTCTCACGGATCCGCTCGACCTTGAAGAGACGCTTCTCTACGCATCTGTTGATCCGGTAAATGAGACAAATTTACGTAGATGGCTTACAGCTTATATCGAGCGTTTACCGAGTTGGCGAGTGGCGATCCGCGAACGCAAACCACAGCCTCGGAAGGTTCACTGTCGGTACTGTGATTCAACTTTCGACACCTGCCCCGAGTGTCACCAAATTTTTGTTGCAAAACCAGAAAAGGGTGTAGATGCAGCTATTGTGACAGACATGTTGTCGCTTGCCTGGCAGAACGCATACGATATCGCAGTTCTGGTAACCAGTGATGCCGACTTCGTTCCTGTGGTGGAGAAAATTCAAGAGCGCGGGCTGAAGGTGGTGAACGCGGGCTGGACCAGCAAAGGGCACGAATTGAAGGCTGCCTGTTGGGGGTCTTTCGATCTGGACCCTATTACTGCAAGCATCTGCCGATAGTCGGGTCTCGCTGACGTCATAGCACCTGTTTACTGAGCGCGCGGCGAGTGGCTGACGTTCATGCTAGGCGTGAAGATCGCCGAAAGTGAGCAGTAGCCGTTCGGTTCTGCACGGTCACAGCTCACTTTCGACGATCACGCTACCAGCAATGCCTTCCCCCGTCGGCTGGGCTGGGCAGAGGTCAGATCCGGGGCGGTTCTAAGCGCGGAAAGACCGGGGTGGGCTGAGCGACTTTCGGGCCACCGTTGCCGCATTGTGCTGCGATGCGATCAGCGGCGGTGGGCAAAAACGGTTGGAGGTGTTCAGCAATGTCGTGGCAGGTGGCGACGAGTTCGGCGAGTACGGTGTCCAGTGCGGTGGGTTCCGCGTTAGCTGTCCGTTCTGCCTTGGCCAGCTCCCACGGGCGAACGGCTTCGACGTAGCGGTTTCCCTCGTCGCCGATACGAGTGACGGCTTCGACGGCTCGGCGGAAGTCGAAATCGGCCAGGGACTGGTCGATCCTGGCCGTGGCCTCAGATCGGGCGAGGCGCAGCGCGTCCGCCGCGGGATTGTCGAGGGCAGCGGCGGGAATGACGCCGTCGCGATAGCGGTTGACCATCGACACGGTGCGATTGACGAGGTTGCCGAGGTTGTTCGCCAGATCTTCATTGGAGCGGGCGACGAGCCGTTCAGCGGTGTAATCAGTGTCTCCGGCGCGGGCCACGTCGCGCAGCATCCACCACCGCAGGGCCTCCGTGCCGTACGTTGTCGCGATGTCGGCGGGGTCATCGGCGTTGCCGGCCGATTTGCTGATCTTCTGCCCGCCGGCGGTGAGGTATTCGTGGACGAAGATCGTATCGGGCAGTCGGACACCGGCGGACAGCAGCATTGCCGGCCAATAGACGGCGTGGAAACGAATGATTCCTTTGCCGATGACATGCACCCGAGCGTCGCTTTCCTGCCACCAGTAACGGAACTTCGCGTCGTCGGCGCCGTAGCCGGGAGCGGTGATGTAGTTACCGAGTGCGTCGAACCAGACGTAGATGACCTGGTCCGGGTCACCAGGCACCGGAACGCCCCAGCCGCGGGCGCGGGCCATGCTCCGCGAGGCGCTGAAGTCCTCCAGACCAGATTCGATGAAGGACAGCACCTCACGTTTGCGGGATGCCGGCTCGATGCGCAGGGTGTCGCTGCTGATCAGGTCATGGAGTTGCTCCTGGTAGCGGCTGAGCCGGAAGAACCAGTTGGTCTCCTCCACCAGGTCTGGCACCGTCCCGTGCTCGGGACACCGCCCAGCGACCAGTTCGTCGTCGGTGTAGAAGGTTTCGCAGCCGACGCAGTACAAGCCGCTGTAGCTCTTACGGTAGAAATCCCCCTGCTCGGCGCAAGCGTTCCACAACCGGTGGACACCCGGGGTGTGCCGCGGGTCGGAACTGGTCTTGATAAAGTCGTCGAACGATAAATCCAGGCTCGCTCGCAGGGTGAGGAACCGGTCAGCGACCCGGGCCACGTACTCCTGCGGAGAGATACCTTCCGCTTCGGCGCCTTGGACGTTTTTCAGGGCGTTGTCGTCGGTGCCGGTCTGGAATCGGACCTCGTCACCACGCTGACGGCGATGCCGGGCCAGCACATCGGTCTCGACCAGCTCCAGGGCATGTCCCACGTGCGGCCTTCCGTTCACGTAGGGAATGGCCGTCATCACGACATATCGACCCACTCGTTAACCTTTCCGGCCCGGCTGGTGTCACCCCGTCAGAGAGGCACCCAGAGGCCTCTCGCATGGTCTGATCAGGACATGTGATGGCCGTGGGAACACGCCATTCGGCAGCCCACGACGATCTCCAGCTGGTACGCCCCGCGCATGAGAGCAGATGATACACCCTGGCGCGGTCAGCACGGCACGGCTGACCGCTCGCCGCGCCCGCGGCGGGCTGCCGCTGGCCGAGGCTGGCTGAAGCTGGCCGAGGCGCACCGAGGCGCTGGCGGATGACTGCGGGTGATGACCTCGGTACTCTGGGCGCGACATTCGCGCTGACGTGTGGAGACTGGGTGAGCGGCGGCGAGCAGGGCTGGCCCAACCGGATGGAGGGCCGCGCCCGGATCGCGGTGCCGGCCCGCGATGTCCTCAGTGGTGGGCTCCGTAGGGAGCACCGCCACGGCCAGGCGCACACCGTGGCTGCGCCGCGCCAGGTGCCGGCTCCGAGTCGGCATTTCACCAATCAGGTGCGGGTGTTGGCGGCAGCGGATCAGGCGCTCGCCGCGGCGGGCGAAGACGGACCGACCATCGTGGTGTTCCGGGGACCCCCGGGCGTGGGCAAGCGCGAGACCGCGCGGTTCTGGTTGCACAAACACGCCGAGCAGTTCCCGGACGGTCATTTTCACGCCGATCTTGGCGCCAGTGTGGAAGAAAACGGACTGGAGAGCACGAAGCTGCGGGAGTTCCTGCTCGCGGTCGGTCACGATCCTCAGGTGGTCCCGGACAGCGCCGAGGGCCGGGCCGCGTGGTTCCGGAGTTGGTCCTCGGGTAAGCGAGTAGCGGTGTCGGTGGATAAGGCGCTAACTCCGCGTCAGGTCAGGATGCTGGCCCCGGGCCCCGGGCCCTCAGTCATGGTGGTGACCGAAGCTGGCCCGTTAGCGGCGCTGGGGGTGAGCAGCGCGGTCACCTTCATCAACCTGGAACCGTTGGAAGAGCCGGCTGCTCGTGAGTTGTTTTCTCGGCTGATCGGTGAAGAGCGGGCTGCCGCGGAACCGGATGCCGTCGCCGCAGTGGTGCGGATCTGCGCTGGCTTTCCGATCGCCCTGTCCGTGGTCGGTGCGCTGCTGGGCACTTTCCCGTCGCGGCGGATATCTCGCTTGGTCACCGAGCTGGACGACGAGAAGCGTCGGCTCCAGGCAATGTCGCGCGACGCCGAGTTATCCGTGACGGCGGTGTTCAACACCGCCTATCAGCGGCTGTCCGCGGTCGGGAAACGGTGCTATCAGGTGATGGGTCTGCATCCAGGCACGGCTGATTTCGGGATCGATGTGCTGGTGGCTGCGCTGGGGTTGCCGGAGTACGACGTCCGCGACGCGGTGGACGAGCTGGTGGTCGTCGGCCTGGTCCGCGAAATCAGCGACGACCGTTATCTGCTGCACTCCTTGGTGCGGTTGCACGCCACCGGGCTCGCCGAATCGACTGACCCCCTCGGGGACCAGGATAGTGTTCTGGCGCGCATGCTCGATTTTTACCGCCGAGGCGCGGTCAGTGCCGGGCATGCGGTCATGCCGCACCGTGGCTGGCGTGAGCTGCTGTTCCCTGACCTGCGTGTGGGGAACCATGTGGCGGCCCGGGAACCGTGGGGGTGGTTGGAGACCGAACGCCAGAATCTCTCGGCCGCGGTGCGGACCGCCTACCAGCAGGGCGACCTGGACCAGGTATGCCAGCTGTGCGTGATGCTCTGGCCGCTGCACGAACGGGGCAAATACTTCGAGGACCTCATCCGCACCAATGAGCTAGGTGTGGATGCCGCACGGCAGCTCGGCAATACCGGGGTGGCGGCGTTGTTGGGTATCCAGCTCGGGTTTCCCTACTTGCATCAGGGTGATGCCGAGCGTGCCTATGTGACCTTCTCGGCGGCCCTGGAGCCGGCCCGTGCCTGCGGTCACCGAGCGCTGGAGGCGAGTGCAGTGGAGTCGATGGGACTGGCGAGGATCGCGCAGGGAATGCCCGAGGAATCGATTACCCTGCTGCGCCAGAATCTCGCGCTGGCCGAGCAGATCGGCTTTCCCCGTCGCACGGCGCTCGCCCAGCTGCATCTGGCGAAGGTGGAAAGCCCCCCTGTTGCGCTGCAGCTGCTGCAGGACGCCGGCCATGGTTTCCTGAGCTTGGATCCGCCCGATACCTACAATGCGGCGAAGGTGGCGTTATGGCAGGGTCGGAGGTTGACCGAGCTTGGCCGATTCGATGACGCCGAGCGTCAGCTGGCCGAGGCGCTGGCCACGATGACCGAGCATCGCAAGCCCTTTGACCGGGTGCAGATCCTGGAGGCCATCGGTGACCTTGCTGGGGCCAGGGCGCGCGTCGAGACGGCCCGGGAGCGCTACGGCGAAGCCCTCACGACCGCCGAGTCCTACGGTTTCGCCCATGATGCTGAGCGGCTGCGCGGTAAGATCAGCGGCCGGTGCCGCTCAGCCGGTCGTGACGTTCAGGGTGCCCCGGGTTCCGCCTAGCTGGAGTGAGACTCGCCCCGCCAACGCGTCGAGCTCATGCCCTGTGGTCAGCCAGGAATGCACGATCGACGCGCAGATCCGGCCGTCGCTCATGACTCCCCGGCACCGGGCGTAGCGGCCGTCCCGGAGCACGACGACCCAGTCGTGCTCGTCCTGCGGTGCGGTCGCGAGCAGGCACCCTGGCAGGGCAGCGAGCGTGGGCAGCGCGTCGGCCGGCTGGGGGAGGACCACGATATCGGCTAGTTCGAGCCATCGTCGATAGGGCTCGGCGGTGTCGACGACCAGGTGCGCCTCATGCGGGATCGGCGCGCTCGTCCGGAGTAGCTCGGCGGGGTAGCGCGCGATCTCGGCGTGGACGCCGTCCGCGGTCGCGTGGCTGAGCCGGACGTGCACGAGGTGCGCGCCCACCGCGCACCGGGCAGGCGGGGGGACTGGGACCACCGCCACGTCGGCCGGCGTGGCTGGCTCGCTGAGCTGGAGCATCCGGTACAGCGCTGAGCGCAGCAGCCGTGCGGACTCGCCCGGCGCGGAGGTGGTCAGCGCGGTGATCGAGTCGACCGGGGACTGCTCGGGCATGCTGATCGCGCTGGCGATCTGGCCGGCGAGGTCGCCCGTACTGTCCAGGCGCGCAGCGGTGGTGAGCAGCGCTCCGACCGGGGAGCCTGGATCGACCGCATCGTGCGGTGCGCTGGCCAGCAGAACCGGGCGACCCAGCGCGGCCCCGTAGAACGTCACTGAGCCGTGATCGCCAATGACCAGGTCCGCGGCGACGAGCGCGGCCCGCCAACCTTCCTCCGGCGGTAACACGACCACGCCCGCCCGGCTGCAGGCAGCGAGCCACATCCGCACCTGCCACGGTGAGTGCCAGGACCAGATGTTGGGATGTAGCGCGAGCGCGATGCGGTATTCGTCAACGGGCAGGCTGGCCGCGAGCCGAGGCACAAGATCCCGCTGTCGGCCGAATAGCGACGAGGGGCCCCACGTGGAGGACACCACCACCACGCGGTGCACCGGATCAGCACCCAGCGCGCGCCGGTAACTTGCCCGCAGCGGGCGGCTGGCCAGCATCCGGTCGAAACAAGGATCACCCGCCACGATCGCCACATCAGCGGCTTGGGGGCAGGCCCGGACCAACCGGGCGAGTTGCTCGGGATGGAGAGCACCACCGCGGTGGGAATCAGCTCGTCGCCATCGAGCAACCACTCCGCAGAAAGCCCAAATACGGTTCTCCGGTTCTCCGGTTCTCCGGTTCTCCGGTTCTCCGGTTCTCCGGTTCTCCGGTTCTCCGGTTCTCCGGTTCTCCGGTTCTCCGGTTCTCCGGTTCTCCG
>JAFAPC010000146.1 GCA_019247305.1 Pseudonocardiales bacterium
GGCGCCGGTGCCACTGGCCCCGCTGGTACCCGCAGCCCCACCGGTGACCGTGTTGTACTGATTAGTCGCGAGGAAGACGAAGATATTGTTGGCGGTAACGGTGGGACCACTGCTGGCGGCACCGGTAGTGCTGGCAGCAGTGGGCGTACCAAGGATCTCTTAGTGCATACTTCTTGGGTGGCTACCAGCACACGGCACCGTGCCGGGGCGTACTCTCTCACGAGGTCGACCCTGACCCGCTGATGTGGGTCTTGCTCGCGCGCGAGCCGACCGCCCGCGAGCGGTAGATGGACAACCAGCTCACCGATCTCCGGGCGCAGGTGGCGAGGATGGGGGGCGGATCGACCGGGAGATTCCCGAGAATGCCGTCTCCGCGTAAACGGAAGCGGGTTGCGGTGCCCGACGGCACCTTTGGTTATCGGGTAGTTCACAGGAATGGGGAGAGATTCGACGGTGCCGCGGGTGGTGAATGTAATGGGCTTATGGTGCCGGATAGTGAGCAGGGCGATGCGTGACCCGCGCAGGCTGGAGGATTTGATAGAAGCGGTTGAACTGTACGGTGTCTATGCCGCCAGCCTGACGGGCAATATTGACCTGACGACGGACGCGGGTATCTCGGCAGCGCGGAGTTAAGCTTGTCTGCCCTGGCGCGGTGCAGGCGCTCACGCCCGCGATGTGTATCGGCACCCGCGTGTGCACTGGCGGCGAGGTGAGGAATGAGCCTAGCGGCGATAGTCGTAGTCCGATCCCAGCCTTAGCTCATAGCCATCCCGCGCCCCCCGATCGATGGCTGACCGGGCGCATTTCCACCGCGGTTCGGGGCGTCCGTTCGATGGGATCAGCGATGACCAGCAACATCCCCGACACCCCGAGCACCACAATCGCCCCGAGCACCCGGGCCACATCGGGCACCTCGGGTACTACCGCGGCGGTGACCGCTGGGCAGCTGGGCCTGCGAGACGCTGCTCATTACCGATCGAATACGCGGGCGAAGAGGTCCAGGCCTAGGGCCAGGGCCAGCACGACAGCAACAGCCACACAGCAGCCGGCGACGGTGTCGGTGGCGTAATGGACGTGCTGGGCGACCAGAGCGATCGCGACACTGGCTGCGATGACGATAGCGGTGACGCTGGCGCACAGCCGCAGCGCGACGTTGCGGGGCCGCTGCCCGCCGGTGAGCAGGATCGCGGTCGCGATCGCGATCGCGACCATGGCGGTGGTGTGACCGCTGGGGAAGGTCAGGTGTCCGTATCGCAGCCGCCCGACGAGCGGCTTGAGAACTCCCTCGCTGATCATGACGGCGGTGAGAGTACCGCCGAGGACGAGGATCACGCCTGACCAACGCCGGGCAATGGCGGCTGCGCCGGCTATTGCGGCGACGAGGATTGCGGCGGGCAGTGGGTCTGCGAGGCTGATCAAAGCACGGGTGAGGGTCTCATCCTGGCGGAGGTGGATCCTGATGTAGGTGTCCAGTGTTCGGTCCAGCCGGCCTGCCGCCTGTTGATGGGCATAACGCAGAGCCAAAAATGAGAGCACGAGGATCGCCAGCAAGATCGCGATGACTGCAGGGCGACGCAAGTGAGCCGCCAGCAGGGGTCGGTAAGCATGAGGCTGGGCGGCGAGGACTTCCGAGGTAGCTGACCTAATGAGCACGTTGTCTTGTCCCGTTCCGCTTTCTCACCGACGGGTCTCTAGGTCAGCCACCACACCAACACCAGCACGCTGATGATCGTGGCGAACACGAGCAGCAGCACCCCACCCACCATTGGCGTGGAGTCCGACTCGCCGGGCCGTACACCCAGGTCGCTGCCAGCGGTGCCAATGTTGTCGCTTCGGTGCCCGGGCTGTGGGCGTTTGCCGTAGTCACGGCCAGCAGAGGCGAGGATGAGATGGACCATGGCACAGACACTACGGAACACAGCGTAACCGCTCGGCCTAAGATCGGTTAGCCGCAGGTAAATTCCGATCGCCAGGCTGGAGGCCTGGTGCCCGTGCCCCAACTGAACGTAGATCGTTTAGTGAGCCGCTATTTTAGCCTTCAATGCTCGCCCCTCTCGTGCGTAGGCGCGGTCAGGAAAGCGCTCGAGAGATAGCTTTTTACAAGCGACAGGCCACAGGTTCGAGGGACGAACGGTGTGCCGAATCACATGCATGTTTCGTGCGGCGGCTTGACAGGTTTGGTGGGTAGGCGTTGTGTTCGAAGAACTCGACGACGATCGCCAATCCTGGGACACCCACGAGTCCCAGCGACTAGATCATCCCTGCGTGTCACCAATAATGTCGTCGACCGAACACAGCGCGCCCAAGCGCGCCGAGCAGGGCCAGGATCGCTCCGATTATCAGCAAAAGGATCCCGATAGACCATAGGATCGGGCTGTCAAGA
>JAFAPC010000194.1 GCA_019247305.1 Pseudonocardiales bacterium
GGACGTGAGCTGGGGCAAGCGCAACATCTCCACCGATATCAAGAGCCGCTCGGGCGGGAATCGTTTCCGCGAGCTTCTGGCCGGGGCCGATGTGCTGGTCAGCAGCCTGCGACCGGGGGCGCTGGACCGAGCGGGGTTGACCGAGCGGGCGCTGCGCGAGCTCAACCCCAACCTGGTGCTGGCGCACATGTCGACATTCGCGCACGGCACACCGTGGGGAAATCGCGTCGGATTTGAACAGGTCGCACAGTCGGTGGCGGGGAACATCCATGCGCATTCACAAGGGCTGCCCGAACCTACGGTGATCGCGGCGCTGCTGAACGACTACGTCACCGGGTACCTGGGTGCGATCGGTGCGGTTGCGGCCCTGTCCGAGCGAGAACACAAAGGCGGCTACTGGAACGTCGCGACGTCCTTGACCCGGTGCGCGATGATGGCCTCGACCCTCGTCGAACCCCTCGACGCTGAGGAATATGCACCAGTTACCACCGAGGACTTGGTGGAGCATGCCGTCGATCAGCAGGCGCCGGTGGGCGTGTTCACCCGGCTACGGGAATCGGTCGAGTTCAGCCACACCCCCTCAATGTTCCTGCGCCCGACCTCCTGGCCCAACTCCTCACCAGACACCAGCACCTGGCTCGACCCCGACGGCGAGCTGCCGGCCCAGCCCCCCCACGTTGCGTCCCGGATGGCGCACGACGGCCAGATCCGAAACCTGGTGTCCTGCTATGGGATCGAGGACCGGGGGGACGGCCGCGGCGGCTTCAGCCTGGCATCCAAAGAGCTGATGCAATACGCCCTCGCCCAACGGAACCTCTGACGATACCGACGGCAAGGCGATCACCCCCGTCAATCGGTGCGCCCCGTGCGGCTGGTTCAGGTGGGACTGTAAGATCAACAGTGTAACTCCTGAGACGGAGGAGGTATCTGTGACTGTTGTGCGAGAGCGAAACTTTTTGGGGTTGCGACGTGAGGTCGCACGTGGTGAGTGAGTACGTCGAGGAGGTCGGCTGATGTCGAGGAGGGGCTTGAGCAACAACGGAACGGCCAGTGGCGATAGCGGGCTGAAGGCCGCTGAGTACCGCCACTGGCCGTTTGGACGTGGTTCGCGGGTTCGGTTGGTTGATCAGGTAGTGGGTTTGGTGACCAGCTCGATCTCGATAGCCGGGATGCCTGCGATCCGCGGGCCCTGACCAGGACTGCGTGTTTCATAGAGGCTTATTCAGGGCAGTGTTATCGATCTTGCAAGACCCGTCTTGAGCTGCAACGATCAACTGTCGATCAAGATCGCTGAATAAGCCTCATAGGTGGTCATCTATGAAACACGGCGCTTGACGTGGGCTGTCCAGGACGAATTCTGTTTCATGGGTTGTTGCACAGGACTGGACGTGTGAAACACCCACATGAAACGATTCCGGGATGAGCGACGACGACTTCCTGAGCGTGGAAGCCAACGACTGCCCTCTGTCGTCCTGCGCCGCCCCAGCCGGGTCGCCGTGCCGGACCGGCAAGGGCAAGGTGGCCGTCCAGTACCACACCGCCCGGTTCCGGCTCGCGCCCTCCTTGGCCAAGGCGCTCAACGTGCCGACCCCAGCCGTCCGCAAGCCGGGCTCGGTCTGGGTCGAGACACTCTCTGTCAACCCTTGGCTACGCGGCGTGTCCGCGGGCGCGGTTGCGGTGGGCTTGTGCGCTTCCGGCGGGTTCTCGTCTTCGGTATCGGTGGAGAGGTCGTCTTCGAGCCAGCTGAGGACCTCCTCGGCGCGGAAGGTGTTGCCGTGCCAGAGCAGCCACTTGAGCTTGTCCAGGTCGGCGCCGATCCGGGCTGCGAAGTCCGGGACCTCGGGCAGCGGGGGCAGGGACTTGGCCATGTTGGTCATCACCGTGATCCGCATCGTGATGTGGAACCAGTCCAGGTAGTGCTCGGCGGGTAGAGGTAGCGCGGCAGGTCCCGGATGTCCTCGCCGCCGTCGGTGAGGAAGATGACTGTCTGGTTGGCCTGCACCCCTTGGGCGTGAAGGACTTCGTGCAGGCGCCGTCGGGGTTTGGTCTCGATTTTCTGCACGAACGCAAAGCACTTGGCCGGCTTGTTGCCGCCAGTGGGCAGCGACTTGCCCGCTACCACCTCGAACCAGCCGTCGGTGCGTGAGGTCTGGGTGCTCGAGTGGACGTATCCGCCATCCAGGCCCACGACCAGCGGAAGGTCTGGGAGCGGGAGGCCGTCCCCGTCCTGCCGGCACTCGCCCAGCCCAGCGGTCTCCTCCGGGCCGAGTTCGGCCTCCAGCCGGGCAGCGACACGGTGGACGTGCTCGCGCACGCCCGAGGCGTGCAGCGCGCGGCCGAGGGGGAAGACTTCGCCGAGCAGGGCGGCAGCCTGATTGTAGGACATCACTGCGGCGAACCGGGCCTGCGCATAGGCCAGTTCGGGGGTGGTGTGCTCGACCAGCACAGCCGAGAGCGGGCTGAAGCTGGCCGCACCCTCAGGCCGGCAGGGGCAGGCCAGGTAGCGGGGGCTGTTTAGGATCACGGTGCCAAACAGCGTGGTGATGCTGATCTTCTTGGTGTCCTTGTGCCGGAAGGCCCGGCCGCAGTCCGGGCAGCATCGGTGCTGGCCACAGGCGTGCTTGACCTGGGCTGTGACCAGGACGTCTTGGACGGCGCCCAGCAGCTCGTGGGCTTCGGCGAGGTGAAGGCCGACCGTGTCCGGGGCCAAGTCCTCCCGGTCGAGGGCCAAGACCTCGACCTCGGTGGGCTCGGTGGCATCACCGGTGTCCACGACGACCCGAACGGTGATCTTCACGTGTCTTCCTTCCTGCTCAGGGCGGCCAGAGCCGTGTTGACCGCACGCCGGTCGAAGGCATCGATCCGCGACCAGTACAGCAACTGGGGCAGCTCGGCGATGGCATCCTCGCCCAGCACCGAACGCACCGTCCGGCCGGGCGAGGTTCGGGCGGCTTCCACGAGAAGATGGACCAGCTCGGCCATCCGCACGGTGGTCTGCCAGCGGGAATGCTCGGCGCGCAAGGCCAGGAACGCGAACGCTCCGCCGCACTCCTCCCCTGGTGCGCTGCGGGCCCCGCCACCGCACCAGGGGTAGCGCCGCCGGGGTCGAGCCGGTTCGATGGCCTGGATCCGTAGGTCGTGCCGCCACGTCTGGAGGTTGGAGAAAAACGCGTACTCGTAGGTGAACCGCTCCCTCACCCGCAGCCCGAGGCCCGTAAGAGAAACCTCCCTGGCGTCCTGATCGCACTACAACCCCTGATCAGAACAGACGCTGTACCGCGTGCCGCGGACGGTGAAGCGGTGCAGGTGCTCACCACTCCAACCGAACGATGCCTGGAGCACGTCGTGCAGATCGGCGAGGGTGGAAGAACAAGCCACGTCGAGCTGGCGCCAGATCATCGGGCTGATCCCGGAGAGCACCACCCGCAGCCGGTAGACCTGCCCGACTCCCGCGGCCGCAGCGGTGTTCGCTGGGTCAGCCGGGTCCTGGCCCACCGGCGAACTCCCCTTCCCCAGTTCCTGGGGTAAGTACCCTTATCACAGGAAAACAGCTCCAGCCCCGCACTCCACCTGCGGTGTCCTAGCTTCTCGCCGGTGCCCGACCCTATCGTTATCGCAGGAACCGGACTCGGGGACGGTGACGCGGGCATGACGAACCCTCCGATGGTCACGATCATCGAGGACTTCCTCACCGACCTGGCCCGGGCGGGCAAGTCCGCCCACACCGTGCGGGCCTACCGCGGCGACCTGCGGGACTTCGGCCGGTTCTTCACCGGACCAATCGAGCGGATCACTGCGGGCGTGCTGCGGGCACTGTCAAGTTAACCATGATCATGATCTACTTTGCTAAAGCAACCACAAGATGTAGTGGTCACACTCGCCGAACGGTGGCTCGATTTGTGGTTGCTTTAGCAAAGTAGATCATGATCATGGTTAACTTGACAGTGCCGACAGCATCACTGTCATTTTCGTGGCGCCGAGTCACTGTCGTTTTGCTGTCGCTCCACAGCCGCCACGCTCAGCGCAAACCCACGTGTCCTTTCCTATTGCCTTATTGGTTCTGGTCCAGCCCGGTGCGTCGGACGGGACGTCCTAGGTCACGAGGGTGGCAGGTCGCAGTGAAGTGCCGTCCAAGATCACAGAATCAGGCGGGATGGACGTCTACGCGCTCGGGTCAGTTAGCGTGATCCGTTCTTCGAGGCGCTGTTCTGCGAGAGGATCGTGGGCCGGGAGCAGTACCGTCGGCTCCGAGCAGGCGAACGCCGCGATGCGATCAAGGGTGTCGACGGAGACGCGCAGGTCGCCCGAGAGTCCGTCCACGATGCGCTCCTTGAGCAGTTGCTCGTCGTAGGTGGCATCGCCAGCGAGGAAATAGCTCACTGCGGGTGTTCGCACGACCACGGACATGTGGCCTGGCATGTGCCCTGGGGTGGGTACAGCAAAGACCGAGCCGTCCGATGTCAGAGGCAAGGTGTGATCGAAGGACGATGCGGCTGGCCCGGTTAGTTCAGCTTGGCGAGGCTCAAACCATGACGGAAACTTTGACGGGTTGGCTCCGAGCAGGGCGCCCTTCAGGCCCCGCGAAGCCTGGTAGTTCTGCTTCGAGACGAGGATGTCGACGCCGTGGAAGTAGCTCAGGCCGTCCGCGTGATCGTGGTGCAAGTGCGACAGTACAAGCATCCGGAGGTCTTTGCCCGGGTCGATGCCCATCGAGCGCAGTCGGGGTCCGATCTCGTCGTCGGGCTCGACGTGAATGTCGAGCGCGAGCTGGAAGAATGGACTCCACCAGGGGAACCAGCCAGGCTTCGAGCTGCGTGCGCTCTCGCCGCTGTCGAGCAGGATAAGGCCCTCGTCGTGCTCGATCAGGTACGTGTAGATGGGCAGCGGCTCGGTCCACTGACGGTCGAGGAAGATCGCCAGGCGGCGGCGCCATAGTGGAAGGCTCATGTTCCCGGCCCGGTGCGAGGGGCGGATCCGGATCGTGCCTGTCTTGACGGCGTGAATGGTGGTCATAGCTGCTCCAATCTCCCGTAGGTCCCGAAATCAGTGTTGGTAGATATCCGAGTGTTGGTGGTCATCTCGGTCCTTCCTTTGACGGTTATTTCACTTATCGGTTGGCTTTCGCACGGCCTAGCCCTTGCTGACCGCCGCCCTACGCGCCGCGGAGCCTCTCGGGTGCGCTGGGCGGCCCCGGCATAAGCGACCGCCGACGTTGCCGTCGTTTATTGGGGGGCGGCACCGGCTCGTCATGGAGACCGACCAAAACCGTGGGAGATCAACTTGTTACCACTGCTCTCCGCATCTGTAGTCCTGCCCGTGCACAGTGAAGCGGTGTACCTGGGCGGCCTGGCATCCGGTCCGCCGCAGCCCTTCGGGGCGCGGTCCGTGCTCGGATGATCCGCACCTGGCGGCGCCGGAGGACACTGGGCGCCCGAACAGTTGATCTCCCACGGTTTTGGTCGGTCTCGCGTGAATACCTGTTTGCCACACCCACGCGCTCACCAGGAAGGAGCATCGTGTGAACCACGGACCGTTCTACCGCTCGGCCGAGCTCGTCGCGGGCGTCCACCGGGCCGAGGGCGGGATCTTCGCCGGCTTTCGCGCCGCGCATGCGGTCGGGCGCATCTACGCCGGCACCTTCACCGCGACCCCTGTAGCGAACGGCATCAGATTCCGCTGAAGAGGAAAACCAGCCAATGAACCTACTGACTAGGCCAGACAGGGTGAGCAGAGATCTCGCGGATCTGGTCATGGCCAACCTCAAGCCCCACACCGAAGCACACGAACGCGCCGGGAGGGCTGGCATTGCCCGAGTAGCGGCCTGCCCGATCAACGGCCGTCGGCCCGTCCTCACGACGTTTCGGACGGAAGGGACACTGACCGGTGCGCCGAAGGAGTTTCCGCGAACGGACGAGCATGCGGCGGCTCGCCTGCGTGAACTGGACGAGCGG
>JAFAPC010000025.1 GCA_019247305.1 Pseudonocardiales bacterium
GCGTGGGAGACCGGATCACGGGCGCAGACGCAGATCCCAACACGCTCCATACCATCACCCCCGTACATCGGGTCAGTGTCGTCGTGCCCGATCGTGCAACAGCGCGCTCATCGTGCGCTTAACGCTGACTTAACGGGCACATCCGTCATGCCCTAGCGCGCAAATGGGACGGCGGCAGTCGCGCCAAGGTAGGCCGCTGCCGTGGCAAGTGTCCGGTACCTCTGTGATATCAGTAGATTACTGAGCGTGACATATGCAATGACCACGCCCTGCCTTCGCGCGATGTGATGCCCCGACTGCGGTGACAGAGTCTCGCTTCGTCGGATGAGCCTGATAGGGCAACCATGACGGATCCCCAAAATAAATCGATGAAGTTTAGTAGAAACTGCATCTATCTGGTCGGGAATGGCCGTTTTCGGAGGATATACATCCGTGTGGGTGTCAACACGTGCGATCGTCCACGAGGATGATGTGCCTGACATCAGAGTGGCTAGGGAGCGTGGCGTGCGGCGGCCCTGATATGTGTTTGGGTCGCCGGCGCCGTGGAGGCAGCTTGATTTGCGATCTTCATTTCCGGTGCGCGGAGGTGGACGGGCGCTGACGAACAGGCCGCTGAACGCTTGGCCCGACTGGTGACTGGATGGAAAGAAGTGAGGCCATCATGCCCACCAGCAGGTTGTCCCACCGGCTTGCGATAAGGGGCTTCGTGGGTGCCCTTGCAGTCTCGGGAACGTGGTTGCTCGTCAGTGGAGTAGTTCCTACTGAGCCACCGGGCGGCACCGTCCAGGTCGCGGATTCCCTCGCCATCACCGCCAGCAGCACTGCGCTGACGGTGTCCCCGGCCTCTGCGGTTGCCCAAGGCACTCCGGTGACGTTAAAAGCGATGGTCACCCACGCAGCGGCGCCCGGTTCCGTGCAGTTCATGGATGGATCCACGAACGTCGGCGCTCCAGTAAGAGTCAACAACGGCACGGCCTCGGAGACCACGTCGATGTTGTCGGCGGGGTCGCACCGGCTGATTGCGGTATTCACCCCCGCCGATCCGGTGGCCACTCGCCCGTCAACCTCGCCAGCGACGGTGCTGACAGTAACGGCGTTGCCGGCCGTAACAGGGCTGCCGGGAAACGGCTCGCTGCCGACGATCACCCCTCAACAGTCTGGTCTATCTCTGGAGAGTCCGACACCAGTCGCCCTTGACAACCCAGTTCCCACCGCGAAGGACACCAAAGACATCCAGGCACCGGTTGCCCTGGACAATCGAATCCCCACCATCCTGAACAACCGGGCACCGCTCGCGCTCGATATCCGGATTCCCGCCATCCTGGATAACCCGATGTCCGCTGCCCAGGACAACCGGGTGTCGATCAGCCTGGGCAACCAGACCGCAACCCCGCAGGACAACCGGACCCGCACCAGCCAGGACAACCGGGGACGTGCTAGCCAGGATGGCCAGGGACGATTCGGGTGTCGTCACTCGAAATGCGACTCGGGACGGAAGTGTGGGTCGCCGAAAACGATTACTTCCGGGGCGATGCAACCTGGTCAGTCTTCTATGGGTCAGTCGTCTATGTCGTCCACTACGGATCAAACCACTACGTCATCCTCGACGGGCTCGTAGGTTCTTGGCAGCGGGACGCATCGGGCGTGCCGGCGACGGTGATCCGTGGGTGCGCAGCGCTCAGGCGACCTAGTCGGCTGGCGTGCCCATCAGCAGGTCGTCGACGTCGGCCTGCAACCTTGACACGATGGTGTCTAGCTCACCGATGAGCCCGGCGAGGGTGTTGAGCTCCTCGGCCAGGATGGACAGCGCGGCGCGAGAGGCCTCGGCGCTGGGTGCACCTTCGTCGAGTGTGTCGGCCAGCAGCGTTAGGGCTGCCCGGCGGGCAGTGGTCAGTTCGTTGGTAGTCATGGGGACGTCTCTTCTTTAGGCCAGCCGGCGGATTACTTGGCTTGGTAACTGCCTATGCAAGAGAGGACGTGTGCACTGAAGTAGATACAGCTTGGGAGCGATGCTTCGGGCACTGCTCTAGCCGCGGTTGGCACCATGGCGGTGGTAAGTCCGGCGCGCTTAAATTTCGTCTCGCACGTCCAGGCTTCTCGAGGCAATCGTCATTGTCGCGCTGGTGGCGGTACTTAACATCGTTCAAGACGGCACTGTCCCGGCTACCCCGTCCGAGGTGGCGTGGCCTGGACGCTGACCGTGAGCACGAGTTGGGTGACTTCACACGGACCTAACCTGGACGCTGTAAGGGCCGGCAGACCGCGTCCTGCAGGGTTGACCATGCAAACCACTGCGGGGCTCACAAGATCAGGTCGGGCCGTAACCTTTGTCTGCCGGAGTCCGATTTCGCCGATGCCGTCGCCGCACACATCAAGACCTTGAAGACGAGTTCGGAGGACTGAGATGAGCACCGCCGACCGCCTCGCGTGGCGGATCTCCAGTTGCAGCAGTAACGGCGAGAACGGTGTCGAGGTGGCCCCGGCAGCAGACGGCGTGGTGATGCGACACGGCAAGCATCCCTCCGCCGGCACGATCACCTTCCCCGGCTCCGCATGGAAGACGTTCGTCCATGACGCTCGCGGCGGTGTAGCGGACACCAACGGCGTAGCCGGCATCACCAAGATCGGCACCGACACGCTGGTGAAGTCACTCCATTCCACAGTCGCGCTGCTCTTCGACGCCCAGGAGTGGTCGGCCTTCCTCGCCGGAGCCGCCGCCGGCGAATTCGACTTCACCAGCCAACTCGCGTCAGTGCAGAGTGCCGCCGCCTTGGTCGAACCCACTAGCCAGTTCTTCGCCACGGCCGATATTCCCTATCGGGCCACCGTCAACACCGCCAGTAACGGCGACCTCTGGGTGAGTTGCTGGGCGAACGATGGCGCGCTTTACTCGGCCAACGGGGATGGCCGCGGTTTTTCAACGAACCCCAAGGACTCCGCCGACATCGTGGTGAACAGGATCACCGGTACGCCACCGACCGGTCTCAGCGGCGCTCGGCTCAGCGGTGGGAACCAGGTAGCAAAGATCTGGACCGCAGGCAACTACAACCGCAAGCCCACCGGAATGGTCGCCGTGGACGGCAATGGCGACGGCCGTGACGAGCTGTACCTGGCCGTACAGGACCTCTGCACCGGACCGGGCAACCTCACGTTCAACGACGCCCCGGCCGCGAGCGTGTCGGTCTCCACCGACTACGGCAGGACGTGGCGGACCACCAATGCGCCGATGTTCACCAACCACGTCTTCACCACGATCTTCTTCCTGGACTTCGGCCAGAGCAACCGCAACGCTTCGGTGCTCGGCCCCGGCGGCGCTAACTACGTCTACGCCTACGGGCTGGACAACAACTGGCGCGACTCGTACAGCAACACCGTTGCTGATCCGCAGAACCTCTATTTGGCACGAGTACCGAAAGGTTCCATCCAGAACCGCGTGAGCTGGCAGTTTTTCACCGGCACCGACGGCTCCGGTGCTCCCACCTGGAGCAGCGACATCAACCGCAGGGTCGCGGTGCTGCATGACGAGCGCCGGGAATATCCGGGCACGGTAACCTCCGACGGCGCTTCGGTCCTGTCGCAGGGCGGTGTCGTCTACAACGCCCCGCTGCGCCGCTACCTCTACACGTCCTGGACCGAATACACCCACGAGTTCTACGAGGCACCGAATCCGTGGGGGCCGTGGGCGCTGTTCTTGCACAAAGATTTCGGGCCCTATCCCTGGTGGGGCGATGGCTCGACCGTCGGGCCGAAAAACGGCGGGTACGCCACCACCTTGCCGTCGAAGTTCATCAGCGCCGACGGCCGGCGGATGTGGATGCAGTGCAACTGGTTCGCCGGACTCGGCGCAGGAACCGACAACTACAAATTCTCGCTGCGCCCGC
>JAFAPC010000097.1 GCA_019247305.1 Pseudonocardiales bacterium
TGTTCGGACGGGCTCAGCCCCGTCACTCTCGGCCTCGAAAACCACAGATTGTCAGGGGTGCTTTTCCCTCCGGTCATGCTGCGGCAGAGGTCGCTTACGTATTTGGAGCGTCACTGGAGGCTCCCAGTGCCTTCTTGCCACTAGGAGTGATGGCGCTGCTTGCGCACTTATCACTTATTAAAGACGGAAAACATTACATCAGTGACACGCTGGTGGGGGGAATAATTGGACTCACGGTGGTTGCGCTGACCGCAAAAGCATGGTCGCCTCACACCAGCCTCGGACAGTAGCGACCCCGCAGCGGTTTCCAGTACTGGGATCAAAAGCTTTCATCCGGTGTCCTGGTAGAGCGAGTGCCGGTTGGATTAGGCCCGGTGCTCCGGTACGTGTCCCCAGCCCCAAACTGGGCTGTTGTCCCTGGTCAGCGGCATGCGAAAAACAACTCCAGGGACTGGTCATGTCATGGACCGGCGCTCACGTCCAACGTCTTGACCTGCGGAAACGCCCTAGTTTGGGCCTGGGGACACCTACCGGAGCACCGGGCCAACCCGGGATCAACGACCTCGCCTGCCACCGCTTCGCACAATGCAACAGCCCCCCGCCGACGTCGTGGATGCCGACCGCCGTGTATCGGTAGAGGATCCTCAAGCGGCTCGGGGAGACGCTGATGGTCCTTGTCTCTCGGTGCAGGGGCAGCCGGAGGTCCTCGAGTCTCCCGACTAGCTAGCTCGGATGGTGCAGACATGCCCGCAGCTGCTGATCCAGCGGGTTGTATCCGTTGGTTGGTGTCAGCGCGCCGGCTCGCCCGTGGTGTCGTAGGCGGGCTGGGTCCTGCTCACCGGGGCCGTCTAGGTCAGCGAAGTTGATCGGGAACTGCCGGCGGCAGTGGTACGGTGGCCTCACCCACTGGCAGTGCACGATCCCGGCCAAGGTGATCACGGATCTGGCGGTGTCCCGCATGAGCGATGCGGTAGCCGATGTCGCTGGTCTTGACCACGTAACCGCTGAGCGTCCGGGTCGAAGACGACCCGTCAACCTGCCTGCACTCACTGGCGCCGGCATCGTCGGATAGCACACTGGGGGGATGCGCATCTACGCCGAACAGCGCGGCCGGGCAGCGCGGCAGGTCCTTGCCGACGTGCTGGTGCTCATGTGGGTGGTGCTGGTCGTCGAGATGGCCCGTGTGGCGTTCACGCTGATCGCTCGACTGCACACTCCGGGGCAGAGACTCAGCGGCGCGGGTCAGGCGATCCATGATGCCTTCGTGGATGCAGTCCGGAGCGCAGCCAAATCGCCGGTCCTCGGCGGTGGTTTAGCCCGTGCGTTCGACACCGGCGCACGCGCCGGGAACTCTCTGACGTCGTCAGGACAGGCGTTGTCGGACACCGTGTCCACCCTCGCCTTAGGCACCGCGGTAGCGATCGTGGTCATCGGAGTGCTGCCTCCAGTGCTGGTGTGGCTGACACTCCGGATACGATGGATCACCGCAGCCCGCTCAGCGCTGGCCGTCCGCGCCGTCGATATCGACCTGCTCGCCCTGCGAGCACTCACTCGGCGACCGATGCGGCGGCTGCTGACCATCTGTCCGGACCCGGCCGCCGCATGGCGCCGCGACGACCGGACCGCGCTGCGCAAGTTAGCCGCGTTGGAGCTACGGATGCTGGGACTACGGGAGCCAAGCCAGATACCAGACTGAGGCCGAGGAGAGAAGTTGCCTCGGCTAAATGCACTCCACTTCTGTCCTACACAGATGGAGGCTTATTCAGCGATCTTGATCGACGGCTGATCGTTGCAGCTCAGCAGGTGTCTCACAAGATCGATAGTGCCGCCCTGAATAAGCCTCATGGCATGCAGAACATCAAACCTCACGCAAGCCATCGAAGGCGCGCCCGAAGATTCCTCACCCCACAGCAGCTGAACGGCCACAACGCACCTGACGGCAGACTCCCGGCGTATCTGGGCGCTACCCCAACACCCGGCTCGCCATCGGCAGCGTGGTGGTTCGGGTGGCTCGTGCTGACACGACATCTCTCCTCATCCCAAGGTCACCGGGGCGGCTGCGCGTCGCTGCTGCGTCATCATTCCGTGAGTTCGGGCTTGCCGCGACCAAACGGGCTGTTCTCCACCAGCCGCGCCAGCCAGTGATAATGCCGCCGAGGAAAGGAGCCGCGCCTACCACGACACCGCAGCCGCGTTCCAGGCGGCGACTCGAGCCGTCGGCCAGATGGTTGATCACCACACTGCGAGCCCGACCAGCGCACCGCTGATCACCGTCGAGCCGAGGTCGAACTTGATCAGGCGCCGAGCCCGGCCGAGTGTACGGCGCTCCTAGCGCCGATCTTGCTCAGACACTGTCCACCCGCTTCACACTTGAGTTTTAGTCGGTATACCGAACACTCAACAAGATCGAGGAGCAGCCGCCACTGCCTGGGCAGTGACTGGCTATGGAGGTGAACGCCATGGTGACTGTCACAGCCGTCTACGAGCGCAACGCTCAGGGTCGATGGCTCGTCCATATCGCGGAAGAGCCACGCTGCCATACCTGGGCGCGTTCCTATGCGTCCGCGCGTCGAGAAATCATCGATGCTGCCGAGCTCTGGCTCGATGAACTCGGCGTCGAATCGCTCGAGGACCTCGACATCCGTGATGAGGTGCGAGTCGCCGGCGCCGCGCAGGCACGTGAGCTCGCCCAAACCCGCGAGGAGTTGACCCGTCGGCTGGCCACAGTGCGGGCCATGGTCGATGAGGCGGCCCGCGGGCTGGTCGCCGAAGGCGTCTCGGTGCGAGATGTGGCCGATCTCCTCGGCATCAGTCCCGGCCGGGTCTCCCAAATCGTCCGCCACTCTCCGTGCAGCGCCTGACCTCAGCCCTGGGGCGTCCTTGCCACCTATGTCGTTGGACTCGTGTGCCGTCCCCGGCCCGTCGTGCTCAGCCATCGATAGCTGGCACACCGACCACCCTGGCCGCCTCGGCGCCGTGCCGACAGTGTCGCAGAACTGGTTGGGTGCCGTTCCAGACGCCCGCCTAACTCAGCGCCGTGACAGGTCGACCACTCTGGGCGATCTCGTTGCCCCGATGAACGGCGGCGGTGCCGGCTGAGGTGGGTGGTTTACTGTCAGTATTGGCGGCGGACGCCGGATAGGCACGGTGTCGGCGATCCCGGCGTTACCGAGTCGGGGGTCAGCGGGCCAGGCGGTTGGGGTCGTTGAGCAGGTGTGCGTTGGTGGTCACCAACCCATGGAGCGGGCGGAGGTGAACGATGCCATCGGTGATGTCGGTGACCAGCGCGATTGCCCGAGTGACACCGGAGGCGACCAGCAGGTAGCGTCCCGGCCGGATCCGTGCTGGGTCAGGGGCCTCGTCGAGGAACGCCCATGGCAGGCCGGTGTCGTCCATGGTGTTCAGGTCGACGATCAGAGCCACGTGCGGTGCGGTCAGGAGCACCTTTCCAGTGGATCTTCGGACTCAAGGTACGGGTTCGTCCGAACTTCGTGAGCTACACCGGCCAGGGCCGCAAGACGTCCGTCGAGGTCACCAGCGAACGCGATGGTGACATGCGGAGTCCGGAAGGTGGGCCAGATCTCGAACCCAGCCTTCTGTAGATCGACGACCTGGTAGCAGCCCAACAGGGAAAACCGTTCAAGGTGGTCAGAGCCCAGGTCATCGACGCGATCGCCGGCGGGACCGCCCTAGCCCGATCGGAGACGACTCGATCGAGGACGAGTGCTAGCCCTTTCGCCAGTGGCGAGGGTGTGCCTGGTGCGGGACCTTTCGCCGAAATTGGTGTCCGAGGGCGGTAGACTCCAGGCCACTATGAGCAATCTACATGCGCCCGGTGATGCCGAGGGCTTTCACGTGGTGGTCGCCGAGGATGGCAGTCTGCCAGCCAGGGAGCTTGCTCGCCTGGGTCTGCGTCCGGGTGAGCACCTGTGGCTCATCCCCGAACAGCGACCGCGTGTGCGCCCGCGAATGGCCGGAGCGCTGGCGGCCACAGTGCCGGCCGAGGCTGTTGATGCTCTGATCCGTGGGCTTGATGAGGTGAAGGCTGAGCGCGTCGCTTCCTACCGCGACACCATCGATCAGGCGTGAGAGTCGTCGCCGACTCGCACGTTCTGATCTTCTACCTGTTCACGCCCGACAGGTTGTCCGAACCAGCGCTGGAAGCGCTAGGTGAGGCCGAGGACGGTCTGGGGATCGTGGTCTCCGCAGCCACCCTTGGAGATCTCTGGTACGCCTCACACAAAAGCGGACCAAACTCTTTGGCCCCTGGTGCCTTCGAGTCGTTACGCCGGACTGTGCTCGATCCCGCCACCAACTTCAACGTCGTACCTATCACGGTCGACACGATGGACCATTTCGCCCGCGTGCCCCTCATCGACTTGGCCGACCCGTTCGATCGGTTCGTCCTCGCCACCGCAGCGCAGCTGCGCATCCCACTCGTCACCGCAGATCGGGCAATGTCGAAGGCGGGCGTCGTTCCGGTGATCCGATAGGCGCAAGGTGTAAAATGATCAGATCTGGATAGCGACACCTCGACGTGTAGCCGGACGCGGATCGTCGGATTGGTTGGTCAGCTAACGAAGCCGTGCCTTATCATGGCTATGCTTCAGCCAGCGAGATTTGGGCACGGCCAGTGCGGCTCGCGCAACTCGTTCTTGCAGTGATCCTGGTAAACCTCTGATGAGGGCGTTTATATGAAACGCGACCGTGCGGCGGAGCTGCTTGAGGGCATGCTCGTACAGGACGTTGATGGCAGGGGTTGGTCGTTAGCTCAGACCCCACAGCGGCAGAACGGGACCGGACTCCCACACCGGAGGCTTCGCTGATCGCCCGCGCTCCGCGGGACTGGCGATGTGAGCGGCAGGGTCTACCAGCGCCCGGGGACTCACGACGCGCACCCCACGGCCACGCGGTCCTCGCACAAGCCCAGCGACTCGCTACTCAGGGTGTGAGGCGCGGGCGAGATCACGCGACCACACACCGCGCGCTCCCCGCTCTGCACCGCCGCACCACCAGCGTCCAGACGATGCAGCCACTGATCCCTCACGCACCGCACCCATTGAGGACCAGCAGCGGTGCAGGGATCGCGCATGGTCCCGGGTACGTCGATCACGATTGACGACCATGGCCCGACGATGACAGCGGGTTGTCGCTCAGATGAGACACGCCGGGAGAAACGGGGCCGCATCTGTCTCTCAGGAGAGACCTCCCTGTTGGGTTACACTCGCAGACCGGCCCGGCGGGCCATGCCCCGCAGCTCCTGGTCCGTCGAGGAGCCCCGGCGCGAGTGCCTGAGCAGCACGGCGAGGGTGTCGCGGTTGATCTGATTCCGCTGGACGCTGTGGGGAGAGATCAGCTCAGCGCGGCGCAGTGCGCGCACAGCATCGCCGTGTCGCTTGGGTAGGTGGGCTAGCGCACGGCCGTAGTCGCGCCAGTAGTAGACCTGACGCACCTGATCGTGTGCTTCCGGGTTCAAGCTCTCAGCGGTACTCACGGTACGTTCGTAGTCCCCGACCATCACCAGCCCGTTCATCCGGAACAAGCCGACATTGACCGGCCCGAATCCCAGGCCGTAGGCGTTGCCCTCCCCGGTGCGTTCGGCGAGCTCGGCTGCGTAGTCCAAGGCTGCTTCCGCGTCATTTGCCCGCTTGTCCACGGCGGCGACCAGCGACCGGCGCAGCGTGAGAAGCCCCTCAAGCTGCATGGTCTCCGAGGTGTTCGTCGGCATGCTCACCGCATCCAGCACGGCCCGCGCAATGTCGAACGCCCCTTTGACCAGCGCCAGCCGCGCGCCAGCGGCAGCAACGAGACCCTTCGGGGCTGCGGTGCCGTGCTCTCCGGCGGCCTGCCGGGCCAGCATGACGGCCTGCCCGCACAGGTCCAGCGAGGCACCCGCGAGCAGCAACCACGGCACGGTGACCTGAGTGTGCAACCACGCCGCTAACGGAAGCAGTTCGGCCACGTCGCGACCCGCCGTGATGGTGGTGTGCAAGTCCCGGACCAAAACGGGCAAGGCGGCACCGATCTCATGTTGCCGCTCGCACCGGCACAACGCATCGACCATCGCCGTGACCCTCGCCCGCAGCACCTCCACCGGGAGCACCTGACCGCCGGGCAGACCCTGGCTGACCGCCATCAATGCCAAGTCAATCGCCGCTATCGTGCTGTCGGTGTGCCCGTTGGCCGGTGCGGGTACAGGGAGCCTGGTCAGCTCCGACACAGAGGTCTGGAGCGCATCGGCCAGCACGGCGAGCTCCGCGAGGGTCGGGGAACGCTCACCGGTCTCGATCCGCTGGAGAGTGTCCTTGCTCATCCCGGCCAACCCGGCGACCACCCGCAGCGACTTGCCTCGATCATCGCGGACACGCCAGATCGCCAGCCCGATCGTCTGCG
>JAFAPC010000165.1 GCA_019247305.1 Pseudonocardiales bacterium
TTTCATCCTCTAGATGGCGGATCCCGACCAGCACGGCCGCCAACGCCTCGATGGCAGCGTCATCTGTACGCCACGGCTGCACAACTGCCAGGGACAGCCGTTCCATCCCGTCTGGATCGAGTACGCCGACCGGGTCAGACACCCTAGCGCCGCTTGGGCGCTAGGGTGGTCGGCATGTCGGTTACGCGAAGATCGTAGCTGACCCCAAGACCGTCTACGACCGGCTACAAGAGCACGCCACGACCAGGCGCGCCGCACAAGTCAGTCGCGGACGCTGGCTCGCCATCAGCGACACAGATGACGACGCGCTGACGTGGCCGATCGTCCGCGCGGACGTCCGCATCGCCTGAGCACTCAACGCGCGCAGGCGCGCGAGTCACGGACGTCCGCGCGGACAACCCACCGCTGCGCATCACCGCCACCGAGGTCATCACCGCCGCCGAGCGACTGATCGGAGATCCAGTGCGACAAGCGCTCAGATGACGATCGGCTTACCCGGCGGCCAGCCGGAGTCCTGGTGACGGTGTGCCCTGATCCTCTCGGCTCAGGGCACACCCGGAGAAGACCCGATCATCCCTGTGTCTCGGGAGAATCGAGGGAGTGATCAATCAAGGGAATCGTCGAGGGGAAGATCGCCCGGGTTGTCGGTGCAGACCAGGGTGCGGATCCGGTGCCGCAGGTCCGCGACCTCCTCAAGGTCCTGGTGCACGGCGGCGTGGCGGAACAGCTCGCGCAGTTTCTCGGTGGTGAAGCGGGAGCGGAGGGTGCCGGCAACCTGTAGGGCCTCGTTCCCGATCGTGACGGCGTGACGCGGGTCACCGGTCACCATCGTGAGGCTGGCGAGCATGGTCAGACCGCCCGCCCGGGCGCGGGTGCTGTGGTGCCCGGTCACGGCCGTGGTGAGTCGCGTGGTGGCCTCGCCGGGGTCGCGGCCCAGGATCGCCAGGTCGACCAGGGGCCACCCGGTGTAGAGGGCATGGACCGCGTCGGTGTAGCCGGCCATGGACGATGGTTCGCTGTCCGGGGTGGCGTGCGCGAAGTGCTCATCAGCGCTCCCGATGGCGGTCAGGGTTTCCTGGACCCGGCGCATCGTGGCCAGTGCGCGGGCTCGGTCGGTGTGCAGCAGGGACCGTCTGGCCGGGGTGAGCCAGTCAGCGCGGACCAGAGCCCACTCCGCCAGCGTGAGCGCCTCATCAGGCTGCCCGGTCGAGAACGCTAGCTCGGCCATGCTCGACAGGATCAAAGCGCGCAGGTTCCAGTCCTTGGCCTGCTCGGCGCAGGACAGGGCGAGGTTGAAGACCCGGCGAGCCTCCCCATCAGCGCCAGCGTCGAGGGCCATGAACCCCACGGTCTCGGCGAGGGCGCCGACGGCGGCGTGCAGCTCGGGGAGCAGCCGGTCCGGACAGGTGGCCTCCAGCAGGCCGGCTGCCCAGCGCAGCTGGCCCATGGCGGCCTCCCGGGCCACCCCGCCACCGTAGGTACGGCTCCACGACTCGAACTCCCGCGTGGCGGCGCGGATCTGCGCGATGTCGCTCGCCCCAACCCGGGTGGGGGGCGGGGTGGGTTCACCGCCGATGCTCTCCAGCAGCGCCGCCACCGGGTCTCCCAGGATGAGGCCACTGACGCCGCCGACGGTGACGGTGACGGTGTGGGCAAGATCCCGCCTCCTGGTGTGGGTCGGACCAGCGCCCCTGGTGGGGGTGCGAGACGGGCCTCACCGCTGGGCTTCGTCGGTGAGACCCCCAGCAGCCGGTGGAGTCAGCTGCGGAAGCCGGGCAGGTGGGGTACTGGTATCAAGACCTCGGCGGCGGGCGGCTGCGACTGGTTCAGGACGCATCCGCCACGACTTGCGAGCGGCACACGACCTCATCGCCTGGCCACTCCCAACCGTCAGGTAACGCCCTCAGTGGCATTGACCTTGGGGAGCGGCACACCAAATGCGCTAGGGATCCTTGATCTCGAGAAGTTCGACACGTAAGGCGAGCTCTGGGCGCATCTCCAGGGAGGATGCCCTGGCTCCCGTTCCGGACCGCGCTCTGCCGATCATCTCCTGCGCAGCCCGGTGCCGTGAACTCGACAGGACCGACATTTTCGGTGCCGAAAATGTCGGTCCTGTCGAGTTCACGACATGCAGCCGCAACGTGATACCCCGACCACCGTCTCGGCGGTCCGAGGCGCAGCCTCGCTAGCTCGTTAGCGCGTGGCTCTGGAGGGTTCGACGGTCCCCTCGGTGCGACACGTTGAGTTGGGGTCGAATGGGTGTCCAGTTGACCACACCAGGTCTTTCTGGGTCACCGTGCCGTCTGGAAGAAGCTGAAGGATCGGTATCGCCTTGTCGATCGGGTTGCCGTCCGAGTCAAAAGCGATGGGCCCACTGGCGCCGGGAATGTAATTCTGGCAACGAGCGCCGACGAGGAAGTTAGCGACAGTGTCCGGTTCGATCGTCGCCGAAGGATCCTTTTTGGTCGCGACCACCGCGACCTGCACCGCGTCGTAGTTTACGATAGCTACACCATCATCGAGATTCGCGTCTTTGAAGTGTTCTTTGATGAACGCCGCCATAAAATCCTGGAGGCTTATGCAAAACCTCAGTTATTACTAGCCAGAGGCCGTTGTTCCGAAAGGTGGCGACACACGGCGTGAAATAGTAGGCAACGGCTTCTCCGACCGATAGAAAGGGGGTGACCAAACCAACCCTTCACGACGGAGAAGCCGTTGCGGTTCGATCGTATGTCAGGACTGGACGCTGAGCAACTCGACACGCTGGAGCAGAGGGTCGGCGAACTGCTCGAGAAACCCTGGGATCAGGACACAGGCCGTCCAAAAGAACTCACCTTGCGCGAGGCGCTTGTCGTCACCAGCGGGTATATGCGCCAGAACATCATCGAGGAGGTGTGGGCGTAGATCTTCGATGTGGACCAGTCCACGATTTCGCGGTACATCACGTTCCTGACGCCGCTGATCGATCAGGCTACCGCGGAGTTCAGGCCATCCGCGGAGGAG
>JAFAPC010000152.1 GCA_019247305.1 Pseudonocardiales bacterium
AAAAGGGCTGACTGTCGGTGACAACAGCGCTGCCCAGCGGCAGTCAGCCCTCCGATCCGTCCGCTGCACCATGAGCCGGGCCGCCGGGCCTGGGAATAGGCGTTGACCAGGGCTGATGCGCCTCTCGCGGTGGTTTTGCGTCGGATGGACCTGAAACCCCAAGTGCCTGGACTACCTCCGCGCCGGCGACGAACTCGTCATCACCCGCCTGTCCCGGATGGCCCGATCAGTTCGCCACCTCACCGAGATCGCCGCCCTGCTCGCCGAGCGCAGGGTGGATCTGGTCGTGCTCAAGCAAGGCATCGACACCACCACCCCGGCCGGCCGGTTCCTGTTCCACGTCATCGGGGCGATGGACGAGATGCTGGCCGACCTCATCAGCGAAGGCACCCGCGAAGGACTGGAAGCCGCCCGGGCGCGGGGACGCACTGGCGGTCGCAAACCCAAGCTCACCACCCGGCAGGCCGGCATCGCCCGGCAGATGTATGACGAGAAAGGCCCCGACGGCAAGCGCAAGTACACCGTCGCCGAGATCGCCGAGACCTTCCACGTGTCCCGCAAGACGATCTATCGCCACCTCGAGCCGACGAGCACACCAACGCCTACCTGACAGCCGTACACGGTGAGTGGCGGCTCATGGTGCGCTTCTTAACGACAGGCCAGATCGCCGAAACCTTCCACGTCTCTCCAAAACGATCTACCGCCACCCCGGGACGACGACGAGGAACTCCGCACCGACCTGAACGTCTGTCTTGTGTTTCTCAACGCCGATGACGACTTCAGATCTCAAGCACAGAAGATCATCGAGTGGCTTCACATCGATTCCACCACTTCATGGGCAGGCGATATCAATGTACGGGATTATTCACATAGGTCAACAATTCTGATATCGCCGTGTCGAGCTGGGTCTTTCCCATTTGTCGTGCAACACGTGAGTCATACATCAGGAATATCGCCATGCTCGCCGCGCAGAGACTGTCCTGACCGGCTGGGACATCACAGTTAACGTATTGGATATCGGCGCTCTTGTGGGCTTCGTCGACCCGTACGGTCATCAAGTAGTATCCGGTCGTGCCGGGTTCACCGAACATGTGCGGGGAACGACCGGCGGTGACGAACAGGTCTTCCTTTCCGGTCGGTATGTCGAGGTCTGTGTCCTCGGGGTTGTGCGGCGGTGTCGTGGCACACGCAGATCGGCCGAGCAGATGCTCGATCAGCGCTCGCTTACGGGGGTTGTCGCTGTCGCAGACGGCGCTGAGGTCGCCCTCTCTGGAGGGGGTATAGAGGATCGCGGTCGCGTCGTTGGCGGTGTCGTTGGCGCCGAAGCGACCAACCTGGACTTCCGTTTGGCCTGAAAGCCCAACTCCTGCCCTTGCATTTCCCATGACCTGCCGGTCCGCGGCCTTGGTCGTGCATGGTGTCGAGGCTGGTCCCACGATGTACGCGACCTCGGGTTTGTTCTCAGGTGTGGCGTCGGCGGGGACACCGGCTCCGTATACCTGAGCATCAGCGGGCAGCGGGATGATCGCAGGATAGGATAGTTGGGGAGGTACCGGAACGCTGGGCTCGGTGCCAGCGTTGTTCTGCATCGCCGGGCATACTTCAACCGGCACCGTTGTCATGTTGCCGTGAGTATATCGGCAAGAAACGGTGACTGGTTGACTGTAGTTCCATGGTGACTCGTCACCGAAGTCGTTTCCGTTTTCCGCCACAATGCGAGCGGCGGTTCGGAAGGTGCCCGGGACGCAGCCGGTGACGGCTTGACGGACGTACTCATGTTTTGCGGTCGCTGATGCGATGGTGTCCAGGATGTCTCCTTGCTGGCCGCCCCAGTGCGTATCACCCATTTCGATGTGGGCGGCAACAGTGACTCGGTCCGTAGCATGATCGCATATGATCCGTGCTTCGCCCATGATCGACTCGGGTGCCTCGGTCGACTGGTGTGGGCTGTTGACTGTCACACCGCACGCCGATGAATGAGCGCTTGCGGCTGTGGAAACGCATTTGGTCTGGCATCCCAGGGAATCGAGACGTTGCTGGACTACGCGCGCGAGCTCGATAGCGGGCACAGTTAAGTCCGCGGAGCTTACTTGGACGATGACGGCCCCCACTTTGGCTGTGACCTCCCGCACTGGGTCGCCGAATGCCCAGATTCCGGGGGTGGGAAGTAATGGTTTGTTCGCGCGTGCGTCCTCGGCCAGCGTCGCCGCGCTTCGCTGATACCGGGCCACCCAGGTGACAGTCACCCTGAACAGCTCATTGCCTGACAGCTCACCCGCTGGCTCCAGGCTTGGACTTCGTGGATCAGTTCCGATTCCGCTTTGCAGGTCATCAAACCGGCACTCGGTGGGGTTGCGCAGCGAATCCCCTGCCACGCTGCTGAAGCCCCTGACTATCTTGAGCAGGCTTTGCGGTCGTATGTCCTGAATCTGCTCGGGCGTTAGCAGTGCGCACGCATCGGGCCACTGGTCATCTGGCGCAGGTGCGTTCTCGCTGGAAGGCGATTCACCCGCGGTGAGCCGGAAGGCGGTGATCTCCTCAGCGCTGTGGACCAGCAGAAGATCGTGGAACGTCGCGATCCAGGCGCCGCCAACTACAGGGATGGTGGTGGATTGCACGGCCCCGGTGACCGGGTCGATCCGGTCAATGACTGAGGCTAGGAGATTCCGGCCTGCTGCGGATCGGCCTCCCAGAACGGCGCCGCCGGCTGTTGCCAGGCTGAGATAGGCGTTGCGGCTAACCGAGTTGGGGGGATCAGGGCTGGTCCGGGACTGTGACCACAGTGTTTGGCCGGTCCGCAGGTCCAGAGAGGTGAGCAGGTCATGCCCGCCACCATCGCTACCTGACATCACGGCGATGTCGCCGGTCACCACCACCGCTAGTTCCTCGTCCGGGACGCTTCCCTGGTAGATGACCCGGCCGCTGGTGTCGATGATGACGCCATGGCCACCCCAGGCCATCAGGATCGCCCGGTCGCTGACAAGAAGCTGCCCAAATACTGTCCCGGCGGTGAGTGGGACGGGGACCGCCCACAGTGGTGCGCCAGTACGCGGGTTGAAGCCGAGCACTGCCTGGCCCTCCTGACACCGGGCGGCCACAGCAGCTACCTGGTCATCGGCGGCCACCAGCGGCCTGATGTCGGCAAGAAATATGCCACCGGGAAGAACGTCGCAGTGGCTGAAATGACCGATCTTCAGTCTGTTCAGCCACTGCAACCAGGCGATTCTTCCGGTGCGTGCGTCGATGCCCATGATACCCAGATGCGCGTTGGTGATAAGAACCCGCCACGGAACAATGATCACACCTGCGCCGGAGGCAAGCCTGTCTGGTGGGCCACCGTGCATGAAAAACTCCGGAGAGGGGATCAGCTCAGGCTGGACCTCGTCCCACAACCGCGCTCCAGTGGAGGAGTCAAGTCCTACCGTCGCCCAGCGATAACCAGGCCCAGGATTGGTCTCCATGGACAGGACAACGGAATCGTTGGTTGTTGCCCAGCTTACGATGTCGAAACCCGGAGGAGGCTGAAACCGCCACTGGAGAGCTCCAGTTCCGGCGCTAACTCCAGAGGTGTTCTCGCGGCTAACCGTCAGTACTGTGTCCCCTACGAGCGCATGGTCGCCGCCGTCCCCGGAAACCTGCCAAGCAGTACCAAAGGGGAATCTAACAGTACCATTGGGGGACATTGGCGACTCAGAGGAATTCAGTACGGCGAAGGCAAGCAGCAGGACGGCGACCAAGTTCCGCTCGGCCCGACCCAGCGCGCCGCTGCTGGCAGCCCACCACCAGCCGCCCGTCACGCACGAAACACAGATTGTTCCGCATAACCGGCAGCCGACACCGCAGCTCGGGGCACCGTTCCAGGCACGTGATCACGCCAACCAGCCATTCGGTATCACCCCGCGCCACCGCGTGGTGCTCCTCCCCATAGTGCAGCCGGAGCTCGGGACCAAAACGGGCCGACGCCACCCCGGCGAACAGACCAAACGGCGTCGCCCGGCTCCTCATCCGAAGCAGGTACCGGACGACGGACACCACCGCACGCCGCACCTGACGCACCCGCTGCTCGCGGCCGGCGCATACTTCCCGGACACGGTGAGCCAGCGCTGGGCTGGCCACCTCGACGGCCGACGCGAACGCGTCCTGTGCCCACACCTGCTCCAGCCAGCGGCGCCACTGCGCCACATGTTCACTTTTACTGCCGGTCAGGTCCGGCCACGGCGGAACCTCCATCCCGGACGGCAGGGCGGCTACCCGCGCCAGTGCGGCATCAACGAACCGGTACAACACCGCCCCCACAGAACTCAAACCGCTGCGGTGTCGGGGTCATGGCAGACCCCGACACCGTGAACACGGACGCGCGTCGAATCACACCGGCTAACAACCGGTGTCGCGACAGGCGCTCTCGCACGTCGCTCCGCAGTTGTCGCTGGTTATCCGCATCAGCTCGTCGACGACCGGAGCGGATTCGACGATGCTGATATCGAGATCGAACTCCGCGTCCTCTGCCGGGTCGCCTGCTACAGCCGCCCTCTGATCCCTCTGAACCGTCACGTTGTCTCCTTCATGGTGTTGTTCTCCGAGAGCTATGGCTTTCGGTTCGGATATTGCCGCTGTCCGGGCCAGGAGATGACGACTCGCGTGTGTCTCTTGTTGATGACCCGCCCGGGCGGGAGTTCCGCATCCGAGGCCGCAGAGGAATACACCTCGATACGCGCACCCGGACTCCCACAATGATCCCGATCCCACGCCTGAATCAGGTCGACGTAGTCCTCCGCGAGGCGTACGGCGTCGGGGCCGTGTGCGTACGCGCCGAACTCGAACCTGGTGCGTTCCGCATCGACCGGGCGTGCTGAGGCTCGGTAGGCGAAACTCCCCCCCGCGACCATCGTCTTGGCGCCAACCCGCGTGGATTTGCTGACCAGGCCGCTGTCGATCGCTTCTTTCGTCGCCGTGAGCAGACCGAAATCGTCCACGACAGTAGCAACCCACAGGTCCAGGTCGTCGAAAGGCTCGGTGGGGCCGCCCTCCACGCCCGACCAGCGCTCGACCCTCGGGCCCAACAAGGCGTCCCGCAAGCGGTCAGCGTCAGCAGGCTGTTCCCCGTCGATCCGCAGGCTGACTCTGTTCCCGTCGAGGGAGACCACCCGCTCGTTGTGGGAGCCGATGCCCTGCATCGGCACGAACCCGCACAGCCGATAGTCGCGGCTGACCAGGTGGTCCCCGTCCCGCTCGAAGGTCACCGAGCGGGTCAGGCCGCGCATCCGGAGCGGGACGATCATCCGCCCACCCTCGGCAAGTTGACCAGACCAAGCAGGGGGGATGTCCCACGCCCCGACGGTGACGATGATCCGATCGTAGGGCGCATGCTCGGGCACACCGCCCTCAGCGTCAGCCAACACGACGTTGACTTTGTTGTACCCCGCTGCCGCCAGGCAGTCCCGGGCACGATCGACCACGTCCGGATCGATATCAACGGTGGTGACCTCGCCACCCTCACTGACCAGCTCAGCGATCAACGCGGCGTTGTAACCGCCGGACCCGATCTCCAGGACCCGCATACCAGCTTCGAGCTGGGTCTGTTCCAGCATCATGGCCTGGATCTGTGGCGCGGATACTGCGCTGATCGTGGTGCCGTGCTCGTCTCGCTTGGTGCGCACGGTGTCCTGGGCGTAGGACTGCTCCAGCGTCGCCCCGGGAGCGAACAGGTGTCGCGGCACCATGCGGAACGCCGCCTCGACCTTCTTAGACACGATCGTGCCCGTGGCCACCAACTCGTCAGTGAGGCTGCCCCGCAGCTGCGCGGCACAGGCCGAGTCGGCCGTTACTTCCTGCACGAGGTGCTCCCTTCTGGTACTGGCTGTGCGGAGGAAATCGGGCGGCCCAGCAGCAGGGCGGCGCGGTGGCGGAGTGGTTCGGCCAACTTGAGGTGGTCGCCGCGGGTGGCGCTATGGAGGAGTTGGGTGATGGCGACTAGTTCGGCGAATCGGCCGGTGGGGGTATCGAGCAGGTGTGCGAGTTCGCGGCGGACCCGGGCGGCGAGGCGCGGGACCAGCAGGCTGTGGCTATGCAGGACGGCGGCGTCGTAGCCGCTGGGGGCGAGGCCCCAGCCCTCCCAGTCGAGGATGTGCAGGGTGGGCGCGCAGAGGTTGGCGTAGTGGAAGTTGCCGTGAGCGGTCGACCAGGACGGCGCCGTGGTGTCGATGGGTATGCCGAGGAAGCGGGGCATGGCGCGGTCGAGGTAGTGCTGGCGGACTGTGAAGCGGTGGGTGGGGACCGTGGCGATGTCGTCGAGTGCGGTTCGCAGCGCTGCCCACCAGGTTGATGGCAGGTCGGGCTCGGTCAGCGGGGTGGGGGGCGTCGCGGCGGGGTGGGTGGATACCCGGTCGTACAGCTCCGCTCGGTACTCCCAGAGGTCGTGGGTCCAGTCGTGGGTGGCGCGCAGCCGGGGGCGCGGTACCGACCCTGGGATCACCTGCTCGGCGTCAAGTGAGCCGTCCCAGAAAGTGGGAACGATGTGGCCGGTAGGGGCACAGGCGATGCGGAGCCAGGCTGGACCATTGGGTGCGATGACGGGCCGGCTGAGGGTCCTGCCGCGCCAGCCCCACGCCTCGTGGACGTCCTGGTCGGTTAGAACACCCAGAGCGCTCCGGGCCCGACTGTGGGCAGCTCGCATCCGCTCGGCGACGTCAGGATCATCAGGTTGCGCCCACATCAGCTCTCCCTGAGGCGCGCGGCGGACGGCCTGCTCGGCGGATCGCCGTCGGCTCACGCAATTCCGCGACCATCGCCCTGCGCACTGCATCAGCTTGCGTGGTCTCCACGGCAGTCCTGATGTACGAGTCTCGGAGTGTACTCACGTGGCCGCTCTTTCCGAGGTGATCTCGCCTGGGCGGTCCTGGACAACTTTTCACGACGATCTGACACATGTAGTGAACGCCCGTCTCATCGGCGTTAGCGGTGACTGCGGCCAGGCAACGGGTCGACGTGCGGGACGGGGGTGTCACTGGGATGTCACTCGGCGGTGCCCGCTTTCCCGTTCGTCCGGTGACGGTCCACGATGGACCGCACTCAGCGGGCAAACGGAGACGAGGGGTTGGCACGAGCATGGGTGGTGCGGGTGGGACAGGGGTCGGCAACGAGGCGTTGCGGGCGTTGCTGGAGGAAGCGCAGATCAGCAATGCTGGGCTGGCCCGTGCGGTCATCAGCGCCGCCGCCCGGGAAGGGACGCATCTGGGCACCAACGCCACCTCGGTGCGCCGGATGCTGAGCGGGGCTCAGCCGCGCCACCCGGTGCCGCGCCTGATCGCCACGGTGCTGTCCCGGCGGTTGGAACGGCAGGTGAGGGTCACCGACTGCGGGTTCATCGACCAGGAGCCCACTGGGGAGGACCCCTATGATGGGTTGACCTGCTCAGGCACACTGGAGGGTACACTCCGCACGGTCGTTGAGCTCTCGGAACGGGATATGCGCCGCCGCAAGCTGCTGTTGGGCTCGGCATTCAGCGTGCCGGCGTTTGCCGAACCCATGGTGATCGCTCTCCTCGTGCCCCCGGCGCAGGTCAGGGCCCGCGCGGCGGGTCAGCGGGTGGGGATGGCTGATGTGCAGGTGCTCACCGAACAGGTCGACCATCTGATCAGGCTGGGTTTCCAGTTCGGCTCGGGGCGGGTGCGGGAGCAGGCGGTGGCGCTGCTGAACCGGCAGGCCAACCAGCTGCTGCACGGCAGCTACTCGGAAAAGATCGGCACAGCCCTGCTGTCCGGGGTCGCCCAGGTTACCCGGCTGGCCGGCTTCATGGCCGGCGATACCGGCCGGGATGCGTTGGCACAGCGGTACTATATCCAGGCACTCGATCTGGCCATGCGAGCCGGAGACCGGCGGTATGCGGCCTTCGGGCTGGCCACGATGAGCCGGATGACCGTCCGGATCGGCGAAAACCTCCCGACCGAGCAGGACACGGTACGCCACGGGCGCCAAGCCGTGGCCCTGGCCCGAGCCGGACTGACCATCACGCAGGGCACGGCTACCCCAGCGCTCGCCGCCGAGCTGCACGCGCTGGAGGCCCGCGGCTTGGCCCTGCTTGGCGAGACCTACGCGGCACGCCAGGCCGCGCTGAGCGCTGAGCGGCGCTACGAGTTGGTACGCCCCGGCGACGAGCCCCCCTGGCGCCTCTTCTACTCCGAGAGTTCTCTCACAGCCGACGTCGCCGTGTGTCTGCGCGGGATCGGCGAGACCCAGCAGGCCATCACCCTGGGCACCACAGCCTTGCAAGCCGTTGCTCCTTGGAAAGTTCGTGGCCGGTGTATCGACCAACTCGATCTCGCTCTCACCCATCTGCGCGGCCGGGATTGGGAGCAGGCCGTGGCGTACGGCCGGGACGCGCTGCGCTCCGCCACCGACGTCACCTCAACCATGATCACACAACGGCTGCGCACCCTGCACCGACACCTCCAACCCCTACGCGCCAACTCCCCACACCTGCGGGAACTCGACGAACGACTCACCACCTACTTCACTCACAGTGCCCGACACCACTAACGCCCCGTGCCGGGTCAGCGGTCGCGCAGCGGCACCCCCCGGATTGAGGCGTCCAGCACGGTGACGGTGTGCGCCAGCGTGAGGGGTGCACCGAGCCGTCGGGCGCTGGCCGCGATCTGCATCAGACATCCCGGGTTGGCGGTGATGAGCACCGAGGCGCCGGTGGCGAGGACGTTACGGGCTTTGCGGTCCCCCAGTTCGGTGGCCGGCTCAGGATGGAGCAGGTTGTAGATCCCCGCCGAACCGCAGCACAGGTCCGCTTCCGGGATCTCGATCAGCGTCAATCCGGGGATGGCGCGCAGCAGCTCGCGGGGCTGGGTCCGGATGCCTTGAGCGTGCCCGAGATGGCAGGCGTCGTGGTAGGCGATCGTGACGTCCAGCGGGTGCCGTGGTGCCACCGGGCCGAGTTCGACCAGCAGCTCGCAGATGTCGCGGGTGTGCTGCACGAAAGCCTGCGCGCGGGCGGCGTAGTGCGGATCGTCGCGCAGCAGATGTGCGTAGTCCTTCATCGCCGAGCCGCAGCCCGCGGCGTTGACGACCACGTGCTCGCAGCCGTCGAAGCGCTCGATCGTGCGCTTCGCGAGCTCGCGCGCCGGGTCGTCCTCGCCGCTGTGGAGCTGAAGTGCGCCGCAGCAGCGCGGGTCGGCGGGGGCGAACACCTCGAATCCCTCCGCGGCGAGCACGCGCACCGTCGCCTCGTTCACGTGATGGAAGAAGACGCGCTGCACGCAGCCCTGGAGGAAGGCGACCGTGCCGCGGCTCGCCCCGACCGCGGGCGTGTGCGTGGGGAGGTTTGCGACGGTG